>JADJIS010000002.1:600000-1200000 GCA_016706865.1 Bacteroidota bacterium | reverse complement strand
GGCGCCCTATAAATTTTAACATAATTTTTCGACCAATGCCGAAAAATTGATGCCAAAGTGTTAAAATTGGGTGATGGAGCATGTATATACAGAGGAAATAAAAATCAGAAAAGCTAGTCCGGATGACCTAAGTGGCCTATGCAGTTTATGTGCAGAAACCTTTTACGACACCTACCAACAGGAAAATACAAGTGAGAACATGCAATTGTATATAAACACTCATTTTTCTCCGGAGGTGATCGGGGCAGAACTCAAAACTAAAAATATTACCATTTTTATCGCTTTCAAGGGAGAAAAAATGATAGGTTACATAAAACTGGAGGTCATAAATTCAACGTATATGGCAGAAGGAAGTGGTTGCGAAATTTCCCGGTATTATGTTATTAAAGAATATCAGCAATATAAAGTGGGGAAAAAACTGATGAACATTACAGAAAATTTTGCGTTAGAAAGTTCCTGTAATTATTTGTGGTTAGGTGTTTGGCAAAAGAATGAAAAGGCAATTGCCATATACAAACATTTAGGTTTTATAATTTCAGGAACAACTACCTTTACTTTAGGAGACGATGTTCAAGATGATTTTATCATGATCAAAAGTTTATAAGATGAAAATCAGTATAATTATTCCTACCCTTAATGAGGAAAAATATATTTCAAAAATTTTGTTGTGGTTTGCATCAATAAATTCCGATAAAATTTTAGAATGTATTGTTTGTGATGGTGGAAGTGAGGATAATACTATAAAAATAGCGTCCCAATTCAATACAATAATTCTGCATTCCCCAAAAAAAGGTCGTTCCAATCAAATGAACTTTGCTGCTAAACATGCCAGGGGAGAAATTTTATATTTTGTACATGCTGATTGTATTCCTCCCAAAACCTGTTTTGATTCAATAATTGAAGCCGTTCATCAAAATTATGATGCCGGTTGTTTCCGTTATAAATTTGATTCAGATAAATATTTATTAAAAGTAAATGCTTTTTTTAATCGTTTCGGGGGATTAATATGCCGCGGCGGTGATCAGACACTTTTTGTAAAAAAAGAAATATTTTTTGCTTTAAATGGATTTAGTGAAAAATTTATCATCATGGAGGATTATGATTTTGTTAAACGGTTGATGAAAATATATTCCTTCAAAGTGATCCCGGAATATGCGGTAGTTTCTGCAAGAAAATATGAACACAACAGTTGGGCAAAGGTGAACTTCGCCAATGCAGTCGCCATGTATATGTTTATGTCGGGAGCCTATAGTCCGCAGCGCATTCGCAATACTTACCACAGCATGATTAAACATCCTAAGGGGCAATAAGTATCTTTGCGGCATGAGTGCTGCAAATAAGACCTTCGCAACTGGAAAAGTGATCTGGATAACAGGCGCCTCTTCGGGTATTGGGGAAGAACTTGCAAAACAATTTGCCCGTGATAAAGCTACTTTGATCCTATCCTCACGAAGAAAAGAGGAACTCGAAAGGGTAAAAACGGAATGCCTTCCCTACAGCAGTAATATTGAAGTTTTACCAATTGATCTTTCTGATTTGAATTCACTTAATGGAATTGCGGAAAAGGCTATTGCACTTTTTGGGAGGATAGACATGCTTATAAATAGCGGCGGAATAAGTCAGCGATCCACTGCAATGGAAACCGAAGCGGATGTGGAACAGCGAATTATGGATATTAATTTTAATAGTTCCGTAATTTTAAGCAAAGCTGTAATTCCACAAATGGAAAAAAACGGTTACGGCAAAATAATTTTGTTAAGCAGTATCACAGGAAAAATCGGTGTCCCTAATCGGTCCACATATTGCGCAAGTAAACACGCATTGATAGGGTATTTTGATGCTATGCGCGCAGAAAATACCATCAAAGGATCACCCGTTCAAATACACATAATAATGCCGGGATTTGTGCATACAAATATTTCTTATAACGCGGTAAAAGGCGACGGAAAAAATCAGGCTATATTAGATCCCGGACAAGCAAAAGGGATGCCTGTGGATGTATGTGCAAGAAAAATAATAAAAGCAATAAAAAATAATAAAAAAGAAGTTCTGATTGGCGGAAAAGAAATCTGGATGGCGCATATTAGGAGGTTTTTGCCGGGACTATATTATAAAATGATATCGAAAGTAGCAACGAAATAGTGAATGGTGAGTAGTGAGTGGTGAGTATGTCCGCATCATGATTTTGCTTCGAATTAGAACTGTTACTAGGCATGAATGAGTTATGAGTAATGAGTTATGAGTATGCTCCGACCCGGATTCACGACTCACGATTCACGATAAAATAAATTAACAAACTGAAAATGTAATCATGAAACCAATAATAAGTGGAATACAACAAATAGGAATCGGCAATCCATTCGTACAAGAGGCATGGAGATGGTATAGAGAAAAATTTGGGATGGATGTGAAGATATTTGAGGAGGCCGCAGAGGCGAACTTGATGTTGCCCTATACGGGTGGACAGCCACATAAACGCCATGCGATTCTTGCAATTAATATGAATGGAGGTGGTGGTTTTGAGATTTGGCAATATACTTCCAGAACTCCGGTTGCAGCTACATTTGAAATTCAATATGGCGATCTTGGAATATTTGCATGTAAAATAAAAAGTCGGGATGTACAGGCTACTTATAAAACGTTGCAACGTCAGGGTGTAAAAATTTTAGGAGAAGTAACCAACGATCCTAAAGGAGATCCACATTTTTATTTAAAAGATCTTTATGGAAATGTATTTGAAATTGTAAAAGCGGATGATTGGTTTGGCAAAACGGAATTTACCACCGGTGGAAGTTATGGAGCTGTAGTTGGTGTTACAGATATGGAAAGATCAAAACGATTTTATGGTGAAATTCTCGGATTTGATAAGGTTGTTTATGATAAGGAAGAGATATTTAATGATACCTCTGTTTTACCTGGAGGACAAATTAAATCGAGAAGAGTTTTATTGGCACAATCAACATCCCGACGCGGACCATTCAGTAAACTTTTAGGAAACGGTGAAATTGAATTAATAAAAGTATATGATCGTCCCGTAAAAAAAATATTTGAAAATCGTTTTTGGGGTGATCTTGGTTTTATTCATTTGTGTTTTGATATTCAGGGCATGAAAGAAATGAAGGAATTATGTACTTCAAAAGGTTATCCGTTTACTGTTGATAGCGGCGATCATTTTGATATGGGAGAAGCAGCGGGACATTTTTCGTACATAGAAGATCCTGACGGGGCATTAATAGAATTTGTAGAAACGCATAAAGTTCCAATTCTAAAAAAATTCGGATGGTATTTGAATCTGCAAAAAAGAGATCCTGAACAGGCATTGCCAAATTGGATGGTGAAAGCAATGGGCTTGAATAGAACGAGGGGATAGATCTGTTATTTAATACTCAAATCCTCCTCTGTAATCTGAAGTTCATTTAGCACCCGGTTTTTTGTTGGGAAATTGAATATCATCAATACCAAAAGTGCCACATACAAATATAGAAATATATCGGCACCACTCAACATAATATTTACCACACAAAATAAACAAGGCCCTTCAATTGTTGCTGCACGTATTAAAGTTGCGGCGCGCCATTTGTTTAATTTTGTTTTTACATCAGCCTCTTTTACCTCTGCAATTAATTTATTGTATAAATAAATTCCACCTATTGGTACTACAATTGCTAAAATAATTGCAGTATAACCCAAAATATCCATTTCATCCTGAGGTTGCGCAGGTTTCCCTAACACAAAGATGGTCATCACCCCAAATAATACCACACCCATTATAAGGGATGCGTAAATTACTGACATAGATTGAAGAGCGTTTGGTTTAGCTGTCATAAATTATTTATTTATTGTATTTTTTATCCAATTTAACATTTCATTAAATACAGTTAATTGCTGGGGTTCGTTATGCATTTCATGATACAAACCATCCATTTCGATAAAGGTCATATTTTTCTGATGTTGATTAGCAAATGTTCTGCTTGCATCACAGGAAGTAACTTTATCACCGGTTCCGTGCATCAATAAAACGGGATATTTTAATTCGTCTTTGTGATCTAAAATTGCATATCCATGCATTAATATTTCAAAAAATCCTGAGGCGGAAATTTTACCATGCACCAATTTATCATTCTTATATTTTTCAACAACTTCTTCATCGTGCGAAATTAAGGATGCATCCAAACCTGTTGGTTGCAATAAAGCGGGAAAAATGGATTTAACCGTTTTTCCCAAAGCCACTTTCCATGCAGGAGGTTCGAAGGCAAGTTTTATCCAGGGTGATGTAACAATATATCCTTTTATGTTTCGTGTTGTTACAAATGCATGATGTAAAACAATATTTCCACCCATACTATGCCCATAAACAAACACTGGAACATCAGGAAATAATTTCTCCGCTTCATCCAATAACATGTCAACCGACTCGGTATATTCACTAAAGGAAAGAACATGTCCGCGTGCGCCTGCACTTTTCCCATGACCGATAAGGTCGATCGCAATAAAAGCAATATCATGATCCACAAAAAAACCAGCCACATGTTCAAATCTGCTGCTGTGATCGCTTTGTCCGTGCACGTGACATATAACAGCAATCGGTTTACCATCCGGTAACCAACGCTGAGCGAAAATATGTTGACCTTTTTTATTCTTCCAATCGTATGTAGAATGATTCATAAATACTTTATATAATGTTGGCATAAATATAAGGTAAAACTTTTACCTTCGGGATTGAATTGGGAATAACAAAAGTAGTTGTGGTTGGTGAAAACCCCCAACCACGGCCACCAACCACAGCGTTAAATACCAGAATTTATGAAATATATAAAAAAATCCTTCCGCATCATTCTGTTACTTGTGCTAATAGTTGCACTTTATCTTATCGGTGTAATTCTTTACGGAACAATTACCGAATATAAACCAGATCCCGAAACAAGTGAAAAGGTAAAAACGGAGGGCAATGCCCTGGCATCAAATTCTATAGATTCCGTAATAAATCTCATGATCTGGAATATTGGTTATGGAGGGCTGGGGAAAGAAGCTGACTTTTTTTACGATGGCGGAAGAATGGTGAGAGCACCTAAAGAAATTTGGGATAAGGATTTTCAGGGCCAATTAAATATATTAAGATCAAACGATACTGTTGATTTTTTTCTGATACAGGAAATTGATGTTAATTCAGCACGGAGTTTTGGAGTTAATCAATACGATAGTGTATTTCATACACTAACTGATCACTCCGCAAGTTTTGGATTAAATTACGATGTAAATTTTGTTCCGGTTCCTTATACCAATCCAATGGGAAAAGTAACCGGAGGGGTTGCAACATTTTCGCGATATCAACCATCAGAATCGCAACGTTATCAGTATCCCGGAAAATTCCCCTGGCCCACAAGAATATTTTTTCTTGACCGTTGTTTTTTAGCGCAGCGTTATCCGATGGCAAATAATAAAGAGTTAATTATAATCAATACCCATAATTCTGCATATGATGAGAGCGGTGAAATTAAAAATGCCGAAATGAATTATCTGAAAAAATATGTGGAAGAAGAATATAAAAAAGGAAATTACGTAATTGCCGGTGGCGATTGGAACCAATGTCCCCCCAGTTTTAAAAATGATTTTTTTACACCTATCGGTGGTTATGATGGATTTATGCCTCCTTCCATGAGTTTTGATTACACTCCTGAAAACTGGCTCTGGGCGTATGACCCGGATGTTCCTACCAACAGGCATTTAGAAGCACCTTTAAATGATAAAACTTTTAAAACAGTGATAGATTTTTATCTCCTCTCACCAAATATAGAATTGCAAAAAATAAAAACGATCAATACCAATTTTGAATTCTCCGATCATCAGCCAGTACTTATGCAGGTTAAATTAAAAAATTAATTGTGATGAAATATATTCTGGCAATTGATCAGGGAACCACTTCCTCAAGAACAATTCTTTTTGATGAGAATTTAAAGGAGATAACAAAGGAGCAAAAAGAATTAACACAAATATTCCCCAAGGTAGGATGGGTGGAACACAATGCCAATGAAATATGGGAGACCCAATTATTTACTATTAATGCAGTAATTAAAAATTCCGGAATTAATGTGGAGGATATTGTTTCCATTGGAATAACAAACCAACGCGAAACGACAGTTGTATGGGATAAAAAAACCGGTGAACCCATTTATAATGCCATCGTTTGGCAGGATCGAAGAACTGCAGCCTTGTGTGAAACACTTATTCAAAATGGTCACGAGGAATATATTCGCAAAACTACCGGATTGCTTATAGATGCATATTTTTCCGGAACAAAGATCAATTGGATATTGGATAATGTTGAAGGTGCAAGAGCAAAAGCCGAAAAAGGGAATTTATTATGTGGCACCATTGATACCTGGTTAATTTGGAAACTCACCCAAGGAAAAATGTTTGCAACTGATGTAAGTAATGCATCAAGAACCATGTTATTTGATATTAAAAAAATTCAGTGGGATGAAATTTTATTGAATTTATTAAATATTCCTGCACAAATATTACCTATCGTAAAAAATTCTATAGACGATTTTGGATTTGCGAATATAAATGGAAAAGAAATTCCGATACATGGTGTTGCAGGCGATCAGCAGGCAGCATTATTCGGCCAATGTTGTTTTGAAAAAGGCTCAGCAAAAAATACTTATGGAACAGGATGTTTTATGTTGATGAACACAGGAGCTGAATTTCAATTATCGGAATCAAAACTATTAAGCACCATCGCCTGGGGAATAAATGGTAAAATTGAATATGCATTGGAAGGCAGTGTATTTATTGCCGGAGCAGTGATTCAGTGGTTGAGAGATAATCTTCAAATAATTAAAAGCAGCGATGAAACAGAAGAAATGGCGGCATCCTTACCAGATAATGGCGGTGTATATTTTGTTCCTGCATTCACCGGTCTTGGTGCACCACACTGGGACATGTATGCAAAGGGAAGCATAACAGGTTTAAGCAGAGGAACAAATAAAAATCATATCGTACGCGCTGCATTGGAAGGAATATGTTATCAGGTTCGCGATGTATTTGAAGCCATGAAAAAAGATTCCGGAATTACATTAAAAGAATTAAAAGTGGATGGAGGTGCATCCGCAAATAATTGGATGATGCAATTTCAAAGTGATCAATTACAAATTCCCGTCATCAGACCCGAATATTTAGAATCTACAGTAAAAGGTGCTGCAATGTTAGCCGGAATAGGTGCAAAATTATTTACAATCGAAGATCTCAAAAAAATTAAATCCGAATCAACAATTTTCTCACCAGAAAAGGAATTGGATGAGGCGGATAGATTGTATTTGGAGTGGAGTGAGACGGTGGGGAGGATTGGTTAAAACGTTCTGAGTTCTGGGTTCTGTGTTCTGAGTTCTGGGTTCTGTGTTCTAAGTTCTGGGTTGGGTAAACTCACTACTGACTATTCACTATTCACCAAGGTGTTTTTGAGTTGTTTATAGCGTTGGCAGTGTTTAATACGGAGGAATTACATCAGGGTTTAATAATAACATCTGTTGTATAGATTCCGTTTTCGGAAATAATGGAAATAAAATACATACCTGCGGGAATATTGCTAATATCACATTCCAAAATATTCTCATTAATTGTTATTTCAGATATATTTATTTCTGCCCCAGCCAGATTAATTAATTTTAGTTGAGGTTTAGAATTTACATTGTATGAAACAAATAATTTATCCTCTGCTGGATTAGGGTATACTGATAAATTTGAAGATATAACTTCCTGTATTCCTGTGGAGATATACTCACAATCCTCCAGATCATCTGCACCGTATAATCCTAAAACATCATCCTCATAACATCTTCGCGGGCCACCGGTAGGCGGATCCACGGCACCGAATGTAGCGAAAAAATAACCATCACTTCCTAATCTTTCAGTAAAACAATTACAATAACCATCAACCGCAAAATAATAATTTTCGTCTCCTACTTCGGAGAGGTAATATCGTTTAAGCATTTCGCCTTCAATTTCAATATATACAATGGAATCAACAATATTTGTCGCAATGCCATTATATCCATTAGAAGTCTGAATCGTATCCCCTAAACTGGCATTAAAATTAAAATATGGATATAAAATATCTAAATCAGGTCTATAAATGAAAATTTCTCCACTATCCGAATATAAATAAAATGGCGAGGTAGATTCACCTACCTGTGTTACAAATGTTTTATTTATTTTTCTGAGAGTCAAATCATTAATTACAGTATCCTTTATTACTTCAAATCGCCAATATGCAATATTATAAGGTGGAAACATTTCTATCTGGCCATACCACCATTTTGCTCCAATGGGCGCGAATTCCGGAACCTGGGCTTTTATCGTGACCAATGAAAGCATAATAATGATAAAGAGTAATCTTATTTTCATATGGAGGTGATTTTGTAATAAATATACGGAAATATCTTTTAATGCAGGCCGTGAATCATGAACCGTGAATCGTGAATCCAGCAATCACTAAAGTGAACCGATTATTACCACTAGGAAAACAATCCATAAACCTGGCTGGAAGCAAACTCATTACTCATAACTCATTACTCATTTTTTGTGAATCGTGAGTCTGCCTGCTGACCGCGTCAGGCAGGTCCGATTTAAGTTAGATTGATCCATTCAGCTCTAACATGAAATTAATCTATCAACTTTGCTCATTCCCGCCCACTCACCATTTCCCACCCTACTCACCCCCTCTCACCATTCACCACTCCCCACTCACCCCCTTTTACTATCTTTGCAAAAAAATCAAAAAAATGAACTACGACGTAATAATAATGGGAAGCGGTCCGGGTGGCTATGTGGCTGCGATCAGGGCTTCTCAATTGGGAATGAAGGTGGCAATTGTGGAAAAGGCAGAATTGGGCGGAATTTGCCTTAACTGGGGCTGTATTCCTACCAAAGCATTGCTAAAAAGTGCCAATGTTTTCGATTATATGAAACATGCGTCGGCCTACGGAATAGTTGCTGCGGAACCTAAAGCGGATTTTCCTGCAATAATAAAACGCAGTCGCGATGTTGCTGATGGTATGAGCAAAGGAGTTACTTTTTTGATGAAAAAAAATAAAATCGAGGTAATTCAGGGAACCGGAAAATTAAAACCCGGAAAAAATATTGAGGTTACTGATGCTGCCGGAGTTAAAACGATTCATACTGCAAAACATATAATTATTGCAACCGGAGCAAGATCAAAAGAATTAGGAACCATGAAACAAGATGGCAAAAAGGTGATCGGTTATCGCGAGGCAATGAATTTACCAAATCAACCTAAAAAAATGGTTGTGGTTGGCGCGGGTGCAATTGGAGTTGAATTTGCATATTTTTATAATTCAATCGGAACAGAAGTTACCATCGTTGAATTTATGAGTCGTGTTGTTCCTGTGGAAGATGAAGAAATTTCAAAAGAACTCGCTCGTAATTTCAAAAAACAAGGAATTAAAATTATGACCGAAGCAAGTGTGGAAGCAGTGGATACTTCCGGTGAAGGTTGTAAAGTAAAAGTGAAAACTACAAAGGGCGAAGAAATTATCGAATGCGATATCGTTTTAAGTGCTGCAGGTGTTGTTGCAAATATTGAAAATATCGGTCTGGAAGAAACGGGAATAAAAACAGAAAAAGGAAAAATTACTGTTGATAAATATTATAAAACAAATGTGGATGGATATTATGCAATTGGTGATGTAACTCCCGGACCTGCATTGGCGCATGTTGCAAGTGCTGAAGGGATCACTTGTGTGGAAGCAATTGCGGGATTAAAACCAGAGGGAATTGATTATAATAATATTCCGGGTTGTACTTATTGTTCACCGGAAATTGCAAGTGTGGGATTAACAGAGGCTGCTGCAATTGCAGGAGGATATGAAATTAAAGTTGGAAAATTTCCATTCACCGCAAGTGGCAAAGCAAAAGCTGCAGGTGCTCCCGAAGGATTTGTAAAAGTAATTTTTGATGCTAAATACGGTGAATTTTTAGGTGCGCATATGATAGGTGCAAATGTTACCGAATTAATTGCGGAAGTAGTTGTTGCAAGAAAATTAGAAACAACGGGACACGAAATAATTAAATCCATACATCCGCATCCTACTATGAGTGAGGCGATGATGGAAGCGGCGGCGGCGGCGTATGGGGAGGTGATTCATTTGTGATGTACCAATGGGATGATGTACCAATGTACCAATGGGATGATGTACCAATGAACAGCCGGAATAACGATAACCCGATGATTTTTTGTGTGGGGGGGGGGTTTTTTTTTTTGTTGTTATTTTTTTTTTTTTTTTGGGTTGGTGGTGGGGGGGGGGGGGGGGGGGGGGCGGCGGTGAACAAAAAGTGTCCCTGCTGTGGTACCCGAGAAATGAGGAAACGCTGATATTCAAAAAGTGTCCCTACAGTGTTACGCGAGGATCGAGGGAACGTTGTGGATGGCGGAGAATAATTTCCATATGATAGTGACACTGCATCATTACCAATATAATTAAATTCCCATATGCAAGATCAATTAATAATATATAGTGCTACTGAAATTAATTCACGTGTTCGGCATCGGCAGGGTGAAACAAAAATTGGTGATCTTGTTAACACAATTTCGGATCAGGAAAATTGGAAAACGGAATTAAAAAATTCTTCTTCAAAATTTATTGTTTTAGGATTACCTGAGGATATCGGAGTGCGTGCAAATTATGGTCGCGGCGGAGCTTATGCTGCTTGGAAACCAAGTTTGGATTTTCTTATTAATATGCAAAGCAATCAATTTTTATCGGGAGATGAAATATTAATTCTGGGGCATGTATATTTTGATGATCTGATGGAAATGGCATCCACCTTAAATTACAAGTTAGAAGCTGATATTATTAAAGCCAGAAAATTAGTTGAGCAAGTGGATGAAAGAGTTGCAAATATTATTAAAAATATTATCTCCGCAGGTAAAATTCCAATAGTTATTGGCGGGGGACACAACAATGCATATCCAATTATTAAAGGTGTAAGTATTGCAAATAATTCCAAACCAATTAATGTGATAAATTGTGATCCACACAGCGATATGCGTCCCATGAACGGAAGGCATAGTGGCAATGGATTTCTTTTTGCCTTTGAAGAAAATTATTTAGATAAATATGTGGTTTTCGGATTACACGAATCCTATAATATCAGTTTCGCGATGGAAATGTTTCGGCAATATCCCAACAGATTAGCGTATGAATCTTATGATAATATTTTTGTAAGGGAATCAATTAATTATTACGATGCGCTGCGTTGTTGTTTCGATTTTTTTGGGGGAGATGAAAATGCCGTTGGAATTGAAATAGATCTGGATTCTATTCAGAACGTCCCCGTAAGTGCAAGAACACCAAGCGGAATGTTACCTGTAGATGTAAGAAAATATGTTTGGTTTTGTGCGGAAAATCTGAATGCTGCTTATCTTCATATTGCCGAGGGTGCGCCCGTGCTCGCACATAAACAGGTTGATAATAAAACAGGAAAACTGATTGCTTATATCATTACTGATTTTATTAAAGCGATGAACGCAAAAAATATTTAACATGAAAAATCTGATCAAATTGGAAGAGGCTGCTATGTTCTTATTAGCGGTGTTTTTGTTTTATTGGCAACTTGATTTTAAGGGATGGGTGTTTTGGGCACTTTTATTAGTACCGGATATCAGTATGTTAGGATATTTAATTAATACAAAAACAGGAGCTTTCACTTATAATTTATTTCACCATAAATTAACTGGGATATTATTTTATCTCCTCGGAATTTATCTCACATATCCAGAATTGCAGTTCGTCGGGTTATTGTTATTTGCGCATAGCAGTATGGATAGAGTTTTTGGTTATGGTTTAAAATTTTCGGATAATTTTCATAATACGCACTTGGGGATGATTGGAAAAGCAAAAAGTTAGGAAAGTTTTATCTCGAAGGCTGCTTTTAATGCATTTCGAATATATACCGAAAAAAAAATAGATGTTGATGGCCGGTAAGAGGGTAATTGCGGGAAGAATGCGGTAAGTAGTTTTCTGTGGAATGATATTTTAGTTTCTAAATAATATCTTTTTGCCACTAAGACACAAAGTCACGAAGGTTACACGAAGTAATTTTCGATGGAATAAAATTTTCAATTTCTATTGAATATTTTTTTTGCCTCCAAAAAGTTAAAAAAAAATAAAATTACGATATGTAAAACTCAAATTTTTTCCAATTCACTCAAATTTATCTATCAGAAATTAAGGTTTATATTTTAATTCAGTAGCGGTCCTGCGTCCATTTTCCCTTGTCCTGCATCAGTCCTATGTCCTATTTCCTATGTCCTAAGTCCAATCTTGTATCCTGTTTCCTGAGTCTCATGTTTTGCCACAATTTGGACGATTGCAATTTGCGTTTTACCTTTGTGAATGAACGTTCATTCATTATGAAAACGAACCAAAAAGAACATATCGCAGATGTTGCCCTGCAGCTGTTTGCAGCCAATGGTTACGACAAAACTTCCATCGCAATGATCGCCAAAAAGGCAGATGTTGCGCAGGGTTTGATGTATAATTTCTATTCGTCGAAAGACGATCTTCTGATTGAAATTCTCAATCGGGGATTTGAAGTTATCAGGTTGTCGATGGAAGCTTACACAAATGAAAAGGATCCCAAAAAAGCTATTTCAAAACATATTGATTCAACTTTTGATCTGGTGGAGGAGAACAAAGAGTATTGGAAATTGTTTCACTCCATACGCATGCAGAATACGGTAAAACAATTTCTGGAGGAAACTTATCATACGAGTTTACAGCTTATTCTAACAACACTTACTCAAAATTTCAAAAAAATGAAATATCCCAGTCCTGCAGTGGAGGCAAAAATATTTTTCGCAACCATTGATGGTTTAGTTAATCATTACCTGATGAACGAGGAGGAATTTCCTCTCAAAAAAATTAAAAAACATCTTATACAAAAATATACCATATGAATATTGATTGGATAGATACTAAAGAATATCCCTTCGCACATAAATACTTTGAAGTGAATGGAGCGAAAATGCATTATATTGATGAAGGGATTGGAGAAATACTTTTATTTGTGCATGGCACTCCTTCATGGAGTTTTGAATTTCGAAATGCCATAAAAATTTTATCGAAAAATTTTCGGTGTATTGCTGCAGATCATATCGGTTTTGGACTCAGTGATAAACCATCCGCATATGATTACAGCGCACAAAACCACTCTGCAACACTCGGTAAATTTATAGACCATTTACAGATCACAAATTTTAACTTATTAGTGCACGATTTCGGCGGACCGATCGGATTGAATTATGCAGTGGAACATCCAGAAAAAATAAATAAACTTATCATTTTAAATACCTGGTGTAAAAGCATAAGTGCAGAACCGGAGTTTAAAAAAATGAAAGCAATTTTAGGTAGTCCGCTGTTGCCATTTTTATATAAACAATTCAATTTTTCTCCCAAATATATTTTACCTGCAGCCTATGGTGAAAGGTCGCGGTTAACTAAGGAAATTCACCAGCAATTTTTAAGACCATTTTCTAAACCGTCAGAAAGAAATGGAACGGTCGCCTTTGCAAAATCGCTTTTAAAGGATCAGGATTGGTTTGAAAGTATTTGGAATAAATTGGGTAACATTTCTTCAAAACCCACTTTATTAATTTGGGGGATGAAGGATCAGTTTATAACGGAGAAATATTTAATTGGTTTTGAAGAGAAATTTATTAATAATGTGGTAGTGCGTTATGAAGATGTGGGGCATTTTGTGTTGGAGGAGAAGAGCATGGTGGCTGCCGTGGAGATTGAGAGGTTTCTTGGATTGTAATATATAGAATTAATTCTCTCCACCCAACTGTGTCCCCTCAGAGTTACCCGAAGGGAACTGTGGATTCGGAGGAGGAATTAAACATGACAAATAAATACTTTATTTCTTGGATTGAAGAAAATTTTGCGAATACGTAACATGTAAACTTAGACTTCGCATCCACAGAGTTCGCTGCGCGTAACTCTGTGGGGACACGTCAGGTGTGGAGCTTCGAACCTGATGAGGCCCGTTTTTCTTCCGATTAATAATCTTATAATAAAATTTAGTAATTTCCATTTGTGTCCCCACAAGATACAGCAATGATACCGAGCTCCGACGTCACACCCTAAGTGGCGTTACTGTGGGGAAACTCTAAGGTTGGAAATCCTTTTAAATCAGCCAAATCAGCGTTATCTGTGTTCCCTTTTTAAATTCTGTGAGGCACAAAAAAAGAGTCAGTAATTAAACCAACTCTTTTTTAATAGTATTGTAAAACATTATTTAGTCAACATTATCATGCAAAAAAGAATTATTCTTTTTTAATTCCGGGCCATTTTCGCCGTCTACGATATTGTATTTGGAAACGTTGATCTCTCTTGCATCGGGAGTTTCTTCCAGTTCGACATTGCGGCGTAAATAGGCAGGAACTTTTTCTAATTCTTCCAAATTATTATTGCCTAATTTCATGCTCATGCTTTTGAGGCGATTGATCCTGTCGTTGCTCTGATTATTTACCAAACCCATTTTATCTTCGTTAGTGATAAAAGATTTAGGTTCCGGTTTTTGTTCTACCGGTTTTATTTCCTGTTTATTAATTACAGGTTCAATAAACGGTTCACGGGTTTCTTTTTTTATTTCGAAAAATGGTTCTTCCTTAATTACAGGAGTTTCTATTTTTTCTTCCGGAATTTCAGATATAACCTCTTCAATTTTAATTTCCGCAACTATTTCATTTGTGTTCTGTTCCTCATTTATAGTAAGAAATTCTTTTTCTTCCGCAACAATTTCCGTGATCGGCTCTTCCTTGGTAATAATTGGTTCCTGCTCGTTAACAAGTTCTTCTATTTCTTCCTCCACCTTTAAATCCGGAACACCATACATATCAAAATCGAAACTGAACTGACGGGGATTAGTATCCTCTTCCTTTTTTATTTTTTTTTCTTCCGGTTTATTATCGCTTTTTAAATGAATGGAATATTCTTCCTTTTCCTTAACTTCAACATCTTCTTCTTTTTCGTGTATTTTGGGTTCAAGCATTTTATTTAATAAAGCATTGGTGTCGATATGCGTTATTTTATAAGTGCTTTCTTTTACCCTGCGACTGCGTTCTTCAATGGTCTCAAATCCTGTTGCGATAACGGTCACCATTAATTTATCACCAAGTGTTTCGTCGGTGCAATTTCCCCAGATAATATCACAATCATTACCAGCTGCTTCCTGAACAAAATCGGTGATCTCTGCAATTTCATCCATCAATACCGGTTTAACTCCGGAAGAAATGTTTAATAAAATATTTCTTGCTCCGCGAATATCATTATCATTTAATAATGGCGATTCCAATGCATCTTTCAC
This sequence comes from Bacteroidota bacterium, assembly GCA_016706865.1. NCBI lineage: Bacteria > Pseudomonadati > Bacteroidota > Bacteroidota bacterium. Next base: position 1,184,613 of record JADJIS010000002.1, on the reverse strand, counting down.
AGCATTAATAGCACGATCATCACCATCAGAACTTCCTGAACCCATTATTGCCAATCCGCTATCGCGTAATACTGTTTTTACATCTTCAAAATCGACATTCACATAACCCGGAACAGTAATAATTTCTGCAATTCCTTTTGCTGCGGTTGTTAATATATCATCTGCTTTTGCAAAGGCATCATTCCACGCAAGATTGCCGAACATGTCGCGCAATTTATCATTGGATACAATTAAAATTGCATCAACAAAATGTTTTAATGTTTCGAGACCTTCATGTGCCTGCGATTTTCTTCTTTTTCCTTCAAATCCGAAAGGAACTGTAACAATTCCAATGGTAAGAATTCCCATTTCCTTTGCAAGTTTTGCAATAACAGGTGCACCACCGGTTCCGGTTCCACCGCCCATTCCAGCAGTTATAAAAACCATCTCGGTATTTTTTTCAAGTAAGGCTTTTATTTCCTGCAGACTTTCCATCGTGGCCTGTTGGCCAACACTCGGATGAGAACCCGCTCCCCTGCCTTTTGTAAGACTTGGTCCCAATTGAATTTTATTTGGAACAGGACTCATTTCCAAAGCCTGGTGGTCGGTATTACAGATCACAAAGTTTACATCCTTAATTCCCTGCATGAACATGTGGTTTACAGCATTAGAGCCGCCACCGCCTACACCGATTACTTTTATTATGGATGATTGTTCTTTCGGTACGTCGAAGTACATTGCTTTTTAATTTAATAGTTTAATAATTTGTTAATTTGGTAATTGATTTCCCCGATGATAATTTTATTATGACCGGGGACTTTTATTACCCGTTGATGATTTTGATATTTTCAATTTGGTAATTGTCAATTTGGTAATTGATTGCTCCGGATGATACTTCTTCTATTACCGGAGAATTTATTTTCCTATTAACATTTATCCATTTATTTGTTTGTTTTAGCAGTTTTGGCAGAGGCGGAAAAAATTTTTGTTAAGTGAGTTGCTTCAATTAACAGGAACTCTATTTTTTCTTTTCTCACAATTCCACTTTCAATAAGTAGTTCAATCCAAAATTGACTTTCATCTGATTCTTCTTCTACAATTTTAATTTTAGAAATAAACTCAGCTTTGGATCTGCTTCTGCAGGCTGCTCTATAATTAGCAGCAACGGAAGTTGCAGATCTGATCAATTGGTTTTGAATTATTCTCAAACTTTTTGAATCACTACTTATCGAATCAAAGAACTTAATGATATTAATTGCAAACTGCTTAGTTCGCAACTTCAACTCTTCAGCATTCATATTTCGTTTTTAAGGGTTAAGGGAAAACAATATGATTTTCAGTATATTTTTCTTTCAATTCTACATAATCTTTAATACTTTATGGTGATATAAATTTTTCAATGTTAAATCAATCTTAAGGGTGTCTAGCAATTACCAAATTGACAATTACCAGATTACCAAATCATTTAAAGTCTGAAACATCATCTTCTTCGAACCATTTTTTAGTATTCGAAAGCATACTTTTCAGCCATCCTGGTTTTGCATTTTTGCGATCTTGTTGAGTGGATTCATTTTCTTCTTCACGCATTTCATTTTCCACCGCAACATCAACTGAATTATTTTGCAAAATATTATTGTTCATCACATTCTCCGGAACAACATTTTTAACTTCCTGTTTTGGATTTACATTTTCCGTTGTCGGTTCAAAATTTCTGAAATTTCTATCATCACAACCTTTCAAAATTAAACCTACAGCAGTGGCATACATCGGATGACGAATATCTTCCACTTTTGATTTTGAAATATGTTCTGTGGGATATCCTACGCGTGCATCCATTCCGGTGATATAGGATGCCAGTTGCACTAAATGTTTTAATTGTGCTCCACCGCCTGTTATTACAATTCCGCCGATCAATTTTTTGTGATGGCCGGATAATTTAATTTCGTAATAAACGTGTTCCAAAATTTCTTCCATTCTCGCTTGAATTATTCTAGCGAGATTTTCTACTTTTATTTCTTTTGGTTCACGTCCTTTTAATCCTGTAATAGAAATAATTTCATTATCCTCTGTTTCCGTAGCTAGTGCGGAACCGAATTTAATTTTTAATATTTCTGCCTGATTTTTCATGATCATACAACCTTCCTTAATATCTTCGGTGATAATATTTCCACCCAAAGGAATAACTGCAGTATGTCTGATAATTCCATCCTGAAAAATTGCGATATCTGTTGTTCCACCACCAATATCCACTAAAGCAACACCCGCTTCCTTTTCCTCTTCACTTAAAACTGATTCAGATGATGCCAATGGTTCGAGCACGAGATCAATAACTTTTAATCCGGCTTTTTCCACACATTTAAAAATATTTTTTGCCGCGGCAATTTGTCCGGTGATAATATGGAAATTGGCTTCGAGGCGCACACCACTCATGCCGATAGGATCTTTAATTCCCTGTTCGCCATCAACAATAAATTCTTGTGGTAAAACGTGAATGATGCGATCGCCCGGAGGAAGTACCAATTTATGCATATTGAGTACCATCTGATCGATATCATCCATTGAAATCTCATTTTCCGCATCGTTACGAGTGAAAATGTCGCGATGTTGCAAACTTTTAATATGTTGACCGGCAATTCCGACATATACATCGTGAATTTCAACGCCACTTTTTTCCTGTGCTTCCTGAACTGCAAGTTTTATTGCTTCAACGGTTTTGTCAATATTGGCAACAACTCCGCGCATTACTCCAAAAGAATCGGCTTTTCCCATTCCGAGAATCTGGATCTTTCCATTATCTGTCATTTGTCCTACGATAACACAAATTTTTGTTGTGCCGATATCGAGACCTGTAATAATTCGATTACTGTTGTTCATAGTTGCATTTTTTTATCACAAACAACCTGACCCTTATAGTCAAGTTTAATAGTTTCATATTTTTCCCAACCCATATAATTCAATCCCTCTTTATAAAATATTTCGAGTTTATTGAATTTTTCCTGCATCTCATTAATTCCTCCAAACTCAATTTTATGATCGCCCAACTTCGGAATTAAAATAAACTCGCCGTTATCAGCGACGAAGATCTGTTCGATCTGGGCATTCCAGAAAGTATTTGCATGAATAAAACGCGATAATTCCAACACGTTTTTAAGCACCTGAGTTTCTATCATGTTTGAGTTATAAGTGCCTTCTTTAATGTTTCCGGTAACAACAGGAACACGACTCGTAAATTTAGTGCTGATAGGCATCTTATTTCCTTTTTCAGTGATATAATAATTCACACCACTGCTGTTAATAACTCGTGCAAGTGGTTGTTTCTGTACAATATTGATATGTAATTCACCATTTGCATCCAACCAACTTTCTGCATCCTGCACAAAATCATTTTCTTCGATTACTTTTTCTATTCGTCCAACTGCTATATTTTTAATTCTGTCGCCTTTAACGGAATCGCCAAATGAGTTAATTAAAAGCGATTTTATGTCAGATGCATCCAGAAAAAAGATATTCTTATCGTGATCGATCAAAATATCTACCTTTCCACACACAACAGCTTCCTGTTTTTTAGAATTAAAAGAGGTTAACAATACCAATCCTGTAACACATGTAAGTATCAACAGAAAACCAAAAACGCGAAATATTTTCTTTTTCATGCTCATGATCTGGTATTTATGATTTCAGCAATAGGTTTTATCATTTTATCAATGTCGCCTGCACCAATGGTACAAAGGATCTCAAACTCGTTTTCGTTAATATGATGTAAAAGTTCCTCTTTGTTTAAAATTCGTTTTCGGGGATTTTTTATTCTGCTTAAAATAATATCAGAAGTTACCCCTTCAATAGGTTCTTCTCTTGCAGGATAAATTGGCATTAAAATGATCTCATCCGCAAGATCAAGACTTGCGGCAAATCCATCGGCAAGATCTCGTGTTCTTGTAAAGAGATGAGGCTGAAAAATTGCAGTGATCTTTTTATCCTTGTAAATTGCACGCAGACTCAGCAAAAACATTCTTATTTCTTCCGGGTGATGAGCATAATCGTCGATATAAACAGTTTTATTATTGGAGGCAACTAATTCAAAGCGACGATATATTCCCTGGAAAGTATTCAGTGACTCAGAAATGTTTTCATTGGTAATTCCCAATTGCAATGCAACAGCAACGGCTGCAACTGAATTTTCAATATTATGAATTCCGGGATATTTAAGTGTATAACGAATTCCGTTGCTCAATTCCACTTCACTTCCGGTTAATGTTATTTTATAATTGGAAACCCAAAGATCTGCCTCCTTATTTTCCAGAGCATATTGGGTGACATGTTGCTCTAAAAATGGAATGATCGGCAATCCGGCCTTAATTATAATTTCGCCTCCTATTTCTGTTTTATTCGCAAATTCGATGAATGCCTTTTCCACTTCAGCCTGTGTTCCGTAAATTTCGAGATGGTCGGAATCCACGGCAGTTACCACGGTAATATTCGGAAATAATCGCATGAAGGACCTATCGTATTCATCAGCTTCAGCAACCATTACATCATTTTCGCCGTGTACAAAATTTGAATTGAAGTTGGAACAAATTCCTCCCAAAAAAGCAGTGCAATCGTAACCCGAATTTTTTAAGATCCAGGTAATCATACCGGAAACGGTTGTCTTACCATGTGAACCGCTTACTGCAATAGTAAATTTATCGCGACTCAACATTCCCAACACTTCGGAACGTTTATATAAAGGGTAATTATTGGAGATGATATAATTTAATTCTTTGTGATTTTTAGGAATAGCCGGAGTATAAATAACCAGTTCAGCATCCTTATCAATTAATTCAATATTATCTTCAAAATGTATTAAAATTCCTTCCTTTTGCAATTGATCCGTAAGATTGGTGGGAGTGCGATCGTAACCGGAAACTTTTGCTCCCTGCAAATTAAAATAACGTGCAAGTGCGCTCATACCGATGCCTCCGATACCTACGAAATACACATTTTTAATTTTATCCAATTGCATTATTCTAAATAATTAATTTTTACTCATCATTTTAAAAACCTCTTCCACAATTCTTTCCGCTGCATCTGGAATTGCAAATCCCTTAATATTTTCTGATAAAGTTTTTCTTTTTGTTTCGTTATTCAACAAATTTATTGCCGCTATAACCAATTCATTTTGTGCAGCTTTATCGCTGATATGAATTGCAGCCTCTCCACGAACAAGTGCCATTGCATTTTTGGTCTGATGATCTTCCGCGGCAGATGGAAATGGAACCAGAATAACAGGTTTACCAACAAGACATAATTCAGAAATTGCTATTGCTCCGGCTCTGGAAACAATTACATCGGCAGCAGCATAAGCATGATCTATATTGGTTATAAAATCAAAAACTTTTATATTGTCGTAACCTTTCGCTGTCGACTTACATTCGTCAAATAATAAGGAACCTGTTTGCCACAAAACCTGAATATTTGCATCTCGCAATTTATCCAGTCCTGCCTTCACACAATTATTTAATGTTCTGGAACCTAAACTTCCTCCTACCACTAATAATATTTTACTATCCAGATCGAGGTCAAAATCTTTGCGTGCTTTTTCCGGTTTAACGTTGCATAAAATAATACTTTGGCGGACAGGATTTCCGGTTTTAACTACTTTTTCACCGGGAAAATATTTATCCATTCCGTCGTATGCCACACAAACCTTTTTTGCTTTACGCGATAAAATTTTATTTGTAACCCCGGGATATGAATTTTGTTCCTGTATTAAAGCCGGAACTCCATTTCTTATTGCTGCATTTAATGCAGGTCCGCTTGCAAAACCACCGGTTCCAACAGCTACATCAGGTTTAAATTTTCTTACAATTGCACCTGATCTGAAATAACTTGATATTAATTTAAATGGAAAACTAAAATTGCGCATATCCAATCCGCGGTGAAATCCACTTATCCATAAACCTTCAATTTTATATCCCGCCTTTGGAACCTTTTCCATTTCCATTTTATTTTCCGCACCAACAAATAAAATATCAGCATCAGGTTCTCTCCTCCTGATCTCGTTGGCAATAGCAATTGCAGGAAAAATATGTCCCCCTGTTCCACCGCCGCTGATTAATATTTTTATTGGTTGCTTCATATTTTAATTAGTTGTTTTGCCACGACGCTTTTCAAGGACGTAGGACATATGACATAGGACATAGGACAACACAACTACATCACGTATTACAATTCATTCCCCTTCCAAAATAACATCCTCTTCCTCCTCTGCCTTCGCCGAATCTTTTTCTTCTTTTACTTCTATTTCGCGACTTACACTTAATATAATTCCTATACTTAAACTGGTAAACCAGAGTGATGTTCCACCCATGCTTACCAATGGTAATGTTAATCCTGTAGTTGGCACCAAGTGCACTGCTACCGCCATGTTTGCGAAGGCTTGAATTGTTAAACACAATCCTAAACCTACGGCTAGTAAGGCACCAAAACTGCTCGGTGCTTTTATCACTATTTTAATGCAGCGATATAATAAAACGAGATATAAAAAGATAAATATAACAGCACCAAATAATCCGTATTCTTCAATAATAGTTGCAAAAATAAAATCGGCATAAGGGTAAGGTAATATATCTTTTTGTGTGGAATTTCCGGGACCAACACCTAAAATTCCACCCTGCGCAATTGCAATTTTTGCCTGTTCCACCTGAAATTCTTCATCGCCGTCTCCACCATTTATAAAACTTTCCACCCGCGTATTCCATGTTCCTAAACGACCAACATCCGGTAATAAATAAGAAAGCCCAATCACAATTCCCAATAAAACAATTCCTGCTCCAATAGTGAGCATGATATATTTAAAATTTACGCGACCAACGAACATTAAAACGATACAAGTAAAAAATAATACACTTGCCGTAGATAAATTTTCCGGTAATATCAATGCACAAATTATTGCAATAGGTAATATCACCGGAACAAATGCTTCTTTAAAAGAATCTACTTTATCCTGTGTTTTAGATAATATCCTTGCGGTATACATGATCAGTGCAAACCGCGCAAGGTCGGAGGTTTGGAAGGTAAGGTTTATTACGGGTAATGTTATCCAGCGTGAAGCATCATTTACTTCCGGTGCAAGAAACATGGTATATAATAAAGCCGGAACCGAGATCCATAATAATATCTGTGCAATGCGACTATAATATTTAAAAGGAATTAAATGACTTAAATACATCAGAAAAATTCCGAATATTAATATTGTAGTGTGTTTAATAAGATAATACTCTGTATTACCGCCGGCAGATTTATATGCAAGTGTTTCCGTGGAACTATATACAGCGAGTATAGAGAAAACCGAAAGTACAAAAACAACCAACCAAATATAGCGGTCGCCTTTTACTTTACTTAACATATATGTTACCGGTTGACTCATTAATTCTTATTTGAAATTTTTATTTATAATTCTTTCACTCTTGCTTTAAATTGTCTGCCTCTGTCCTCAAAATTTTCGAACAGATCGAAGGATGCACATGCAGGAGATAATAAAACAACATCTCCATTATTGCCAAGACGATAAGCCATTTCAACACAGTCTTTCATACTTTCCGTATTTACTAAAATATCAACCAGTTTACCGAAAGCTTCGTGAATTTTAGTATTATCTGCCCCGAGACAAACAATTGCTTTTACTTTTTTTCTCACAAGATCTGTTATATGAGAATAATCATTGCCCTTATCAATTCCGCCAACTATCCAGATAACTGGATTGTTCTGACTTTCCAATGCGAACCATGTGCTGTTGACATTTGTTGCTTTGGAATCGTTGACAAAAGAAATGCCGTGCACTTTTGCGACAAATTCGAGGCGATGTTCGAGGCCTTGAAAATCCATCAGACTTTCGCGAATTGTTTCGTTCTTAATGTCCAATGCCTTCCCTGTAATGGCCGCTGCCATTGAGTTGTATTGGTTGTGTTTACCCTGTAGCGCTAATTCGTTGATGGTCATGTTAAATTGGTTTTGGTTGAGTTGAATATTTAGAGTGTCACCGGAAATCCATCCTCCTTCTCCTGAACGGTCATTCAGTGTGAAAGAAATTGCGGATAACGATGTGATCGTTTTATGATAATTTGGTTTTATTAATTCCTGTTCAATTACCGCATCATCTGCATTGTAAATAAAATAATCGCCGGCTCCCTGATTTTTTACTATCCGGAATTTTGATGCGATATAATTTTCAAACTGATAATTATAACTATCCAGATGATCAGGTGTAATATTTAAAAGAACAGAAATAAAAGGTTTAAATGTTACGGAATCATCCAATTGAAAATTGCTGATCTCCAATACATAATATTCATGATCGCCGTTTGCAATTAATTCGGCGAAACTCTTACCGATGTTTCCGCCCATGGCAACATTCATTCCTGCCTTCTGCAATAAATGATAAGTTAGTGCTGTGCATGTTGATTTTCCATTACTTCCGGTAATTGCAATTACTTTTCCGGAACAATATCTCCACGCAAATTCAATTTCACCAACTACGGGAATATTGTGTTCCCGCACTTTTTTCATCACTTCGTATTTTTCCTGTATTCCCGGGCTTTTAATTATTTCATCCGCAGCAAATATTTTTTCGTAAGTGTGTGTTCCTTCTTCAAATTCAATATTTTCTGCTAACAATTTATCCTTATAAACATTTTTAATTACACCCTTGTCACTCACGAACACGTCGAATCCCTTGCGTTTAGCAAGTATCGCCGCGCCTGTGCCGCTTTCGCCGGAACCTAATATGACAATGCGTTTCGTCATTTATCTCACTTTGAGTGTTACTATGGAAATAATTGCTAATAATATCGTGATGATCCAAAAACGTGTTACGATCTTTGTTTCAAACATTCCTTTTTTCTGATAATGATGATGTAAAGGGCTCATTAGAAAAACTCTTCTACCTGTGCCGTATTTTCTTCTGGTATATTTAAAATAAAATACCTGTATCATCACACTTAAATTTTCCACCAGAAATATTCCGCATAACACAGGAATTAATAATTCTTTTCTGGTCGCAATTGCGAGTGATGCTATAATTCCACCGATAGTTAAACTACCGGTATCACCCATAAATACCTGTGCGGGAAATGCGTTATACCATAAAAATCCGATACAAGCTCCAATTAATGCTGCACTGAATACAACCAATTCTCCCGATTCGGGGATATACATAATATTCAGATAATCGCTGAGAATAGCGTTACCGGCTATATAGGCAAAAATGGTAAGTGTTAAAACAATTATGGTTGATGTTCCCGCGGCTAAACCGTCTAATCCATCTGTGAGATTTGCTCCATTGGAAACTGCGGTAATTATTATTATAATGATAAGAATAAATACCACAGGAAATAACCAAACCTTCGTGCTGTCATCGGCCCAACTCACCAACCATTCATAATCGAATTCATTATTTTTTACGAGCGGAATTGTTGATTTTGTAGAACGTGTATCGTGACTTAAAAATCTTTCACCGTCCTTATCCATAATTCCATCTCCTTCCAAACGCACATCATTAGAAGGATATGTTTCTATAGGTCTTCCAACAGCGTGACCATTTTCCACTTCATATACATAAATATGATCGTAGTCGCGCAATTTAATATCATCAGAAAAATAAAGAACTAATCCAACTATGGTTCCTAATCCCACCTGCCCCATTAATTTGAATTTCGCACGAAGTCCTTCCTTATTTTTTCTGAAAACTTTAATATAATCATCCAAGAATCCAATTAATCCCATCCAAACAGTAACTATCAACATGAGAATTACATATATATTTTTCAGATCTGCCAATAATAAAACGGGAATTAATAAAGCAGCGATAATGATGAGGCCTCCCATGGTAGGAGTACCTTTTTTACTCAACTGACCTTCCAGACCGAGATCGCGAACAGATTCACCTATTTGTTGTTTTTGTAAATATTTAATGATCCATTTACCAATTATGATAGATATGATAAGCGACAATAAAACCGCCATTCCCGCGCGAAAAGATAAATACTGAAACATCCCCGCACCCGGAAAATCATATTGTTCATCCAACCAATTAAATAAATAATATAACATTATCTCGAAAGGGTTTTAAAGGTTTCCGAAAGCACTTTTTTATCGTCGAAGGGATATTTTACTCCTTTAATTTCCTGATATTTTTCGTGGCCCTTTCCTGCAACACAAATAACATCACCGCGCTTTGCCAACATCACCGCTGTTTTAATTGCTTCTTTTCTATCCAGTATCGAAAGTGATTTTTTGCGCAGATCACCTTCAATTCCAGCTTCCATTTCCTGAATAATTATTTCAGGATGTTCGCTCCGCGGATTATCGGAAGTAAGAATAATTTTATCACTCAGCGTTGCAGCAACTTTAGCCATTAAAGGTCTTTTTGTTTTATCGCGATCGCCACCGCAACCCACTACAGTTAATAATTGTTGCTCATTTTTTAACATGGATCGAACGGTTGATAATAATTTTTCCACTGCATCGGGAGTATGTGCGTAATCAATTACTCCGGTAATAGCATCAGCCGAAGAATAGATCACATCAAATCTTCCTTCCACCGCAGTTTGTTTGCTAAGCGCTGAAAGCACTTCATTTTTATCAAAACCTAAAAGGCGACCGATTGCGTAAACAGTTAATAAATTCCATGCATTAAATTCACCTAAAAGTTGTGAATGAAATTCGCTTCCATCTATATTTAATACTAATCCTGAGATAACATTCTCTTTAATTCTTGCTGTATAATCTGCGGAACCTTTAACGGAAAAAGTATATTTAACAGCTTTGCAATTCTGCACCATCACCCCGGCATTTTTATCATCTGCATTTACCAAAGCAAAAGCATTTTTATCCAGCGCGTCGAAAAACATTTTCTTCGCTGCAATATATTTATCAAAAGTTTTGTGATAATCGAGATGATCGTGAGTGATATTTGTAAAAGCCGCACCGACAAATTTTAATCCTGCGATACGTTTTTGATGCGCTGCGTGCGAACTCACTTCCATAAATACATAATCGCAACCCGCTTCCACCATTTGCGACAATAAATTATTTAATTGGACAGGATCTGGTGTTGTATGTGTGGAAGGAATTATGGTATCCTGAATTTTATTTTCCACTGTGCTTATCAAACCCACTTTAAATCCCAGATCCTTTATTAAATTATAACATAAGGTTGCAACGGATGTTTTTCCATTAGTACCTGTAATACCAATTAATTTTAAATGCTCTGTTGGAGAATCATAAAATTTATGCGCAATTTTTCCCAAGGCATCTGAAGCATCGGCAACAACAAATATTAATTCTGCATCTTCATGGTCAATGGTATGTTCTGCAATAATTGCAACTGCTCCAAGTTCAAAAGCTTTAGGAATAAAATCGTGACCATCCACCGCAGTTCCTTTTACTGCAACAAATACAAAACCGGGTTTTACGTTTCTACTATCCGCAGTAATTCCGCTTACAGAAATGGCATTCAAATTCTGTCCACCGGAGTTTGTGAATTTAACAACAGATAATATTTCGTTTAATTTTTTCAATTCAATTGTATGCTTACAAAAGTTCCTTTATTAATTGCTTGTCCCGCTTCTACACTTTGAGAAGTAACCTTACCACTTCCACTCACACCCACTTTTAATCCGTTGGATTCCAATAAATACATTGCATCACGTAAACCCATTCCTTTTACATTTGGCATGGTATATTGGTATGTTTTAATTAATTCGTGTGTGGAAGATTTTCCGTTTGTATTAATAGCTATCCATTCTTCATTATCATCAAATGTTTCATTTACATTCAGCCATTTTAATATTTGTCGGAAATCGTATGCATTTCCTTTTGCGGATGCAGTAACACCAACAAAAGAAGTATCCGCCATATTTACGGGTTCGCGCATATTAATAAAATGCGAATACACTTTATCAGAAATTTCTCTGAAAACCGGAGCAGAAACATATCCCCCGTAATACACAGGGCTATTTGGATCACTTATGATAACCACAATAGAATATTTCGGATTTTCATATGGAAAATAACCGGCGAAACTTGCAAGGTGATTATGACCATACACGCCGTTTTCTACTAATTGCGCAGTTCCTGTTTTTCCTGCAAACTGGTAATATTCATTTTTTAAATGTTTAGCAGTTCCGCTATCCACTACTGCAAGCATACATTCCTGCAATTGATCAACCGTACTTTTTGAACACAATTTTTCATTTAAAACAATGGGTTCAAATTCCTGAATTGTAGCTCCATATTGCTGAGTTTCCTGCACCAAATAGGGTTTCATCATTTTACCATCATTTGCAATTCCATTATAAAATGTAAGTAATTGTAATGGCGTAACTGTTAATTCATATCCAACACTCATCCATGGAATGGTAGTTTTATACCACAATTCTTTATCCTTTGGATCTTTTTTAAAATAAGGTTTTGGTTCACCACTAATTTCAATTCCGGTTTTATTTGCTATGCCAGATTGAATTAAATGATCGATATATTTTTGTGGTTCCTTTTGATAATAATCATAAGCCAATCGTGAAATTCCTACATTGGAAGAAAGTGCAAATGCAGTTTCCACTGTTACATTTCTTCTGCTATGTGGTTCACTGTCGCGCATTGTTCTATCGGCAAATAAATAGGTGCCCTGATTAAGATCCACATGATCAGTTATAGATAATCCATCTTCCAACAAACACATTAAGGAAAATAATTTCCATGTGGAACCTGGTTCTACTTTAGTTGAAATTGCATAATTGTAATCCTCCTTATAAAAACCCGGAGCAGAGCGCGTTAAATTGGCGATCGCTTTAATTTTTCCAGTTTTCACTTCCATCACAATTGCAGTTCCCCATGCAGCATCATTTTTAACTAACGATCTGCGCAAAGCAGTTTCGGTAATATCCTGCATATTAATATCGAGTGTTGTTATAACATCCACACCATCCACAGGATCAACTTCATTTTTATCACTGATCGGCATCCAGCTGCCTCCTGCTATTTTACGCATCAAAGTATATCCTTCCTTACCGGTTAATAAGGTATCGTATGTTCCTTCCAAACCTATTTTTCTACCGTCTTTTACATAACCGATCGTTCTGTTTGCAAGACTGTTATATGGATATGCGCGATTTTCTATTTGTTCGGTAATTAATCCGCCGCGATTTTTTCCAAGACGATACAAAGCAAAATTTTCCAGTTTTTGTTTTTGAGGAAGTGTTGCTTTTTTATATATTTCGATATATCTTTTTTTCTGTTTGCGCGCTTGTGTAATTTTTTGTTTGTATTGGGCTGCAGTTTTATCGCGAAATAAATTTGCTAATTGAATGGATAAAGAATCTATATTCTTTTTAAAGTCGACATCATTTGGTGCTACCGGATCCATATATATTTTATAATATGGAAATGATGTTGCAAGAATATCGTGGTGTTCCGACATAATACTTCCGCGTTTCGGTTCTATTACTTGAGTGCGCACTCTGGCGCTGTCGGCCATTGCACGATAAGCATCTCCCTGCACAAATTGAATATTAATTATTTGCGCAGTAATACCCAACCCAAGCACGACAAATGCTGCAAGCGAGAGATACAATCTCCATAATATGTCTTTTTTAGTGTTGTCCACTTTTTGTTTTAATTGTATAAGGCGGATGTGATAATTCCTGCATATGTAATGTGTCTACCATTTTTGCAACGGTGCTTTGGCGACTGTGTTGCGTAAGCGAATCGCGTGTTGCATTATAGTAATATTGTTTTTCTAATAATTGCTGATTTACTGTTCTTATTTCTCTTTCCATTTCCACTCCTCTGTGATTATTCCAGATATAAAATATTCCGATCACCACAACAAATAAGAAATACGGTATGTTACTGATTAATTTTTCCAACCTGAAAAACGACACCTCGTCAAACGATTTCAGCATACCTGAAAGGTTTCGTTTTTGTTCGGTGGGTTGTTTTTTTTCGGTTGAATTCATTCGTTCATTTTTAATTCTTTAATTTGCGTTTCGGGTGAAAATTCATTTTTCATTCTTTCATTCCTTCATTTTTAATTCCCACCCTTAATTTTGCACTTCGTGATCTTGGATTTTCTTTAATTTCCATTTCCTCAGGTAATATTGGTTTCTTTGTTAGTGATTTAAATGGGATTATTTTTCTTCCCATGATATCGCCTTCGTTTTCACCTAAAACACTTCCTGTTTTTATTAAATTTTTTACCATTCTGTCTTCGAGGGAATGATAACTTATTACTACTAATCTTCCGCCCGGTTTTAATAATTGTGTTGTGCTTTCGAGCATTTCGCGCAGTGCTCCCATTTCGTCATTTACTGCTATTCTTACTGCCTGAAAAACGGTTGACAAATACGGACTGTGTTCTCCTTTTACAACCGTTAATGCAATATTTTTTAATTCACCGGTTGTTGTAATTCCTCTGCCGCCGTTTTGTTTCATTTTTGTTCTTGCGTTCACGATGATGTGTGCGAGTTGTTTTGAATTTCGCACTTCACCATAAAGGCTGAAAATATTTTTCAACTGATCTTCCGTATAATTATTAATTACATCGTATGCGGAAATGGATTGATTATTATTCATGCGCATATCGAGGGGACCATCGAAACGAACGGAAAATCCGCGTTCTCCTTCATCAAATTGATGGGAGCTTACACCGAGGTCTGCAAGAATTCCATCTACTTGTGTTACTCCATGCACCCGCAGAAATTTCTGCATGTAGCGAAAATTCTGCGGGATGAAGGTTACTTGTTCGTTAGCGCTGAACTCGTTGATGTAATTTTTTTCGGCATCTGCATCCTGGTCGAAACAAAAGAGTTTCCCTTTGTTTCCGAGATTTTTTAGGATCTCCCTTGTATGTCCGCCACCGCCAAAGGTGACATCCACATAAGTTCCATCCGGATCTGTGATCAGATTTTCAATGCTTGTATGTAAAAGAACGGGTATGTGGTATGTTGCACTCATATACCATATTTACTTCTCACTTTTTCTGATAATTGCTGGTATTGGGTTGCGTCCATTTTCATGAATTTTGCGCTGAAACGTTCCATACTCCAGACAGCAACCTTATTTTTCATACACACCATGATGATATCCTTGGTAATTCCGGCATGCAATAAATGCAGTTTGGGAATCAGTATCCTGTCGCTAGAATCGATATTCAAAACCGAGGTTCCGCTATAAAACTGGGTCTTATAGTCCCTGTCCTCTTCCGAATTCTCCTGGATCTTGCTCACATTGTCCATTTCTGTGTAGAATTCACTTTGCGGATATAGATAAAGGCATGGGTCGATACCGCGGGTTATCACGAACTTTCCGGCGTCGTCTCCTGTAAGCTGACTGAGTAGTCCCGCAGGCACACGAATGCGCTGTTTTACGTCGAGGGTACACTCATATTCACCGATCAGGAAAGCCATTTTTTGGTTTTAGTGTTAATTTGAACGTAAACCTATCATTTTTATTACACTTTTGTACACATTTGTACACCGAGATGCCAAAAAAATTTGTGCACAGGAAATGCACATGGGTTATGCACAAATGTTAGCGGGGGGTTCTGAGTTCTGTGTTCTGAGTTCTGAGTTCTGAGTTCTGTGTTCTGAGTTCTGTGTTCTGTGTTCTGAGTTCTGTGTTCTGAGTTCTGAGTTCTGTGTTCTGTGTTCTGTGTTCTGAGTTCTGAGTTCTGTGTTCTGTGTTCTGTGTTCTGTGTTCTGGCATGTAGTAGATCTCCTGCGGAGATACTACATGCTGCGGTTCTGAGTCGGGGTTCGAAGAGGGGATTAGAAGATGACATCGATTGAAGAGTTGAAATGGTTGAAGGGATTGAAGTTGTTGAAGAAATATTGTCCGGAGGAATGACTCGATGGCGTCAAACTGTTTACTGCCCACTGAACACTGTTGACTGTTTAAAGGGTTGAAATGGTTGAAGAAGTATAGATCGGAGGAATGACTCGACAGGCGTCAAACTGTTTACTGCCCACTGCACACTGTTGACTGTTTAAGGGGTTGAAGGAGTATTGTCCGGAGGAATGACTCAATGGCGTCAAACTGTTTACTGCCCACTGCACACTGTTGACTGTTTAAGGGGTTGAAGGGATTGAAGTTGTTGAAGAAATATTGTTCGGAGGAATGACTCGATGGCGTCAAACTGCTTACTGCCCACTGCACACTGTTGACTGTTTAAATGGTTGATGGAGTAAATTAACAAGTAAGAAGTCGATCGCATCAATTGCCCGCGGTTCAGGAAAATGTGTATTTTTAATTCTAAAATCCAATATTATAAAAATAATATTAATTGTAGTTTTTATCACTCAATTTTCAGGTTGAATCTGTTGTAAATTAATTTTTGAATGTGGAGTTATTTTTAGTAAGTATTTTATTAGCAGTTCTAAGTATTTATGCATTTTTAACAAAAAGAAATATACTTCTGTATTTCTTTTTGTTTTCCAGTGCCTTGTTTGTTAGAATGCATTACATTCAACAAGACCCATTTTTACATGATTGGGATGAAAGATATCATGCAGTTGTAGCTAAAAATTTTATTACGAATCCTTTATTACCTGTATTGCGGGAAGATCCTGTGTTACCATATAATTTTCAGGATTGGTGGGGAAATCACATTTGGCTACATAAGCAACCTTTGTTTATGTGGCAAATGGCTCTGAGCATGAAAATATTTGGCATAAATGAGTTTGCTCTCAGGTTACCAAGCGCTATACTATGCAGTTTTCTATGCATTATTATTTTACGAATTGGTTATTTAATGAAAAAACCTTTAGCGGGAATGGGTGCCGCCCTATTATTCTGCTTTTCGATGTTTTCTATTGAGTTAACTACCGGTGCAATAGGTATGGATCATAATGATATTTCAATGCTATTTTATGTTACTTGCAGCATTTGGGCGTTACTTGAATATTACTCTTCAAAAAACTACAAGTGGTTAATACTCGTTGGATTGTTTTCCGGTTTGGCCATTCTTGTTAAATGGCTAACGGGTTTATTAGTCTACGCAGCATTTGGCTTAAATATTCTAATAATGGAAAGGCCAAAAGATTATATTAAACAATTTAAACGGCTATTTCTGACACTTATAATTACCTTAATTATAATGCTTCCCTGGCAAATTTATATTCATACAGAGTATCCTGTCGAAGCAAAGTATGAGTTCCAATTTAACCAACAACATTTAACGGAAGCTATTGAAGGGCATACTGGAAATTATCTATTTTATTTCATTGAATTGCCAAAACATTTTTCCTATTTTTTGATTCCATTAATTATATCAGGATTAATTCTATTTCTAAAAAGTAAGCTTCCAACGTATTTTAAGATAATTATCTTGACATCAATTTTAACAGTTTATGTATTTTTTACTCTATTAGCTACTACAAAAGTATCGGCTTACGTTTTTATGGTTTACCCTCTTATTCTCCTAATTATAGGATTAAACTATGATTATTTATATAATAAATTAGTTGTAAAGTCTGGTAAAAAAATAGGGACAGTCATAGTATTTATGATCATAGCAATTAGTGTATATACGAACTTGAAATATGAAACACTCAGAAAAACCCATGAAAGAGGATTATCAAATTATAATTGGGACAATCGAAAAATTAAAATACATAATGCTGAGATATATCGTTCCTTAGATACTACCTTAAATGGCAGCTATATTATTTTTAATGGTAAATCAATGGAAGATGTAGAGGCTCTTTTTTATTCGAATCAAAACGTTTATGCTTGGTGGCCCGAAAAAGATGTAATAGATTCCCTTAAAAGCAAAGGTTACAAGATTGCTGCCTTTGCTAGTCATGGCAATCAAATTTTGCCTCAATTTATTATAGAGGATAAAGATATTATTATAATAAATAAAACATTATATTAAATTAATTCATGCGGAAATGTAAAATTATCCCTCAACAATGAACCAGCTGAACACACATCTGTTAAAAGGTTCTATTTTCACAGAATAAATAAGTATCCAATCCTACCCAATTGCTTAAACCAATAAATATAACTTTTCAAGATACCCTTAGTAACCCTAGAAGCAAAACGTTAAATTAAATTAAGATCTGAAAAAAAACATCTTCCCATTCCGGAAATATTTAATTTTGGGTAATAACAATTATGAAACAATTACGAACGGGAGAATTTTATGGGGAGACTAATAAAACGATTCATTTAAATGGGTTGACCTTAACTGATACGGAATATATTCATGAAAAAGTAGATTGGCATTATCATGAAAATGCATATTTCACTTTAGTATTGCAAGGAAACATAATAGAAGGAAACAAAAAGGAAGTTTATACTTGTGCAGCTGGAAGTTTATTATTTCACAATTGGCAGGAACCTCACTACAACATAAAACCTGAGGGATTTACGAGAGGCTTCCATATTGAATTAAATTCTTCATGGTTCAAAAAGCTGGACCTTAACATAGATAGATTACAAGGGAGTATTAAAATTACGAATGTTGATGTAAAACTTTTGTTGTATAAAATATTTAAGGAAACAAAAATAGAAGATGAAATTTCCGCCTTATCAATTCAATCCCTGGTACTACAATCACTTGCAGAAATGTTTCGCAAGAATCGAACAGAAACAATAAGAAAACCTGCATGGACGAAAAAAATTAATGAAATACTGTTTTTTGAACATTCCAACCGGCTTACACTTGACTATCTCTCCCAAGAATTAGAAATTCACCCTGTGCACTTGTCACGGGATTTTTCAAAATATTTTAACTGTAATTTGGGTGAATATTTAAGAAAACTAAAAATTGAACAATCACTGGCTTTGCTTCCAGTTAAAAATAAATCATTAACAGATATCGCTTTCGAATGTGGGTTTTCAGACCAAAGTCATTTTACACGGTGTTTCAAGTCCGTAAATGGAATTGGTCCTAAAAAATTCAGGAAAATGATATTGGCCTAAAATTTCCATGTTAATTCTATTCTATTTTTATCCATTTGTTAAAAGTAGTTTTGCTGTTCACTTACACTATTAAAATGATCAGATCTTATCTTTTAATACTACTATTTCAATTTCCGTTCGTACATATTTTTTGTCAGGTAACTGATCTGGTAAAGGAAGACAGCATTTCTTATGAAATTCATAAAAGAAATATTGGCAAAATTACTTTTATGGCGCAAAGTATTCCTATTGAAAAGTGTGAAGAAAGCGATTTCTTATCCTCCTTTGTCCTTAAAGAAAACACCGATTTAAATATCAGGGTATTCTTAGGCAACTCCTTAACGAATTATCTACATCAACTTTCGCCACAACTTAGCCCAGATATATTGACGAATAATGGGAATTACCAATTTTCCTTTTTCGTTGACGATCAAAAAATCTATGTGGAAAATCTGCCCGTTGGTGCAGGAAGTGCTGAAAGTAAAAACGAAAGAACAGTTTTTAGAGTTCCATTAATAAGTTCTACTAATGAAGATTCCTGGGGAAGATTTCTTTGGAATAGGTTTTTATTTAATGGAGGACAAGATGCATTAACTACCGGAGAACATCTTCTAAGAATTGAAATCAGACCTTATTTGAATTTTACGGAATTGCAAACAGGAGACATTATTGCCGAAGGAAAAATAATTGTTATTGTTACCGAAATAAAAATAAACGAAAAACTTATTCAGGTTCAAACTATAAAACCGCTCAAAGACTGGCAAATTTCAACAGAACAATTTGACACCGATTTGGTAGAAGAACTTAACAGGAAAATTGCCACACAAACATTTAAAGACATAACAAGTATTGTAGTAATAAAAGACGGTAAACTATTAATAGAAGAATATTTTAACGGAGCCAAAAGAAATACACTACACGATACAAGATCTGTTGGCAAATCGTTTGCATCCACAATGATGGGTATTGCAATTAATGATGGTTATATAAAAAACGAATTGCAAATGCTTCATGAGTATTACAACTTAACATCTTACCAAAATTATAATCCATTAAAAGACAGCATTACAATACAAAGTTTGCTCACCATGAGTTCACCCTTTGATGGTTCTGATCTAGATCAAAATTCAGCCGGAAATGAAGAAAACATGTATCCAACAAATAACTGGGTTGAATTTGGATTAAATCTGCCAATTGATACAGTGAAAATAGCCAACCATCGATGGGATTATTTTACAGCTGGCGTAATAATTCTTGGCGATATTATAAATAAATCTGTTCCAAACGGTCTGGAAAAATATGCTGATAAAAAATTATTTCAACCACTTGGAATTACAAATTACAAATGGGAATACACTCCTCAAAAAGTGGCAAATACAGCAGGCGGACTAAAGATGCGCTCCATTGATTATGCAAAGTATGGTCAACTATATCAAAATGGCGGCAAATGGAATGGCAATCAAATTCTCACTCCCGAATGGGTGAATAAAAGTTTATCAAAACAAATAATAATTACCGAAGGCGAATATTATGGGTTTCTGTTTTGGAATAAGACCTATAAAGTTAACGGAGCGGACCATGAGGTATATTATTCCAGCGGAAATGGTGGTAATAAGATCTTTATTTTCAAAGATCAACCAATAGTTATTTTGATTACATCTACAGCATATAACTCACCCTATGCACATGCTCAGGTTGATAGAATGATGGAGGACTATTTAATTCCGGCTGTGATGAAATGATTGCTCGCAGGGTTTTGCCGGATTTAATATCCTACTCAACTTTATAAAATCCCTCCCTCTTCACCGAATAAACCGGTATCTCCATCTTTCCAAATTGTTTAATCCAATAATTATTGCTTTTCCAGCTGTTTGTATTATCTATTATATAAGTGGCATTTGGAAAAGGATTGTTAGTGGAATCAATTTTAAGAAAGGGATCCTGAGTGAGGATGACGTAGTTAATTACTTCGGCATTGGGGACGGAATCGTTGCGGGTTTCTTTGTCGAGAAAATAGAGGGTGGTTCCGTTGTAATATAAAAAGGGATAACGGTAATAAAAGGAAGTGATGGGTGTAAATTCTTTTTGTGTTTTGATATTGATGTATTGGGCATCTTTAATTCCATTTTCTATAAAATCATTTTTTAGGTGAAAAGTATATTCTTCTGAATTGGGAAGTGAATCAGTATCTGTAAATATATAAGCAGTAGTACCGTTATTGATAACAATGGCGGTGTTTTTTTTCAGGTTGTAGATACTGATATTCTGATTATTGTTGTTTTCGAATTTGTGCAGGGTAAGACTCAAACTACACAATAAAATACCCGCCAACATTCCCAAAAAATATTTTTTTTCTTTCAACACTAAAAATGCTCCGAAAAAAATAATGATGAGATATAACAGTAATGTTGCAGTGGTATTAAGATATAAATTATCGGTAACGGAATAGGGTAATTTTTCAATGCGTATCACAGAGTTATTCATGATACGCAAACACCAATCGAGTAAAAAAGCAATGGCTGAGCCAACAAAAGGAATGGCACCCAAAACAAAAAATGCAACTCCCAAAACCAATATTAAAAAGGAAACCGGAATGGCAACAATATTGGAAAGCAAAAAATAATTCGGGAACTGATGAAAATAATATATTCCTATTGGAGATGTAACAATTTGTGCTGCAATGGAAACGGAGGTCATGGACCAGAAATATTTTACAATAGTATTAATGGGTTTCCAGATATTATATATGAGGGGTTGAAAAAATACTATCCCTCCCACCGCTAAATACGACAATTGAAATCCCACTTGTGTAATCTGATAGGGATCGTCGAGCAATAGGGGAATCATGGATACAAATAATATGTTAAAACTATCTATCTGCTGATCATACAATTTTCCCAAAGCAAGAAAAGTGAACATTACTGCAGAACGATTTACACTGGCCGATAAACCTGATAAACATGCATATAACCAAATTATTACAAGAATAATTACCGTTTTAAACAAAGCAGCTTTAGAGCGTTTGGTGAAAAAAAGGAGAAAGGACGAAACAAAAACTCGAGAATTACGTATAAGATGCCAACGTGCAAACCGGAAACTGCCAAAATGTGCATAGTGCCTGTATTTGCGTATGCTTGTTGCACTTCGTCTGGAATTACACTTTTTTGTCCGATAATTAAAGCAACTCCCACCGAAAGCGAATTTTCATTTTTTATGTGTTTCTCCATCAAACGAATAAAATAAGATTTCCACCCATAAATATGTGTCCAGATGGTTTTTGCTTCATTTCTATTTGTTTTTTTATACTCTCCTTCCTTTAAAAATGCAACGTGATATATCTTTAAATTCTTCAGATATTTTTTGTAATCAAATGCTTCCGGATTTTTTGTAGACTGAGGTTCAGCGAATTTATTTTTTATATAAATAATATCGCCATAATTAAAAGTTTGCGGATGCAAAGTATCGGTTTTGATATACACAATAGATTTTCCATTAACGCGTGTGGAAATAGAATCCTTTATTAAAAAATCAACATCAACATACAATTTAATATTTTTACCGGTAAGCTCCGGAGGTTTATTTATTCTACATTCGAACAGAGAAATACTATCTGCATTCACCATAAAATAATCATCGTGATACACAGGAGTATCCTTAATCACAATACATATTCCTCCAAAAAATAATACCAAATGAAATAAAAACCCGTGCATTGGTTGCAGCCGGAATGAAGAGGATAATTTATGTATTATCTGAAATAAAAAATAAATAAATACCACTCCGAAAAAACAATACACATACTCCATTGCCTGCAGTTGCAATTGAATGGATATTATGATCCCCAACACAAAAGGGACCAAATATCGGAAGAGAGGGATGTGGTTCCAGTATCCTGTCATAAGAGATAAACGCAACTAAAATAGGAGAATTAATTTAAGAAGAAAGCCTTTTAATTGATAATTGACAATTGACAATTGATAATTTTTTACATCGACTAGGGATGGGAATTAATCGTGTACCATTTTTACTCTGGGTAGAGTGAGGAATAACGCTGATTACCTAATGATTGTAGATTACTTTATGCTAATCGGATACGATTTAAAGTTCGATAATTGGAGTGTAAAATAAATTGAAAATAGTCGCTTAAAATTAAATACACGGGAATAATTGATAATTGACAATTGATAATTGATAACGGGAATTCGATTATGGCCTGAAATCAATTGTCTACCAGGGTTATAATCGAAAAATAGAAAATTTACCAAGTCACTTTATAAAAAAAATAGTCGTTTAGATTATTTAAACGACTATCAATTATAATATCACAGTTATAAATAGGAAATTATTTTTCCTCCCATCGACGAGCCCCAATTGTCAATTATCAATTGTCAATTATCACTTGCCTTCAATAGCAAAAACTCCCGGAAGAGTCTTTCCTTCAAAAAACTCCAGCATAGCCCCTCCCCGGTTGAAACATAACTTACCTGGTCGGATAAATTAAATTTATTTACCGCTGCAACTGAGTCGCCTCCGCCCACAAGGGAATAAGCGCCATTTTTTGTTGCCTGTGCAATTGCTTTTGCAATTTGGATGGTTCCATTGCTGAAATTTTCCATTTCAAAAACGCCCATGGGTCCATTCCATAAAATAGTTTTGGAGGCAAGAATTACATCGCTGAAATCTTTAATTGCTTTTTGTCCAATGTCGAGTCCCATCCAACCTGCAGGAATTACATTGCTAACGCAAGAATCTTTTGCAGCATCATTATCAAATTTATCGGCTATTATTGAATCAACAGGCAATAAAATATTTGCACCGGTTGATTTCGCATTTTCTATTAATTGTTTTGCGAGATCGAGTTTATCTTCTTCGCATAATGAATTTCCGATATCACCACCCATTGCTTTAATAAAAGTATAAGCCATTCCTCCTCCAACAATGATGTGATCCGCTTTTTCCACTAATTTTTCCAATATCATAATTTTATCAGAAACTTTTGCGCCGCCAATAATTGCAGTAAATGGTTTTTCGTGATCGTTCAATACTTTATTTGCAGCATCTACTTCTGCCGCCAATAAATAACCCGCCATTTTATTTTCGGGTGTATATAATTCTGCAACAATGGTAGTAGATGCATGCGCGCGATGTGCAGTGCCGAATGCATCGTTAATATATACATTCCCCAACTCACTTAATTGAATTGCAAAATCTTTATCGCCGGCTTCTTCCTCAGGATGGAAGCGGAGATTTTCAAGCAACATTACTTCACCGGGCAATAAATTTAATGCTAAAACCGCACATCATCACCAATACAATCGTCAGCAAATTTTACATCCTGACCTATTAATTCGGATAAATGTTTTACGATATGTTTTAATGAATATTTATCTTCAGGCCCGCCTTTTGGTCTTCCGAGGTGTGACATTAAAACAACAGAACCACCATCCTCCAATACTTTTTTAATTGTTGGGATTGCAGCTTTTAATCTTGTATCGTCGGTTACCTCGAATGTTTTTTTATCTAACGGAACATTAAAATCAACGCGTATGATCGCGCGTTTGTCTTTGAAGTTGTAGTCTTTTATGGTACGCATTTATTTTATTCTATTTAGTTTTTTATTATTAGTTGTTGTGTATCTTTCTTTGTCCTATTTCCTACTTCCTTGTCTTATGTCCTATGTCTTCGTATAGCGGATGAGGGGGCCGGTAAGACGGGAAGAGCGGTAAGGTCCGCGAAGTAGTTTTTTGTTGGAATAAAAATTTACTTCCGCCCGGATGCCCCATTCCTTCATTCTTTCATTCCTTCATTTTTTCATTTTAATATTCTTTAAATATTTATTTCTTTCATTTTAATCACAAGATCTGCCAAGCGACTTGAATATCCAAACTCATTATCATACCAACCCATTACTTTTATCATATTTCCATTTACTGCTGTTAATTCGGAGTCGAAAATGCAGGAATGCGGGTCGCCAACGATATCGATGGAAACGAGGGGTTCGGTGGAATATGAAAGAATATTTTTGAGATAGGTTTCGGAGGCTTGTTTGAAAGCTGCATTGATCGATTCGATTGTTGCGGGCTTTAGCAGCGTGCAGGTAATATCGGTAATGGAGCCATCGGCAACCGGAACACGAATACTTGCTCCGCCAATTCTTCCTTTTAGTTCTGGGAAGGTAGCCGCAATTGCCTGAGCCGCTCCGGTGCTTGTTGGCACCATATTGAGGGCTGCTGCTCTGGCTCTGCGCAGATCTTTGTGCGGAGCGTCGTGCAGGCGCTGGTCGGAGGTGTAGGAGTGTATGGTGGTGATATAAGCGTGATCGATGCCAAATTGCTCGTGGAGCACCTTTATCATGGGCCCGGCACAGTTAGTGGTGCAGGAGGCATTGGAGATGATGATATCCTCTTTCAGAAGCATGGCATCATTAACACCCAAAACAATGGTTTTTATGTCGGGGGATTTGGGTGGTGCCGATAACAATACCTTTTTTGCTCCCGATGCAACGTGCAACATTGCCGATTTCATATCGAGGAAATGTCCAGATGATTCGAGCACCAGATCGATGTTCATATCCTTCCAGGGAAGATTTGCCGGGTCTTTTTCCGCAAAAACCTTGATACGTTTGCCATTTACGATCAGATCACCGCCTTCTATATGCACTTCTCCGCTAAATTTGCGGTGAATAGAGTCATATTTGAAGAGATGAGCGAGGGTTTCCACGTCGGTAAGATCGTTGACAGCCACTACGTCAACATTATTTTTTTCGAGGACCCTCCGAAGGAAAATCCTTCCGATACGCCCAAATCCATTGATTGCTATGCGATAGTTACTCATAATTATCCTGTAAAATTACCCAGTTCGCGATAAATATTTCGCAGAAACTTTTACAAAATGTTTTTTTGCGCTACTTTTGCATCTCTTTTGAGAAAACGGCCCGTTCATCTAGGGGTTAGAATACAAGATTTTCATTCTTGGTACAGGGGTTCTCCGCCTGCTCGACGCAGGAGGGCAGGGATTCCCGGAGTTCGACTCCAAAACAACGTTCTTTCACTGCGGCAAAAAATATGGCCCGTTCATCTAGGGGTTAGGATACAAGATTTTCATTCTTGGTACAGGGGTTCCCCCGCCTGCTCGACGCAGGAGGGCAGGGATTCCCGGAGTTCGACTCCAAAGCATCGTACTTTTCACTGCGACACAGAATATTGCCCGTTCATCTAGGGGTTAGGATACAAGATTTTCATTCTTGTTACAGGGGTTCCCCGCCTGCTCGACGCAGGAGGGCAGGGATTCCCGGAGTTCGACTCCAAAGCAACGTTCTTTTCACTGCGACAAAAAATATGGCCCGTTCATCTAGGGGTTAGGATACAAGATTTTCATTCTTGTTACAGGGGTTCCTGCCTGCTCTGACGCAGGAGGGCAGGGATTCCCGGAGTTCGACTCCAAAGCAACGTTCTTTTCACTGCGACAAAAATATGGCCCGTTCATCTAGGGGTTAGGATACAAGATTTTCATTCTTGGTACAGGGGTTCGATTCCCCTACGGGCTACAAAACAATGCTTATAAACCCTTGTAAATCAATAGTTTACAGGGGTTTTTAATTTGTAGGTGACACATGGGTGACAAAAGGTTATAAAAACTGCAAAGTTTCTTGGTTTCGATTACCTAAATATCTTTAAATTTATAATTCCTTCAACTATTAAATCATTTAGGATTAACTCATGGAGGGGTATTTTCGACTTTAGACGCGGGGGGGCAATTAAGGCGGGTTAGTCCAACATATACCTATTACATATATTAACAATTAAATACCCTAAAAACTACTTCTTCTTTTTAATAAAGGCTAAAGGGTTGGTTTTGCGTGACCCAGTGCGAAAAATAGCCTTTTTTAAATTATGTTTTGTACATTTATATATGTCAAAACATACAATATTTTATTACGACCAAAGATTTAGACCAACAAATTTATTACTACATCATAAATTTTCAACTCCATTACCGTCTATTTTTGAATACTTTAAATGTAATCTTCGTACATCTCATATAGTAGGGCTTAATGAAACAGGAAACCTCACAAGCTCTCCAGTTTCGTTGCAAGATGAAACAGATATGCTATCAAATACGCTTCCCTCTTTCCAATATTCTCCTATATTATTTAGCGGCTCTTTCAATGTTATATAAAAAGAAATATCTCCTATTTCCAATAAAAAATTATCCCCTTTGTTCAGATATTTTATTTTAGTATCCTTGTTCGTCAACGATGCCGAAATTATTTGTAAGTCTTCAAACATATCAATATCATCGGGAACTATTAAACACAGATTTAACTCTTTATTTTCTCTTCCAACATTTATTAATTTAGGTTTAATAGCTATGCAATTTTCCTGTAATCGGATTAGTGATTGCTTAATTTTGTTTTCCATAATTTTTTATTTCTTTTAGTTTAGAATTGGAATCCTGTTTGTAAAGAAATAAAATTATTCCCTCCGTTATCTATAAATTGCCTTTTAAAACCAATGGCGACTGCATAAGCTATATTAGGGCTTAAATAAGCTTTAAAACCTATCTTAGGGTTTAACATCAATCCACTGCTATACTCAGTATCATAAACCGATAAAGAATAGCCTATATCACAAGAAAAATCAGGTGTGAATTGTCCAGTAATAAAATTAACTCTTGGACTAACAAAGATTGGTATCAAAATTTCTCCTCCATAAAAATCCATTCCAACGCCAAACATTATTGCAAAATAATCATTTACCTGCACTCCGCTTGCATCGCTAAAACCAACTATATATCCATACCCAGGAGCCGTGAAAAAAGAAAAGTATAACATATTTATATAACCATGTGAAGGCGTTATCTTACCCGTCTTAAAAACTTCATCATCAGTTGAAAAGACTTGCTTTTCTCCCCAACTGTATTTTATCATAAATATATCAGCCTTATTAATTACAAATACAGGACTTTCAGCGCCAACAGGAGTATATTTTACCTCCGAAATTCCAACTTCCTTTACAGTACATTGTATTTCCTCTCCATCTTTCTTGACTATAATATCTTGACAAAATAGATGCGATGTAAAAAAAATACTAATTATGAATAATAATAAGGCTTTCATAAGCTAAGAATGAGTTTATCCCTATGCTTCGGTCAGGTAGTTTACAAATTAATCGGCGTGAAGCAAACCATTCATTACTCACGCTCGACTAAAGCGCACAAACGAAATAGAATGCCCACGCCGTAACGTAGTGCACCCATATTCCCGTTTGTGTATGAATTTAGTCGATTCGAGTAACGGAATAGGAACGCCAATAAGATTTAGCAAATGTAGGAAATAGTAGTAAACTTTTAAAAAGGGGTGTAGATTTGAGTAAAGACCGACCTCGTGCAATTTGAAAAGTAAGCAAAATCACCTTTTGATTTCAGGGTATTGATAATCAAGGATTAGTAAACCTTAAGAACCTTCCCTAATATGATTCTATTTTTTTCCTAACAGCTAAGGGTATATTTGCCTTAACCAAATCACACTCTTGAATAACCAAAAAACCCTTCTTCACCCTTACTTTGTTTGCTTCTGGATACTCTAGTTTGTTTAAATATAATTTGCTGCCAATTGCAAACTTTGT
This sequence comes from Bacteroidota bacterium, assembly GCA_016706865.1. NCBI lineage: Bacteria > Pseudomonadati > Bacteroidota > Bacteroidota bacterium. The sequence continues at coordinate 1,156,066 of JADJIS010000002.1, read as the reverse complement.
ACTAATAAGATTAGGTTGGATTGTAATATATTTTAATGCAGCTGCAGACCGCTTTATACGGAATGCCTTATTTATTGAAATGTTTAAAATCTTGGCAAGATATGATGCCGAAATTGGAAAAAAATCAGGAATATTTCTAAATGCTTGGTTGGATCGCCTTCCTTTGCAATCCACATTTTTGATAATATCCCTGATACGATTCTTTATTAACTTCGTAATTAAACCTGCTAGTAATAACTCCTGCAAATAAATAATTTGTGACAGTTCCAAAAATATTGCAGTTCGTCTATTAAACTGATGCTTTTTACGAATATAATCAAAACCCCTAACAAAATACAAACCTGATTTTTTATTGTATCCTACCCAATTGAGTTTAATAAGTATTGTTAAATTGTTTCTTATCGACTTAATAGACTTGTAGTCGAGAATAGTTGCAAGTTGCTCAAAATCTGCTGTGTCCAATTTGATTTGACCACTGCACCTTGATTTTAAAATAAGATACAACTTGAAAGGTTTTATCAATGAATTTGAAATTACATAGTTGCCTAGCTCTAGTGGAATTTTAAACCTTTCAGTCATTATAATCACATCAAATATTTGTAATACTTGGGTAATGATGTCTTGTAATATATTCTTCAAGTTCACCTTTATCAAAATACATCATTTTTCCATTTGGTTTATAAAATGAAATTGCTCTATTGCTTGTTAGCTTATAAAGAGTAGGTGGTTTGATTCCTAAAAACTCACAGGCTTCTTTAGAAGTAATAAATTCTTGCATACAGTTTAAAATTATATAATTGGTTAAATTAATAATACAAAATTAAAAAGTATAAATTATCTACTCCGATTTTTTATATCGGTTTATGAACAATTTGTTGGGTTATTTTCCGATTTGCTTTTAATTAGTTGTTTTTCAAGTAATTGCAAAACAAAATAAATTAAAATATTTTTTGAGGTAATGAGACTACTAATTAAATGGAAAATAATGAATTTGTAAATAGCAGTTACACATTTTGTAAATAGCAGTTACAAAAATTAATTTATAATGCAAGCTATATAGATATTACAAGGGTATTTGCAATTAAGAATTACAAATAATTAATCAAGCATGGGTAGGTTTGATATTGCAGTGTCTTTCAATTTATCTGAGACACGCACATAACGCTGTGTGTAAACATATGAGGAATGCCCTAATAATGCACTGGCACTACTTATATCACTTCCATGTGTTATAATTGCCGTTGCGAATGAATGTCTTGCACAATGCCAAGTTATATGCTTTTGAATTTCAGCCTTTTTTACCCATACCTTTAAACTTTTTAAACAGGCAGTATGGGTAGGTAAAACAAATAATTTACCTGTTTTGGTTTTGCAGGAATTTAGAATTTGTTTTGCTTCCTCATGTAAACGTATCATAACACGTACATTTGTTTTTTTCTGAGTAATGTCAATTATATCATTATTTATATTTTCATGAGTGATTTCACATACATCGCTAAATCTCAACCCCGTAAAACATGAAAAAATAAAAGCGCGTTTTACTTCTTCATTGGTGATAGGAGTTTTCTTCAAGGTATTTATTTCGTCAAAAGTTAAAATTTGTTTGCTAATAGATTCATTTCTTTTTATTGAAACACCATTTGAAGGGTTTGAAGCTAAAACTCCCTCATTAACAAGACTTTCCAAGACTTTCTTAAACTTTTTAAAATAGTTGCTAGGAGTTTCACCGTTCAACTTCGTTTCTAAATACTCCTTAAACTCAATTACAAGCCCCTTAGTGAGTTCATTTGTCTTGATTGACCTTTTTCCTTTATCGTTCAAAAAAGTTTCAAATTTCGCCAAAGAAGCTGAAATTACGCGTTTATCTTTCTTCCCATACTTATCAGCAGTTGAGGTAAAATATTTTAAGAGGTCGATTGATTTGCGCGACATAGGAATTATTGAATGTATGCCTGCCTCTATCTCTATCGCTCTTTTATTTCTAGCCTGCTCAGCCAAAAGTCTCATTTGTCGGTTACTATCCCTGTCAATATTGTTTTTAGGTTTAACAAGTTTAAGGTTTGTTAAAAATTCCCTTTTTCGGGTTTTATTCACATAAACATCAAGATAAAATGTTTGAGTCTTATTCTTATTGGTTTTTAATCTTAGCGTTACTGACATATTGCAATATTTATTACGATTTATTAATACGCAAATATAGCAAATTATTTAATCAAGTGACATTAGGGTGACAAGTATTTGACAACTAAATATAAAAATATATAAAAATGGATTGTCAAAACCCACTTGCAACTGTGGTTTACAAGGGTTTGTATCGGAATGAATAGAGGGTTGTGTATCCCTACGGGCTACTCCAACTTTATAAACCTTTGCAAGTCAATTACTTGTGAAGGTTTTTTGATTTAACACGCTCATGAATATTTGCCCGAATCGGTTGCGATTATAATATTATTATTTCGATGTCAATCATTAAGTAACCAATAATTCGCAAACTAATTTGAAATTTCATCTTTTGAAAAGTCTCACATTTAAAAAAATCTGTTTATGGGAATACAGTTTATAATTTATTTACTATGAGATTATTTGATGAATCCTAATAAATATAAATAATAAAAACTCTGACGAATTTTTATTCAATATAAACTACAAATGTAACTCTTACATCGTCAGGATTATCAGTAGGCCAAGTCGGACAATCCCATTTGATCTCAAGGTAATCTCCCTGAGAGACAGGTTGACTCAATCCTGTTGCACTTATTAAACTTGTAGAACTAGAATTTGCAATAGTTCCAAGGTTTACTAAAATGCTGGAATTAATTTTTAAGTATATTGTCGAAACATCAGTATCAGTAGTTGGAACTCCGGTATTAAAATACACATAAGCTACTCTTACTATTCCTGATTTAGGAATGTACACTTTATTAAAATCAGGTGTTGACCCAGTTATTTGTGAGATTGCTCCAACATAATAATTTTCATTATCAACGGGATCGATATCGTTGGAAACACCTTGTAAAGTTATTCCCAAAGACAGATTTGAAGTTTTAGTTTTATCAATTGTACCCGCAGATGCATCATAAATGGCAACGTAATCTGCATTTCTATCAACATTGGTTTCTTCTGTAAGGCTGTTTATGTCCATGGCAAGTACATCCGAGCTTAGTGATAATCCAGAACCTAAGGTACCTGAGATTAAATTTTTAGAGGAATTTAAAACAGCAATTCTGGAAGCTGTTTGTTTGTTGAAAGTAACCTGTCCAGCATCAAGGGTGAGCACATCATCAATAGAAGTTCCTGCACTATTATAAACTCCGAAATGCAATCCTCCTTTACTTGGGTTTGCGGTGCGCACAAAACTAATATATCCACCGATGGTACTTTTAGTATTATCAACTCCAAAACCTATAGAAGCTGATTCGCCATTGGTATCCGAATGATGCTGAACTGTACTTTGGTAATTTACCCAACTTGTATTTCCATCCGAATAATCCTGGGCTCCAACAACTTTAAATTGTGGATTTTCGGAATCGTTTGCATTGTCGCCAACTATGAAATGATTTTGAATAAAAGAAACACTATTCGACCTTAACTTTATTGTAGTTATATCATCACCATTAATTAAGCCCCAATTGATATGGCTGTCCTGAAAGTCAATTAACAACGAAATTGGATTGGTAATTTCTCCAGGTCTACGATGTGCATAATATTGACCCGTAGTGGAGGGAGCAACAAGATCAAATAAATAAGAAGGTGTTGGATTATTTACGCCAATTCGATTATTAGAAGCATCGTAAACAAAACCGCTTGTTCCGAGAGTAAAAGTGTTGCCTGAGGTTCCGGAAATTGATAAACTTGAGGTAAAATTTTTTGGAGTTGCATAATCAAATGCAATATTTCCAGCAGTTGAATTAAAATCGTCACTGTCAAAAGATGCAACCCCTTTTGTTGATCCATCTGCTGCAGCGTTTTCAATAAATAGAGTTGTATTTCCTGTAAATTCGCAATCACCATCGCATCCATCATCACCTTGAAGAGGTCCTTCTAAATCCAATGATACCTGGCAAAATCCATTTACATAACAAAAAAGTAAGATTAGTGGTAATTTTTTCATGATTATTCGTTTTATTTTAATTAATAAAAAATACTATTGTTTGAGAAATTGATTTACAACGTAAAATTCATTGGAGCTAAAAACCACATAATATAATCCATTTGGAAAATTTTGAATTGCAATTCGTTCATGGTTGTTAATAGTTTGGAGAGCATTAATCAAAACTAATCTTTTTGTTGCATCGAATATAGACAAGTATAAAGGATTTGTTAATTGAAAATTAATTTCCAAATTTATATAATCAAGTGCTGGAATTGGATATATTTTTACCTTATTCAAATATAATTCGGAGATATCAAGTCCTTCATCAATCAGTAAATTACAATTATCATCAATCCCATTTAACAACTCTTCTGAACCAGGGTAAACTTCTGCGTTTGTGTCATCACAATCTGTACTATCTAATACATAGCCTACAAGTGGTAGACAATAAAATGAATCAATTTCTATGTCACCAAAAGAATCGGTATCAAAATCTTTGTAATAATTGGTAAAAGCTAAATCGTCGTCTTTGATCCCGTCGCAGTCATTATCAATGCCATCACAGAGTTCTGCCGCACCCGGGTAAATTAAAGAGTTCAGATCATTACAATCCGAAGAATCTATAACATAACCAGAAATCTCATCCAAACAAGAACTAAGAAAAATTTCAGGGTTGCCGAATGTGTCTTCATCTTCATCTATATAAAATAAATTAAATAATAATTCTTCATCAATTTCTAAGTTACAGTTATCATCTAAATCATTACATATTTCAATAGCTATTGGATTTATATATGTATTTAAATCATTACAATCTGTTGAATCCAGTACATAACCATCGATAATTTCTAGACATGAAGCAATAAAAATATCAACGTTTCCAAAATCATCTGCATCAGAGTCAATATAAAAAATGTTGATTGATATACCTTCGTCAATTTCAACATTACAATTATCATCAAGACTGTTACACAATTCTGTTGCACCTGGGTATATTATGGAGAGCGAATCGTTGCAATCAAAATTATTAGTTACAAATCCAATTGGAGGAAAACAAGACAAAATCGAGTCAGAATAATTACCCCAACCATCATTGTCCAAATCAGGATAAAATACCTGGAGTGCACAGTCGCCTGCCAATTTAATTATCCAAAAATCACTTGAGCCAAGAGATTCTTCAGTTTTATTACCGGATATAGGTGAAGCAGAATAACCTCCAATAATATAGCCATTATCAGAGGTTTTATTGATGCTAGTCAGAAAGTCACCTAACCATCCTCCGATTGTTAATTGCCATTCTATTTCTCCTAAAGAATCAAGTAAAACCACCCAATAGTCCTCAAACCCTATATTTGCCTCCGTTTTATCACCTGAAATTCCAGACAGAGAATACCCAGCAAATAAATTCTCATCACCCGAAATATTTTGCTGTGAAATTTTTGAAATATCAGTGTAAGAACCACCGATAGTTTTTTGCCAAATTAAGTTTCCATCAACATCTAACTTAATTGTCCAATAATCAAAATAGCCTTTGTTTATTTCCGTTTTATCACCAGAAATTCCTGACTCTGAATATCCTTTAATGATAAATTGGCCTTCAGCATTTGTTGTAATGCAAAACGGCCAATCAGGATCATCTCCACCAATTGTATTTTGCCACTCTATATTTCCAAATTCATCAATTTTTAATATCCAAAATCACCTCCACTTCCAAGCCAAGCTTCAGTTTTATCACCTGAAACGGAAGATGTTGAATAACCACCAATAACTGCTCCATTATCTTGAGTAGGTTCAACACAATACAAATAATCGTACTCGTCACCACCAATAGTGTTTTCCCACAAAACATCGCCTAGGCTATTTATTTTAACTATCCAGTAATCATAGTATTCATCGCTAGATTCAGTTTTATCTCCTGAAATTGGCGAATTTGACCTTCCCCCTAATATATAACCACCATCAGATGTTTGTCCAATAGCCCTTAATTCATCATTTCCAGCACCACCGATTGTATTTTGCCACTCTACATTTCCTAAATTGTCTAATTTGACAACCCAATAATCATAACTTCCAGCAAGACTCGCTTCTATTTTATCTCCTGAAATTGGTGAATTAGAATAACCCGCGGCAATAAATCCTCCATCTTCAGTTTTTTGAATTGAAGTTAAATTCTCATTACCACTTCCACCGATTACATTTTGCCAAATTATACTTCCAAAGGAATTCAATTTGATAATCCAAAAATCATTTGATCCTAATGAACCTTCAGTTTTATCACCCGAAATTCCTGAACCTGAAGTTCCACCTAAAATATAACCACCATCAATAGTTTGTTCTATACCCACTAAAATATCACTCCCATTTCCTCCAATTGTATTCTGCCATTCAATTTCAGGAGCTTGAGAATGGCCAACAAACGCAGTTGAAAGTAGGAAAATAAATATTGTTAACCTTTTCATTATGTGGTTGATTATTACCAAATTTAATGATGTTTTTCGGTTTTTCATATGAAATAACAGATAACTTCAATTTTAAATCAAAAAATCACTATAATTATTTACAAAATCTGACCAAAAATGGAGGTTCAACCAACTTTTTGAATGGGACATTATTCAGTACCAAAAAGAGGCATTCAGCAGATATTCAGGTCCGAAATTTATGTAACTCCTTCATTTTCAATACTAATTGGTTCGATAATGGTATCCTTTGGGCTACAGATAATTTCTAAGTTATTGAAATTCAATAACTTAGAAATTTTTATATGGATTAGTTTTGATTGTAGGCTTTCAAGCAAACTTTTAGTGTCAATTTATTTATTTAAGAAATAAAATTCAACCTGTATTTTAAATAACGTTTTATTTTATTTCGTATGTAAAGGAGTAGCTCCATGATTGATCTGTTAAATCACCTGCTACCCATTGAATTTTTGCTGTATCAGTGGCTGCGACCCCAATAATTTCAGCTCCTTGTCCTGATACAGACCCACAAAATGAAACACCTGAACAATCTTCTGCATTAGTTAAATTTGATGCAATTGGCAAAGAGATTTCAATATAGGTATTGCCTGCATTAGTAGGGTTTGCGGTAAATCGACCTGATACAGTCACAACGTTAGCTACTCTCATCCACTGGGCATCTGTAGCTGTAGGGGTCCCTTCAATGTTTGAAGATGCAGTTACGCTTACGCTAAAAGTCCCACTGGCAATATATTGGTTTGTTGTTCCTGCCACTGTCCCTGCATTGTTGTGAAGTGCGGTTCCATATATTCTACCATCAGTTTCAATTCTTAATTTTTCAGTGGCTGCTGCTCCACTAGATTGAGTAAAAAAGCCCATAGCCATTGCTTCAGAATTCGCTGTGCTGGTAGTATTCATTGGTCTAATTGCCATTCCTTGAATTCTTCGAGTACCATTACCCTGTGAACAAACAAAACCATTCGTTGCATCAAAAGACCATGCAATACCTGATGTAACTGAATTTGCGGGATCTATCATAAAATGAGTTGCCACGGTGGAACCAGAAACTCCATTCTGCCCTCTATAAGAAGGATTTTCAGTAGATGCAGTTACTATCTCTCCACCTTTTAGGAATGTTATTCGATTCAAAGTGTTTGTATAAACCAAAAGATCTTTATTCTCTCTTTGCATAATTTCTGCATTTCCACCTGTGGTAATCCCAATTTGAAATCCATCTGTGTTTGTTATTCCTGTTGACGTTCCAGCAGTAAATCTTAGGTCACTTGGAATAGCATTACCTTTATCAATTTGCAAAGCACTAACAGGATCTGAAATAATATTCGCATTTCCACCCATCGCAATTCCAGTTGGAGTAATTGACATTGCGGCAATTGAACTTGTAGTCGCCAATGTTTTTAATCGAAAAAACATATAGGCATCAGCATCATTTGTTATATTATCGAAATAGGAAATTTTTGCTGAATTATCAAGCCAAATATTTAAGCCTTTCGTACCTCCACTGGTTGTCGTTCCATTTTGTATTAATAATCCGGCATCTGAATTTGTATTCGATGTCTCGATTGAAAAAAAACGATCGCTATTTGTGCTACCCTATCCGTAAGGAAGTGAAGTATTATAACCAAGTGAATATGTTAATCCTGCGTTTCCTTCAGAATCAACAATCATACTCATATGATCTGATGGTTTATCTGGAGGTGTAAAAGCTGCAGTTGTTGTGGTTTTAATATAGCAGTAGGCGCCTTGCTGAGTTGCGGTATGATCTTGAGCAGCTCGCACACCAAATGTCCCTCTATTGGATGCTTCTCAATCTCCATCTGCATACCCCTTGCCAATAAATTCAGCAAGTTTTTGGTCTTCTTCAGTTGGTTCTATTGCATCCCACGTTCCATTTGCTGTTCTTCCGCCAAAAACTGATGTGTGATTTGCAGAGCCAGCAAAAGTAGAAACATTAACTCCGCCATCTTGTGGAGTCACCTCTTCATCTGCATCGTGAAGAATATTTAGGGTAACACCAGAAGAAAAGCTGCCATCTGGTAGATTCGTAATTGCAAAAGTACCCACCTTGCTATATCTAAAATTATAAATACCATTGAAGGATGTATAAATAAAGTTATTATCAAAGCTCCATCCATTTAGCTCTGAATTTCCAGAATAGGCTAATGAAGGAGCAGACTCACTACCTGCGCTAAATAATGCTTTATTTTCAAATTTTTTATTACCCCCAAATGTCTGTGAAACGTCGGAAACGAAGCCCGGGTCATTCTCGTCTGCTTTCTGTCCATTCTCATAGTCAATGCTTATTACTCCGGAAGCACTTTCAAAATCATTTGGTGTATAAGTTGCAACACCTTTTGTAGTTCCATTGGCTGCAGCATCAGTTATTCCGATCGTAACTGAATTATCACAGGTCGTGCAATTTGCAACATTAGTTATGGGAGATGTGACGTCTATTCCCGCTTGTGCAGACATAAAATTTATAGAGGCAAGCATAATAGATAATAAAATTAGAGTTTTCATTTTTTTTGTTTTTAGTGTTAAAAAAATTATTGAAAAATGAGGAGTTAAATTATTATCAATTTATCAGTAATATATCCATCAGTAAATTGAATAGTTATAAGGTAAACACCAGGAGAAAGATTATTCAAATTAAATTCTACTGAATCTTTAATCATAAATATTTGAGAAATTGAATTCCCCAAAATATCAGTTATATATATGTTGAAATCCACTTCTGATTTACTTTCAATTGTCACCTGCCCATTAGTTGGATTAGGAAATAGAAAAAATAGTTCGCTATAATCAATTGAATCTATTTCTCGAAGCGGGAGGGTTGTAAAGGTTTCAATATCTGAAAAACTACTACTTTCTATACCGCAATAACTTTTGATTTTATATTCATAAGTTGTTGATGCGGCAAGACCTAAAAGATTTTTAAAATTTGTAAATGCATTTTTTTTAATCCAACTTGCCGCTCCTTCGATGCGATAATATACTTTATAATTTTCGGCAGCTGGTATTAAATTCCAATGAATTTTTGCACTAGTTGAAGTTATATTATCGGTGAACAAGCCTTCAGGGACATCGCACGCCTCAATGTCAGAAAAAAGTTTCACAACCCACCAGTCGTATGTGCCAGAATTCCAATTTGCTTCAATTTTATCTTCATAAATTTCAGATAAACTCGATCCAGCAAGTATATAACCGCCATCGACACATTCCTGTAATGATTTAAAATCGTCAGCCTTATTACCGCCTATTGTGTTTTCCCAAACAATGCTTCCTTCTTGATCAAGTTTAATAATCCAGTAATCATTAAAGGTTGATGGTCCAATTCTTGATTCTGATTTGTCATATCCAGCCAAGGATATTGATGAACCTCCGACAATATAACCTCCATCAGAAGTTTGCAAAAGGTCATTTAAAATATCCGCAGATAAAGCGTTAATTGTGTTCTGCCAAACAACATTTCCGCTTGCATCTAGTTTCAGAACCCAATAATCATCCCCATAACTATCTTCAGTTTTATCAAATGATATATCTGATGCAGAAGTTCCCCCGACAATAAACCCTCCATCAGAAGTTTGCATTATTTTCTTCAGTTTATCTGATGCGTTTCCTCCGATAGTATTCTGCCAAACAACATTTCCGCTTGCATCTAGTTTCAGAACCCAATAATCATAGCTTCCTCCAATACTATTTTCAGTTTTGTCTCCTGAAATACCTGAGATAGAATAACCTCCCAAAATGTACCCATTATCCGTTGTTTGATCTATTGAATAAAGTCCATCAAACGAACTTCCGCCAATAGTATTTTGCCAAAGTATGTTTCCAGTTGCGTCAAGTTTTACCAACCAATAATCATCGTTTCCTATTGATGATTCAGTTTTATCACCAGAAATTCCTGATTCAGATTCACCCCCAACTAAATATCCACCATCAGAGGTTTGACAATACAGTTTGCCTTATCGTTTTGATTCCCACCAATAGTATTTTGCCAAATAATATTTCCACTTCCATCAAGTTTCAATATCCAATAATCATAGCTTCCGTCGATATTACTTTCTGTTTTATCTCCGGAAATACCTGAGAGAGAAAAACCACCTAATATGTAACCACCATCACCGGTTTGTTGAATGAACTTCAATGTTTCAATTGACGATCCACCAATAGTATTTTGCCAGATAATATTTCCACTTCCGTCAAGTTTCACTATCCAATAGTCCGATTCTCCAAATTTATTCTCATTCTTGTCACCATTAGAACCAGAATATGAATCTCCACCTAATATATAACCACCGTCTGATGTTGGAGATATTGAGGTTAAATAATCATCATTATATCCCCCTATAGTATTCTGCCAATCTATTTCAGGAGTTTGGGTGTATATAGGGTTAAAACTTATATAACACATAGAAAGTAAAAAATATTTCATAACAATTTATTATTTAGAAATTAATATTTATTCTAAGATGTATAAAACCTTACTTATCATATTAGATTCGTCAAAAATCGTCATAATTGCAATCCCAGAAAATGATTCTGGTAATTTAATTTCAATAGATTGCGTATTAAAGAATTGCCTTAAATATATTTCTTCTCCGATGGAATTATCAACCTTTACCAGAATTTCATTGGACTCCCAATTTTGCAATTTAATAGTGAATCGGCCACCACTAGGATTGGGGTATATAATAACAACTATCAAATTAATGTTATTAATATAACTAAATCCTTCATCAATCACATTGTCGCAATTATCATCGATACCGTTTTCAAATTCTTCAGCACCAGGGTAAATATCAGAATTACTATCATCACAATCAGTGTTATCTAATATATAACCGTCAACTATTGAACATGAGAGAGTATCAATTAATGAGTTACCAAAGTTATCAACATCTGCATCTAAATAATAGGTATTTAAAGTGAAACCCTCATCAATATCCCCATCACAATCATCATCAATTCCATTGCAGGTTTCTTGTAACTCAAGACAGTCTGGGTATAACTTGATTACCCAATAGTCGTATTGACCGATACATACTTCGGTCTTATCGCCTGAAATCCCAGATTGAGATAACCCAGCCAATATATATCCTCCATCATTTGTAGGTTCTAATTCATAAAACACATCGAGTGAAATTCCTCCGATCGTACTTTGCCAGTCAATTTCTCCTAATTCACTCAGTTTAACAATCCAGTAATCAGTTTGACCATGATTATCCTCTGTTTTATCGCCTGAAATATTAGAATATGAACAACCTCCTACTATGTATCCTCCAGTGCTGGTTTGTTTTACTGAAAAAAAAATGTCCCAATTATTTCCTCCAATCGTATTTTGCCATTCAATTTCTCCAAATGAATCCAACTTAACAACCCAATAATCATAATACCCTAAACAAGATTCATTTTTGCTTCCAGAAAAATCAGAATTTGATTGCCCTCCAATAATATATCCAAAATCTATTGTTTGTTGAATGGAGAAAACTTCATCATATAGGTTACCACCAATCGTATTTTGCCATTCGATTTCTCCCAATGAATCCAACTTAACAACCCAATAATCATTAAATCCAAAACAGTTTTCAGTTTTATCACCAGAAATATTGGAATATGATGTACCAACCAATATATAACCTCCGTCAACTGTTTGCTCCATTGAATGAAGCCAATCATCTAGATCACCTCCAATCGTATTTTGCCATTCAATTTCTCCTAAAGAATTTAGTTTCACGATCCAATAATCACTATAGCCTATTTTCTCTTCTGTTTTATCACCTGATAATCCCGATTCTGAGAGACCTCCTAAAATATACCCGCCATCGATTGTTTGTCCTACAGACCATAAATAATCTTGTTGATCACCTCCGATCGTATTTTGCCATTCAATTTCTCCCAAGGAATCCAGCTTCACAACCCAATAATCAGGATTAGAATTTATACCAATATAATTTTCCGATTTTTCACCGCTTAAACTTGAACTGGAATAACCACCGACAATATATCCTCCATCCAATGTTTGCTTAATATCATACACTTGATCCTGATTATCACCTCCGATCGTATTTTGCCATTCAATTTCTCCGGAAGAATTTAGTTTTACGATCCAATAATCCGAACCTCCCCTTGAAGAATCAGCCTTATCTCCAGATACTCCTGATTCCGAATGCCCTCCCAAAATATAACCGCCATCAGATGTTTGTTCAATTGAATAAAGCCAATCATACAAGTCACCACCTATCGTATTCTGCCATTCAATTGCAGGAACTTGCGCAAGCGAAATTTGTATAGTTGATAGAAGGAATATAGATATGACTAGCCTTTTCATTATTTAATTGAATATTACCAAATTTACTGTGGTTTTTACGAGTTTTCTTACAATTTCGGAAGAAATTTTAAATATCTTTCAAAAAATCACTATAATTATTGACAAAATCTGACCGAAAATAGATGTTCAACCAATTGTTTATATGTTACACCATTATGTTCTAAAAAGAGGCTTTTAGCAGAAATCAGGTTCGAAATTTATATAACTCATTCATTTTCAACATCAATTGGTTCGATAATGGTATCCTTTGGGCTACAATCATCCACAAACAGTTGAGTATCAATTGTTTGTGGATGAAATTTAAAAAACCATCTAACCTTTCACAAATTAAGTTTTAAAATATTCGATAGCATTTTCATCTTTTATTAGAGAGTAACAATTAAACAAAAACTTAAATTAGTTTATAAAAATCTTTTAGTAAACTTTCCTTCTGGTGAAAATAGTTTAATAATATAAGTTCCTTTAGCTTCAATCAATTCTATCTGTGTTTGTAGATTTGTTATTTTATCTGAATAAACCTTTTTCCGGTAACATCAAACACATGAATTTCAAGGTCACTTATTAATTCATTCAGGTTTATATATAAAGTATTTTTAAAACTGTAAACAGTAGCATCTAAAATATTATTTTCTTCGATGCCGACAGTTGTTGTATCGCCAATTGTATCTCCGGCTAAAATGCCAACATCACATTTGGTTTCATACGCGTAATCCTTAATAATTAAAGTATCTCCTTTGCCTTTTGTATCACAGCGTATCCATCCATAATGATTGCATCCGTATTCATCAAGGAATCTAATTCCGAAATAATTATCTGTTTTTTCTGGTGTCCACTTACCTCTATTTGTTATTGTTACTCCATCTAATACAATTCTTCCCGCTATTATCTGATAAAAATCATTTTGAAAGTCTAACCCCTCGTCAATAAATTCATTACTTAAAAGTGCATAAGGATAATATAATGTAAAACCCCCATAAGAAGGATCTATCACACTTTCTAAGCCTGCGATCGCATTACTCGGATATTGAGGTGCAGCATGTAAATAATAAAAATATAAATAATCACTTCCCCAATAGGTATAACCAATTCCTGTGAATTTCAAAAAGGCAAAGTCTAAGATTCCATTGTCGTCAATATCTAACCTTACAAGTTCAAGATGGTTATCAATTACTGTATCTGGATCAATATCTGTATACTAGCTTCGCCATCAGCTTCCTTTAGAAAAAGAAAACTGACAGCAAATGTGGAATATTGCAATAGTTTATTATCCGGTTTCAATATTATAGTTTTACAAATTGTTTATTCATCCTTATTCCGTTTCTTAATTCAATGGTCATCAGGTACACTCCAGCGGATAATTGTGAAATATCTACTTTATGATTATTTTGAAGCTGTGAACTATAACAAGTAACTCCCTGTAAATTCACAATCTGCACATTAAAGATACTCAGATCATCAAAACTTTCGCCGTTTATATGCACTTTTATTTCCAGATTGGCCGGATTCGGATAGAGATTTAAACTAAATGTTGGTTTGCTACCTTCTCACGGAGGATAATCGGCAGCAATCGGCACTCTAATATATCCGAATGAGTAAGGTAAGACCTCCAGAGTTAACAAAGGATCACCTGAAGATGGGGCATTTTTAAAGGTATCTATTTGGGTTATTTCTATCGAATAATGAACATCGTTTATATTGTTATAACATTCATTGAGAACAAATAAGGTATTCTGGCCTCTCCCTGAAGTAGAATATGGCTTTTTTGCGATTACGGAATAAATAGTTGCTGTATCAGAAATATATAATAACCCGTCAGGAGCATAGATTCCGGTTGTTCCTGACAGATTCAATTGAATTTGCTGCGATTCATCTCCCGAATTTGTAAAATATATGAACAGGTTTGTTTTTGCAGAATCAATAAAAACCGTTGGTTGGACATTAATATTATTTCTTGCAATTGTAAAATTACATTGGAGATAAGAGAGATTCTGTTTACTTATTTCACTTAATAACTGCATTACAAAAAACGTTGCTCGCTTTATATAATAATTTCTTGCATCAACACTGTCTATCGGCTCATTATAAGGATAAATGTTCTTCCCGATTGAATCCAACTCATTCGGTCTTTTTGCCGGACTCATAAGATGCTATTACTTCCACCAGCGTAGTTGTGTAAATGTGCATATTTAAAAAAGTTACGACGATAATTGGAATTGTAATTCAGTTTTAAATTTTTTAACCACCATTCCTGAAGCATCACACAATGCACAAAAGATTGCCCGTAGACCCCAATTTGGTTAATTTGAGTTGCAGGATATCAATTCCCACTATCCTTGAAATTATATTCAGAAGTTATTACATCCTTACCTCCCAAGGAAATGGAAAGATTTAATCCGAGATACCTTATGTAAATCCCATGATTCAAGGTACCAAGTTTTATTAAATGCTTTAAAATTTTTAGCTATGCCATCAAAAGCATCCTCAAGCCTTGTATCATAAGTGTCATAGAGCCAACCAAGTGTATCTCCGAGGCTACATGAATAGGTTGATTCCAGATGATTAAATGAAATGGTATCATAATTTTTTGTTTCATAGTATGGATGTATCGCATAGGCATCAAAAGCTTTTCGGTAGTGTCCCGGTTCGCCTGTAATTTCTACTTTTTCCAAGCGTTTGGTAAATAAACTGTCATTCCAGTCTGAGTAATTATATGTTCCTTCAATTTTTGCTTCGGCAAATAATGCAAACGTTGTATCATGGATATTTTCCGTAGGTAGTGCGATTTTGCAAGTAAATTCTGGGTCTGTCTTAAAAGCAGCTATATAATCGTGGTCAGACCAGACATCACCTCCGATCAAAACACTGTCAAGGCTATCCGTAATACCCCCGTTTATATATATCCAGTAATCTTCTAACTCATAAATCCCAAGCATTTTTTCAGAGAATTTGTAATACATTTCATTACCCAATTCAACATACACTACATTTACATCATGTGTCGGGTTATCCCTTAAGTATTCTACTATTGCTCTGCAATCGCTTGCTGTTTCATTCATTATATTCAGGTCTACAACAACATCGACTGTGTGCCCGGGATTTTCAGTTTCTATTTTTGAATCATTTCAATAAAATCATCAATATGCCTGTGCGTTGAATCTAGTATTTGTTCATCAAGCCATCTTCCACCAAATCCTTTAAAATCGCCAACTTCTTGAACATGCATCCAGCTTAAATAGAAGGAATCAGGTGTGGTATTAATATTCAGAGCTTCAACAATTGTGTCAAATATTGGTGCGTTATCAACACCATCTGTCCGGTCATAAAATCGTATTATTTCTTCGAGATCATACCCATACCCCCGGACCCTCCAAAAGGTGCATAAATTTACTGTCTGCCCCTCCTGGAAATCGTAACCTTGCAGGAGCAAGATCACTCATCCAGTTCCATTGGTCAAGAGCGGAGCTATCGTTGGGAATTTGTTTCCTTCCGAATATTCCCGCAATATGAAATCCATATTGACCCTGATTAACATCATTTATATTACTGCCTAAATTAACATAAATAGTTGAGTCTCCATGCACTTTCGCGTATTGGCTATAATTATTACTGAAGTATTCTTTTTTCATGCCTGATGAAGTCCGGTAATTTTCTCCTGTTTCTAGTTCTTCCTCGTCAAGTCCCAATACCAAACGGTATCCATGCCATCGGTCAGCGTTTCCTGAATGATACCGGTAGTATCAAATATTTCTTCATCAGGAAAATACTGCGCCTTTAAATGGGAGTTAAATATTAAGAGAAAAGTAAATAACACAGCAGCTCGATGCCGCATTTTGGTAATTGGATTTTTCATTTTTATATATTTTAGTTTGATTTAAGATTTTCGATTGGAAATGATAATAAATAAAGCAGCGCGGAACTTCTAACAATTCAAGATAGAAGCATTTCATTATTTAATTTGAAAATTACCAAATTTATTGGTGTATATTCTGCTTTACCTCCAATTTACATGGAAACTTTAAAAATTTTTCAAAAAATCACTATAATTATTGACAAAATCTGACCAAAAATGGAGATTCAACTTTCGTTTGTATGGAAAACTAATTATTACTAAAAGACACATTTAGCAGCAATTCAGATACAAAGTTTATGTAACTCTTTCATTCTCAATACCAATTGGTTCGATAATGGTATCCTTTGGGCTACTATCCTAATATAAAAAAGATCAATTTGCAATTCGCAAATTGGTCTTTTTTTTTACCTTAAAAACAACAATTATGATAGTTTATGTTTATGCCCTTAAAAACAAAGTCAATAATGAAATTTATGTTGGAATCTCCACTGATACAGAACGCAGATTGAAGGAACACAATTCCGGAAAAAATAGATATACAAAAGCATTTATGCCATGGTCTATTTTTTTTATTGAACCTTGTGAGGGATTTGAAGCAGCAAGAAAACGCGAAATTTATTTTAAGTCTGGAGCAGGAAAAAGAAAACTTCGAGAAGTATGATTTTAATTCTTGGTAAGGGTTACCCACCAGCTCGACGCGGGTGCTGGAGGTCTATTTTTATTCTTTAACCTCTGAATACTTTGATGCAGCAAGAAAACGTGAAATGTATTTTATGTCGGCTGCCGGAAAAATAAAACTTTGGGGAATTTGATTATTTATTCTTTATAAAAGTGTTTACGTGAGTGAAAAAAATGAAATTTTATCGACACTTAAATTTTTAAACATTTCGTTTATTTAATAAATTTCAAAACCCAAACAAAAACGCCAACTCAATTCCCGCAATATCATAATGCGTTTTTTGATCACCGGTTATGTATCCGGTAAGACGTTTTTCGGAAACAGTGTAGAAATTATATTTTGTGATACCATAGGTATAATAAGCGGTTAATCGCATTCTGTTGTGATCGTCTTTATTGGTATTAATGTAAAATCCGGATTGTGCACGAAGAGCTATGGAATATCCCCGAAAAATATGGAAATTTACGGAGGGTAATAATTCCATTTGTTTATCTCCAAAACCCTCTCCCGATTCTAAACTTTTTGCATTCGTGGAATTAATAACAAATGATCCGCCAAGAAGGAAAAAATTTACCGGTAAATAATTCACTCCGAAGTTCATGGCAATATCTGAATTGTTGTAAGAAACCTGATTTTCCGTTTCCGATCCAATTTCATCTGCCGAGCGTGTATAACCTCCTCCTACTTCATATTCCAAATGTTCCGTTCCAAATAAAAAACGTATGCCGAATCCAGCTCCACCATGTATGTTTAATACCTCATCAAGATCCATACTGTCGGATAAAGTTTCAAAATAACTTTCCAATCCCGGACGATTTGCATTTGCATAATGAAAACTAAATCCCCCCGATCCCGAAGATTGCGCATATAGACCAGTAATTGACAGGCAAAAGAATATTCCGACAGTATATTTTTTCATGTGTGTGTTTTAGCGGGTTGAAATTAGTGTATTTTTACGACATACGACATAGGACATACGACATACGACATGATGGGATTTAATAAAATTTCGTAAGAAATTTAAACTCCTCTTAGCCACCGTAGCTTTAGCGAAGGCGGCTTTCTCCTCCCTCCTTACCTAAATCATTAAACTGCATAACCTAGGTCACCCGTAGTTATGATGATCAGGGCTAATTTGGGGCTGTAAATAATTGTTCTAATTAAATATTTTGTTATGAAAAAGAATCTGATATTAGTTGTTGCATTTATGGTAATGCTGATGAATAATTCTTGTGATGATATTGAATTTATTAATGAGCACAGCTTGGTGGGAAGTTGGAAAATTACTTCGTTTGTAATGAATGGAAATGATGTTACGGAACAGTTTAGTGATTTTATTATAACCTGTGATGAGGATGGAAGTATGATCATAAGTGGAAATGGAACAATATATTATTGTGATTGGGAATGGAATGACGCCGATCATTTTGAATGCAGTTTTCAATTACACAGTTGTGATCATAATTCCATAATGTGGCAAATACAAAATGTATGGAATATTTCGGAGCATAATGAGAATTATTGTAATTTTGAGTCACAAGGATCAATGCATCACAATACAATGATGTGGGCAAAAACTGAGTGAATTTTTTAACGACAGAGTTTAAGATTTCAAGTTTATTACCAACAATTCCTAAAATAGAAAAAGCGCCTTCTAATTTAAGGCGCTTTTATAATATGAAGAATACTAAATTCAAAAATAGTTATACTACCGGTTGAACCGTTTTACTTAATATACTTTCCGCCATTCTTGTTCCTTCCACTCTTGCCTTTATTTTACCAAAAGCAATATCCTGTGCCGTTGAACGATCGTCTGCAAAAGGAGAAAATCCGCAATCATCTGTTGTTCCTAATTGAGCAATGGGAATATATTCTGCAGCCAATAAGATCAGATCGCGAATTTCCTCGGGGGTTTCAATCCTCGTGTAAATTACATTTGTTACACCGATAAAAACTTTTTGACCAGGTTTTAAGTTGTATTTAATTACTTCCAAAACATGTCGTTTATCTTTTTCCGCTGCGAATTCCAGATAAAAATTTGTTGCGTGTAATTCGAACAAGGATGGTAACAGATCTGCATAATCAATATCTGCACTGTGTGTTGAATCGTGATCACCACCGGGACAAGAATGCACACCAATCCGTTTGCGATCACTTTCATTAAAACGATCTATAACCTGATTATTAAGATCAATAAACATTTTAAGTAAATTCAGTGAGGGATCCAATTTAATTGCAAGCCGAGCTTCTGTAAAATCTATTTGCACATTGTATGCACCTGCTTCTAAACAGAGTCTTATGTCTTTTTCGGCTTCATTAATAAGATCAGTAATAAATTGCTCCCGTGAATAATTTTCAATTCCGTTTTGTGGATATAATAAACTCATTGCTGAAGCAGAAATTACGGCTTGTTTTACAGGCAAAGAGGTAAGCATTTTCGCCTTCCTTAAATAATCAACCGCATATTTACCGCATTTGAATGGTCCGGCAGTTAAACGAGGCAGTTGCCGTGTATGTCCATCAGCAAATGGAATTACCACACCATCAGAAGCGAGCTGTGTTAATCCTTCTAAGGGGTAAGTTACAAAACTTGATTTTGTTTGTTCCCCATCGGTAATTATTTCTGAGCCACTTTCTTCAAATTTTCTGATTATAGTTTGAGTGGCTTCTTTAAAAAGGTTATCCATCTCCGCTGCGTTCAAATTTCCTGCGGCATGATTGCCCATCGCATCGATCAATGATCCCGAACGCGGAATACTTCCTATAGGTTCTGTTGAAATCTTCATAGTACTTTATTAATTGTAAATTGTTTGAAAATAATAATTTGCCGAAAGTAAACTGTGTAAAGTGAATGGGAAAATGATTTAAAGTACATTTACATGCATTTGCAAATCATTTACAATTTAGGAATCCACATAAAAAATATGTTAATTCTTCATTGTTAAATCAAAATATTATTTGGTGCGCGAAATTATTTTTCCAAATAATCAAGGTCTTTGCCATAGGTATCCCTTAACAAAAAAAGCGATAAAACAGAAGCCGCAATACATAAGGAAGCAACGATCATTGCTGCATTTATGATTGAAATTTCATTGCTGAGAAACATGTATAATGCTGTGATCGGAATTACCATTGCTCGAACAAAATTGGGAATAGTGGTAGCTACGGTCGCGCGAATATTTGTACCGAATTGCTCCGCTATCATGCTTACATAAACTGCCCAATAACCGCAACTTACTCCAAGAAGTGCACATAAGAAATAAAAGGTAGACTGATCAATATTCCTTATATATAAATAGGTGCATATAACTATAAAACTGAATAGAATATACACAATAATAACTTTTTCCCGATTCTTAAAATATTGACTTAACATTCCACCTGCAAAATCTCCAATAGCCATTCCGACAGAGACCCACAAAATTGCAGCGCCAGCACTTACCGGCTTAGATACGCCTATTATTATACTCATTTCAGGTGATAAAATAATCAACAAACCCAAAATAACCCAAATGGGAATTCCCCCTAAAATGCATAAAAAGTATTTTCCTAATAATTTTTTGTTGGTGAATAGTTTTATAAAATTATTCTGTCCTC
Organism: Bacteroidota bacterium; assembly: GCA_016706865.1. NCBI lineage: Bacteria > Pseudomonadati > Bacteroidota > Bacteroidota bacterium. The sequence continues at coordinate 1,135,042 of JADJIS010000002.1, read as the reverse complement.
CAGTTTCATTTTTCATTTTTTGAAACATACCCGATTCATATGAGCCTATGCGTAATAACAACAATAAAATACCTAATCCACCACCTGCGAAATAGGCGATTTGCCATGAAAAATTCTTTGCGATCAAAACTGCAGAAATGGCACCAAAAGCACCAAGTGTAGCGATAAGCATGGTTCCGTATCCACGTTTTTCTTTTGTCATGGTCTCACTAATTAAAGTTACACCTGCGCCTAACTCACCCGCTAAACCAATACCTGCAATAAAGCGTAAAATTGCATATTGATCTAAATTATTTACAAATCCATTTAATAATGTGGCTATAGAATACAACAAAATGGAACCATATAAAACTTTTAATCTGCCTTTCTTATCACCGCAAATTCCCCAAATAATTCCACCGAGCAACATGCCTGCCATTTGAATATTTAGTAAAAACAATCCTTTAGAGGTAATTTCCGCACCCTCATAACCCAGCGCCATTAAACTGGGTGTACGCACAATGCCGAATAACATAAGATCATATATGTCGACAAAATAGCCGAGGGCAGCCAACAATACAGTATTATTAAATAATTTCTTATTTAAAGTTAGAGCAGGTTGAATATTCATTTGCAACAATTGGATTTCGAAAACGAAATAAAATCATTGCTCCTAATCTATTTGCAGATTTACAATTAATTTAATTTTTAAAACACAAAATGAAGTTTCTTTACAAATCTTTTAATAAAGCAGCAAGTTAAAAATTGACTTTACAAAAATATCTCGATTTATCTCCCAAAAGAATCATAATACTTCACAGCATGTTTTTCATAGCGTTTTAATAATTCGATATTTTGTTTTTCAATATCTGTGAGATCGTTTGTGATATTTGTGGAAATAGGCATATACCATTCTACGGCGTGGTCGAATAGAAAACGCATTTTTCTGTTTTTGAATGAATATCCGTGACGGGCATAAATTGCATTGCGCATTACTTCAAGATCTGCCAGGTACATATTTTCTATATCTTTTGATTTTAATAAAACTTTTGATGCATTGAATTTATAAATATCATCGGTTAACGATTCAGCAGTAGTAGAAGTGTCAGTTTCTTTATAAGTACCGTATAATCCTTCATAGGTAAGGTATTCAGGAAGTTCCAGATCAGGATTGTATTCAAATGTTTTGCGTTCCAGTTCATATTCTCTCTCTGTAACGGCAAGATTTTTATCATTGGAATTCCATTTACCGATTATTTTGTTGGAATTTGCATTGATCACAAATACAAAGCTGCCATCATACTTATCGTCACCGGGTTCTTTAGCTGTAACTTCAAAGGTATTGTCATTATTTTTTTTATAGGAACCTTTAAAGGGACGCATATTTCCGGCAACTATACTATGTCCGAAACAAATGGTTTCACTTAAGGAATCTATGGAAATTGTAATTTTATTTGAGTACATTACATTTTTTGCATCATCATATACTGAGGCTTCAAAATATCCCACATAATATGCCTCAATACCAAATTCATTTTTAAAAACGTGATTGTTACTTGTATTAGAAGCAAAGGAAAAATTACTGCTTAAATTTTCTGAAGTAGTTTTTTCGTTGCTGCAGGAAACAACAAAAAGGAAAAGTGCGATAATAGAGATCTGTTTCATTTTTTTAATTTTTTATAGATAATAATTTCAGCGATAATTAAATTTAATACCCAACCTAACCATGCAACTATTATATAAACATCCATTGGCCGGGGGTGAAATAATTCTATCAATATCCATTTCCAGGCACGTAGGGTAATTGCTGATAAAGTTAACGCAAAACTGCGATACATCCATATCTTATGTGCCACAAAATTTTTGTTACGGGCATTAATATAGGCTTGCAAAGTAAACCAAAACCAAAGGACAGCCAAAATGCAAAAAGCAAAAATGGAACTTGATCCGCCGTTGGCATAAAGTCCAATAATGAACCCGGAAGGTGCTCCCAGAGCAAGAATGGAAAAAACATATATTCTCCCGTTGATCCGATGGAAAGGTTTATAATTTTTTTGAATGTATTTCGAGAATTGCGTGAACCCTGCAGGAAGTGCAAGAATTGCTGTAAAAACATGAACATAAAAGGCAGGGAGATACCAACTGATATTTATATAATCCTGTTTTATTCCCAAAAATGCAGTGTCGGTTCCCGCAGGGATATATTGCAAAACGATACCGAGCATGAGGATAACAAAAGCGAAATACGAAAGGAGGAGTAGGGAGTTAAATAGTGTGATTTTGTGGTTTATGGTTTTCACTTTGTAAAAATATTACAGTGGTTTGTCATAAATAAAAAGGTTCAGATTTCTCTGAACCTTGTACCCGGGGCGGGAATTGAACCCGCACGAGCATTGCTGCCCACAGGATTTTAAGTCCTGCGTGTCTACCAATTCCACCACCCGGGCGGGTGGTAATACAGAGGCACGGTGGTAGACCGTGCCTGAAACTGAGCGAGAGACGAGATTCGAACTCGCGACCCCGACCTTGGCAAGGTCGTGCTCTACCAGCTGAGCTACTCTCGCAGAGGGTGATTTTTCCTTTAGGGAGTGCAAATATATAGGGGAAATTTGGTTCATTCAAAGGGTTTTGAAAGTTTTTTACGAATTCATTTAAATAGGTATCACATGTCATGTCAATTATAAAACGCCATGAAACCCAGTAATGGTGGATATTTGAAGCCTATTGACACTGCTGAAATGCGATGTGGAATAACAATTAAAATAAAAATTAGCGCTTTATCTTTGAAAAAAAATGAACCATGCAGAAAGTTATTGAGTGCGTTCCCAATTTTAGTGAGGGTCGCGATATGAGCATCATCAAACAAATTACTGATGCCATTGAATCGGTAGAAGGAGTTAAATTATTGGATGTGGATCCGGGTAAAGCAACCAACAGAACCGTTGTTACACTGGTGGGAAATGAAAATGATGTTGTAGAAGCTGCTTTTCGAGGAATAAAAAAAGCATCCGAAATAATTGACATGCGCAAACATAAGGGTGAACATCCAAGAATGGGCGCAACGGATGTTTGTCCTTTTATTCCTGTTGCAAATGCTACAATGCAGGATTGTATCGATTGCGCAAAAAAATTAGGTAAACGTGTGGGTGAAGAATTAAATATTCCTGTGTATTTATATGAAAGTGCTGCTAGTGATCCCGAAAGAAAAAATCTCGCCAATGTTAGAGCAGGTGAATATGAAGGAATAGAACAAAAAATAAAATTACCGGAATGGAAACCTGATTTTGGACCAACAACTTTTAATGCAAAAACCGGAAATACCATTATTGGTGCAAGAGATTTTTTGGTCGCATTTAATGTGAATTTAAATACAACAAGTGTCCGCCGCGCAAATTCCGTTGCTTTTGATCTGCGTGAAAATGGTAGAATTGATCCCTCCGGAAAAAAAGATGCCGATGGAAATGAATTAAGAATTCCGGGTGCTTGTAAAAGTGTAAAAGCAATTGGTTGGTTCATTGAGGAATATGGTATTGCTCAGGTGAGTATGAATCTCACAAATACAAATATCACACCCGTTCATATTGCTTTTGATGAAGCTGTAAAAAGTGCTTCAGCAAGAGGAATGCGTGTAACGGGAAGCGAGTTGGTTGGATTAATTCCACTGCAAAGTATGTTGGATGCGGGAAAATATTTTCTGGAAAAACAAAACAGAAGTACCGGAGTAAGTGAAGAGGAATTAATTAAGATCGCCATAAAAAGTATGGGGCTTGATGAATTAAATGATTTTAATCCGGAGGATAAGATCATAGAATATAAATTGTGGGGAAAAGAAAGACATGGTAAATTAATTTCCATGAGTTTAACTGCATTTGCCAACGAAACTGCAAGTGAGAGTCCTGCCCCGGGTGGAGGAAGTATTTCGGCATATGTTGGTGCATTGGGAATTAGTCTCGCAACCATGGTTGCCAATTTATCATCACATAAAAAAGGTTGGGACGACAAGTGGAAAGAATTTTCAGACCACGCGGATAAGGGTCAACAATTAAAAGATAAATTAATGAAGATGGTGGATGAGGATACCAATGCTTTTAATCAGATCATGAATGCTTTTTCTTTGCCTAAAGGAACTGAGGAAGAAAAAGCAGCGAGAAAAAAAGGTATTCAGGAGGCGACTTTAAACGCAATAAATATTCCTTTTAAAGTAATGGAATTAAGTTTGGAAAGCATGCAAACAATTAAAGCAATGGCAGAGATCGGAAATCCGAATTCGGTGAGTGATGCCGGTGTTGGAGCCTTGTGTGCAAGAACAGCGGTAATTGGCGCATTTTTAAATGTAAAAATAAATGCAGGCGGGTTGAGTGATAAAGAATTGGCAGCAAATAAAATTGCAGCGGGAGAAAAAATAGTTGCGGAAACGGAGAAATTGGAGAAGGAGATTTTGGAAATTGTTTATAGTAAGATAAAGTAATTGCATCCCACAGAGTTCCTTTGAGCCATGTAACAAAGGACGAAGGAGTTCAGCTTATCGGCGGAACTCTATAGCGAAAATTATCAACCCAAGAGTGTCCCCACAGTGTTACGCGCAGCGAACTCTGTGGATTGGTGGAATAGAATTCTCATCTTCGTTCAAGTAAAAGATTAATTTATGTATCATTATACAAGGCCGCAATATTGAATATTTTTTATAGTAAAATAATGTAGATCAATGTTAATATATTCCTATTCCCTACTCACATTTTTATTACCTCTGCTAGCACTTTGTAATTTTCTTGCCAAGAGAAATACATATTCATACAATTGGTGGAGCTCCTTAATACTTTTCCTACTCGTTTATTTATTTACCTTCCAGGCGGGAGGATGGCCATATATAGGATTTAATTGGAGATATTATTCTTTGATCATTTACATTATATTGGCTCTGGTTGTTTATATTAAATTCAAAAAAAAGAAAATAGCCGGGGTTCCAAAAAAATCAAAAGTAAGTGGCATTATTATTTCCATATTAATTGTTTTGTTTTGTTATACAAATCTGGAAGTGTGGAATGGCGGCAAAAATGATCAGGAAGCAATTAACCTGGAATTCCCATTAAAAAATGGAACCTATGTAATAATGCAAGGAGGTGATTCTGAAATAGGAAATGCTGCACATCGATACAAAACTCCACATTCCTATGCATTGGATATAGTTGAACTCAATGCAAAAGGAAAAAGAGGATCGAAATTATTTTCTAAGAATTTGCAAGATTATGAGATTTATGGAGATACAATTTATAGTCCCTGTGATGCTACTGTAATAAACTTAAAAGATGGCGTTGAAGAAAATGAACCGCCTGTAACAAATACAGAAAATCGCGGAGGAAATCACGTTGTATTAAAACAAGGGGAAGTTAAAATACTTATTTGTCACATGCAAAAAAATAGTATTCTTGTGCAAAGAGGACAAGAAATAAAAACCGGTGACCCAATTGGCTTGGTTGGAAATACAGGTTATACAATTGAGCCACATTTACACATTCAAGCGTATTCTACCATTAAAAATATAAATATGATGGTTCCCATGCGATTTAATGGGAGGTTTTTAAATATGAATGATGTAGTGAGAATGGAGCCACCTATACAAGGAGGCGAGTAACCCACCAAACGGAAGAAAAAAGTTGCCACGAATGCACGAATGAACAGCCATTGGTAGTGCGTAATTTTAAAAAAATTTTAATATTCGTGCATTCGTGGCTACTTTTTTTATCCCATTGCTGTGGCAATTAAACTCGTTGCATCACCGCACCAAACAAAGTATCCCCTCCATCCTTTGAAAATTGAAAATATTTTTGTTGCTCCAATTTTAGTGGTAAATTTTCACAAAACCAGTTGACATTTTTTTCATTTTCATCGGAGTAAACAGAACAGGTGATATAAATAATTTTTCCTCCGGGCAATAATTTATTTGTTACTGTAGAAATAATATTGCGTTGCTTTAAAACATATTCATTCAGTTTCTCCTCGGTAAAAAATGACAACCACTCTGGTGTTCTGCCCCAGGTGCCGGAGCCACTGCAGGGCACATCAGCAATAATTGCATTGAATTGGGGGATCTTTATCAATTCTTTTTCGGTAACTCTTTCAAGGTCCAAAATATAGGAAGTATAATTAGTATGATCGTGCCGTTCAAATCTGTCTTTAAGATTTTGAATTATACTCTCCCGGGAATCACTTACAAACAATTGGATCTGTGGCATTAATTCGAGAAGCAATAAACTCTTGCCACCCGACCCTGCACAACAATCCCACCATGCTTCATTTTTTATTGGCTGAAATATTTCTGATATATGCTGGGAAGCGATATCCTGAATTTCAAATAATCCTTCTTCAAAACTTTGCAAAGTGTCAAGAGGATAATTTTTTTCGAAAGCAATACAATTTTCTTTTATCGTAAATTCATATCCTGCCGCCATTAATTCTTCCACTACCTCCTGTTGAGTATCAGCATTACATCGAATAAAAATTTTCGGTTTTTGTTGAAGATAATTAAGGAAGGAGGAAGTTTCAATACTTTCAGAAACTTTTGAAAATAAGGGAAAATACGTCTTCATTTCAGTTTTAATATCAATGTCGCCAATTTCCCTGTTGTTTTTCCAATGACTGACGAAATCGGTTAACATCACTGAATTTTGAGCTGCGTTTACCAGTAATGCAGCAATATCTGAAAAATCATTATTTCCCTTCATCCGAAAATATCCAAACACCAACTCCGATAAAATTTTTCTATCCTTGGAACCAATGTTTTTATTTTCCCTGCAATAATTCTTTAAATGTATTTGCAGCGGAACTTCCCCATTGTATGTTGTAATAACATCCACAGCATTTCGCATCTGAATATCTTCCCGCATAATTATTTTTTATTAACTTAGCTAAAAATATTAAACTATGCGCAAAAGTATACTGTTCGTGTTGATTTCCGGGATAATTTGTCCCGTATTTGCCCAGCTTGGCTATTTCAGTGTTGGATATAACGGCAACATGTTTAAGTCGGAGAATTTGGATTTTGTAATTGACAGGTATAATGAAACCAGAGAATATCTTGACAAGACCATGGATTATCCTCATTACCTCGATGGTTTGGATATGCATATTGGAGGTGGAACTAAAATGCTTTTTGATATTGGATATGCCTGGCGGGGCGCTGAAGTTTCGGCAAATGGAGTTGATGCTTCGGGTATTAATACGCAGCGTGATCTTAAATATAAATACGGAGTTTGGAATTTCGCCTTGGCTTATAATTTTCTCAACTCAACAAAATTCATGTTGGCACTTGGATATACTCAAACGCTTGGTTCTGAAAAAATATATACACAAGTGGGTGCTTCGAGTGATATTGAAAATGAAAAATATGAAGATATCATTAAATCTTTTTCACCGGCAGCAGAATTTTTCATACAAATTGGAGTGCCATTAACCGAAAGTGCCGGATTATTAATTAAACCCTATTATCATTTAAATTTAGTGGAAACTGATTATGGTGATGTAAATCGTATGATTAATCCAGCAACAGCTGCAGCCGATGATTTTGAATTGCCCAGTAAACCAATGGGATTCGGATTTTCAGTGATGGCCGCTTTTGGAAGTTTTGGTGATTAATTAAATATTCAGAGCATCCTTATTCTCAAAAAAGGACAAGGCTCCGGAAGGGCATTTTTTTACCTGTTCGATAATAAATTCGGCATCAGCACCTTCCATGTTGATCCAGGGCGATTGTTTTGTGTTAAAAACGCTGTGTAATCCACGTACGCAATTACCGGAGTGGATACAAAGTTTAGGTTGCCAAACAACAGTTATGGTTCCGTTGGTGTAATTTTTCTTTTCCATCTGCCTAAAATTATCAGTTAAAACAATTATTCAAAATTAAAGTTTAATAAGAATAAAAACGTTTATTTTGCAAAGAATACGTTTTTCCATGCAAAAAATAACTGAACAAACATCCCACTACGATCATCTTGAAAAAATGCCCACGGCAGACATTCTGCACAACATGAATGAAGAGGATAAAACAGTTCCTTTAGCTATTGAAAAAGTAATTCCAAATATTGAAAAACTTGTAGATATCATCGCCGATAAAATGTTAAGCGGAGGTAGATTATTTTATATTGGTGCAGGAACTTCAGGAAGATTAGGAGTTGTAGATGCAAGTGAATGTCCCCCTACTTTTGGCGTGGAACAAGGATTGGTAATAGGGCTCATTGCCGGAGGGGATGCAGCTATTCGCAAAGCCGTGGAATTTGCCGAAGATGATATAAATGCAGGGTGGAATGACCTTAGTGCACATAAAATTTCAACAAGTGATGTTGTAATAGGTATAGCAGCAAGTGGCACTACACCATATGTGGTATCTGCATTGAAAACTTGCAGAGAAAATAACATCACTACAGCATGTATCACATGCAATCCGGATTCTCCCATGGCAAATAATGCAGATCACCCGATCGAAATAATTGTAGGTCCTGAATTTGTAACAGGATCAACCAGATTAAAAAGTGGAACAGCACAAAAATTGTGTTTAAATATGATCTCCACTGCAGTTATGATCAAATTGGGCAGAGTGGAGGGAAATAAAATGGTGAATATGCAATTGAGCAACGATAAATTGGTGGACAGAGGAACTAAAATGCTCCAGGATGCCTTAGGAATAGACTATAATGATGCCAAAGAATTATTATTGAAAGAGGGAAGTGTAAAAAAAGCAATTGAAAAATACAAGAGGTGAAAGTTACGCATATTCTTGTTTTTTAGTATAAAAAATAAATTTTTTTCTTTCCCTAAAACAAAATAATTTTCCGGCAGAAGATTGGAGATATGCAGGAAATAGAACCCTTTTACAATTGGTTGGAATACTACACTTCTGAGGAAGATGAGGCGAGTCCTTTTTTTGGAAAGGAATACAATGAGTTTGAATTTACAAATACAATATATAACTATTTTATCCATCCGCATTGGGACGAATTTGGTTCCGCAACCTTATATTTAAAAGTACTTCTTGCCGATTACGATACCGGTGTTGCAATAATAGAATTTATTGGTGAATGGAATGATACCTTATACAATGATATCATGTTTTTAAAAAGGGATGTAATTGATGTATTTATAGGTAACGGTATCAATAAATTTATTTTAATTGGTGAAAATGTTTTAAACTTTCACGGTGGTGATGACGATTATTATGAAGAATGGTTCGACGATATTGAGGATGGCTGGATCGCAGCAATTAATTTCCGGGAACACGTGGAAGATGAAATGATAAGAACTCATATCGATCGGTACGTTTTACTCGGTGCGCCGTTTAACAATTTAAACTGGCGAAAATATAAACCGCAGTTATTGGCTTTGTTCGTGGAGAATATTATGCAGAAGAAGTTGAGTTCCGGGTTTTGACATGTAGTAGATCTCCTTCGTCGATCACTACATGTTTCAGTTCTGAGTTCTGAGTTCAGGGTTCTGAGTTCTGAGTTCTGAGTTCTGAGTTCTGAGTTCTGAGTTCTGAGTTCTGAGTTCTGAGTTCTGAGTTCTGAGGTCTGAGTTGAAAATTTTATTAATTGTAGAGACGCAATGCATTGCGTCTCTACAATTAATAAAATTTTCAACAACCATTATCATTAATCAAAGTTTATAAGTCTCCTTAAACAAATAGACTATTTAATATGCATTTTCTAGCAACTTATATTTAATTTTAACCCATGCAAAACATAATATCAGATCTAAATCAAATACTCCAGGGTTACCCTACAAAATTCAACTTCATATCAGAATACGAATTTAATTCAAAGCCTACACCCGAGAAATGGAGCAGGAAAGAAGTTCTAGGGCATTTGGTGGATTCGGCGCAGAATAATTTGAGGAGGTTTATTGTTGGGCAATATCAGCAGAACGATAAAATATTTTACGACCAGAATTTTTGGAATGCGGCTAATAATTACCAATTCGAATCACGGCAGGATATTATTACCCTTTGGGTTTTATTAAATAAAAGAATTTGTGCTGTTTTAAATAATATTCCGGTTGAAAAATACGAGAATATTATTGATACAGGCAGAGATTCTATCTCCCCAAAAACAATAATCTGGTTAGCAGAGGATTATGTTAAACATATGAAACACCATATTAATCAGATAATACCCGGTTCTTTTGATTTGGTTTATTCCTGATATTTTTTTCTTTTTAACGAATTCCCAATTTGTTTAATGTATTAATATACATGTCACGGTTTTTATTATGTTCAGAAAGTGTTTTTGCAAAATAATGTCTTCCTGATCCATCACCCCGACCACAGAGAAATATGTAATCATTTTTTTCATAGTTCAATACCGCATCAATATATTTTATTGGCGGCATATGTATAGGTCCCGGAGGTAGACCTACATATTTATAGGTGTTATAGGGTGATTCAATTTCAAGATCAGCGAAATAAATTCTTTTTTTGGCAAAATCGCCGATGGCAAATTTTACGGTTGGATCGGCCTCGAGTTTCATTCCTTTATGCATTCGGTTCATATAAACGCCGGCAATTCTCGATGCCTCGTCTGAAGCTCTGTCATTTTCAGAATATACTATAGATGCAAGAATATATACCTCCTCCGGTGTTAATCCAATTTCTTTTGCCTTATTTAATCTTGCAGTCGTCCAAAATGTTGCATGTTCCTTTTCCATTCTTTTAATAAAGGAGGCAGCATCAGTATTCCAATATAGTTCGTAGGTATTTGGAATAAACAAGGTCATGAAATTATCTTTCGTTAATCCCAGTGTTTTAAAATAGGTGGTGGTGTCAAAGTAATTAACAAAATCTATAGAATCGGCTTCAATTTGTTCTCCTATCCTACCGGCAAAATCCTTTTTTGTTCTGATATTATTGTAGGTAACATTAACAGGAGTTTGTCGCCCGCTCATCAATAGATTTACAATTTCTCTGTTGCTCATTCCGTTTTTTAAAATATATCTTCCGGGATGAAGATTATTATCCAGATCCTTTTTTGTGGCCCACCAATAAAAAGAGGCTTCATCGTTTATAATATTAGCCTTTCGAAGTTGTACCATAACCGAATCCATGGTGGCATCAGAAGTGAGATAGAGAGAAAAATTTTCTTCTGTAGTTAAATTGGGGGCGACGATCTTTTTGTATTTAGCATAACCTAATACGCCAACAATAGCAACAACGAGCAGTAATGCGAACAAAAATATTCTCCATGTTTTGAATTTTCCACTGGCCATATCGGATATAGGTTTGATTAATGCAAAAATAGGAAGGAAATTTTATATGGTGGTATAGCTTGAAAAAAGAGAGCTAGCGCACTGATAGCAAACACCTTGCTACCATTTGCGCCAGCTCCAGGGAGGAAATTACACTGCTGTAAAATAATATTTAAATCCGCGAAATCAGCGTAATCCTTTAAATCAGTGATCCATTCAACTAAATTGGATATAATGTAATTTCAATGAATATGTTTTACCATGTTCAACGCAATCGTTTTCCATCATTTTATTGTTCAGTGTTTCCAAAACATGATTTTTAAGAAATTCGTTTTCCGATTGGATATTAGAAATATGCAGGATATTATTTTCATCAATGGAAAATAAAATGGTAACATATCCTTCCAGATCGTAGGTAACAAAAGGAGTTTTTTGTCCCACTTTTTCGGAAATTTCATCTGAAATAGAATTTTTGCTGCAGGCAGTTTCATCATTTCCTGCAAAGGATGTTGTTGCAATAAGAAGGGCGAAGATCAAAAGATAATTTTTCATAATTTTTACATTTAAACATTAAATAAAATAGTGGAAATGATCAGAATTAAATAACTTCAGATCATTATACATTAGTCTGTTTAAAAGCGAATTAGTTACACTTACAAGTATTAATTAATGTGAAGGTTTATTAAAATAAATTAACAAATTTAATGTCATTAAATTGGAGTACCCTAAATAAGAAAATCTAGGATGCGTTGTCTTTTGAAGATATTTTAAGTAGACATAAAATTTGTTCTAGGGAAGAAGAATTTTTTCTTTGGGGCCCCCCCCCGGGAAAATCGGAGGTATAATAATGATTTTCTACTAGGGTAAAAAAAAGGCCCTCATTGCTGAGAGCCTTTTGCGATCGAAAGGATGACACTATTTCGACTGCACAACGTTCACAAAAAAAGAAACTGTTTTACCAACTAAAGAATCACTAACTATCATTTTTACGCCATCAATACTTTTGCGAAGGTGATATTCTAATAAATAATCGTTTGCCTGAACTTCTTCAACGTGCATAACACCCTGCTCGTCTACTTTAATTGTTACATCCGCCTGGCCATTTATGCCAAGAGCAGAAATTACTTCTTCTCCTCCCATTAGCTGGGATATGTTTTCAATAACTTTGGTTTTGTCTTTGTCGGTAACGTTTGTTTTTTCATTTCCGGCGAAAAGAGTAACGCTGAATAGGATAGCTGCAAGAGTGAATAACGATTTCATAATTTGATGTTTTATTTTGTTTAAGATTTTAGGTTTCTAAATTTGAACATATGGCGAAGCACCCCTGAAAAAAGTTACAAGCAGCGGTAAAAAAAAATTAAAATAAGTTCGTCAAACCTGTAATTTCGGCCTGAAACCCAAGCCTAGCAAGGAGTTAAAGAAAACAAAAAAAACGACTCCACTTTGAGTCTTCAGCATGGATTCGGTGAATATATTCACCATAAATAACAGGAGAAAACTTAAATACAGGTAGTTTTTGTCCAAAATAGCCACTCGGATACAGAAAACCAAAAACGCAGAAAACAGCAATAAACCAATAATTCCGGTCTCCACCAATACCTGAAGGTATTGATTATGGGTGTTATAGGACTCTGTAACTCCTTTTTCGAAACCGTTGCGTGCGTAAGTCTCCGTGAGTGCCTTTTCCGCATCACCTGAACCTGTTCCAATAAGAGGATGCTGTTTTGCAACCTCCATGGAGGCCTTCCAGATCTCCGATCGGGAGTTTACCGAATTGGCATAAGCTACCTCATCGTAAGTGAACAAAAGTTTAAACCGTTCTCTGGTATAAGGCAAACTCAGCAGGGCAGTTATTGCAATTAAATTGCAGCTTAATATTATTAGTATGGCATATTTTCTTCCCAAATTATTTTTAGCAAGGATAAAAAAAGCAATATTCCCAAATATAAAAAGTGAGGCAATTGCCATTTTAGCTGTAAGAAGAAAAATAAAAAGCGTAAGGAATAACAACACGGATAAATATAACCATTTGCGTTTTGACGATAATAGTTGCCAGTTTTTGATCAGATCTATGGAGATGATGATAAATGCAAATGCCTCAAACATTCCGATATATGACGGATGCATATAAGTAAAGGACAGAAGATCTAAATAATAAAATTTATTTTCGCCTGTGGTAATATAATAATAAACGGCAACGGAAAGTGCAAAAATGGCAAACAAAATGCAGGAAATTACAAAACAGTATAATACTTTTTTTAGCTCGTTTCTTGTTAAAGTAATACCTGCAGTCCAAAATACCGGGATCAACAATAAATATAGTTTTACTTTAAGATCGGTAAAAGCTTCCTGCTTATTTGTAGAAATAAGATAAGCAAATAAAAATAGCAGATAAATTGCAATAAAAACAAAATTGCGTTTGTTGGCAACAAGTTTGTTCCATTTATTTTTATAATCACCGGTAAAAAGTATGGTTAATATAGAAAGTAAAATAACCGGGGATGCGAGAGTTTTATGAACAGGTATCAGAATAGCGATAGCACAAATTAATATTAAAAGTATTTTTTCCGGAATATTTCTGTTAGCTGTTTCCAAAATCCGGTTATTAGGTTCCTTTAAATTTTATCATAACCGCTATCGTTTTAAAAATGATGAGCAGATCCAGCAAAAGCGAGCGGTGTTTAATATAATAAAGATCGTATTGTAGTTTTACGAGCGTGTCGTCGAAGTCGGATGCATAATGGTGTTTTACCTGAGCCCATCCTGTTAAACCGGGTTTTACAGTATTGCGCAATTTAAAAAAGGGAATCTTTTTACTGAGTTCATCCACAAAATATTCTCTCTCCGGCCTAGGACCAATTAAATTAATATCTCCACGCAATACATTCCAGAATTGCGGTAATTCATCAAATCGTGTTTTGCGCAAAACATTGCCAACTTTGGTTATCCTGTTATCATTTTTTTGTGCAAACTGAGGACCACTTTCTTTTTCAGCATCCACGATCATGGTTCTGAATTTAATGATCTTAAATTTTTTATTGCTCTCCCCTATTCTTTCCTGTAAAAAAAATAATGGGCCCTTGCTGAAAAATAAATTCCCAAGCCAAACAAAGGGCAATACAAGAAGAAAAAACATTCCTGCTATTAATGCACAACTTATATTGATGATCCTGTTTGTAAATGTGTAAAAATTATCTTTATGAACAATACTATAGGGGTTGGTGAGATGAAATTCATTCTCCTTAATTTTAATCATTACCCTTCCCGTTTGTTCTTCATAAATCTGGGTTGCAGGAATTACTTGCAAACCTGCATTTTCGCAATCAATCAAATTGGAAAACAGATCAGCCGACAATGTTTCTTTATCGGGAATTGCCATTATAATTTCATCAACATCCAATCTTTTAGCAAATTTTAATAACATGGATCCATTTCCCAATACTTTAAGGTCGTCGTAAATCTTTCCAAGTTTTGAAACATCATCATCAATATATCCATAAATTTTGTAGGCTGTTTTATGGTATATGGAAGCATCGTGTAATAAAGTTCTTACAATTTCTCTGCCCGTATATCCGGCTCCAACAACAAGGGCTTTTTTATTGAGTATGGGATGAATAAAAAATGCCGCATAACACAATCTCCAAATAAGTACTAATATGACCATTACTGCAATAAGCACAAATGCGGGTGTTCTGCTAATAGGTAGGGTGGGACTTAAAAAAGGTATAAATAAATAAGTGGAACCCGTTAACACTGCAGTAAAAATTGTATTTCTTATTGTAGTTGTTATCCGATCAACATTAGACAGTTTATATAAATTAAAAATATAGGAATAGATGAACCACAAAAGTATGATCACGGCCATCCACAATAAATTATCTAAAAAGGTATGATATGATTGTAGTGCAGTTGGATGGAAAAAACGCAAATATACCAGAAGAGCTGCCACCACAAGCAACACATCAACAAATATCAGAATATACCTTCTGAATAAAAGCCGGTAATCATATTTTTTTTGTGTTGCCAATATTTTCGGTATTGCACAAAAATAACATTTGTTATTCGATAGCGTTATGGGTTTTAGATAAATTATCGGGGTAGTCGCGCGAGGGATTGCAGCGCACTAAAGCACTATTAGTCTTTAGTGTTTGGAAACCCTGTCTGCCGACTGCGCCAGCGCCAGGTAGGCCCACAGCCGAACACAAGGAGGCTTGGAGTTGCAGGTAAAGCCCGATCCGTCAGCTGACGGAACACGCCCAAAACATAACTTTGAAATTAGAGATTGTTACAAATTATAGTTCAGAAACATCGTATAGTCAGGTGTATCTGCAATGGAGTTATAGTTATACTGTTTAATTATTTTGCCGTTTTTGAGTAAAAAAATGCCTGGCATTTGCGAAACATTTCCTTCGGGTTTGGTGTTAAATAATTTTTTTGACACCCCTAATTCGATCCAACGAAGCCAAACTTTTAGTCCGAATAACTGAGTGAAACTTCCCCTTTTGAGTTTGAAACTTTTATAAAATATTTCCTCCGGATCACTTACCTGCAGCACATCTTCAAGATCATATTGAGCAAGGTAAGGTTTAGCTGTTTCCTCATCAACCATATAAACAACAACGATTTTAATTCCTTTCTCAAGCAGTTGATGTTTATATTTATTTAATTTCAGTAGTGAGTCCTTACAAAATGGACATCCGAAATGGCGCAGAAATACTAACATGATAGGGGATGTATTACTGAGTTCTGCAATATTTTCTCCTTTAACAGTTTCAAAAAGTTCCAGTGGATATTGATCCTGACTAAACGAATCGATAAGAAGTTCATCTGTTACAAAATTTCTTTTGTAGGTGAGATAAAGCGATGTTATATTGGGAATAAGCCAAATTATATGGTTAAAAAATACAAATTGCATAAAATTGCTATTGAAAAATCCTAGTTTGTAACCGTAGATGAACCCACTGATCATAGCCAAATGAAAAAGGGTGACCATTAAAATTATTGCCCAGTGTTTGTAAGGGTTAGAGGCAGCGATAATAAGGCCTACTCCCATAACAATGGTAACAAGTCCCATAAGATCCCAAAAAACCAGCGGAGTATTCACGTCGGTTATAACAACCCTTGATAAAAAAGACGGAAATATCAACACAATTAGGCTCCAAATAATAAAATAGAGTGCCGAAATGAATAGTGCTGCAGATAGTTTGCTTTTTAATACGGTAAAATACATAGATCATTTACGATATGAGTGATGAACAAGTGTGCGATGCTTTTGTTTAAATTTGCAGGATAAAATTAACGAAATGATGAAAAAAATTATTTTTACATGTGTTGCAGTTGTTACAATGCTGACAAATTCTGCCATTGCACAAGAACTTGAACTACCTCAACCTAGCCCTTGGGCACAGGTTTCACAGAAATTTGGTTTAGCTCAAGCTACCATAACTTACTCCCGACCTTCAATGAAAGGCCGTAAAATTTTTGGCGGCCTGGTTCCTTACGGAGAAATATGGCGCACAGGAGCAAATAAAGCAGTGGAACTTAAATTAGAGGGTACTACTATGATCAATAATCAAAAAGTAGAACCGGGAGCGTATTCCATTTTCACAATTCCGGGAGCCACAGAATGGACCATTATCATCAATAAAAATACGGAATTATGGGGTGCTGGAGGTTATAAGCAGGAAGAAGATGTTATGCGTTTTAATGTAAAACCTTCCACAATTTCTAATACGGAGTCGTTTACAATAGATTTTGCCAATGTTAAAGACAAGAGCACTACAGTTCAAATTTATTGGGAAACCACCAAAGTAAGTTTTGATATTGTAAATGATTTTATGGAAGAAGGAAAAAAGAATATTGAAGATGCAATTGCTGCTGCAGAAAATACCATGGGCTTATATAATGATGCAGCGGAATTTTATCTTGATAATAATCTCGATTCGAAATTAGCATTGGATTGGGCAAAAAAATCGGTATCTCAAACTGAGCGTTATTGGAACCTTTATACCCTTGCACGAGCATATGCTGCAAATGGTATGAAAGCAGAGGCAATTGAAACTGCAACTAAATCGCACACATTAGCAGTTGAGGCAAAAAATACAGGTTTTGCACAAACGGTGAATACGAGCCTGGAAGATTGGAAAAAGAAATAATTTAAATGAGTTATGAGTAATGAGTAATGAGTTGAGCAGCATGCAAAATTCATTACTCATTTTTATTTTGAAGAACATAATACTTAATGAATCCACAACAAAAGGTATTTCTGAGAGCTGAATGGAAAAATTTGTTGATCGCAAATTTTATTTGTGATCAACAAATTTTAAAAAAATATTTACCTGCTAAAACAGAATTAGATACATTTAAAGGTGAACATCTTGTGAGCCTTGTAGCATTTCAATTTTTAAAAACACAGGTTTTAGGAATACAATTTCCATTTCATACCAATTTTGTAGAAGTTAATCTGCGGTTTTATGTTAAATTTAATGAAAACGGAGAATGGAAACGTGGAGTTGTATTTATTAAAGAAATAGTTCCGCGATTCATGATCACCTTTATTGCGAATACTCTCTATAATGAAAATTATATCACTCTTCCAACTTCTGTCGATCTTCATAAAAAAGAAAAATCGTTTTCTCTAAACTATAGCTGGGGAAAGGATAATTTTTTTCGAGCAGAAGCAGTTGACCAAAAGGATATGTTGAAAGAAAATAGTCTGGAGGAATTTATTACCGAACACTACAAAGGTTTTGCAAAAATGAATTCTGTAAAAACAGTTCAATATGACGTTGAGCATCCTCGTTGGATGATTTTTCCTGTTCATAATTCTGAAATTAAATGCAGCTACGCAAAGTTATATGGTTCAGATTTCGGGTTTCTACACTCTGAAAAACCTCATTCCGTTTTATTGGCAGAAGGCAGTGAAATTTTAGTCCGAAAAGGTATTAGGATCTGATTTCCCATTTAAGCCTGAGTCTCTTCTTCAATCAATATAGTATCTGTTTTGATTTCCAAAGTTGTGGAAAATGTAACACAATTAACATTCTATTGTAGAATTTCTCGACTCTAATTAAAACACTCAACAAATATTAACTTCCTCATTTACAACAATATAGATTAAGGGCTGAATTATTGGAATGCATATTAAAGGAGGATCAATTTCTTCCGGGTTTATGTTACAATTTTCAGAAAATGAATAGACACTTACTCCTTTATTCTATACTATTCGCAACATTTTATGCAAATGCACAAAATTTCGAAATAATGGAAGAAGTGCACAACAGAAATTTAAGTGTGCAATATGGTCATATTTATTCCTATTTGGAAACAAAAATTTCAGATGAAAACGCGGTCTTTACGGAACCGGAATTAGGACATGAATTTAGTGTGTTGTACGAACGAATATTTAACCAATTTTTTTCTATTCAGTCGGGATTACAATATCAATCGGTGAATTTCAAATTAGGTCCTGATAGGAAATCATTATACGAAGTACAACTTGAAAAAATAATTGTCCCTTTGGTTTTTACCTTTAATTCTGACCTTTGTAAACAAGTAAATTTTTCATTGTTTTCAGGACCAGTTATGGGAGCAACAGTAAACTCCTCTTTGAATAGTTTATCTGTGGATGATATAAACCGTGACACCGCAATCACCGTTATATCGGTGAAAAAAGCAGATTTTGGAATTATGTATGGAGCAGCTATGGAAATAGGTATAGATAAATTTCAGGTTGTAAAATTTTTAATAGGAGGACGTGGTACCTATGGCTTCAGCGATATAAATAACGACGAAGATATGGGTTCAAACCAATTAAATATTATACCGGAAAATTCCACAATAAAAACTTTCGGGGGATTTATAGGATTTAAGTTTGCAATCAACGGCCTTTACGAATATAGACACACTTCAGACTAAAAAGGCATTTTAGAACATATGTCTTTTTCTAAAGCTGGGTAAATTTGCAATGATCTTAATCCTTTTATAATAAAGCCTAACTTGTTATCTTTGTTAAAATGTGCCTGAACGCTTTAAAATATCTCACTTTAACACTGATCATATCAGAAATATTTATTTTTAATTCCTGTTCGGGTAATGATAAAAATTCAGAAGTTGAATCATCAACCTTTCTTTTTACAAACGACGCTGTCAAGCCTACAGATGGCCCCCCGGGAATGGTTTGGATAGCAGGTGGAGAATTCATGATGGGTACCGACACCGATCCACAACGCAGAGAAGATGAAACCCCGGCTCACAAAGTGAAATTAGATGGATTTTGGATGGATATTACTGAGGTAACCAATGCTCAATTTGAAGAATTTGTGAAAGCAACCGGTTATGTAACAACATCAGAAAAACCGATTGACTGGGAAGAACTAAAATTGCAACTTCCGCCCGAAACACCAAAACCACCTGAGGATATGTTAATGGCCGCAAGCATGGTTTTCACTAAAACCGAAGCACCCGTTGATCTTAATAATTATATGAATTGGTGGACATTTGTAAAAGGCGCCGATTGGAAACACCCACAAGGGCCACTCACCAATATTGCAGATAAAAAAAACCATCCTGTTGTTCAGGTTAGTTGGGATGATGCAGTTGCATATTGTAAATGGGCGGGCAAACGATTACCTACAGAAGCAGAATGGGAATTTGCGGCAAGGGGTGGAATAGCAGACGCAATTTATCCCTGGGGAAATGATAAGGATCTACCAAAATTTACAAATTCATGGCAAGGAAATTTTCCAAATTTGAACACTAAAGAAGATGGATATCTAACTACCTCTCCGGTAAAAAATTATAGTTCGAATAATTTCGGACTTTATGATATTGCCGGCAATGTTTGGGAATGGTGTTTTGATTTTTATGATGTTAATTATTATAAAGTATGTTCTAAAAACGGGACTGTAACAAATCCCCTTGGCCCTGAAAAGTCATATGATCCCAATCAGCCATTAAATATAGTTCATGTAAAACGCGGAGGGTCTTTTTTATGTAATGAAGTGTATTGCTCCAGCTATCGTGTTGCAGCCAGAATGGCCACCAGTTACGACACAGGTCAGGATCATAGTGGGTTCAGATGTGTGATGACCGCCGAACAATGGGAGGCAGAGAAGCTAAAAAAACAATAACACAAACTAAAATTAATAACCTTAAATTCAGGTTTTAATTTTTTCTGCAATATAAATTAAACAAATATTAGAAATTGCTGTTGTAGCCAACTATGAAGTTCGGATTATTACCCCTCTTATTTATTCTGATAAATTCTGTTTCCGTTGCTCAAACCGGAATTATTTATGGAACTGTAAACAATAGTTTGAATAACGAACCATTGCCCTTTGTAACTATTATTATAAGTGGAACAAATATTGGCACTGTTACGGATGATGCGGGAAATTATAAAATAGAAAATCTTGCACCGGGATTGTATAATCTTGAATTCAGTTTTATCGGTTTTAAGAAAAAAAATGTTTTTGAAATTCAGGTCACCAATGCAAAACCCTATATATTAAATATTGCTTTAGAAGAGGAGATAAGTCAGCTTGAAACTGTGGAGATCAAAGCTCCTATTACAGATAAAACAGAGGAATCACCCCTTTCACTTAGAACAATTGGATCAAATGAAATACAGCGTAATCCGGGGGGAAACAGAGATATTTCAAGGGTAATTCAAAGTTTGCCGGGTGTAACATATACTGCTTCATTCCGAAATGATATAATTATTCGAGGTGGGGCTCCAAATGAGAACAGATTTTATTTGGATGGAATTGAAGTGCCAAATATCAATCATTTCGCAACTCAGGGTTCCAGTGGAGGTCCGGTCGGTATGATAAATGTAGATTTTATTCGTGAAGTGGAATTTTATTCCGGCGCCTTTCCTGTAAATTATGGAAACGCATTAAGCAGTGTTTTTTCCTTTGAACAACGCGACGGACGCACGGATAAATGGGGCGGAACATTCACCGTAGGATCAAGTGATATTGGTATTACTGCAGAAGGACCGATAGGTGAAAAGTCTTCTGTTCTATTTTCTGCGAGAAGAAGTTATTTGCAATTTTTATTCGATGCTATAGGGTTACCATTTTTGCCGACCTATAACGATTTTCAATTTAAACAAAAAATAAAATTCAATACCAAAAATGAATTAACCATTATAGGTTTAGGAGCAATAGACCAATTTGAATTAAATCTGGAGGATGATACCAGTGCGTTTCAACAGTATATCCTTGGCAATTTACCGGTTCAATCGCAGTGGAATTATGTTATTGGAGGAGTTTACAAACACTATCGGGAAAATGGTTATTCCACCTTTGTTGCAAGTAGAAATATGCTGGATAACAGTGCATATAAATATCTGAATAATGATGAAACCTCAGCTTCAAATTTGATCTTTGATTATACCAGCAGAGAGGCTGAAAATAAATTTCGTTACGAAGAAACCACTACTTTTAAAAGTTGGCGTTTTAAGGCCGGAGTTAATTATGAGTTTGCAAAATATTCAAACGACACTTATCAACTTATTCCTATTGATACTTCTGTAATTACGATAGATTATATTTCAAATTTAAAAATAAATAAATGGGGAGCCTTTGCGCAAACCTCAACAAGTTTTTTTAATTACCGCCTGACCTTATCATTAGGGCTTCGCGCCGATGCAAATGATTATTCGGATGAAATGAATAATTTGTTCAAACAAATTTCACCGAGATTTTCTGTCAGTTACAGATTAACAGATGAATGGAATTTAAATTTTAATACCGGCATCTATTATCAATTACCTGCCTATACCATATTGGGCTATGCCGAGGGAGAAAATAATTTTGTAAATCAATCGAATAATATTACTTATATACAATGTGATCATATAGTTGGTGGGGTAGAATTTCGTCCAAACAACGGATTGCGTTTTACACTTGAAGGATTTTATAAAAAGTATTCCGGTTATCCATTCAGCATTCGTGATTCGGTGTCACTTGCAAACCTCGGAGCTGATTTTGGTGTAGTGGGTGATGAAGAAGTTGTTTCCATTGGCACAGGCAGAAGTTACGGAGTAGAATTTTTCGCACAACAAAAGTTATTTAAGAATTTCTACGGCATTCTTGCTGTTACTTACGTTACCAGCGAGTTTGAAGATAAAACAGGAGAATTAGTGGCTTCCTCCTGGGACAATAAAACAATTATTTCTTTAACCGCCGGAAAAAAATTCAAAGGGAATTGGGAAGCCGGAATCAAGTGGAGATATTCGGGAGGATTGCCTTATACACCTTACGATAAAAATTATTCCTCGCTAATTTATGTTTGGGACTTGAATAAACAAGGCGTGTTGGATTTTGATCAATTAAATGCAAAAAGACTTGATCCCTTTCATCAACTCGATGTTCGTATTGACAAAAAATGGTTTTTTGATCATTGGAATCTTGATGTGTATGTTGATGTACAAAATGTTTACAATCATAAAACTGAATTACAGCCATATATAATTGCTGTTACTGATGAAAGCGGTAACATGGTTGTAGATCCGATTGATCCAACGCGATATCAGGTGACTGATCTGGAAAATGTTTCCGGAACCGTGCTGCCAAGTATTGGTATTATTATAGAAATTTAATAAACTATCTATTTTTTTTCATCGCATGTAATAGTCCATCATAATCAATTTTTGAATTATGCCTTTTATCCATTGGGATATTCAAAAGAAAATATTTTTTAAATTCAGCATATGCACCTTTATTTATTTCGTTTAAAATACTTTCCTTCATTTCTCCAGACTCAAGTTGGATTACAAGCACCGGCACATTTTCATATTCTATAAGGGTCCCCATCAAAATTCCCGGAATTGATTTAAGGTATTGCTCCACTAAAAAAGGATAAAGATTCCTGTTTTGCCAATGAATGATTTGTTTACATCTTCCCATTAAAAACAATTCATTTTTTTCATTTAACCAGCCTGCATCACCGGTTCTATGCCAGATGGTATTTTCACTTTTGATCTTATTTAATCGGAAAGCATCTTCACTGTTAAAATATGATGTAAGAACATGGGAACCTGAAACAATTATCTCCCCTACGTGTCGTAATGGTAACGATTCAATGGTATTTACCTCAGAATCCTTAATTGGAATAATTTTAACGCTGGCTGAAATATCAATTTTTCCAACAAATAATCCTTCATCAGCTTTTATTTCATTGCTGATATTTAAAAAATTTAAAATGTCTGTATGTGCAATGGGTTCGGATTCAGTAGATCCGTAAACAATGTCACATTTCACATCTTTAAATGCCTTCGCAATTATTTTAGCCTCATCAGGAAAAATTGGTCCACCTCCGGAAATAATACTTTTAAGCTCCGGCAAATTCAATTCATTTTTAAGAAGATATTTTGATATCTCTAATAAATAGTAAGGAGAAAATGTTAATGATTGAACTCCATTTTCTTTTAATTGAGCATAAACACTTCCTGCTTGAAATTTTTCAGGTTTACGGGGATTAAATTTTGTTACTACCGAAGTTTTGCCTGTGCCCAAATTCAAAAGTAAAACTATTGGCAACATCGTCATATCAACTTTAGAATTTTCGGGTAATAGTGGTTGTAATGCATTATACTGCGCCAATAAGAACTGGTTAGTTCTATTAGCAGCTTTTGGATTACCTGTGCTCCCGGTGGTAAAAGTGATCAAAGCACTATCATTAGGTTTGGAAGCATATAAGGAAATATTCGAAATATCCCCTCTACCCGTAACATTTAATTTAATTGGAATAGCGCGCAGTTCTTTAGATAGAATAGACAAAGTTCTTATTTTCCAAGGAGCAATAAACGCCTTACATTTTGCGATCCTGCAACATAATTCTAATCGTTTTAAGCTAACCCATTCGTCCAAAAAAACAGCAACAGCCCCAATGTGAAAAACAGCAAGCACTGTTTTGTACAAATTAATACCCATTGGAACAAAAACAAGAATTCTATCTCCCGGCTTAATACCTTTCTTCAACAAATAGGCTGCGTAATTTTTCACTTGCATTTCTAACTGACCATAAGTAATATTATTTACCCCCTCAATAATAGCAACATTATCAGGGTGCTGATTTGCAGCTTTTAAAAAAAGAGAAGTTATATTATCAGAATTTTCCAAGGTCATTTTTCCAAGTGTTTGATATAAAGACAATAGGTTCTTATGATCTCACTTTTATATTTACGCGAAATATTTAAGGAAGTATTATTTTTATGCATAAATGCATTTATAATGTGTGTATATCCATTTTGCATTGCTTTTTTAATGATCCGTCTAAATAACCATGAGGCGATTCCTGCATATTTCCGGCCGAATTTTCCTGCTATCGTTTTTACGATAAGTGTTGATGAAGAAGGATTAAAAATATCAGGCAAACAAAAAAATAAAGCCACCAGATCATTTTTATCAAATACCAACAAACAATAATCCGGATCAAT
This sequence comes from Bacteroidota bacterium, assembly GCA_016706865.1. Taxonomy (NCBI): domain Bacteria; kingdom Pseudomonadati; phylum Bacteroidota; species Bacteroidota bacterium. The sequence continues at coordinate 1,110,387 of JADJIS010000002.1, read as the reverse complement.
AAATTGTTTTATTGGAAGATACTTTTTCAAAAAATAAGTTTCTGAAACAGGTGAGAATAAATAATTGGAAGAAAATAAATCCATGGAGAATTTATATACCAACTTCATATCCTCCTGAAAATTCTCTTTAGATATTCCCCTTACCTGAAGCCCGGAAGAATTTAAAAAGATATCTCTTGGTGGCTCTAAATCACTTATGTATTCATTTAAATTTGAAATAATGGTGGAATAATATTCCGTAAGTATTTCAAATTTATTTTGCCGGAAGTGTATTGGATAATAGTTCTTCAACAATTCTTCCGTAAAAAATCTTGGGTGTACTCCTTCTACGGGCAACCTGTAATTGTCCCAGGTGCTGCCATTTATAGGACCTATCAAAGCAGAATAGGAGTTTTCTTTGGCAAACAATTCCGCTTCCTGAAATAATAAGGCTGCAACATCCTTATCGTTAATACATTCAAAATTGCCTATTACCAAGGCGTTGCTTTCGTCTTGGCGAATTTGCTGATTTTCATAAACGGCCAATCTACCTACAGGATTATGTCCCTTTATTACAAATATTACAAATGCTAAATATTCCTGATTATAATTGTTATCTGTTTTATTTTCTAATTCATGAGAGGTGTAAATATTTTTCAACAAATCAACTGAGAGCGCTTCAATTACGTTAATTTCAGTTACTCTTTTTACCTGCAGAGTACTCATAAAATAATGATTAAAACGTACAACACCATTAAAACAGTCAGGGGTATGGTGAGATTATCTAGTCCCTTTTTACTAATAACTTCAGTAAATGCAGCTAAAATCGCCAAAATAAACGCAAAAAACAACGCAGTTAAAAGTGAAAGGGTGGATGAGTTAATAAAAAACAGAATACTAATGATAAAAGCAACACAAAAAAATGCAAAACTTCCTGCAAAAGATTTCTGCTCTCCACCCCATTTAAAAACGCCGATTGGATACGCCTTTCCCACCAAAGCTGCAGCAGGGTCTGCAAGCGCCATTATGAGAATTGGAAGATAAAAAAACATATAACTAATAACATCGCCTGAGAGGGGTTTCTCCACCTGTTCCCAAACTAAATAACAAATAAAAACAATAATAGGATAGGCAATACTGCCGTAGGAAATTCTATCTATAGCATTAATGCCGGGAAGAAATTTATATTTTAAACTCAATAATAATATAATGAGAAACGACCCGCATAAAAATAAAACTGACCAATGATTTGAAAGAAGTAAAGGAAACAAAAGAGTTAATAATCCCGTCCCAACATGAACCATTTTTCTTGTATACTCTGCCCTTACCTTGTATTTACGATACAATAATTCGGCACATGCAAATAAAAGTAAAAATGCACCACCAAGTAAAATAATATTTTTAATTTCAGTATTCATATACGTTCATCACAAATAAAATCGCGGTAAAAAAAACCCATATCTGCCGATTTAATTTCCGGCGAAACTGCAATGGATCTGAATTTTTCAGGAAACAGGGCCGACATTTTTCTTTCTACCATTAAATTCCAATAAGCAATTTTTCCCCCTGATTTGATTCCCTCATACAGTGCATTTGCAGTTTCTTGAAAAACTGGTATTGGCATATATTCAAAAATATTGGAAAGATTCAAATAATCAAACTTCTTCCCCATTTTAACTGCATCCTGTGCATATCCCTCCATCAACTCCAGTTTGCCAATATTACTTCTAATTTGATTATAATTTGTCTCCCGCAAATAAAATGGTAACTCCAGACCGAACTTGCCATTCATGATCATAAATAAAAAGTAATTCCGCTGACAATTTATATCTGAAAGGTGTTTTTCAGCCCTTGAAAATATAAATTCTTCCACGTTTATCTCCACCTGCTTCAAAAATTCGGGATCGCGCCCAAATCTTCCCATTACAAATTTGCTAAAAAAGACGCTAAACAGTAGTCTCCACCTAAAAGTATTCCAGCTTTTTTTATAGAACATTTCCTGTTCTCCGGCAGATTTCAAACTGAATAATTTTTTTACGTCGCGTTTGGAATGAACGAGTGGTAAAATATATTTCCTAAATAACAAAAAGTATCTTTCAAATTTTCCACAATAAATTAATCCATTTTTAATGTATTCACGATTTTGCCACCAAAAATGTTGAGCCGAGGAAGAAAGGTCAGTATTTATTAGATCCAACATCTTTAATCTGTCTGGACAAGCTGACACTCCAATAAACTGAAGAAAATCGGAATATTCAAAATGTTTAATTGCAATTTGTTTTAATTCTGTAAGATATAATTGTTCGCTGTTAAGATCAATTGCCACTAATTTTTCAGGATCCGAACTTAATAAAGCAAAGGCATTATCTCCCGCGGATGCAATGGATAAAACTGAGGCACCAGGTTTTGGCGACAATCCTTTTACAAGCACATCAGCATCCTCCCAACAATTTGCATAGTGAATGATATCCAGATTAGCTTTATGTAAAAATTTCTTTTCCATTTATTTCGAAAGAATTTTTATAATACCTGTGCTTCCGTTCATCTCCACTTCCATACCTGTTTTTACTATCTGCAAAAGATCTTTTATGCCAACGATACAAGGAATTCCAAGTTCTCTGGAAACAATTGCCGAATGGCTCAAAAGACTTCCGCGTTCCACTAAAATAGCGGCGCAGGTTGGAAATAATGTAACCCAACCAGGATCAGTGCTGCTGGTTACTAAAATAGAATTATTCAGATCGTCAATTTCATCCGGAGAATGCACAACAACAATTTTCGCTCTTACTACTCCTGCACAACAACCAATTCCTTTTAGTTCCAATTTGGCGCTGTGATCCTCTAAATCTTTATTATAGTCAACAACAAGATCACTTGCAGTTATATCGCTTGTGATCAATCTCTCGGGCAAATTTGTTTTTTCATATTGAAGATATTGTTTCTTCCTTTCGGAAACCAACAATATATAATTTACATAATTTTTTTCACCCTGTACTATTGTTTTTATTTCATTTATGGTGAGATAAAAAATATCTCTGCCATTTTCCAAAATTCTGTTTTGAGCTAATTTTTCTCCCATCGCCAAAAAGATCTTTCTCACCATACCAAAACCTCTGGTTCTCTGATATCGAAGGTTCTCCCTGTTACTTACAAAATACCTCGCTTTTCTTAAAATATAATTAAAAAACCATCTCTTAAAAGGTCCACCCAATTTTGATCTTACATTTAACTCGGCTGTTTCTCTTACGGTAGAATTTTTAGTTTCAAAATAACTGTTGTTTTCCAATCCTTTACTCACATACGATTTCAAAACACGCAGATAATTTTCCGAATTCTGTTTATAGGTTATTGTTTCCAATTTTAATTCACCTACACTTCTGTCACCCCATAAATAGATATAATTATCAATTGCATCCTGTATCTCATAAAATTCCTTCCCTGAAAGTGCATTCGCAATAAATGGCGGATCATTTTCTTTAAATAATTTTGTTGCCAGCGGATTTTTTAATATTAAAGCAGCAATTTTAAGAGTGAGTTCAATTGGTTCTGTAGTGATAATATCCTTTGATCCGGATATGAGATCATTGTGCAAATTTTCCTCTTCCTTAAAACCCAATTTTACTACCTGCTTTTGTAATAAACCAAAAAACACCATAGCAAAAAAATCATTCACTAAGGGAGCTTTCCATTTTTTAACGAGTGTTTGTTCAAATCTAAAATATAATCTCATTAATTCATGAGTATCCTTTTTGGCAAAATTTATAGCTTCATATTCCATCATTACTTTATTAAAATATGACTGAAATCGTTTACGCTGTCGTTCGATGGTAAAAAGGTTTTTTAAAATACTATAAATTGCAACTGCTATATCCCAATAATCTTTAAATCCCGTTTTTTTCTTTCCAACAGGGAAATCAAACTTTTCTTTTACCCCCATCATTTTTTCCATAAATTCAGCATTCACAGCATATCCGGGTAATAAAGAAAGAGAAGTGTACCAACTATTCAAATTATAATAAACTCTCCCATGTAATAAGCCCAACATATTAGCATAAACATGTGTATGAGCATTTATTTTTTTGGCAGAGATGCCTAAAACTGCAGAAAGCTGACGATAAACAGCTTCATACATTTTAGTTATGAAGGAATATGTCAAAGGTAAAGTTGTACCTGGATATGATTCAATAATATTACTGTTATCCCAAATAATTTTTACTTTTTCAGAAATCCCTTTTGGCAAGGCAGTAACCGGTCTGCTTTGCAATAAATATAATTTATTTAAATAAAATGCAAATTCAATATCCTGAGGATGTTTGTAATGTTGTTCCAATATATCTAACACTTTTGCAACTTGTATTATCTGGTCGTCATGCAGTGCAGGAAGACCTACTAAGTTTAGTGCTACTTTTTCGACTATGGTTCCTTGTGCTCCATTTTCATCAAAGACCACCTTTTCTGTTTTTTCGGCAATAATTTTTTCAATTCCGTTTTCCCGATAAATATATTGATCTGCAGTTAAAAGTCCGGAAACCAATCCTTCCCCTAAACCATAAACTGCATTGATTACTTTTTCCTCTTTGTGATTATTTAATGGGTTAATTCCGAACGCAACACCTGCAGTTTCCGCCTGAATCATTTCCTGAATTATAACAGCAATATTTCCAATCTGAGAAAATGAATTAGATTTTTGATATATCTTAATTCGATCGCTATAGGCAGATAACCATATTTGTTTTACTGCATTGCCCAATTCTGCAAAAGGAACACAAAGTTTGGTTTCAAATTGCCCGGCATAGGATTTTTCTTTTCCATCTTCATCTATTCCTGATGATCTTACCGCAAATAAAATATCCTTTTCAAAATAATCTGATAGTTCCATAAAGTGATCATCAGAAAATTGAAAAGATGAAATTCTTGATGTGATCTGTTCAATATTATTGGGATTAACAGTTTGTAAAATATGTTGAAGTGCGGTATTTGGAATAACAACAAATTTAGGGACAACAATATTCAGATCTAACAATTGAAAAAGGTTAAACGCCTTCCCTCCTACCCTTTGTTTGGTTGGTTGATTTTCGTTACTGAAAATGAAGTCCTTCATATTCCCAACAATTTAAGGAACATTGGAATTCCACCAAGGGTGAGATACATTCCGAATGTCCATAATGCGGAAAAATATTCGATATATTTAGCAGATCTTATTGTAGGGCTTTTGATAAATAGTATCGCCGGTAACGAACAGATCAAAAAGAGCAAAGTAAAAACAATGTATGCAATGGCTCCCAAACCTGCATACCATGCACCTGCATAAGCAAATAACATGGTTACAAATAAAATCAATATCCAAAATGCAGGAGCTTTTTTTGATCCTATTAACCTGGTATAACTCAATACTCCAACTTCCTCGGATTCCGGTGTTTTAATTTTTCTCCCAATTTCCAAAACAATACCATTGAGGTAACTGATACAAAAGAATATGAGCAATCCGGCGGGAGGATCAATATTACTCAGGTGCCAGTCGAAACCACTTGCAAAAATATCGATAAAGGGTATTATGAACATGTGACTGGTAACATACCAAAACTGATGTTTCTTCAACCAATCCCCAATAAAAAATTCTTTGCCCATGAGCAGCAAATAACACATTACAAAGAAATATAATAAAAGCATTTGCGGGTAGAAAATGCTATTTACAACTACTTGTAATACAAACACCGTTGCACCAATATATTTTAATTCCCGCAAAGAAATTATTCCTCTTGGAACGGGTAGATACTTCCGATATAATGCGTCATCCTCCTGATCTTTAAATTCATCGAAAATTCTCACCAGAAAAAAGAGGGTTAGTGTATTAAATACACATACTAAAAATGGTTGCAGATCTATAAAACCATCTACACCTCTGCACATACGTGAAAATGATATTGCAGAAAAACTAAATGCCCCAACCAGAAAAATATATCCAATAAAAGGAAATCTTTCTTTTTGATAAATGTAAAATCGGTATAAAAAGGAGCCGTGGGGATTTTTCATTTTTTTCTTCCGAATAATTTATGTGCATCAGAAAAATCGCCGGAAGCCATTGCAGCAGCTATCGATAATTCGCCTGCTAAAACGGTTGCTCCGCAAATTTCAGCAAACTTACGCGCACTGCCGGGTCCGCTGCAATCCAGCAGATCAAGGCATTCGCGTTGCGTTGGCAAACCGGTGCCACCTCCTATAGTTCCAACAACTAAACTTGGAAGTGTAACCGACACATAAAGGTCGGCATCGTTAATTACCTCCATACGGGTAATTCCAACATATGCTTCAGAAACACAAGCTGCATCCTGACCGGTTGCAATAAAAATTGCAGTTAATCCATTGGCAAAATGTCCTTGAATTCCGATGCTACCACTTTGCACAGATGCAACAGAGGAAGTTTGCCAATATTGTGCAATATCTTTTGCAGAGGTGCGCAATACATTTTCTATAACCGATTTTTTAATAAATGCTTCGGCAGTTACTTTTTTTCCACGAACAGTTGTGAAGGAAACCGCAGTTGCTTTTTTATCGCCGGAATAATTTCCTTCTATAAACCAATATTGTGGTATTATCGGAGTATTCTGATTAATAAACGAACAAATTTCATTGGTACAAATCGTAACCATATTTTGCCCCGCAGCATCACCGGTAGTATATTCAAAAATTACAACAACCGTATTTCCTTCCATGTTTAATCGCATATCCTGTAATTCCGCAAATCTGCTGGTTTTAGAAACTATTTCGGTAAATACAGGCAATTGTTGCAATATCCATTGAAGAAAAACTCCAACTTCAGATAATGATCTGAATTTAAATATAGGAGAGCGTTGCACACCTTCTGTCAGGCAAACAGAAATTATTCCACCACATAAAGCAGTTGCGCGAGCACCTCTGTTATAGGATGCCACCAATGCACCTTCCGTAGTAGCCATCGGAACATAAAAATCACCTTGTGCAAGAGTGCCATGAATACGAACAGGTCCGATAATGCCTGTTGGTATTTGAGTCATTCCAATAAATTGTTCAATATTTCCTTTTAGATCGTGCGGATCGGTCAGTTCCGATTTACCGGATAGTGTATCCAGTGATTTGCCGGTTTTATTCTTAATAAATTCAAGTCGCTCTATCTGAGCTTCCTTCGACCAGTTAAGCGGTCCCGGAATACGTTGATCGGAAGACAATAATTCATCGAAGGGAACCAGTTCATTAAGTACCTGGTCAAAGGGTTTTATTTTTGAAAATAATTCAATTAATCGTCGTGCTTTTTCTGATGATGTTGACATATTGGAGGGTTTGCTGACAACAAATATACTATAATGGCGATAAAATCAGTTTAATTGGCGAAAGGGGAGATAGGGCATAGGACATAGGACATAGGACATAGGACATAGGACATAGGACATAGGACTTATGACATAGGAAGTAGGAAATAGGATTTAAGTTGGCCTTGTTTAATTTTTGGTTTTGATGTTTATAGTTGTAAATACTTTCAATAATAATTTTCAGGGATTAAATAATTTTTTACATAATCTTCGATTCCGGCTTCTAAGGATGTAAAATAATTTTTGTAACCAGCTGCAATAAGTTTATCCATCTTAGCTTCTGTAAAATATTGGTATTTATCTCTGATATCTTCAGGAATATCGATCCATTGAATATTTAATGGCACCTGCATGGCACTGGCAACACTTGCTGCAAGGGCGTAAAAAGTATTCGCTTTGCCGGTTCCCAGATTATAAATACCGGAATAGGTTTTGCACTTCAATAACCAGGTAATTACGGCTACAATATCCTTTACATATACAAAATCGCGTAACTGTTCGCCATCGTTAAACTCTGGTTTATGCGATTTAAATAGTTTTACTGAACCATGATCTTTAAATTGACTGAAGGCATGAAATATCACCGAAGCCATTCGCGATTTGTGATATTCGTTTGGACCATAAACATTAAAGAATTTTAATCCGTACCAAAATGGTGGAGATGTTTTTTGCTTTAACACCCATAGATCAAATTCATTTTTCGATTCGCCGTATGGATTTAACGGTACAAGTTTATGAATGGAATTATGATCATCACTATACCCATTTTCTCCATTACCAAAGGTGGCTGCGCTTGATGCATAAATTAAAGGGATATTTCTTTCACAACATAAATTCCAAATAGCTTTGGAATAATTTAAATTAAGTTTATCAAATATCTCCTTATCAAATTCTGTAGTATCCGTTCGTGCTCCAATATGTAAAAAATAATCAATTTTCTGATCCAAATTTGATTTTGTCCAGTCAAGAAAATCCTCCCTTTCAATTTTCAGGTCAGCATCTACATTTTCGAGGTTGTGAAGTTTATGCTCTTCTCTGAAATCGTCTATCAGAATCAGCTTGTAAACACCGGTTCTGCTCAATTGAGCCGCCAGGCAACTCCCGATAAAACCAAAAGCGCCTGTGATTGCAATACATTCCCGGGTGTCCTCCACTTCCATTTTCATTCTGTAAATTTGCACAAAACTAAAGTTTTTTTTTATGAGAAGCGGAATCTTATGTATTGCAGCCTGTTTAGTTTTTACTTCGTGTAATAAACATAAATTTGAAAAAATAACCACTTACAACGATAAGGTCGTCAAATTTGTAGAACAAAGTGAACGCACCATGAAGGTATGGAATACCACTAATTTTATGCAGGAATATGAAATTAAAAAACAAAATTCCGTTACTAAATTGCTGGCAATGCAAGATTCATTAAATGCCCTAACTCCATTGGAAAAGGATGACACCTTGCGTTTAGCCGGTTTAGCCATGGTAGATAATTATATGTATGCATTTTCTATTTACGATACAATTTATAATATACTTTCTGATACACTTTATTTAAAAGAAGATTCCATACATGTGCAGGAATTACTCAAATCCAATCAAAACATGTTAAAGCAGCAGGCTGAATCATTCATAAATACACAAAAAAGATTTTCAGAACGCTACGAATTAAATTTTTTGGAATAAACCTTTTAACATTATATTTCTACTATAAAGAAATATTATTGAGCATCTTTTGGCAGGCCCAATTGCTCTCTTAAAATTCTATCTGCATTATTATGTGTTCGCCAATAATCCAATAATAATTCCTTATTTTTAATTGCAGTAGTAGTAAGAACCACACCATCAATGCCAGGATAAGCATCTTCCCAACCCATAATTTTATATGGAAAACTTTTTTCAAATCTTATCAGTAATTTACGCTGCAGGGAAGGCATATCAATAACATATACCATGATTCCATTTTCATCCCGAAGATCCAAATTAGCTTTTACGGCTTCCGTGGGTTTATGTGACAATCTCAAATATTCAGTTCCCGGCAAAATAGAAATTTCTCCCCTAGGTAATTTATCCGGATTGAGTCTTATCAAATTCCACAATTCATCTTCCTGAACACTCGCTGTTAAACTTATTTCTTTATCACCCTCTTGTTCGAAATAACTGCGTTGTTCTATTTCAAATTTATTCTTTTTGTTGTTCATTTGATATGTAGCCATTCCACACCATTCCTGAATTGAACCCGTAATTTTTACTGCGTGGGGATAATTATTAATGTCGACAGGTGAGAAGGCACTCATCATAATAGAATATGGATATATGCCGGTATTAAATTTAATAGACTGATTTAGTTTTAATATAGGCAATTTATCATCCCCGGCTTTTGATGGATCATCCAATTTAACCTGTTTAGATCTGGAGAAATCTTCGGTTACAAAAATATTTACAGCAGTTCCCTCGTGAATTTCGCCATATCTGCTCTGCATTAACTTGTAACTTGTAATTTCTGCTTTGCCCTGATACCAATAGCTATTCCAGTTAGCATCCGGTTTATATTGCTCCGTTAGTTTTTCATTGCCGGTAAGCACTTCTTCTTTGCCGTTACTGCCATTTGCTGATTGCTGACATGCGTAAAAGGAGAAGCTGATCACCATTAAAAACATAACATATATTACTGAATTTTTCATCATTAAAAGTTTACAAGGAAACAAATTTCGCTGCCTATTAGTTCACAAAATTTCACCTATTTAGGCCTGTATATTTTAACATTTACTACATTATTTTCCACGAGCTTGTCCAAGACAATGCTATTGCTGTCGGGCAACTCATATTCATAGGAACCTGGATCAGAAATGAGTGAATATTTTATTTCATATTGGGTATTCTGACGGTTTAACACTCTAAAATCCTTATTCTCAACCAATAATGTGTAACCAAACCTGCTATCCACCAGCGCAACATTTATTGGAAAATTAGCGTAAATAAATTCATTTGAACCAACATTGTTCATCACGTGATCAATGGCCTTTTGTTGTATATCTAAAAAATCAACATAACTCATATTCTCATCATAGTGAAATTTTTGTTGCATATTAAGTGATGAGGTATCTTCAGGCCAAAGTTCCTTGCCATACATACAATAAATTCCCGCAAAAAATATAATTGGCAGAATTAATAATACAAAACGATATTTCTGAATACATTGCATAATAACTGCAGACGAGAGCATCACAAAAGGAACCAATACAAATAACGTATATCGGTTCATGTAAAAATTGATGGAATTAAATGCAAGTCCACCCATAATTAAAGTGATCAGAAAAATTGATATTCTTTGATACACCAATTTTTTAGAGGTGATAAGTAATATAACTAAAATAAAAATAACACCTGTTAATAATATCCTCCCTTGCTCCAAAAACAAAAAGACAAGATAATCTGCACCAAAAGAAAATATTCTGTTCAGGCTGATCTTAATGTTGTCACCGTGTAACGGGAATAAATACCATCCATTCTGTTGTTTCTGGATAAGCAAAAAAATACCGAATACCAAAAACGGAAGTAATACCCATAAATATTTAAAACGAAAAATAATTTTTTCCCTTTTTGATTTGACAACAATATAATAGATCAGCTCCGAAAAAATGATAACCACAGGAATTATTATCGCTGTTTCTTTGATCAATATCGCGAGGGTGGAAAATATTCCGTGTAAAATATATTTTTTCCCCAACCAAAAATATATAGCCCATAACACAAATAAAGCAAGGCTAATTTCAGGTAAGATCAATACTGATTGTGCAAAAAACAGAGGTTGTATAATTAATATCATCACAGCTAAAAGTGCTGTGTATTTTGAAAAATACTTTGATGTAATAAAATACACACTCCATAATAATATCAATGAAATAATAAGCGCAGTAATATGTCCGCCTACAACTCCATCCCCAAAAATATTATAACCTATCGCCTGAATAAATGCAAATAAAAGAGGATGCCCACGTGATAATTCAGGAGGTAGATCTTTTGGCAACAGTCCCAAACCATTATCATGAAGATATAATCCGGCACGGGAATAAACTCCTAATTCATCCCAAAAATAAGGTAAGTGCAATGCCGGAATTTTTAATAGAACAAACAAAAGCAAAATGAAAACAACAAAAAGTTCCGGTAGATTTCTTTTTGTAATCATGGTGGGAATCAGATATTAAAAAGTAAAAAGTTCCGGTCGGACATAAGACACGGGACACAGGACAAAGAATGGGACACAGGACACAAGACACAGGATAAAGGACTTGATCTACTTAACATAGGAGGTAATTTATTTGATTGGAAATTATAGATATCAAGACATACTTTTTATTATCGTCAGCTAAACTGCGACTTCAACCCCTTCACACCAACACCTCCTCATTCATATACTTCCCTATCGCATTATCATACAGTTCTTTAAATGTATTTATTGTTCCAAAATCTTCCCCATCCACAGAAATTTTACCATCTGTAACACGTCCTAAAACATTTACGGGAACACCAAATTCCTTACAAATATTTTCTATCACAAATACTTTTTCACTGGATGTGGAAACTACGACCCTACTTTGACCTTCACCAAATAAATATGCATCTTTTCTTATTGTATGATCTGTCTCCACCTCAAAACCGAGTAGATTTACTATCGCACTTTCCAGTAAAGTAATAAATAAACCACCTTCACTTACATCATGAGCAGAATATATCAATTGATTGCGGATAAGTTCTTTAATTGCCTGCTGCAAACTGTATTCCTCATTTAAATTAAAATAGGGAGCAGGTGAATATTTAATGCCGTGTAGTTCTTTAATATATTCACTACATGCAATATCGTCGGTTGTTTTCCCGATCACTAAAATTACATTTCCGGTATTGATAAAATCGAGGGTCATTTGATTTTTAAAATCCTCAATAACCCCTACCATACCGATTGTAGGAGTTGGATAAACCGGACCTTCCTCACTTTGATTATAAAAAGAAACATTTCCACCTGTAACCGGAGTATCAAATTTTCGACATGCCTCACCCATACCTTTTATTGCATTGGTAAATTGCCAATATACTTCCGGATTATAGGGATTTCCAAAATTGAGACAATTAGTAATTGCGGCAGGTTCTGCTCCGCTTACAACAATATTTCTTGCAGCTTCACTAACTGCTATCATTGTTCCGATATATGGATCAGCATAAACATATCTGGCATTACAATCGGTGGTAACAGCAAGTCCTTTATTTTTTCCAATGATTCGAACTAATGTTGCATCACTTTTTAAATTGGTGGAAGTATTTTTTAATCCCACCATGGAATCGTATTGAACAGTTATCCATCTTTTATTTGCAATATTTGGGTTGGATGTTAATTTTCTTGCTACCGAAATAAAATCTTTAGGAATATTAATTTTGGATGCATCAAATTTTTTGATCTCCTTTATATATTCCGGTTCTTTTGTTTCTCTTTTATAAATCGGAGCACCTCCACCTAAAACCAAACTTTCGGCAGGCACTTCAGCGATCAATTCATCGTGCATATAATATTGCAACATTTCACCTTCAATCACTTCGCCAATTATTTCACAATGCAGATCCCATTTATCAAAAACAGCTTCCACTTCTTTTTCTCTTCCTTTGTGAACAACAACCAACATTCTTTCCTGACTTTCACTCAACAAAATTTCCCAACCCTTCATATTTTTCTGACGTGTAGGAACTTTATCGAGGTTGATCTTCATTCCATGTTTTCCTTTGGCACTCATTTCGGAGGTAGAACAGGTAATTCCTGCCGCACCCATATCCTGCATTCCTACAATAGCTCCTGTTTTTATTGCCTCCAAAGTAGCTTCGAGCAATAATTTCTCCTGAAAAGGATCTCCAACCTGCACGGAAGGCAGATCTTCATGACTTTCATCGTGCAGATCGCCACTTGCGAAACTGGCACCGTGAATTCCGTCCTTTCCGGTGGCACTTCCTACAATATATACCGGATTACCTGCTCCTTCAGAAATAGCGGATACGGTTTCCCCAACCTTCACAATTCCAACGCTCATTGCATTTACGAGGATATTGGTATTGTAACAATCTTCAAAATACACCTCTCCTCCAACAGTTGGCACACCGAAACAATTTCCGTAATCACCAATTCCCTTCACCACACCTTTCACCAAATGCTGCGTTTTTTTATTTTTAATATTTCCAAATCGCAGCGAGTTTAACGAACAAATAGGTCGTGCACCCATGGTAAAAATATCGCGGTGAATTCCGCCCACACCCGTTGCAGCGCCTTGATAAGGTTCAATTGCAGAGGGGTGATTGTGACTTTCAATTTTAAAAGCACATGCCAACCCATCACCAATATCAATCAGTCCCGCATTCTCCTCTCCTGCTTCCACCAACATTTTTTTTCCGCTTCGTGGTAGGGTTTTCAATAGCGTAATGGAGTTCTTATAACTGCAATGTTCACTCCACATAACACTGTAAATGCTGAGTTCGGTGAAATTTGGAGTGCGTCCAAGTATTTCCTTTATTTTTTCAAATTCTTCCGGTAAAATGCCAAGTTGTTTGGCCTGTTCTAATGTTGCGAGTTGTTCCGACATGCTTGTAATTGAGATACAAATGTAAGTTGGAATGGGGAAAAAGCATTCAAGAATGGACAGTTTATTGTGAATAAATTAGTGGTTCGCTAAATAAGAACACTATTTCACATAAGAAACAGGGCATTTAGGGAGAATTTTTATAGCCATTCAACTTTAACGGGTAAATTTGGAGAAGAAAAAATTTATGAACTCCAAAACCAAAAAACTCACAGCATATTCGGCTTCGGCTGTAAGTTTTTTATTGCTGGGAGAAAATGTTGACGGACAAATAATATACTCAAATCCAGACCCTGATCTTCAGTTTTATGGTACATCAGATTATAGTTTGGACTTCAATAATGATAGCATTGCTGACATTAGGTTTGGGATAGAATTTACTACTGATTTCACCTCATCTATATCAACTGCAGGATTTTACGTTTCAAGGATCGAAAGATTTTATATTGATGGTTTTGATGCAGTTGTAAGCAACCCGGTTTTGCCTGAAGATTTTGGAATACTTAATTTAGAATTAGGGGAAATAATTAGTGCTGATAATATCTGGAATACTGCCGATGAATTAAATTTTGGAATTTTTTCAACGAATTTTGGAGAGTTTAGTTATAACTACGCAGAGTGGTTTAATGAAAATAATATTTTAGGAGTGCGATTTCTCATTGATGGAAATTATCATTATGGTTGGGTGCGATTAAGCATTGATAATTATTCCCCGATTCCTAATAGTGGATTGCCATACCTTATAATTCAAGATTATGCTTATGAAGCAACACCATTAACGCCGATAACCATAAATGAAATAAGTGCATCTATTTGTTCAAAAATAAATTTGATAGATAAGGGTGAATTTAATATACCATCAGACCTACAAATATCGTTCAATAAAGCTGCAGATGAAACAAAAGTTAGTGCATACCGTATTTATTTAATTCATGGAGTAGTCCCTGAGGACACTATATTAACAACAGAATATCTTGAATCAATGCCTGCTTCAAGATACTTAGAAATCTCACCAACAGGCGAAGATGTAGTCGTAAACCTACCACTTTCACTACAGGACAATAATGGCGAACCAATTGAATTGAACACAAATTATTTTGCATTGATTTTATCTATAGCTGATGGTATTTCCACCATTGAAAACAATGTAGCTTTACGATCAAATATCGAAAAATTTAAAATAAGATCAGCCGCCTATATAGAAAATGTATATTTAACAGAGCCTTCTGGCAATTGTGGAACTTCCTATTTTGAAGGAAAATTTGAAGCAGAAACAAGGTTATATGAAACAAGTGAATTCAGAGCCTACCTCGTTACAAATGGTGAAACTCCTGAGGAAATACTTTTAAATTTAAACACTAATTTTTATTATTCTATAGAACCTCATGATGAGGTGCTATACAACTTTACATTTTCCGACGATATGAATATTCATATTGGGGGATTAAAGTTGTTTGAAAAATATTTTTTAATGGTGGTCAGTATTCCCGATTCCATATCTACAAGTTACACTTCTACAGCAACTTCATTTAGCGAAGCTGACGAGGGTCCAATTTTGGGATACACAGAATATTATTGTGAAGAAAATGATTTTAAAGTAAATGTTTACGACATTGGCTCCACAAATACAGTTACAGATCTAAATATTCAGTTTGAAAATTATACAGAAGCTGTTGATATTGATGAATATCGGATTATGGTCGTAAAATCCGAGAATTCAGAATCATTTTCTTTCGACCAAACATTAGACCTTCCCGAAAATAAATATTTTGTTATCCCTTTTTATAATGGAAATTACGATATTAGTCTTCTAAATAATCTCACAGATGTTGATGGTGATACAATTATTCCGGATAGAGGTTATAAAGTTTTTGCAAATATTGTTGGCGAAAATGGAAAAATTTCATTATCAAAAGCATCCGAAGAAATTATTATAAACGAACCGGAAATACCTGAACCGATAGATCAAATATTCGTTGCGGCAAACCAACTAAATATCCTTTCAACAAAAGCAGATCTGAACCTCGATTTATACAATATCATGGGTGAAAAGCTGGCAACCTATCAGATTGAGCCAGGAACTAGCCAGATCGATCTAAACCATTTGCCGAAAGGGATATATTTAATCCGATCGCAGAACAAAATAAATTTTCCGGTTTTAAAATTTTACATCGGGCACTCCGGATACTGAAACAAATAAGAACTTAAAATACTCAAAAAACCTATTTCAATCCCCTATCTTTGATATGTGTTACCGAATCTCATCATACCCTTCTGGATATTCCTTTTTCTATTCCTCATTTACAAATGGAAATTTTTTAATGTAATTGGAATAACCAAACAGGTTTTAATCGCTGCATTTCTTTTTAGAGTAATTCTGGGTTGTAGCAATTATTATATCTGGCAAAATGTGATAGGCCATGGTGATAGCTTAAGATATTTTAACGACAGCAAATTATTATATGAAATATTACCGGAACATCCGGGCGATTTTCTGAGATTGGTGTTTGGATATTATAAAACAAGTTTACCGGAGGATTTGCATCATTATATTTCCGCCGGTTCTATTGCACCCTCCGCTCCTGAATACCACATGGTCCGTATAAATGCACTGCTGAATATTTTTTCTTTTGGTGGACCTTATGGCAACATTATAATATTGTCTTTCCTCTATTTTATAGGGTTGGTCACTTTGATGAAATCCCTTGTAAAATTTAATCTTATTACCACATTTACAAAAATTCAACAGGCAATTATTTTCTTTTTACCCTCCCTTGTTTTCTGGAGTAGCGGCCTGCTCAAAGAAGGGCCCACCCTGTTGTTGATTTGTATAATTATTGTGCAGTGTTTGCACCTAGAAAAACAATTTGAATTTAAAAGGATACTGTTGGTATGTTTATCACTATTCTTTTTATTGCTGATAAGAGACTATTTATTAGCTCTTATTATCCCCAATTTATTTATATGGTATTTTGCAAAAAGAACACCCCAAACAGCTTATAGAGTTTTTATTGTTTGCACTGTATCTGCGCTTACTATATTATTCGCAGCAGCCTGGCTTCAGCCACAACTTAATATTGTACTTTGGCTCAAAAGTGAACAGAATTATTTCCTGGTGGCTCCCGATGATCCGGATTATCAATTTAAAGCATTAAATGGGCAGGTATGGGATATGATCACCAAAATTCCTTACGCTTTGAATAATATTTTATTCAGACCGAACATTTTTAATAGCAACGACGTCTTCCGCATCTATCAATCCATCGAATTAATTTTTATATGGATATTTCTTATTTATGCCATTCAAAAAAGAAAACATCCTTTTAAACTCAGTCCCACCTTACTATTTATATTGTATTTCTCTATTGAATTGCTAATCGCTTACGGCATGATCACCTTTGATGCCGATACTCTGTCCAGATACAGGTCCATACCGCTGTTTTTGGTGATTCTGGTCGCAATTATTGCATTGGATGGTCAAAAACCGACAAAAAAGGACATAAAAACCACTTAGAAAATCTAATACCCTTATTTAGGTATTTTGGCTCAAATGCAGCAATATCCGATAAAATAATAGCTGCAGCCTGTATTTTTGCCTTTGTTTAGAATAAATCTAAATAATGAAGCAAGCAATACTCATACCCTTTTTAGTACTTTTTTCAACAATTTCTCTTTTTTCACAGGAGGAGGAGAAAAAAAACCTGTTCGACAATCTGGAGCTTCATTGTTATGGGGAGCTTACCTATAATGTTTTTGATTGGGAAACCTATCCGGATAAACGAAACAATTTTGATCTCAACAGGGTGACTTTCGCTCCGGAATACAAATTCAGTGAAAAATTAAAACTTGAAATGGAGATCGAATTTGAACATGGCGGAACCGGCTCCACTATGGAATTCGACAAATTTGAGGAATTCGGAGAGTTTGAAATGGAGATCGAGAAAGGTGGAGAAGTTTTAATTGAAGAATTAGAAATTTCTTTTCAACCAAAAAAATGGTTGGAAATTAAAGCAGGGAGAATACATGTTCCGTTTGGATATCTTGCTACCACAGATGAACCATTGGATTATATGACAACAACATATAATAATGTGGAAGAAACTTTAATTCCTACAACATGGTACGAATTCGGTTTGGCAGTTAAAACAACTTACAAAAAATTATCTGCAGAATTAGCATTAATTAATGCACTTGACAATTCCGCATTCAGCAGTGCAAACTGGATAAAACGCGGAAATCAAATGCGATTCGAAACAGTGAATGCTGATGCCTTCGCTTTGTCCTCAAGAATAGATTATAAAGTATTTGAAGAATCTACAATTGGTGTTAGTGGTTACTTCGGAAACAGCACACCAAATCGCCCAAAACCGGATATTACGCAGGATGCCTTTGTAAATTTATTTGATGCACATATTCATTTATTACCGGGTGATTTTACTATCAATGCAAATATTTTATATGGTACATTACAAAATGCAGATATTGTTTCTGCGGCGAATAGAAATTTATCCAATAATCTAAATGTAAAAAGAACTCCTGTTGCAAGTGTCGCTTTCGGATATTTTGCGGAAGCTGGGTTTGATATACTTTCCTTATTTAAAGAATCAACTTCAAAACTCGATGTTTTTTGTGGATATTATTATTATGATTCTATGTATGAAACCACCGGTGATGTATTTAATAATCCGCGCTGGGAAAAATCAGAAATAAGAACCGGATTAAATTATGTTTGGAACGATCACATCGCTTTAAAATCGGATATCACTTTGCGAACAATTGGAATTCCTGAAGACAATAAAGAAACAACATTTACAACTGCAATTGCATTTCAATTTTAATTAATATAAAACTCAAAGAAATGAACAAAACAATAATTAAAACATGTTTAGCATTAAGCTTTTCCATATTCCTTCTCAATGGATGTAAAGAAGATGAACCAACCGACATAACCACCTACGATTTTCAACCTATATTAAGTCATATTGCTGAAAATATAATTACGGAAACTTATATTGATCTGCATACCAAAACCAGTGATCTTATTTCGGCAGTCGAATTATTACAATCCACTCCCACAGAAGCAAATTTAGAAGCTGCAAGACAAGCGTGGCGCGACTCCCGTAAGCCATGGGAACAATCGGAAGGATTTTTATATGGTCCTGTTGCAACTAATGGAATTGACCCTTCACTTGATAGCTGGCCGGTTAATGTAGTTGACCTTGATGCAGTTTTAAGCAGTCCGGCAACATTAACAAAAGAATATGTTGACGGATTGGAAGGAACACTTAAAGGATTTCATACATTAGAATATTTATTGTGGGGAACCGACGGAAATAAATCTGTTGCCTCCTTTACCGCAAGAGAATTTGAATATTTAATAGCTACCGCATTATGTTTAGAAAGTGATGCCTTTGAATTGAGAAATAGCTGGGAAGAAACCGGAGAGAATTTTCAAATAAATATTTCGAATGCAGGTGAAGCTTCCAGTATTTATATCAGTCAGAAATCGGCTTTGCAGGAAATTGTTAATGGTATGATAGCAATTGCTGATGAAGTTGGAAATGGAAAAATTAACGATCCATTTACCCAATTGGATATTACCTTAGAAGAAAGCAGATTCAGTGCAAACAGCAAGGAAGATTTTATGGATAATATTCGCAGTATACAAAATGTATATTTGGGAAATTATGTAATGAGCGGAGAGGGAATTTCGGTATATATCGCATCAGTTGATGCGGGATTAGATGAACATATCAAGGCGGAAATTCAATCAGCAATCGATCTTATTGATGCAATTCCCGGAACATTTACAACTGCAATTTTTGAAAATCCTGAAGCAGTAAGTGATGCACAGGAAGCAGTTCGCCATTTGCAGGAAGAATTGGAAAGTGAAGTGAAACCAATAATTGATGCACTTTAATTTTAAAAATTATAATTTAAAATATGGAAACATGATCATTTTTTTAATGGTCATGTTTTCCTGTTTATTATTTATTAATGGTTGTTCCATCGATCCCGAAATAACTACAAATGAATGGTACGATGCAAATGAATATTATGCGGGAGGAAATACTACTTTATTTGAAGCAACTTCCGGAGCATTTTCTACTCCTGCTCCAAATTTAAGTTTGCCCAATCTGGAAAAACATTTTGAAGGCGATCTTACTTTTGAAGCAACTTTTGTAACTGCCCCCGCAACAAATAATGCAGGTTTGGGTCCTATATATAATAATGTGAGTTGTTTGAGCTGCCATATTTTAGATGGAAGAGGTAATAAACCCTCTGTTTTCCGTATAAGCATACCGGGAACAAATCCATTTAATGGACCGAATCCGGTTCCTGGAATGGGTGATCAATTACAGGATAAAGCAATAATCGGAGAGTTAGCTGAAGGGTTAGTGCAAATTTTTTATACAGAAGAATATTATAATTTACCCGATGGAACACCCTACAGTTTAAGAAAACCAAACTATACTATAGAAAATACCTACATACCTCTACCGGCCGAAACAATGTTGTCGGTTCGCGCTGCACCACCTGTTTTTGGTTTGGGATTATTAGAAGCAATTCCCGAAAATGATATCCTAAATTATGCTGATGAATTCGATAATGATGAGGATGGTATCTCAGGCAAGGTAAATTATGTATATGATTTTGCAAGTGGAAACACAACGATCGGGCGTTTTGGCTGGAAAGCAAATCAGCCTCATTTAAATCAACAAACCTCCGGAGCATTTAATGGTGATATGGGAATTACAAGTCCATTATTCACTTCCGAATCTTGTGAAGGTCAATCACAACATGACGGACTCCCGGATGATCCTGAAATTGATATACATTTTATTGATGTAACATCTTTTTACACAAAAACCCTCGCTGTTCCAGCCCCAAGAAATCTCGAGGATGAAAAAGTAATGCTGGGAAAACAACTGTTTTTCGAGATCGGCTGCGAAAATTGTCACAAACAAAAATGGCAGACCGGAATGATCAGTGAAATACCTGAAATTTCAAATCAAACGATATTTCCCTACACCGATATGCTTTTACACGACATGGGGGAAGCACTTGCAGATGGACGTCCCGACTATCTGGCCACAGGCTCCGAATGGAAAACGCGTCCATTATGGGGCATAGGACTCACACAACTGGCGAACGGACATACCTTCTTTTTACACGATGCCCGGGCAAGAAACATGTTCGAAGCCATTATGTGGCATGGCGGAGAAGCCGAAGCATCCAAAAATCAATTCTCCAATTTATCTTCTTCAGAAAGGGATGCCTTGATAACTTTTTTAGAGGCTTTATAAAAAATCTATTGCAAAATGTCTGCATTTTTAATAATTACATATTATATTTTTTTATATATGTAAAATTTTAGGCATTATCAAAGTTTTCAACCATCATTCTAATAAAAAATACAAATATTTTCAGGACTCCTGTCGTTTTTCCACAAAATGACCCTAATTTTGCAATTTCTTAGCAAAAAAGACAAACTATTTTTACAAAAAAAATCAAAAAATGAACTCCAACAGAACTTCTGCAATGGATCAGGTGCTCAACCGAAAGGTAATTGAGGTTAAACTTCCTTCCAACCGTATTTCCGAATATTATGGCTCCAATGTTTTCAGCGATGAAATTATGCGCAAACATTTGAGTGAGGAAGCTTATTACAGTGTAAAAACTTCTATCCACATGGGTCAGAAGATCGATCGCAAAATTGCAGATCAGGTGGCGGCAAGTATGAAAGCATGGGCTATGAGCAAAGGTGCAACACATTATACCCATTGGTTTCAGCCATTAACGGGAGCGACGGCAGAAAAACATGATAGTTTTTTCACTCCTTCAGGTCCCGCAGTTGGAATGGAAACTTTTAGCGGTGGAGCATTAGTTCAACAAGAACCGGATGCGTCCAGCTTTCCAAGCGGAGGAATAAGAAGTACCTTCGAAGCGAGAGGATATACTGCGTGGGATCCCTCCTCTCCTGCTTTTATTATGGAATTGGGTAGTGGTAAAACTTTATGTATTCCAACCATTTTTGTTTCCTATACCGGTGAGGCATTGGATTATAAAGCGCCGCTATTAAAATCCTTACATTTATTAGATCAGGCAGCGGTTCCTGTTTGTCAATATTTCGATAAAAACGTGGAAAGAGTTTCTGCAACTCTTGGTTGGGAGCAGGAATATTTTGTGGTGGATGAAGCATTATTTATTAATCGCCCCGACCTCAGCATTTGCGGAAGAACATTGGTTGGACATTATCCCGCAAAAGGTCAGCAATTGGAAGATCATTATTTCGGAACAATTCCCGAACGCGTTTTCAATTTCATGATAGATTTTGAAATGGAAAGTCATAAACTTGGAATTCCTTTAAGAACCCGTCATAATGAAGTGGCACCCGGACAATTTGAATGTGCTCCGATGTTTGAGGAAGCGAGTATTGCAGTTGACCATAATTGTTTGTTGATGGATGTGATGGAAAAAGTTGCAAAACATCACAAATTGCGTGTTTTATTTCACGAAAAACCATTTGCGGGAGTTAACGGTTCAGGTAAACATAATAACTGGAGCATGGGAACAGATACCGGAAAAAACTTATTGAGTCCCGGAAAAACTCCAAGAACCAATTTACAATTTCTCACTTTCTTTATTAATACCATAAAAGCTGTTCACGATCAGGCCGATCTTTTAAGAGCAAGTATTGCAAGTGCAAATAACGATCATCGTTTGGGAGCAAATGAAGCACCTCCTGCAATTATTTCTGCATTTATAGGTACTGCACTTCGTTCTGTATTAGACGAAATTGAAAACAGAGTGGATCAAAATACATTCGACGATTCTGATAAAACTGAATTACGTTTGGATATTCACAATAAAATTCCGGATCTGATGTTGGATAATACCGACAGGAATAGAACCAGTCCTTTTGCATTTACCGGAAATAAATTTGAATTCCGTGCTGTTGGTTCCAGTGCAAACTGCAGTAAGGCTATGACCACACTAAATACCATTGTCGCAGCTCAGCTCATTGCGTTCCGCGAAGAAATTGACGGGTTAATAAAAGGGGGTGAAAATAAGGACAGCGCAATTTTACGTGTTTTGAGAAGATATATTTCCGAAAGTAAAAATATTTTATTTGAAGGAGATAATTACAGCGATGAATGGGCAAAAGAAGCAACAGAAAATCGCGGATTAAACAATGTAAAAACCACTCCTGAGGCTATCGATTTCTACGGCACTGAAAATGCGAAAAATATCTTTGTTAAAAATAAAATTTTAACGGAACGAGAATTGCATGCTCGTCAAGAAATTGAATTTGAAGAATATGCAAAAAAGATACAAATAGAAGCGCGTATCTATGGTGAACTTGTATATAATTACGTATTACCTGCAGCAGTAGATTATCAAAATAATTTATTGGATAATGTAATGAAATTAAAAGCGGTGGGATTAAATGAAGATCACTACAAAGAACAAATAGATCTTGCAACAACTATCACCTTACATTTAAATCATTTGCGTTCAGCATTAGAGCGTATGGTAGAACAAAGAAAACGTGCAAACCGCATAGACGATGCCCGCGAAAAAGCATATGCCTATTGCAACGATGTAAAAACCCTCTTCGATGAGATCCGCGAACACGCAGATATGTTGGAACGTTATTTACCGGATAACAAATGGCCGCTGGCGAAGTATAGGGAGTTGTTGTTTGTGAAATAGGAAATAGGAAGTAGGAAGTAGGAAGTAAGAAATAGGACATAGGAAATAGGGGAGCTTCACTGGTTAGTGAGGCTCTCACTTTTTTAGTGAGGGTCTCACCAATAAAAAAAGATTCGAAGGGAGAAGATTCGAAGAATTGAAGGTGAAGGGTCTAAGGAAATAAAGGAAGGAAGGGTTGGTAAAGGTTGAAAAAGGAACCCTGATTAATTTTATTGAGGATTTCACTTTTTTAATCAGGGTCTTATTTAAATCCACAGAAATACAAATAAAAATTATATTGATGTTATTATTAATAACGCAATGGCAATTCCAAAAATTAGTGCTGAAAATTGCTCCAACCGGTCAATTTTATAAATTTCCCGCAAATCCTTTTTACATAAGTACCATGAACTAAAACAAAAAATAAAAATGAGAATACAAAATGGCAAAATAAATTCAAATGCTATAGAAAATGAAAATATATTATCAGTTTCATTTTCTACTACCAGATTAAAAAGCTCAGAAACAAAATAGAATAATAAACCACTTGCACAAAATGAAAAGAAAATTGTCATTAATATCCAACCACTTTTCCTTCTTTTCCAGAATAGGAAAATAATAATTGGAAACATTATGAGTTGAGGCAATGAGGTTAACAGGTCCATTTTAAGGTCCTCATTATAATAGCTGAGATTAATCCGTAATAATTTTATTTCAGAAATAAAGTAAATTAAATAAATGATCAGTAATAAGGTTGTTATGCGATCTGTTTTATTTAAGGTAGGCCGGGGATTACTCATTACCGGAATAAATTTTTCAAAAACTGATTCGCCGGTATATTTTAATTTCTCCTCAATACTCATTAATCGTTTTCGTTTTTCTTCTTTAGCATTTAATTTCAGGAATAACTCCGATTTAGCTACTTCTTTTTGCTCATCCGTAAGTTGTCGGTTTTCAAATTCTAATTTTGCTGCTTCGAGGGCTAAATCTTGATAATCTTTCGGATTAGAAATAATATCCAATAGATCAGAATTGTTTAGTTTTTTGTAACGTTCTGAAAAAGGATTTAGGGACATTAAAAAAAATTGAGGGTTTATAGAAATCATCAAATTGAAATGCTAAGATAATTAATTATACCTCAATCAGAATTCAATCAAATATCTAATCCTTAAGTGCCACAATATTAGTTAGAGCCGGACTGTTTTATTTCAGTAAGGGTCTTACTTCTCGTAGGGCACTTAAGATATCACCCTAATAACCCCCGGCTTTAGCCGGCGGGATAGTAGGCGTACACCATATCGGGCTTAGCCCAAACTGAGGATTAAACATGTTGGAATTTAATTGCAATGGAATCTGAATCGTAAAATCACAATCTGAATCTTATACTTCTCCCATTGAAAATCACCGTTTGGGCTAAAGCCCGGAACTTTTAACATCATATATCCACGGGTTAAAACCCGCGGCTATTATCCTCGAAATTCTAACTATTGAAATAAATAACAAATTAAAAAAATTAGGAGATTAATTACAATTAATGCTTTCAATATAAAAAATGAATCCTCAATTTAGATTTTAAAATCTCATATAATTTGCCAATAACCCCCGGCTTTAGCCGGCGGGATAATAGGCGCACACAATACCGGGCTTTAGCCCAAACTGAGGATTAAACATGTTGGAATTTAATTCCAATGGAATCTGAATCATAAAATCACAATCTGAATCTTATACTTCTCCCATTGAAAATCACCGTTTGGGCTAAAGACCGGGAATTTTAACATCATATATCCACGGGTTAAAACCCGCGGCTATTATACTCGAAATTCTAACTATTGAAATAAATAACAAATTACAAAAATTAGGAGATTATTTACAATTAATTCTTTCAATATAAAAAATGAATCCTCAATTTAGATTATAAAATCCCATATGATCTACCAATAACCCCCGGCTTCAGCCGGTGGGATAATGCTCGTACACCATGTCGGGCTTTAGCCCAAACCGAGGATTAAACAAGCAGGGATATAATTTCAATGAAATCTGCATTCTAAGAGTTCATAACCACAAAATTTTGTAAAAATCACAACTTACTCAACTCCTTTTTTAACTCGGCAATCGAATATTCTTTAAATTCCGGTTTAATTACCAAATCGGGTGCAATTGTAACTTTTTGTAAGCTTAGGAAGGGCTTTTTATCCTCATATTTTAAGGCAACAACATAACACTTACTTTCTTTTTTAACATTGGCAAATCCATAAGTTTCAAAGGTGTTATTATTAGTTGCCATCATACTTTTAAATTCCGTAAACACTAAACTTATATTTATATTATCAGCAGGTTTCTGTTCAACAATAATATTAGTTCTTTTATTTTCAGGAAGCTCTAAAAAACGATCGCAATTCATCCAACCCAGATCAGTAGTTTTGGTGATATAATAGCTCCAATCGCTTGCAGCTATGTTTTCTCTCCCAATTTTTGATTCAAAATTTTTATTTTCCCGCTCTTCCATTAATTTGCACAATTGGTAATAACTCCTCACTCCATAAACGGCACAAATACTATCTTTATATTTGTTAAAAGCTACATAATCAACCTTTCCTACATCCACTTTTGTGGAATTAACTCTTGAATCCATTCCAATTAAATTTTTGATCTGACAGAAAAATAAAGGACAGCGTTCAATATATTTTTTGTTATAAAAATGATATCTGTTTAACAGTTCCTCAACCTTAAAATCTGCAAATGGAGCAAGTTCATTTTGTGAAACCACCCAATTAATATTTCCTGATTCCGTCTTAACTCCACTAAATAATTGCATCTCCTCTTTAAGTTCAGCAGTTGGAAACATGATAGTTAAGGGTTTATCTTCCTTTACTGTTAATATTCTGTTGCACAATTGTGCATTCAAAAATATCATGCCATCCGATTCCAGTTGTTTTGAATTCGACATTGTAGATAGGTTATTTAAATACATTGAAAGAGGATCATAAGCCTCCAATAATACAATATCAACCTTTTCGCCAGCACAACTTTTTGGTATATAAAATGCATCTGCATCAATACTGATAATAGTTCCGGATTCTCCAATAAGAATCGTATCCTTCGTCGGATCAATTTTAAATTTTTGAGTGGGTGTACGCAGTTGATCAAATAATTCAGAAATATTATCTTTAGATTTAATTTCCTTATAGGTAATAAATACATCCACACATCGCTGCGAATAATGAAGATCTTTTTTAGTATCACCTTCCTTTAATTCGCCAAACCAATGCATGGTGACATTATCTTTTAACGCTACAGGAATATTTGATTCCATTACAGAAAAAACAACATCACATCTTTTTTTCGATAAGGTTTTATTGTAATTCACAGAAGCAGAAGTATCGGCAAATCCATAAATTTCTATGGAGGATATTTCAATATCATCCTTCTTTAAAAAATTTACCAATTCTGTTATGACGACTTTATCACTTTCATCCAAAACGGATTCGTCGTTTTCGAAATAAATGGTCCTGTTAAATTGTTGGGCTGTCGCAGAAACGTATACAAAAGCAAGAGCGAGAAGTAAATGGATTTTCATGCTCGAATTTGGTATTGAACGTTTTGATGATTCAAATTATTGTTTGAATCATGCAAGCTTCGAGTGATGGGTTAACTTCAATGAGTAATGAGTAATGAGTGATGAGTTGGTAAACGTTGGAAGCATAATTCATGACTTCAAGGAAGCAATGAGTTACATGGTGCCATAAAAGTTCAATGTGATGTCGGGGTAAACTCCTTACTCATAACTCATTACTCATTCTCTGCGTCCTCTGCACCTCTGCCAACTCTGCGGGAAACAAACCCTATAATCACTTCCTCTCAGCAGTCCCGGCTTGAAACAATAAAAAAAGCGGCATTAATTACAACGCCGCTTTCTCCACACATTTATTGAACTATTATTTCATTGCCTTATCTTCTGCGAGATAGTAGGTCATTTCCACTACAAAACGATTATCCAACACATTTAATCTTTCCGCCGCACCCGCACTTAATTTAATTAAAACCTTTTCCTGTTTTTCACTTTCACTTAAACTGCCAATAACTTTTGCATAAATGGTTCTGTTATTCATCAGATTGCGCACCTTAACTATCGAACCAATTGGAGCTGTGCTGTGCAACGCATAAAATCGATCATTCGCTGTTTGAATTCCGTTATTTTCTATCCAGGTAGCCACACCTTTTTCTGAAGTTGCGATCATATCTGTTGAAAGATATCCCGCATATAATTGCGCAAAGGTTTTTGTTTTATCTGCGGTTTCAACAACGGGTTCAACAGTTAGATCACCTTCCGACAACATTGCCGGATCAGCAGCAACTGGATCAGCAGCAACAACTGGTTCTTCCTTAATTATTTCTGCCTGAGTTTCTGTTTTTACCGGTGTTTCAATTACATGTGCTTTAGGTTCCGGTTCGGTTTCTACAACTTTAGGTTCAACAATAGGTTCATTTACAACAACCTCATTTTTTGTAACCACAGGCTCCGTTTTTGTCACGGGAGTAACCTTAGCAGCAAAATTTCCGGGTACGAGAATTTCCTGACCCGCTTTTAAAGCGCCCATATCAACTCCGCTGTTTGCTGCAGAAAGATCTTTAAAGGCAATGGCATATTTTCGACTTACC
Source organism: Bacteroidota bacterium (assembly GCA_016706865.1). Lineage (NCBI taxonomy): Bacteria > Pseudomonadati > Bacteroidota > Bacteroidota bacterium. The sequence goes on along the minus strand of JADJIS010000002.1, from coordinate 1,082,099 downwards.
GCATATGCAGTTTCACCCGCACTTACTTTATAAACTATTAGCGTTTTGCCGTCCACAGTTTTAACTCCAACGGAGTCTCCCGGTACGGGATTGTTTCCAACTACACTCCAAGCCCATAAAAGGACGAGTATCAATGCACAAATTCTTTTCATATTCTTATCTTGTAAAAGTGCCTCCATATATTTTTACGTTTTGCGTTAAATAATTAAAGACTGACAATTTTTACAGAACTTGCTCTTGTTTTCTTTCTATTCATACGAGAGACTATCTGTATAACTTGTATTTTTGTGAACTTATTATTTATTAACAAATTATTCACATGCAAAAGTAAATTGATAAACCATGTACAGAAGCATTTTGAGCCGCATCTTATTAACCATTACCTTTATAAGTGTACTGTTATGCACACAGGCGCAAACTGCTGCACAGGGCAATGCTGTCGCAAAAAAGAAGATCTATTACTTCGAATTGCACCAGGATATCATGCCAACTGCCGTGCGAATTGTTGACCGGGCCATTCGCGAAGCAAAGGAGATGAATGCCGATTATATCGTTATGAGCCTTGATAGTTATGGTGGTTTATTGGATGCAGGAGATACCATTCACGTGAAATTATTGCGATGCCCTATCCCTGTTCTGTGTTATATCACAAATAATGCAGCGAGCGCAGGAGCATTGATTGCCATCAGCTGCGATTCCATATATATGTCGCCTTACGCTAAAATTGGAGCCGCCAGTGTAGTTGATCAGGAAGGAAATGTAGTGGATGAAAAATATCAGGCATATATGCGAGGAATTATGCGTTCCACAGCCGAGGCAAATGGCCGCGATCCTGAAATTGCCGAAGCAATGGTGCAGGGAGGTGGTGCAGTTCCGGGAATTATCGACTCCAATAAAATTCTAACCTTCACCACTGCAGAAGCAATTAAATTTAATTATTGCGAAGGGGAAGTAAATTCCGTTGAAGACCTGTTAGCAAAATTAAATATCTCCAACTACGAGATCACCGAATATGAAACAACAGGAATGGATAAAGTAATGGCATTTTTATTAAATCCAGTGCTTCGCGGATTATGTATCACTTTTATTTTTCTGGGATTATATTTTGAATTACAATCACCGGGTATCGGATTTGCATTGGTAATTGCAGTAATTGCAGCCTTACTTTATTTTGCTCCTTTATATGTGGAAGGATTAGCAGCAAACTGGGAAATATTATTTTTTATCATCGGATTAATATTAATTATTCTCGAGATATTTGTCGTCCCCGGATTCGGCGTCACGGGAATTGCCGGCATGGTACTTACATTTTCGGCATTGGTATTGGCAATGGTAAAAAATGTAGGATTTAATTTTGAAATGAGTGGAGATGGAGAGATCACAACATCATTATTAATAGTTTTAAGTTCTTTCGTAATTTCCTTAGCAGTGATGTTCGCGTTTTTCGGAAGATTTACGCGTTCCAAACTATTTAAAACATTATCACTTCAAACATCCGAAAATCACAGTGAAGGATATAATTCAACCATCTTTAATGTACCATCCGATTTTATCGGCAAAATCGGAATAGCAATGAGCGATCTTCGTCCCGCAGGAAAAATTGAAATTAACGGCGAATGGTACGACGGCCAAAGCGACGGAGAATTTATTTCGAAAGGGGAAGTGGTGAAGGTGGTTGCGGTGATGAATAATTATTTGATCGTGAGGAAGGGGGAGTGAGCAGTCAACAGTGGGCAGTGGGCAGTTTGACGGGATGATAATTATTGCTTCGAGTGAAATATTAATTTTAGAAAAAGAAAAATTTGAATCGAATGGGGAGTCAACAGTGGGCAGTGGGCAGTGGGCAGTTTGACGGGATGATAATTATTGCTTCGAGTGAAATATTAATTTTAGAAAAAGAAAAATTTGAATCGAGTGGGCAGTAAACAGTGGGCAGTGGGCAGTGGGCAGTGGGCAGTTTGACGGGATGATAATTATTGCTTCGAGTGAAATATTAATTTTAGAAAAAGAAAAATTTGAATCGATTGGGTAGTAAACAGTGGGCAGTGGGCAGTGGGCAGTTTGACGGGATGATAATTATTGCTTCGAGTGAAATATTAATTTTAGAAAAAGAAAAATTTGAATCGAGTGGGTAGTAAACAGTGGGCAGTGGACAGTGGGCAGTTTGACGGGATGATAATTATTGCTTCGAGTGAAATATTAATTTTAGAAAAAGAAAGATTTGAATCGAGTGGGCAGTAAACAGTGGCAGTGGGCAGTTTGACGGGATGATAATTATTGCTTCGAGTGGAACTTTTTTTAATCATCATGATTTTCATCATGATTTTCAACATGACTAATGACTAATGACTAATATGAACATCATAGGCATCATCCCATCCCGCTACAACTCTACCCGTTTTCCGGGAAAACCTTTAGTTGATATTGATGGAAAAAGTATGATACAACGCGTATATGAACAAGCACAAAAGGTAAAATCCTTTTCTAAAATAATTGTAGCTACGGATGATGCAAGAATTGAAGAACATGTAAAAAGTTTTGGGGGGGATGCAATGATGACCTCTACCGTACATCAATCAGGCACCGATCGCTGTGGAGAGGTGGTTCGGAAATTAACGGAGAATTATGATGTGGTTGTAAATATTCAAGGTGACGAACCATTTATTCAACCCGAACAATTAGAAAAATTAATAACAGCATTCAGCGATGAAAACACACAAATTGCAACACTGGCAATTAAATTAAAAAACAGTGATGATATTTTTAATTCCAATATTGTAAAAGTGGTTTTTTCTGTTTCGGGAAATGCATTATATTTTTCGAGAAATCCTATTCCATTTAACAGAGGCGAAGAAAAAGAAAATTGGTTAAACACGTCATCCTACTATAAACATCTCGGCATCTATGCCTATAGAAGTGATATCCTCCGCAAGATAAACATCATCCCTCCAAGCTCCCTCGAAATTTCCGAATCACTCGAACAATTGCGTTGGCTGGAAAATGATTTTACAATAAAAATTGTAGAAACGGATATTGATACGATTGGAATCGATACACCCGAAGATCTTGCGAAAACGTAGTGAGGCTCTCACTTTTTCATTGACGGTCTCACTCCTCGAAGTAAGAACTTTGAGTCCACCAAAATTTTGCTGAAAACTTGATCAGGGCTGAGAATGGTTTTTGGGAATCAATTTGGCTAATCCAAAAAAATGTTGTAATTTAGTAGTCAAACCCTATGTTATGTATCTTTTTGCTAATACACAAAGATCTCCCTTCCTTCGTATAATATTATTAGCGGTTCTAATCGGTAATTACCTATTTTCTTATTCCCAAATGCCACAATGGGATTGGGCGCTTCAAGTACACGGAAATCATGAAGATCCGATCAATTTGTTTGATGCAGATAATTTTGGAAATACACTAATAGTTGGTGATATTTATAGTAATGCAATAACAATTGGAGATACACAACTTTTAAGAACATCTAAATACCAAGCCGGTGACGGATATATTGCAGTCCTCAATAATGAAGGAGACATAAGTTGGGCGAGACAAATTTATAATCTTGACAATGGATTAGTGCAAAAGGTAGATTTTCGATCTGCAACTTTCGATGCACATGGAAATATTTTAATTGCTGGTTGGTACTTTAGAGGCGATTTGTATATAGACACAACGATTTTATCAGGAGACGATAAAATCTCACTGGGTTTCGTCTTAAAATTTGACCCGGATGGCAATTTAATATGGTCGCACCTTTATGAAGAAGGGGTAAATCCAAACGAAATTGCTTCCGATCAAAAAGGTGGATTTTATTTCCTGGGCCGCATGACTTCCATCTGTCAGGCGATGGATTTAGGCGATACAATACTGGTAAATATTGTTGATCAGGAGCAAGCGTTCATTGTTCACTACAATCAAGAGAATAAAGCAGACTGGGCAAAATTGTTAATAGGATATACATATGGTATTCAAGGTGTTTCCAATGAAAATGGAGACTTATGTTTTTGGGGTGAATTTCATGATGATTCTTATGTATTAGATTCGATCACACTATATAATCCTCATCCATATGATGACCAGGATTATTTTGGAATCTGCAATAATTCGGGAAACATATTATGTGCAAGAACAATTAGTGACGAACCACATGGTTTCAATTCTATAATTTTTACCAAGGATTCCGTTTATATAGTAGGAGCGTTTTTTGATGAATTCATGATAATTGAGGAAGATACATTAAAAGAAGTACCTTGGGGATTTGAAACTAAGTTTATGTCCATTTTTAATTATAAAGGTGAATATGCATATTCTTCTTTATTTTCATCAGATTTTAATTATTTATATAATATATCCAACGGCATAAATAATAAACTAAATTTTAGCACTCAAATTTCTTCTGCATTTTGGAATGGAATGGATTCCATGATAAACGTTTCGGGAGCATCAGACCCAGCTGTGATTTATCTTGATTCTCATCTTAATAATATTAACGGATTCTCATTACCATTGATATATGATAATAGTATACCTGCCACAATGACCGATCCATTTGGCAATATGATTTTTATTTCAAGTATTGAAGGAGATACTCTTATATTTGGGGAGGATACTTTAAAAAATTATCAAATTCAACCCCATCGTGATTATTATGTTGCCAGATCAAACGAATGTAATAATTCACTTTTTGATATTTCTGAGATAAATGGCTTTCTGATGGCAATTGATGGAATTGCATGGCAATGGTATGTAAATGATACTTTAATTAATAATGAAATTTCCCAAATATTTTATCCAACCTATAATGGATTTTATCGGGCACGTGTTAGTTTGGAAAATGGATGTTTTGCATGGAGCAAACCATTTAATTTCCTTGATAGTAATGTTAATAATCAAGATGAAATAAATATAACTGTGTTTCCTAATCCGGCAAACGACCTGGTAAATATCTTAATTAATGAACCCTTCGATAAACTAACTATTTACAATGCAATAGGACAACAAATTGCATCCTGGGGAGGTGCAGATCAATTAAATACTGTATTTTCTTATCATACACCCGGATTTTATTTTGCGTATGTAACAAAAAATGAAATTCAATCCTGTATTAAATTTGTAATCCTTTGAAAATTGCTCCCAGCAAAATGTTTAATTTATCGTTACTGTAATATGCTTGTATAGACATTACATTTCGCTATACTCATAACAACGTATACCGGAAACAGGATTTAAAACAGGAAGTTTAATTAGCACACCTATTTCTTCTCAACAGTTTAAAGAAAATATAAATATTAATTGCGATGGAAGTGCAATTAATATTATTGCAAGCCAATCAGGAAATTCGGGTCCCATATTTTTTGAATTATTTGATATTGCAGGAAAGTTTTTTAATCTTAAAGCACGATGTTAAAATAATTATTTGAGTTGAAGATGTTTTTTTGAACAGCCCCGGAAAAATTGCGAACCCTTTTTTCTTAGCCCGGATAGCAGCGGAAAGCCCGCAGCGAGGCACGAGCGAGGACTTGTAGCGAATAGCCGGTGCGAGGGTGGGAAGAAGGGGAAAGGAGGTTGCTTCAAAATGTTGATAGCTTTAATATCCGCATTTTTTGCGGAGATTAATTCAGTAGGCAGTGGCAGTGGCAGTGGGCAGTGGCAGTAGGCAGTGGCAGTAGGCAGTGGCAGTAGGCAGTGGCAGTGGGCAGTCCTCCTTCGCTAAAGCAAGGGAGATAAATGGGCAGTTAGTTACATTGGGAGGTTGAGCTTCGCAGGAAAAAGGGTAATAAAAAATAACAATCAAAAAATAAAAAATAATAATTGGATCCTAAGCCTGAAAATTTTTCTTCCCATTTAAACTTTAAATAATATCGAATCCGCCAGTGGTCGGACAGGTATAGAACAAGGAATAAAGAACCCGCCAGTAGTCGGCTACTGTGTACCCACAAGTTTATTTTTCCTTATTGTAAAATTATAATACATTGAGCAGTTTGTACACATTTGACTGTTTATATTTCTCGTTTTGATTGCCATTAGTCGTACTAAGTTTGATGAAAACGACAAAATGGAAATTAACTTTACACCCAATTATAGTGGACTTTTTAATGATACCCGACTTGAAGCGAGAGCAATTAATTTTTGGAGTCAATTAAGTATACGAACGGTTTCAGTTGTACGTCAACTTTCTAAAAGTCCATCTGAACAAAAGGCATTTTACCGATTTCTAACTAATCCAAAAGTGAGTGAAGAAAAATTAATTGAAGAGGCCACCGGCAGAGTAAAACACCTCTGCGATAACAGTCATGTATTATGCATTCAGGATACCAGTGAAATTAATTTAATCAACCATCGAAATAGAATTGACGGCAACAGTGGATTAGGTCGTTCAGATAACTCACAGATAGCTTATTGTTTTAAATTACATCCTGGTTTAGTTATTAATGCAGAGACACTAGCTCCTTTAGGCTACTCAGCAATTAAAATTTTTAATCGGGATCATGACAAGCCATATAGACTTAATAGAAACTACAAAAAGCAACCCATTGAGGATAAAGAATCTTATAAATGGATAGAGATACCCCAAATTAGCAAGGAAACGCTGCAGAGAGCTTCCATGGTTACTTTTATAGAGGATCGCGAGGGTGATATATTTGAGCAATTTGCCCTTGTTCCCGATTCCAGAACACATTTAATTATAAGGAGCAGAACTACACGAAAATTACTCAATGGAGAAGATATGTATGAATCGGTTTTAGATTCAACGATTGCAGGAACATATAAAATAAATATTCCATCTGAAAAACGCACAGGACAGAATCGACGAGAGGCAACTATTCAGGTTCGGTTTATAGAATGTAAAATTCAACGACCTCGTAATTTAAATAAAGAAAAATATCCGGTGTCGATTCCACTGTATTGCATATCAGCAGTGGAGGAAGGTAAAAGTTCTACTAAAATTAATTGGAAATTATTAACTACGCATAAAATAGAAACATTTGATCAGGCATTACAGATCATTAAATGGTATTCCTCCAGATGGAATATCGAGCAAGTATTCAGGTTATTAAAAAAAGATGGATTTGGTATTGAGGAATCAGAATTAGAAAGTGGTTGGTCAATTCGTAAATTGGTAATCATGCAATTAACCGTAATCCTTAAAATTTTACAAATGAATTTAAGTTTTGGCGATCCAACCATAGGCCTGCCAATAAAGGTGGCTTTTGATGATGAACAGATCAAGCTATTAGAAATAATGAATGCTGATCTGGAAGGCTCCACAGAAAAACAAAAAAATCCCTACAACAAAACCAGTATCAAATGGGCGGCTTGGATTATAGGTAGAATGGGCGGATGGAAAGGATATGTATCACAGGGTATACCAGGTGTTATCACACTTAAAATTGGACTGGAACAATTTAATAAATTATTAATCGCCGTAAGAATTATTAAAGATGTGGGTACACAGTAGCAGTAGTCGGGCAGGCATTAATCGGATCGTCCACCCAGAGGTTTATCCTCCGCACAGAACCCTGCCAACCTTGCCAACCCTCTCAACCCGGAGCATTAAATAAACGGCTTCGTCAATGCCCAACTCAGAACCCAGAACTCAGAACTCAGAACACAGAACTCAGAACAGAAAACTTTACCAACACCATGTTAATAGTCCCTCCAAATAAAATGCCTACCTTTAAAGCCCGTTATGAAGAATGAACAATCTCGATATATCTTCGTTACGGGTGGCGTAACGTCTTCTCTTGGAAAAGGTATTTTTTCCGCATCACTGGCTAAACTTTTACAGGCTCGTGGTTTTAGAGTAACTATTCAAAAATTTGATCCCTACATCAATGTTGACCCGGGAACACTCAATCCGTACGAACATGGCGAATGTTATGTTACCGAAGATGGAGCGGAAACGGATCTGGATCTTGGCCACTACGAACGATTCCTGGGAATAGAAACTTCGCAGGCAAATAATGTTACCACAGGTGCAGTTTATCAAAATGTTATTAACCGCGAACGCGCCGGTGAGTTTTTAGGTAAAACGGTGCAGGTAATTCCGCACATTACCGATGAAATTCAGCGTCGTATGTTATTGCTCGGCGAAAACGGTGAAAATGATATCGTTATCACCGAAATTGGTGGAACTGTAGGTGATATTGAATCACTTCCTTATATAGAGGCGGTTCGTCAGTTGAAATGGAAATTGGGAGAAAAAAGATGTCTCATTATTCATCTTACCTTAATTCCATATTTGAGTTCTGCGCAGGAATTAAAGACAAAACCTACACAACACTCGGTAAAAATGTTGCTGGAGAGTGGTATTCAGGCTGATATTCTGGTTTGTCGCACTGAACATCCGCTCTCAAAAGATATCAGAAGAAAACTGGCGCTTTTTTGCAACGTGAATGTGAATTCAGTTATTGAGGCAATTGATGTAAAAACCATTTATGATGTTCCTCTACATTTATTGGAGGAAAATGCGGATGAGATCGTTCTTGCAAAACTGAAATTGCCAAAACGCAATGATCCGGATCTTAAAAACTGGAAAATATTTTTATCTCGCCTCAAAAACCCGACAAATTCGGTGCGTATTGGTTTGGTGGGAAAATATGTGGAGCTGCAGGATGCATATAAATCTATTTTAGAATCATTTATACATGCCGGAGCGGCAAATGAATGTAAAGTGGAGGTAATTTCCATTCAGAGTGAACATATCAATGAAAATAATGTGCGCGAAAAATTAGGGGAATTGGATGGAGTTTTAGTTGCTCCGGGTTTTGGCGACAGAGGTATAGAAGGAAAAATTACCGCAATTCAATATGTTCGTGAAAATAAGATACCGTTTTTCGGAATTTGTCTCGGAATGCAATGTGCCGTTATTGAGTTTGGAAGAAATGTTCTCAAAATGAAGGGTGCACATTCCACCGAAATGAATGCAAAAACAAAATATCCGGTTATCGACATGATGGAAGAACAAAAACATGTTACCGAAAAAGGTGGAACCATGCGTTTGGGAAGTTACGACTGCCGTTTATTTAAAAAGACCAAGACTTTTGACATCTACAAATCGCAAAATATTACCGAACGCCATCGCCATCGTTATGAATTCAATAATAAATACCTGAAGGATTATGAAGGCAAAGGAATGATAGCTGTAGGTATAAACCCACAACAAAATCTGGTGGAAATTGTGGAAGTGAAGGATCATCCTTGGTTTATCGGCGTTCAATTTCATCCGGAACTAAAAAGCAAGGTAGAAAATCCGCATCCGCTGTTTGTTGCGTTTATTAAGGCTGCTATTGAGTATAAGGAGTTGAAGTGAGCATGGTGGAGATCCACCTCAAAGATTTGGTTTGTGAAAAACACCAACCACGGCGTAAAAGCTCCCTAACAATGCGCAGCACAATCTATGGAATGCAATAATTTAGGTTATTAGTCGTCTTGAACACAGAAGACAACTCAATTTCAAACTTTTCTTTGTCAATGGCCTATCAAACCCTAACTTTGCCGCTCAATTATTAAAATTCGATGGATCGTAATAACGTAATAGGTTTCGTACTGCTGGGAATTCTGATCGTAGTATTTTTTGTGTTCCAGAGTCGCGATGCTAATCGCATAAGACTGGAACAGGCAAAAATTCAGCATACGGAGGATTCCATCAAAAATGTAAAAAGGATCGCAGATTCCATTTATCTGGTAAATAATCCGGTTAAAGTGGATACAGGTGCAAGTGCCATTATCACAACTTCTGCGCTTATTCCCGACAGTTTAAAAAGAAACCTTTCTGCCGAAGCATTGATCCGTTTGGAAGATTCGATCAAACTCAGCCAGAAAAATGCATCCTTTGGACCATTCGCATCTGTAATGCAGGGCACTGAAAAAGCAGATTCTATTGAAAATGATTTTATTAAAATTGTATTTAACAGCAAAGGCGGTTCCATACAACGGGCTGAACTTAAAAAATATAAAAATTACGACGGTGGGGTTTTGGATGTTATTGGGGGAGATAAAAACCGTTTTAATTATAATTTTTACTATGCCGATAATAAAGTAATTAATACGGAAGAATTATATTTTACCGCGAATAAAACAAGTGATGGAAAATCGATAACCTTTACTGCTGATCTTGGTAACGGTAGCGCACTACAACAAATTTATGCTTTTACCGGAACCGATTATCTGATTGACTACAATTTAAAACTCACAGAATTTCAACAAATAATTCCAGGTCGCGACCCGATCATCATTCTTAACTGGAAGAATGAAATGCAGGAGCAGGAAAAAAATATTAAATACGAACGCCAGTATTCAAAATTATATTTTAGTACGGCAGATGGCGACGTGGATTATAAAAACACCAATGGTGAAATAAAATTTGAGTCTCCAATAAAATGGGTGAGTTGTCAGCAACAATTTTTTAACAGCACCCTTATTGCAAAAGATAAATTTGAAAATAAAGGGAAGATAGATGTTTACATGGATGAGGATTCTACCGATTATGTAAAACGTTGCAACACCGAATTATATATTACTTTCAATAATAAAAGCACCTTCGATTTCCCAATGCAATGGTATCTTGCACCAAACGATTACCAGAACTTAAATGCATTGGATATAGGTCTGGAAACCATTATTCCCACAGGCTCAGGATTTATAGGCTGGATAAATACTTTTGCGATAATTCCTTTGTTTAATTGGCTGAGCAGTTTTATCGGTAATTATGGTCTTATCATATTATTAATGACCCTGATATTAAAACTTGCATTAACTCCGCTCACTTACCGTTCCTATTTATCCATGGCAAAAATGCGGGTACTAAATCCCGAGGTTGCTGAGATAAGAGAAAAATATAAAGATGATCAGGCGAAATTAGGACAGGAACAATTAAAATTATTCCGAAAGGCCGGAGTAAATCCTTTGGGAGGATGTATACCAACCTTATTATCTATGCCAATTCTAATTGCGATGTTCCGTTTATTTCCGGGAAGCATTGAATTGCGTCAACAATCATTTTTATGGGCAGATGATCTTTCTTCTTATGATGATATTATAAGATGGAGCAACGAAATTCCATTTATTGGAAATCACATCAGTATTTTCTGTATTTTAATGACCATCAGTTCGGTGATGTATATACGCATGAATATGCAAAATACAACACAGCTTACCGGTCCTATGAAAACTATACAGTATATCACACCTATATTCTTCTTCTTCTTCCTCAATAGTTCTCCTGCAGGATTAACTTATTATTATTTTGTAAGTAATCTTGTAACCTTCGGACAACAATGGAGTATCAGAAGATTCTTTATTAATGATGATGAAATTCACCGCAGAATTCAGGAAAACAAAGCCAAACCCGAAAAACAAAAATCAGGTTTTGCAAAACGTTTGGAAGATGCGATGAGACAACAACAGGCAATGAAGAGCAATAAAGAGCAACAAACCAAAAAGAAAAAGTAAGTGGAATCCTTCCATTAATTGGTAATACCCTCCATTAAATGGAAGATTTTTTAAAATATATTTGTCAGGCAAAAATTAAATGGAAGATTGGTTCAAAGTTTGAATAATTTCCTACTTTTAACAATAAATTCTATCTATGTCAATGTCTGTTCCCGTTTTAAAACAAAGGAATAATTTTATTTTGATTATTCTGGTCCTACTTGCTATTTGTATCGCAATTGGCTTGAATAGAATTACCAGTGGATTTTTAGGCGCAATTATTATATATGTAATTTTCAGGCCACTTAATATTTATTTGCAGGAAAAAAAGAAATGGAACAAGAGCCTTTCTACAGCGCTTATTCTGATACTTTCCTTTGTTAGCTTAATTATTCCCATCTTCTTTATTATTAAATTGATCACTGACAGGGTTATGTTTTATGTTAATAATCCGGAGCAAACAGAAATCATATTACAGAATATAAACACCTTTGCAGCAGAAAAACTCAATGACCCTGATCTGATCAAGAATTCAATTGCCGACTTAAAAGCTCAGGCCGGAGATTTTGTAACTTCCATAATCAATGGAGCTGCGAGTACCTTTATACAGGTGATCGTTATGTATTTCACCCTATACTTTACCATTAAATATTTTAGGGAATTTGAGAGAGGTCTGGTGAATTATTTACCCTTTAAGAGGAAAGATAGCCTCACTATTGGTTCTGAATTGCGGAATATGACTTATTCAAATATTTTAGGTCAAGGTTTTATAGCTATTATTCAGGGAACTCTTTTGGGATTAGGTTTCTGGATTTTCGGAATTTCCGATCCGATTTTTTGGGGAGGGATCGGCATCTTCCTATCTATGATACCAATGTTTGGCGCACCTATCATTTTTATTCCAGCGGGGATTATTGAAATGTCTAATGGAAATATGGTTGCCGGCATAGGAATTATTGTGTATGGATATTTGATCGTTACCACCATTGATAATTTTATACGCATGGCCATAGGAAAAAAAATAGCCAATACACACCCTTTGATCACCATAGTTGGTGTTGTTATCGGCATTCCATTATTTGGTATATTAGGTATACTTTACGGACCATTATTGCTTAGTTTATTTATTATATTACTTAAAATTTACAAATCGAACCGATTGGAAATAAGTGTTATAGAGGGTGAAGCAGAGGAAGAATAAGTAGGCGTAATAATTATTTGTTATTTTATTAATTCACATTTTAACCTATCATATGAATAATAACGAAAATCAAAATAATCAGGAAGACAATATCAATGAAATGGTAGATGATGTTAAAGAATATGTTAACTTACGTCTTCAATTAATTCAATTAAATATTACAGAAAAAATATCCATTGCTCTAGCGAACCTAATTACAAATGGAGCAGCGATTATTTTCCTGGTATTGTTTTTTATATTTGGTTCATTTGCATTGTCGTACATGCTTGGAAATGCACTACACAATACAGCAGCGGGATTTGGAGTATTGGCAGGATTTTATTTATTGATCGCACTTCTTATTCTTTGGATAGGCAAAGGATCTTTACGCAGAAAAATGATAAATTATTTCATCAATCAATTCAGCAATGATGAGCCAGAAACAAAACAATAAACCGGAAATCCGCACCCTTGAGGATTTACAGAAAGAGAAAGTCTTTCTCAGAGGAAAAATTAAAGAACATGAATTATTATTATCCACACACTATAAATCACTCAAAGAAAAACTAAAACCTGCGATAAATATTGCAAACTTTTTATCCCGTAGTAAATTATTAAATCTTATTAATCCAAAGGATACTGATGGTGAAAAAAGTGGTTTAGCAAATACAGCAATAAAAATAATAATGGCCGCAGCTGCAAGTGGTGTTATATTTAATAATAGTAAAAAGAATTTTTTTAAATCCATTTTAGCATATGCCATGGATCAATCTGTAAAATATCTTGGACAAAAGGATCTTGGTGAACATGTGGAAAAAATAAAAGAGTGGTTTTCGAAGAAGGAGAAAGATGAAGATGTTGATGAGTAATGACATGTAGTAGATATCCTTCGTCGATTACTACATGTTTCAGTTCTGAGTTCTGGGTTCTGAGTTCTGGGTTCGGGAGTATACGTCAACTATTAAACTTCAACCTCTCCCCTCTGGCAGATTCCATTATCTTCCCCGCATCATAAACAATATTCCCGTTGACAAATGTAGTCTTTATTTTCCCCTTAAAAGTTCTTCCCTCCAATGCACTCCATCCACATTTATACAATAAATTTTCTTTGGTAACTCTTTGTTCAGCAGTGAGATCCACCAAAACAAGATCAGCAAAATACCCTTCACGAATAAACCCACGATCAACAATGTCGAAACAGGTTGCAACATTGTGGCTCATTTTTTCAACGATCTTTTCGAGTGTTATTTTTCCTTTAAAATAAAAATCCAACATCATTAACAAACTGTGTTGAACCAAAGGACCGCCTCCGGGAGACTTGCGATATTTATTCGCCTTTTCTTCTAATGTATGCGGTGCATGATCAGTGGCAATAACATCAAAATAATCGTTTAAAAGCGCATCAAATAAAAGTGGCTGATGGTGTTTGTCTTTAATTGCAGGGTTCCACTTTATTTTGTTTCCTAAAGTGTGGTAATCATCAGCACTAAAAAATAAATGATGAACACAAACTTCAGCGGTAATTCTTTTATCCTTGAGTGGAACTTTATTATCAAATAATTTAATTTCTTCCCCTGTACTGATATGTAATATATGCAAACGTGTATTGCATTTTTTAGCAAGTTCTGATGCAAAGGATGACGATAAAAAACAAGCTTCCTCGTTTCTTATTATAGGATGATATTCAACAGGAATGTCCTCCCCAAATTTTTCTTCTGCTAATTCGAGGTTGTGTAAAATTGTAGCTTCATCCTCACAATGTGTAGCTATTAATGTAGGTGCATTTCTAAACAGATTTTCCAAGGTGTTTTTATCATCCACTAACATATTTCCGGTGGAAGAACCCATAAATATTTTAATTCCGCAAATTGTTTTTGCATCCGTTTTTAAAACCTCTTCCACATTATCGTTGCTCACACCCATGTAAAAGGAATAATTCGCAATCGACCTATCTGCGGCTAATAAATATCGTTGTTCTAATAATTGCTGGGTGAGGGAGGGAGGATTTACATTCGGCATATCCATAAAACTGGTGACACCACCCGCTACCGCAGCTCTGCTTTCAGTATATATTTCACCTTTATGCGTAAGTCCCGGCTCTCTGAAGTGCACCTGATCGTCGATGATACCGGGCAATAAATGCAAGCCCTCTGCATTTATTTCCTTATAATTTCCTTCTATTTGAATATTGGAATCAATTTTCTGAATACGACCATTATTTATTAATACATCCTGCGAAGATATTTTTCCTTCATTTACAACGAATGCATTTTTAATTATCGTTTTCATAATAAAGTAGGATTATTAATCCACCCAATCGGCAATAAATAAATTGGTATCGCGTGAACCACCTGTATTTCTGTTACTTGCAAAAATTAATTTTTTTCCATCATAACTAAACATCGGGAACGAATCGAAAATAGTATCAAAAGTTATTTGTTCTAATCCTGTTCCATCCAGATTTATCATAAATAAATTAAACGGAACGCGTTTCGTAGTGTGGTTGCTTGAAAATATGATCTTATTTCCGGATGGATGAAAAAATGGAGCCCAGTTGGCGCCACCAAGATTCGTTATTTGTTTTAATTCACTTCCATCTGCATTACAAATAAATAATTCCATAGCAGTTGGTTTCACAAATCCTTCCTTTAAAAGATCCTTATATTCTTTTATTGCTTCGGCAGTTGAGGGTCTGCTTGCGCGGAAAATAATTTTACTTCCATCAGGCGAAAAAAATGCTCCTCCGTCGTATCCTAAACCTTTTGTAATTTGTTTTGGATCCTTTCCTTCTAAGGTCATAGTCCATAATTCAAGATCACCACTTCTATTACTTGTAAATAATATTTTATCTCCATTCGGGGAAACTACTGCTTCTGCATCGTAATAATTATTGTCTGTCAATTGTTGAACTATATTTCCTTTAAGATCTGAAATATAAATTTCATAACTGGAATGCACTCCCCATAAATATCCTTTGCTCCTATCCGGATCGGGCATACAGGTATCCACTTTTGCATGAGTGGAGGCGTATAATACTTTATCATTTCCCGGTAAAAAATAACTACAGGTAGTTCTTCCTTTTCCGGTGCTCAACAAACTGTATTCAAAACGCGAATCGTCGGTCGGTAATTTACCGTAATAGATCTGATCACATGGCACATTTTCGTTGGCATTTCTACGTTGAAAAACGATCATCTCACTATTAAAACTGAAATACCCTTCAGCATTATCGCCTCCGAACGTGAGTTGTTTTAAATTTTTGAGGTGTTTTTCCTGCGGATAGGTAAGAGTATCTTTCTTTTCTTCTGAAATGGTTGGTGTTCCATTTGCTTCCGAATTGTTACTTTGTTTACATCCTGAACTCAAATTAATGAGCAAAAATAATATTAGGATAGCTGAACCGATCTGTTTCATTTTTTAAATTTCTGCGGCAAAATTAATCACAACACACGATTTTACAGCTACAACATCGCTTTAATATGTTTAAAAATGTAACTTTGCATAATGCTTTCAAAGAGGTGGATCATAGGTGGAGCGGTAGTTTTACTGCTGATCGGTGGCTTTTTCATATTATCGGAAAACAAGATCTTTAGTTTTTCAAAAGGTAAAGGGAGCTCTGTGGATTCGTTAGAAATGATGGAAAAACTGACTCCACAGATAGCAGACTTATCCAATCAATTAAAAAAATCTCCTGAAAATGCCGACTTATATTTCCTTCGGGCAAATGAGTATCTCGACTTTGGAAATGTTAAATACGCGTTATTCGACTATCAAAAAGCCTATCAGATGGATTCCACCAATGCTTCGTATGCACTGGGTTTGAGCGATTGTTTATTCGAAGCGAACAATGCTGATGGCGCTATAGGAATTTTACAGGATTATCTTAAAACTGATCCTCAGAACATAGATATTCTTACGAATCTCGGCCTGGATTATTTATTTCTTCCAAAACCGGAATATAAAAAATCACTGGAGGCTTTTAATTCCGTTTTAAAATTAGATATCCAGAATGCAGATGCATATTTTTATAAGGGAATTATTTTTAAAGAGACCGGAGATACGGTGAGTGCCCTTTCCAGTTTCCAGACAACCATAGAAGTAGATCCTGATTATTACAGTGCTTATATGCAGCTCGGAACAGCATATGCGGATAAAAACGACCCTATTGCAATAAAATATTTAAACAATGCAATTGCAATAAATGATACCAGTAATGAAGCATATTATGCCATCGCAAAATTTTATCAGGACAGAGGTGAAATTTCAAAGGCAATAACTTTTTATAATGATATGATCATCAGAAATCCTCAGGATGCTGATGCAATTTACAATCTTGCCACCATTTATTATGGTATAGATTCCATTGAAAAATCATATCGATATTACGAACTTGCCATCAGACAGGCACCGGCCAAAGCGATGAGTTATTATGGAAAAGGTTTATGTGCGGAGGAATTAAAAAGAACCGAAGAGGCTATATCTTTATACAATCAGGCCTTAAATTTAGACCCTGATTTAAAGATTGCAGAAGAAAGATTATTACAATTAAATGAAAAATAGCAGATGATAAAGATCACATTTCCGGATGGAAACAGCAGAGAATTTAACGAAGGAGTCAATTCTTTAGAAATTGCCAAATCAATAAGTGAAGGATTGGCGAGAAAAATTATTAGTGCAGAAGTAAATGGAGAGGTTTGGGATCTTACGCGCGCGATCAATACAGATGCTTCCATTAAATTATTGACCTGGGATGATGAAAAGGGAAAAACTACTTTCTGGCATTCCAGTGCACACTTGATGGCAGAGGCTTTGGAAGAATTATTTCCGGGAGTGAAATTTGGTATAGGACCGGCCATCGACAGCGGATTTTATTATGATATTGATCTTGGTGGAAAAGTTTTAACGCAGGAAGATCTTCCGTTAATTGAAAATAAAATGCGGGAGCTTGCAAAGAAAAATTCTGTTTTCGGAAGAAAGGAAGTTTCCAAAGCAGATGCTATTAAATTTTTTACTGAAAAGGGTGATCAATATAAACTGGAACTTATTAATGATCTTCAGGATGGTTCCATTACTTTTTATGAGCAGGGAAATTTTGTTGATCTGTGTAAAGGTCCGCATATTCCTGAAACGGGATTAATCAAAGCAGTAAAACTTTTAAATATTGCCGGCGCTTACTGGAGAGGAAATGAAAAAAATAAAATGCTCACCCGAATTTACGGTATCACTTTTCCAAAACAAAGTGAACTGGATGCACATTTATTAATGTTGGAGGAAGCAAAAAAACGTGATCATCGCAAACTCGGAAAAGAACTGGAGATATACACTACCGATGATTCTGTTGGTCAGGGATTAATTCTTTGGATGCCGAACGGGGCTGCAATTATCGAACAATTGGAAAAACTTGCAAAAAGAAAAGAAGATCAGGCGGGATATTTAAGAGTTAAAACTCCGCATATTGCAAAAGAAGACCTTTATTTAACAAGCGGACATTTACCTTATTATGCAGATAGTATGTATCCTCCCATGGAAATGGAAGGAGCGAAATATTATTTAAAGGCGATGAATTGTCCGCATCACCACAAAATATTTTCGGCGCTTCCAAGAAGTTATCGCGATCTTCCCCTGCGTTTTGCAGAGTATGGAATGTGTTATCGCTATGAAGAAAGTGGTGCTTTATTTGGGTTGATGCGTGTTCGCGGAATGAACATGAACGATGCACATATTTATTGCACTGAAGAACAATTCGAAAAAGAATTCAAAGCGGTGAACGACATGTATCTTAATTATTTTAAGATTTTTGGTATTGAAAAATATGTGATGCGTTTTTCCACTCATGATCCCGCGAAACTGGGGCAGAAATACCTCGATAATCCGGAGTTGTGGAAGAAAACGGAGGAGATGGTGCGCAAAGTGATGATCTCCGCAGAAATCCCCTTTGTGGAAATACCTGATGAAGCAGCTTTTTACGGACCGAAAATAGATATTCAAATATATTCTGCCATTGGACGGGAATTTACCTTGGCTACCAATCAGGTGGATTTTGGACAACCGCTTCGTTTTGGTCTTACATATATAGATAAAGACAATACTGCAAAAATGCCTTTGGTGATACATCGTGCGCCATTGAGCATCATGAAAGATTTATCGGATTTTTGTTAGAACATTACGCCGGAAACTTCCCTGTCTGGTTAGCTCCGATACAAGTTGCGGTGCTCCCGATCAGCGATAAATTCAACGAATATTGCGAAGAAATCATAAATGTTTTAAAAAATCACGAAATTCGCACCACCTTCGACACCAGAAGTGAAAAGATCGGACGAAAAATAAGGGATGCGGAGATGAAAAAAATTCCTTGCATGCTTATTGTGGGAGAGAACGAAATGAACAACAAAACTGTTTCTTTGCGGAAACACGGTGAAGGCGACAAAGGCAGCATGACCATTGAAGATTTCGCTAAAATGATCAACGACGAAGTAAAAACAATTTTTCAATAAAAATTTAACCATTTGCAAAACCAAAGAAGACCTTACAACCCCTATTTCAGGAGAAACGACGAACGCAGTCAATACAAGATCGGAAGAGATATTCGCCACCCCAAAGTGAGGGTTGTGGGCGAAAATATTGAATCAGGCATATTTACAGTCCAGGAAGCCATAAAAATGGCAGAAGACCTGGAAATGGAATTGGTGGAAATTTCCCCAAATGCAGATCCACCTGTTTGCCGTATAGTTGATTTCCAAAAATTTGTTTACGAAAAAAAGAAAAAGGAAAAGGAACTCAAGGCCAAGACCAAGAAGCAGGAAATGAAAGAGATCCGCTTCACTCCGCATACCGATGATCACGATTTTGAATTCAAATCAAAACACGCCGAAAATTTTCTTTTAGAAGGCAATAAAGTACGCGCCTACGTAATGTTCAAAGGTCGCGCGATCGCATTTAAAGGCCAGGGAGAGGTTCTTTTACTCAAATTTGCCCAACGCTTGGAAGAAGTAGGTGTTCCCGATCAATTACCTAAAATGGAAGGTAAAAGAATGTTTATTACCCTTATGCCTAAAGCGGTTCAGGGGAAGAAACCGGTATAAAAATGTTCTGAGTTCTGAGTTCTGGGTTCTGAGTTCTGAAATTTTATCTAAATAGTAGAGACGCAATGCATTGCTTCTCTACTATTTAGATAAAATTTCAACCACTGCGGATACGAGTTGTTGAAGGCGTTGAAATTGTTCACCACGGAGTAAAATCCCTCAATGTTATTACCTGCCCACTGCGACTGTGACTGCGACTTTACTAATCCGTTTTAACCGAAGGATGATCATCCGGCTTACGACCTCACCACTCACCATTCACCACTTCCCAAATAATCTTTCCCCACTCCTTTGAACTTTACAACCAATACCCTATCTTTGCGCTCCCGAAGTTTCGGGACTAAATAAAAACTGAGTCATTATGCCGAAGATGAAGACCAACAGTAGCGCTAAAAAGCGTTTCAAGGTAACTGGTAGCGGAAAAGTAAAACGCAACAAAGCGTATAAGCGTCATATTCTCACTAAAAAGAGCAATAAACGCAAGAACAAGTTAGGTCAATCAGGTATCGTGAGTGATGCTGATTCATTAAACATCAAAAGATTATTGTCAATAGGATAAATTATAAATTATGCCAAGGTCAGTACCTAAAGTTGCCTCGAGGGCACGCAGAAAGAAAGTTTTAAAAATGGCGAAAGGCTATTGGGGCCGTCGCAAGAATGTTTTAACAGTAGCAAAAAATGCAGTAGATAAAGCGTTACAGTATGCATATGTTGGTAGAAAAGACAAGAAACCAATGTATCGTCAGATCTGGATCGTGCGTATCAATGCAGCAGTTCGTCCACATGGAATGACTTACAGCACTTTCATGCACAAGTTAAAACTTAACAATATAGACATCAACCGCAAAGTATTAGCCGATCTTGCTGCTAATAATCCGGAAGCATTTGATGCAATAGTTAACCAGGTGAAATAATTCAACTTTTTTTGATATTTGAAACCCCGCTTTGCGGGGTTTTTTTATGCGCCGCAGGTGCATAATTGCGAGGCCGAAGGCCGAAGCAATCCCACCAACTAAAACCAACGCTCCACAATTAAACCTCTCCTCACCCGTCGTTAACCCTAATTACAATAATTTTACCCCTTCATGTCAGAACCAAAAAGAAAGTATAGTCCCATCGACGACCGCGATAAGAAAAAAATTTCCCGACAAAGTATAAAAGTTGCGGGGAAGATATTTAGTTATATCCGTCCATACAGAAGCGCCTTTTTGATAGGTATCGTATTTTTATTATTGTCCAGTTTTACTACCATGACACTCCCCTGGTTCATGGGTAAACTCATCGATTCGGCGAAAGGAAATAATACAATTGTATGGATGAATAATACCAATACGATCGCACTTATTTTAATAGCTACTTTGTTAGTGCAATCAATTTTGTCGTTTTTCAGAGTATATCTTTTTGCAACTGTTTCTGAAAAGGCAATGGCAGATGTGAGGACCAATTTTTTTGATAAAATGCTTACACTTCCAATACCATTTTATGAAACAAGACGCGTTGGAGAATTAACAAGCCGATCAACAAATGATGTAGATCAATTACAGGATATGTTGGGCGCAACCTTGCCAGAGTTTGTGCGGCAAATGGTTACCATTGTTTTCGGAGTTGCATTCATATTTTACATCTCTCCGCAATTAACATTGATGATGATGTGCACTTTTCCCGTATTGGTATTAATAGCAGTTTTTTACGGAAAATTTATTCGCAAAATTTCGAAACAGCGACAAGATGCATTGGCAAATTCAAATGTTGTGGTGGAAGAAACCTTACAAAATATCAATACCGTTAAAACTTTTACCAACGAAAATTATGAATCGAAACGCTATAAAACCTTTATGCAAAAGGTCGTAGAAACGGGAATTAAAGGAGCAGTTAACCGCGGAGGATTCTCCACTTTTTTAATTCTCGGATTATTCGGAGGATTTGTTGCAGTTATATGGTATGGTACAACTTTGTTAAAGGCGGGTGAAATATTTGAAGGTGATCTTTTTTCTTTTGTTTTATACACGGGATTTATTGGTGGTGCAGTTGGTGGTTTGGGAGATCTGTATGGGCGACTTCAAAAAACTGTTGGAGCATCAGAAAGAATATTCGAAATTTTAAATGAAAAAAGTGAATTAGATCTTTTAAGCGAGCCCGATCAAAAAATAAAATTAGAGGGTAAGATAGAATTAAAGGATATCGTTTTTTCCTACCCCACAAGGCAAGATATAAATGTATTGGACGGAATTTCATTGACTGTAAATCGCGGTGACAAAATTGCACTTGCAGGATATAGTGGAGCAGGAAAATCTACCATTGCACAATTGATCATGCAGATATATCCTTTGGAAAAAGGAAAGATATTATTTGATGGAAAAGAAAGCAATTCCTATTCTATTAGACAGCTTCGTTTTAATATGGCGGTGGTGCCACAAGAAGTTTTATTGTTCGGTGGAACCATAGGGGAAAATATTGCTTATGGCAAACCCGGTGCAAGCGACGACGAACTGATAGAAGCGGCAAAAAAAGCAAATGCATGGCAATTTATTTCTCAATTTCCTGAAAAACTCAATACCATAGTCGGCGAGCGCGGCGTTAAATTATCCGGTGGTCAGCGGCAAAGAATTGCAATTGCGAGAGCAATATTAAAAGATCCTGCCATTCTGATTCTCGATGAGGCAACGAGTTCTTTGGATGCCGAAAGCGAAAAACTGGTGCAGGATGCCCTGGAAGAACTCATGAAAAACCGCACCACTATAATTATTGCACACCGATTATCTACCATCAGAAATGTAGATACTATCTTTGTGCTCAACAAAGGAAAAATTATGGAATCCGGTTCCTTCGAGCAATTATCGAAAATGGAAAATGGATTGTTTAATAATTTATTAAAATTACAATTCGAGGAAAAGAATGAAAAAATGAAAGAATGAATAATGAAAGAATGAAGGAATTAACTCCGACTCGGATCCCCATTCCTTCATTCTTTAATTCTTTCATTCCTTAATTAATTACTATGGATAGTTTTGTATATTTTATTTTAATAGGTGCACTTGCCGGATGGGTGGGTGGTAAATTAGTGAAGGGCGAAGGTTTCGGTATTATCGGAAACATTATTGTCGGAATAGTTGGCGCTGTTTTGGGTGGATGGATATTTGAGAAACTCGGTATAGCGGAGACCAATTTACTTTATAGTATTGCGGCAGCAGTGGTTGGGTCGGTTGTGTTTTTATTGATCATAGGATTGATAAAACGTAAATAAAATCTTATAGTGGAGTGTAATTTATTCAAAATAAAATTCGACAAATTAAATTTGCACCTCTATCTTTTTATTTTGGGATTTTTCTATTGATCCTTCAAAAAAAAGTTCCAGCAATTTTAGATTCTTGTTCCCAAAGACATTTTTAATATTTCATGCCTACGGCACTAGGCAACACATTCACATTTATACTACCAATATGCCATGCCTACGGCACTAATCCATCAATTTGATTTTTGAGAATAATAGGAATTATAATTTCTTATAAAACGTCAGTTAGGTAGGGGCGAAATATCGGTAACAATATGTATAATGTGTAACAGATATGTAGGAGGGGTAATATACCAATAAAACCAGTCCTGTAGGGACGAAATATCGGTAACAACTTGTCGAAAACACACGCAAATCCCGTAGGGATGACATAAAAAAAATCACGATCTTAACTAGAATGTTAAATCAAAAAGGATAAATTTCAATTCTTGATTAATTCCACAAATCTCTAACCAAAAGAATCTTCGCAATGATTCCAATTCTTCGTTACCTCAAAAATTAATTTTATACTGCACCGTAAAATTCCTCGGCGGGTCATATTTTGCAGGCCGTAAAGCATACATTCTGTTGAACATATTTTTTACAAGAAATTGCACTTTTGAATTTTTGGTGATAGTATATCCTACTCTGGCATCAAAGATCCAATCTCCTTGTAAATGATCTTCCCGATATTCGTTAATTCCGGGAATGAAGGAGATATAAATGGCATCCAGATTTTCCATTAAGCTGTAATAATTAACATCTGCACCAAAAGAAAATTTTTTAACCGAATATTGCAGATCCATGCGTATCATGTGACGGAACCTATACTTTAATACAGATGCTAAAAAGACACTATCAGTTGATTTAGCAGTAAATCCTTCCATAAAATTTTTCATGAAATTTCCTACATCGAGATTACTGGAATCGCCCGCAAGATCTGCAGGATAGATATAATTATATCCTCCCGAAAAACTTAAATTATTTCCAAAAACAGAAACATCACCATTGAGGGTAAGTTCAACACCTCCAATTCTTGCCCTTGTTGTATTCTGCGATTTAAATCCCGGGCCCTCCCCAGGATAAAAATTAAAACTGAACTCCGTCATCTCAAAATAATCGGTCACATAAAAAGCAATATCCGCGTAACCTTTTAAATTATCTCCTGCAAAAGATCTTTTAATTCCAAGTTCCGTGTTCCATCCGTATTCTGCAAGCAGATCAGGATTTGGAAAAATTGCCAATGACCCAAGATTTGAATGCGCATATTTCTCCACCAAACTCGGAAAACGATAACCTTGCCCGAATGACAATCTGATATTTGTTAATCTCCCAACCTTATAATTTAATCCCCCTTTAAATATCGGAACGGCAGAACCTGCAATAGTATCTAATTGATAAAATTCTTCCCGCATTCCGATATTCAATATCAACTTATCAAATAATTTTTTATCTAATTGCACATAACTCCCTCCTGAAAAACCGGAGTGAATTCCCAGCTCAAAATCATCCACATTAAAATAATATCCTGTAACTCCAAATGTTAGAACAATGTCTCTGCTGAACTCACGGTGAAACTGGTAATCGAAATTCAATAAATATCCGTTTCCTCCAGTGGTATCCGTATAATCAACATTATTATTATAAAAACGCATTTTAAATTTATGCGAGTTATCATGTTTATCAAAATAATTTAACCAGGGATCTATCGACAACCATTTGAATTGCCAATTTAATAAAGTGGAGGTACTAGTATCCACATATCCCTGAAAAGGTAAATAAGCACCTGTATCAGCGCCCTCCCATAAAAAAAATAATCCCTCGCGATCCGACATTACATTACCATTTATTCCCCAGGATATTTTATCATTATTTTGAGGATGAAATCGCGTTTTCCAATTTAACCTTGCCCGATTGGAATATTGTCCTAATAAGTAAGAATTATTATCCGAAATATGTCCTCCTAAAACAAGGTCCATTTTTTCAAATTTCTGCCGGTGCGAAAAATTAATTCCGGTAAAAGTCGGATTATTATCATACCAGGTTGCCGGAGTAAAACTTGGATTATCATATATTCCGTGATACATGGTAATACTGCTTTCAGGCGTGGTGGTTGGCCATGCAGTGCGAACAGTAATTACACCATTTAATGCACTGCTTCCATATAATACAGAGGAAGCACCTTTAATAATTTCAATTTGCTCCACATTTTCGATCGGAACAAAATTCCACTTTGCATCTCCCCTATCCGCTGCCAATAAAATTTGATCATCAACCACCAACATCACCCTGCTTCCGGCTCCATAAGTAAATCCCGTTCCACCCCGAATATTCGCCTGCTCATCCATCATATAAACACCCGGAGCTTTTAAAATGGCATCAGATAAATTTGTAGCATTTGTTTGAGTGAGCATTTCCTTTTTTATTACTTCAATGCTCATTGTTTCCTCGGTAAGTTTTTTTTCATATAAACTTCCGCTTACTACATAAACATCGAGCAACACAGCCAATGGAAGCATTTGGATATTGTATAATAATGTTTGGCCATTATTTATTTCTAATGAAAGTGTGCTTTGCTCAAATCCTATATAACTGAATTTAATTGTAACCAATGTATCAGGAAGAAAAAGATTATAATTTCCATTTTCATCCGAAAGAGCAACCTCAATATTATTTGCTGAAATATTTACACCAATAAGGGCTTCACCGGTATTTTTATCAGTTAATTTTCCCATAACTGATTGTGCTGAAATAAATTCAGTTGTAAAAACAAAACTCAGCAAAAAGAAAAAGGTAATAGGTCTCATTCGCGAAAATAAATATAGAAATTATTAATATAAATTAATCGCACAATAATAATTGCTGTGTAAACTATATATAAAATTACTTTTTATTTAACCCCATACTCACTCAACCACCAGCAATACATCGCCATCACACTTGCTCCCATATGTAACTCTCGTTTATTTACTTTATCAAAAGTATCGTTTGCCGTGTGATGCAGGTCCATATATCGCTGCGAATCCGGTCTTAATCCGAATAATAATGTTCCGGCTTCGCCCATTGGCCCAATATCAGTACCACCATGACCTACAGAGAAATCATACACTCCATAATTTAAAAATAATGGTTTAATTGCATTTAAAGCTTTTGTATTATGCTGGAAAACAGAATCAATACTGATTCCTCTTGGCGAAAATCCTCCCGCATCACTTTCCAAAGCTGCAATATGTTTTTCAGTTTTGTTATTTTTTACATATTCACCATACGTTTTTCCTCCCATATTTCCATTTTCTTCATT
Source organism: Bacteroidota bacterium (assembly GCA_016706865.1). Classification (NCBI taxonomy): domain Bacteria; kingdom Pseudomonadati; phylum Bacteroidota; species Bacteroidota bacterium. The sequence continues at coordinate 1,055,829 of JADJIS010000002.1, read as the reverse complement.
CATAAATAAAACGCATCGAATAGTTCTTTTAGGTTTCATATTTAATGCCTTTAAGCTTCGAATAACTTCCATACTTTGCACACACCCCGCACCATCATCATGCGCTCCTTCTCCAACATCCCAACTATCTAAATGTCCACCCACAACAATTATTTCATTTGGAAATTCAGAGCCCGTAATTTCACCAATTACATTATATGATTTTACATCGGGAAATTTTTTACAATTCAGCACCATTTTAAATTTTGCCGTTGGATTCGTTTTTAATGCCGCACTTAATTCATCAGCACCCATAGTGGAAATGGCCACACAAGGAATCGGATTACCGCCATTGCGAAAACCTGTACTTCCTGTATGTGCATATTCATCATGCGCACTGCTCACACTTCGGGTAATAGAAGCGATAGCACCCATTTTACTTGCCTCCTCCGGACCATACCACCTGTAAGGCCCTGCCTCACCATATCCGTCAAATCCTCCTATCACATTCTGAGGGAAAATATGGTTGAAAAAAACAATTTTTCCTTTGATAAAATCGGCACCTAACTTTTTCATTTCTTCAAAATCACTCACCTCCACAACTTGCGCCGTTATACCTGCATCCGGAGTGGCAATGCTTCCGCCCAATGCTAAAATTTCAAACTGGCCATATCCCAATAATTCGCCGTATTCCTTTTGACCCCGTTCCCAATGTGGCACCATTACCTCCTGCAGCCAAACCTTATCAAAACCGGCAGCCTTCATTTCCGCTTCACCCCAACGCACAGCCATATCGGCTTGAGGAGAACCACTTAACCGGTGACCCACATTTTTACAGAGATCATGCAACTGGTCATAAGCATCACCATTGAGCATTATTTCATCGAAAATTTTTCTGAATGCCACACTATCCGCATTTTGAGCGAATGCGTTAATGGAAATACATGTAGCCAATAAGAATAGAAAAACACTTTTCATCGAATTAATTTTAATTTTGGAGCGAATATAATGAACTAAGTTATTATAATACAGTTTTAACAAATGGTAAAAGGGTGTTCTCTTAACAATTCAGGTAATATTACAATCCTTTATTTTTCGAATGTATCTATCCTTTAAAAAACACAATTTTACATTATTAAAATATTAAAATGAAATATAAATTACTCGGCAGAAGCGGATTAAGAGTATCAGAAATATGTTTGGGCACTATGACCTTCGGCGAAGAATGGGGTTGGGGAGCAGATCAAACTGAAAGCAAAAAACAATTTTTCACCTATTTGGAAAATGGTGGAAATTTTATTGATACAGCTAACAGATATACAGAAGGAACAAGTGAAAAATATCTCGGTGAATTTATTAAAGAAAGCAATCAACGCAAGGAAATAGTTCTTGCTACAAAATATTCTTTAATTACAGATAGAAGTTCCGGATTAAACCAGAGCGGAAACCACAAAAAAAATATGGTGCAATCGGTAGAAGATAGTTTGAAAAGATTACAAACCGATTATATCGATGTGTATTATTTACATGCCTGGGATTTTACTACTTCCATTGAAGAAGTATTAAGAGCAATGGATGATCTCGTGCGACAAGGAAAAATTTTGTATGTAGGCATTTCTGATACTCCTGCATGGATCGTTTCGAGGGCAAATGCCATTGCGGAATTTAAAGATTGGAGTCCTTTTATCGCTTTGCAAATTGAATATTCTCTTTTGCAGAGATCAGTAGAACGCGATCTTATTCCTATGGCAGAGGCATTAGACTTGGGTGTGGTTGGATGGGCACCAATTGCCGGTGGAGCGCTAACCGGAAAATATTTAAATGCGAATGAAGATGCAAAAAGATTAAAGGAAAATAGTGTTCGATTAAGCGAAAAAAATCAGCAGATCGCAAGAGAAGTTGTAAAAGTGGCAGAGGAATTAAATTGTACTCCGGCACAAGTCGCCATTAAATGGGTGATTCAAAACGGGAAAAATAATATTCCAATTGTTGGCGCTCGTAATTCTGAACAATTAATAAATAGTTTGCGTGCAGGTGAAATTGAAATTCATGCTGATCAATTAAAACGATTAGATGAAGTAAGTAAAATAGACCTCGGCTTTCCACATGAATTTTTAAAAGGGGAAGGAGTGCAGGATATTTTATTTAGTGGTAAAAGTGCCGGTTTGGAAAAACGCAGAAGTTAAATAAATAGATCTTATCAATGTTAGGGAACAGATTTTCAAAATTTGAAGAAAAGGATAAAACAACCTTCGAAAAACTTTTCGAATTGTTGCAGGAGTTGCTTATTTACACAAGCGGTGACCTTACGGAAGCTTTGGATTGGCTGAATCAACTGGATAGAAAATACAATCTGACCACACCTGAATATGGCATGGGAGATTTTATTCAAGAATTAAAAGACAGAGGTTTTATAAAAGAAGAAAATGAAGACGGTGGAGTTATGCGCATTACATCCAAAATGGAACAAAGCATCCGCAAAAATTCTTTGGATCAGATCTTCGGTAAATTAAAAAAATCACCGCATGGAAATCATAAAACATCCTTTACCGGCACCGGCGATGAAAATTCCACCGACAGAAGAAATTATGCTTTCGGCGATACGCATGAACAAATTGATTACAACGAATCTATAAAGAATGCGCATATCAATCACGGCATAGGAGAATTTAGTCTTGATGAAGATGACCTTGTTGTTGTAGAAAAAGAATACAAAGCACAAACTTCCACGGTGTTAATGATCGACATTTCTCACTCCATGATATTGTATGGGGAAGATAGAATTACCCCTGCAAAAAAAGTTGCCATGGCATTGAGTGAACTCATCAAAACAAAATATCCAAAGGATACTTTGGATGTAATTGTTTTTGGAAATGATGCATGGCAGATAGAAATAAAAGATATTCCTTATTTACAGGTTGGACCATATCACACAAACACAGTTGCAGGATTAGAACTTGCGATGGACTTGTTGCGCAGGAGAAAAAATCCGAACAAACAAATTTTTATGATCACGGATGGAAAACCGACTTGTATTATTAAAGACGGAAAATATTATAAAAACAGTTTCGGACTGGATCGCATTATAGTAAATAAAACTTTAAATCTTGCCGGACATTGCAGAAAGATCGGAATTAAGATCACCACCTTTATGATAGCGCAGGATCCTTATTTGCAGCAATTTGTTCAGGAATTTACTGAAACAAATCAGGGAAAAGCTTTTTATACTTCCCTAAAAGGTTTAGGAGAATATATTTTTGAAGATTACGAAAGAAACAGAAAAAGAAATATGCGATGAATTTCACCAGTAAATTAATAGGGTGAAAATAATTTAATTAAATAAAGAATTTAAAATGCAAATTGAAAAAATAAAGACCTTCGGCGAATTAAAAAAATCGGGATATCAAAGTCTAACTATAAAACAGGAACTTAGAAAAAATCTTATCACAAAACTTAAGTCAGGTGATAAATTTTTTGATGGGATTCACGGATTCGAACATACCGTAATTCCTGATCTGGAGCGAGCGATATTATCACGACACAATATGATTTTATTGGGTTTGCGTGGACAGGCAAAAACCAAGATCGCACGTTTGCTAACAACGCTTTTGGATGAATATATTCCGGTGGTGGAGGGAAGTGATCTCAACGACGATCCATTTGCACCTATTTCCGTGTATGCCATTAATAAATTAAAAGCGGAGGGCGATAATACACCAATCAGCTGGATGCACCGAGATGCACGATATACAGAAAAATTGGCAACCCCTGATGTAAGCGTTGCCGATTTGATTGGAGATGTAGATCCAATTAAAGCCGCCAACCTCAAATTAAATTACAACGATGAAAGAGTGATTCATTTCGGATTAATTCCGCGTTCGCACAGGTGTATTTTTGTGATAAATGAATTACCCGATCTACAGGCAAGAATTCAGGTTGCATTATTTAATATTTTGCAAGAGGGTGATATTCAGATACGCGGATTTAAAATAAGATTACCGCTTGATATTCAATTTGTATTTACTGCAAATCCCGAAGATTATACAAACCGCGGCTCTATTGTAACGCCGTTAAAAGATAGAATTGAAAGTCAGATACTCACACATTATCCAAAAGACATTTACATTTCAAAAATAATTACAACGCAGGAAGCAAGAATTATACATGCGCAAAATGAAATTGTAAAGTTGAACGATCTTAGTCGCGACCTGATAGAGCAACTTGCATTCGAAGCACGCAACAGCGAATTTGTGGATCAAAAAAGTGGAGTTAGTGCTCGTATGACCATTACCGCAATGGAAAATTTAATTTCCAATGCCGAACGCCGCGCTTTAAAAAATAAGGATGCTCAAACTTATATTCGTGTTAGCGATTTTTGGGGAGTAATTCCTTCCATCACCGGAAAAATAGAATTAGTATATGAAGGGGAACAAGAAGGACCTTTTATTGTTGCAGTAAATTTAATTGGAAAAGCGATAAGAACACAATTCACAAATTATTTTCCCGCACCGGAGAAATCGAAAAAAATACCTGTTAAAAAAACTGAAAATCCTGCGGCTACAAAACGCGTAAATATTTACCAGGAAATTGTCGATTATTTTAATGAAGGCAATAAACTGGATCTGTTCAACGATCTGAATAACGAAGCTTATCACAGTGCGCTGCTTTCCATTCCCGGCTTAAAAAGACTGGTGGAAAAATATTATCCGAAGGTGTCGGGGGAAGAAAAATATTTTCTGATGGAATTTGTTTTACATGGCCTTGCCGAGTATTCACTCCTTAGCAAACATATTTTGCAGTCAGGAGTCCAGTTCAGCGACTTGTTCTCCAGTATGTTCACAAACAATGAGTTAGATGGTTTAGAGGAGGAGGATGACTTCAAAATTTAGTTGAATTCTTGTAACCTTTAAAAAATTTACACGTTTAAACAAACTAGAACCCGGATAGGAAAGGTGTTGCCGGTGGTTAAAAACTGTTAATCAGGATATCCACAGCACAAAATTTTTGAAATCCGGAAAAAATAAATATATCTTTACATGCTCTGACAACAGCCTATGCGTAAAATTTACACAACACTATTAGTTTCTGCGATGTTTTTCAGTTTTCATTCAGCATCTGCTCAATCTGAGTACATTGCGGAAGTTGAAGAAACAGTGGCTATTTACCCTAATCCTGTGAAAAGTTTCGCCACAATAAGCTTTACTTATCAGAGTATTGACAGGATAAGCATTATGAACATAGTGGGCAGAGAGATCAAAAGCATTACCCCTGAAACAGGCAAACAGGAAGTTAAAGTGAGTTTGGTTGATCTTCAACCGGGAGTTTACTTCCTGGCGGCCTATTACCAGGGAAATACCCTCATTACCAAGAAATTTTTGAAGGAGGACTAATTTCCTCCAAAACCTTATATAAAGCGGCTTTGTCCGCTTTTTTTTATGCCATTCAATGTCATCCGTGAAATGTACCTTAACTTCGCCATCAATTTCGAAATTTTTATAATAACTACACTATGATAAAACAAAAAGTGAAATTTACAATTATGGCCGTTGTGCTTTTTTTGGCAACAGCTGTAAAACCCGCTCAGGCCTCCAGTTTCCCAGATGAAGGAATGTGGTTGGCAAATCTTGTTCGTCAACTTAATTTTGAATACCTGAAACAACTGGGTTTACAACTTTCTGCAGATGATATCTACAATACTGAAAATGCAAGTTTGAAGGATGCCGTTGTGCAACTCTATCAAGGTGGAAGTGGATTTTGCACGGGAGAACTTGTTTCTCCGAACGGATTGCTATTTACTAACCACCACTGCGGTTTTGATGCAATAGCCTCACAGTCGACTCCAGATCGAAATATTATTGATGACGGTTATTGGGCAAAAAGTTATGCAGAGGAACTACCAATTCCGGGATTGGCCATTCGTATTCTTCAAAATGCATTTGAAATTACTGACTCGATCGTACCTTTTGCGGAGGGATTGGATCCGGCTGCAAGAAGAACAGTGGTTACTGAAATTCAAAACAGAATTATAGCAAGATATGCCGAACAGGGTTTTGAAGCAGAAGTAAAATCCATGTATTATGGCAATCAATATTTTGTTTATTTATATAAAGTTTACAATGATGTGCGTTTAACCGGAGCACCTCCTTCCTCAGTGGGAAATTATGGTGGAGATACTGACAACTGGATGTGGCCTCGTCACACAGGTGACTTTAGTATTTTCAGAGTATATGCGGATAAAAATAATGATCCTGCCGAATACAGCACCGACAATGTTCCATACTCACCAAAAAAATATTTAAAGGTTTCTGTTGCAGGATATAAAGAAGGGGATTTCACTATGATAATGGGTTTTCCCGGGTCAACGGAACGTTATCTTACAAGTTACGGAATTGAAGAGGTAATGAACGAAAGTAATCCTGCACAAATTGATGTTTTCGGAACAGCAACAGAAGTGATGAAAGCAGAAATGGATAAAGATGAAGATGTTCGTATTCAATTAGCTTCTGATTATGCGCAATTAATGAATGGCTTAAAATTATATAAAACGCAATTAGACGGTTTAGAAAGAATGGATGCTGTTTCTATTAAAAAAGAATATGAAACTGAATTCATGAAATGGGCAAAAGCAGAAGGCAAAGCCACGGAAGATAAATACAAAACAATGTTTACCAATTTCGACAATGCTTATAAATTAATGAGCACGGTAAGCAAAGAATTTTATTATAAAATATATTCCGTTGTTTTAATGCCAACGGGAAATTTTGCTCTCGATTTTAATCAGGTAGAATCGCTATTTGGTGAAGGCGCTTTAACCGGCGATGAAAGAGCTGCAACTATAGAAGCAATAAATGCTTCAGCAGAAACAATGTGGGATGGAATGCACTATGATACGGAAGTAAAAAAAGTTAGTGCTTTACTAAATATGATGTATACTAAATTACCTGCAGATAAATATCCTCAGGTTATGAAAGATATTTTGGCAGATACAAAAGGTGCAACACCACAGGCGAAATTTGATACATGGAGTAAAAATGCATTTGCAAAATCTGTATTTACATCCAAAGAAAAATTAGATGCCTTTTTAAAAGCGCCAAGTGAAAAGAAATTGAAAAAAGATCCTTTATATAATTATTATATTGCATTATATACGGATGCGCAAACAGCAGGTTCTGTTTTCCGTGCAGCAAATACAGAGATCGGAAAATTAGAACGTGAATTCACAGCAGCAATTTTGAAAAAAGATCCAAAAAAATCTTTTTACCCTGATGCAAATTCCACTATGCGCTTAACATACGGCACAGTGCAGGATTATGAAGCAAGAGATGCCGTTCATTATCACTGGCAAACTACTATTGATGGTGTAATTGAAAAACGCAACAATGCCGATCCTGAATTTATTGTTCCTGATAAATTATATAATCTTTATCAAGCAAAAGATTACGGTAGATACGCTGATAAAAACGGAACTGTTCCGGTTTGTTTTCTTTCCAATCTGGATATTACAGGCGGTAACAGCGGAAGTCCTATCATGAATGGAAAAGGTGAATTAATAGGTCTGGCATTCGACGGAAATTATGAAGGTACACCCGGAGATTATATTGTTGATCCAGCTATGAATCGCACGATATCTGTTGATATACGTTATGTATTATTTATTATAGATAAATATGCAGGCGCAACCAATCTTATCAAAGAATTGGATATCAAAAATTAATACTAATTAGATTTAAAAAAACTCCGGCCAAAACCGGAGTTTTTTTATTTTAATTCCTTTGTTTATTTTTATACTGCATCTGAAAATAAACATATGAGAACACTCAGCACATTCTTTTTGTTTTTCCTGCTTATAACTACCCTATCTCTTCAAGGTCAGGTTCAATGTGATAACGATACTACCGGAAATATTCCCCTCGTTGATCTTAAAACTGGATTTTATCTTGGAACATATCAGGGCGGATTATATCCCGGAGGAAAAAATAAACCGCCAAAAACACATCTCAAAAAAGGGCTTCAGATCTCTAAAAGCATTAAACCTCTCGACAGTTTGGGTAATGTAAATTATGCTGAAGGGAAGATCATATTTGCAGGATTTGGAGGCTCCACTACAGGAGAACCTTTCAATCACCTGGTGGAAATTGTTCAGGATGATCCTTCCATCAATCCCTGTCTGATTTTATTGAATGCAACCAATGCAGGAGAGGGAATGGAAGGAATGACCCTCGACAATCCAAATTACTGGGATATTATTTATGAAAACAGGTTGGAGCCGAAAGGAATAACTCCCGAACAAATTCAAATTGCCTGGTTGTTTCAGGGCTCTCGTGCTGATACCATTTTTGATATGCCAGGATACGGAGATGCAATTAAAGATCGTATTCAGGTTACTTTAAGCAGTATGTTGGTGCGATATCCCAATTTAAAGCTCGTTTATGTGGCTAGTCCGTATTATGGTGGATATGCAGATCCAACCTACGAAATGTATAAATCTATTCACGAGCCCGGTGCTTATAGGTGCGGATTCGGATATAAATGGGCAATGGAAGCCCAAATCACAGGCGATCCGGATTTCAAATATATGGCACCCGGTAAAGTAATGCCTTATATGATCTGGGGACCATATACCTGGGCCGACGGAATTAATCCAAGGAATTACGATTCACTCTATTGGAATTGCGAAGTCGATTATTCCACAGATGGAGGAGGGTTTCATTTGAGCGGTTCGGGAAAAGATAAACTTGCACATATTTGGAACGACTTTTTCAAAACGGATACCCTTTCGGAGATATGGTATAACGATGGGCCAAAATGGGTGAGTTGTGGCGAAGGTAGATTAGCTGACGGAACTATATTTTCATCCCCTCAAATTGAGCAGACTGAATTTATTATTTATCCAACAGCAGGCAATGGAATTTTTACAATTACAGCACCGGAGGATGAAAAAAAATATTTTATCAGGGTCTATAACAGTATGGGAGAAATGATCTGGTTCTCAGAAAAGGATATGGACAATATCACAACAATTAATATTACCAATGAACCATCCGGAACATATTTCTGTAAGATCAGCAATGATGATCTATATTTTATAAAACAACTGATCATCACCAAATAACACCATTTACAATGTTTTATTGGTTGCTTATTGCAGATTTTTATTCTGCAAACCCTACCTTTGTGCCGGCATATTTAATTAATCTAAAAACAAATAAATACAATGAAACGCAATGGAACTGCCGTTTGGAACGGAACAGGAAAAGAAGGAACAGGACATGTATCAACACAATCTGGTGTATTAAAACAAAGTCAATACTCTTGGTCGACCCGGTTTGCCGATGGCATAGGAACCAATCCGGAGGAATTAATTGCAGCGGCGCATGCAGGCTGTTTCAGCATGAAACTGAGTTTTGTTTTGAATTCGAAAGAACTTACTCCTGATGAAATTAATACCACATGCACAATTACTTTAGACAACGGGGCAATAACAGAATCGCATTTGGAGGTAACGGCAAAAGTGCCCGGAGCAACAACCTTATCGTTTGCAGCAGCAGCAGAGGAGGCAAAATTAACTTGTCCTGTTTCTAAATTATTGAACACTACTATCACTCTGAACGCCACTTTGATCGAATAATTCTTTTATCTTTCCGTATTAATAATTTTATCCCAACAAATTATGCGCATAACTATATTAGGAGCAGGCAATATTGGTCTTGCAGCGGGAACAAAATGGAAGGCCAAAGGTCACGATATCACTTTTGGTGTGCGTGATACACAAAGCCAGAAAGCATGGAACGCAATGAATATTGGTGCAAAGGTTACCACATTTCAGGAAGCGGTAGAAAATGCCGAAGTTGTTTTAGTCGCAATTCCTTTTGGTGTTGCCGATGAAGTAATAAAAAGTATTGATGTGGAATGGGAAGGAAAGATCATTATCGATGCTACAAACCCTGTTTCTGCAAGCACTGAACCCTTTGAATCGGCTGCAGAAGCAATTAGTGCATGGACAGGTAATGGCGAAGTGGTAAAAGCATTTAATACCACGGGAGTTTCCAATTTGATAAATCCTGTTTATGATGGCAAGGCTATTGAAACTTTTATTTGTGGGGAAGATATTTCTGCCAAACAAATTGTCTCCGTTCTCGCCGAGGACCTCGGTTTTCGCGTAACCGATATAGGAGGAATTGAAAATGCCGTAATGCTCGAAAATCTTGCAAAACTTTGGGTTACCATGGCGTATAAATTGGGTAAGGGACCGAATTTTGCGTTTACGATAGTTGAACGGTAAAAAAAATTGACAATTGACAATTGACAATTGACAATTTTTTACTTTGAGGTGGGATTATAATTTTCCTTTCTGATTGGAAGTTTTTTTTCGTGAGGCGTGAAGCGTGAATCGTGAGTTTAGTTCTTGGTAGGTTGTTAGATTTTTCTCCAATTAAAAATTTTAGTTAAAAGGTACCAATTAAAGGCAAGCCTTTAAATGAAAGTTAGTGAGGCTCTCACTTTTTCAGTGAGGGCCTCACTAAATGAGTAATGAGTTATGAGTAATGAGTGCGCCCACCTAAAATTTACGTTTAACTTTCTATTTGTAATCACATTTTAAATCCGAAGTAGACCAGACTCACGATTCATACCTCAAGATTCACGAATGTGGTTGGTGAACTGACAACCGCGGTACACACAACCCTGGCGCAGTGGCAAGCCGGACTCACGCCTCACGATTCACGATTCACGATAAGATCGCCTCCAAATCACTAACCCAAAAATTAAGGAAACAAACCACAATATAACCTCAATCAAGATCGGGTTGCTGTTGTAGCCGAATAATCCTTTGAAGAAAACGCCGATAATTCCTTTGTCATTTAAAATATGAATGTATTCATCCTTATCCTCGGTTTGACGATACCAGGTGCCGGAAGGATCTTCTGATTTTGTTTTTGGTTTGAAAATATCGTAGACAACTTCTTCTTCCTCTTCTACTTCAGGAGTAGGATTTGAAATCTGATATTCAGGAGAAACTACTTCTTCTGCATGTTCCTTTTTTTCTTGCTCTTCAAAATATTCTCCCATTTCATGTGTTCCATAAGCCATCATCCCTGCTGCAAAAAATACAAGTAATAAGGATGTGTATTTAAAAAATGGACGAAGCTGAATTTTTTTGCCTTGAATAATTATTAAATATCCAATTAATACTGCTATTAAAATCCCCCCAAAAAAACCACTGTAGGAAAAACTACTATCAATACTTGTACTTGCAACAAGAAATAATGCGGTTTCAAATCCTTCTCTTAGAATTGCAAAAAATACCATCAAAAATATCCCCAAACTCCCCTTGGATTGCATGGCTGCAGTTGTCTGATCAGTTATAACTTTTCTGCTCGCTAGCGTTTTACTCATCCAGAATATTACATAAAATAATAATCCGGCTGTTATATACATAAAAATACCTTCAAGTAAAGCTTGTAATCCTTCTCCGGCTTGTTCCAAAATTTCATAAAGAGCAACTCCCATAATTGCGGATGCAACAACTGCCGCAAAAACACTCAGCCATAAGGTCTTTTTTTGTTTGTGGAGATTATTTTTATCTAAAACAGTAAAAATAATACCCACTATGAGGGCAGCTTCCAAACATTCGCGAAAGGTGATGAGAAACTCGTTCATACTCTTAAATCTTGTTAATTATTTAGAACCATTCTAAACTTATGCAAACATAGCACAGTAACTTTGCAGGAAAAAGCGTTCTTATGCTCACAATAGAATATACCTAAATGTAGGTATAGGGAAAAGAAGTGAACAATATTGCGGCAGAGTGCGCCGGATGTAGTTATTTTGTGAAAATTTTAAATACAAAACGTGAACAATAACAGATTTTTATTGCCTTTGGCCTTTGCCGCTGTGTTAGCCTTGGGTGTGATGATAGGAACAAAAATATCTCCTTTTACCTCCGACAAACCCGGTTATAGGTCGCATGGTGATCCTACGAGCAGAATTGATGATATAGTAAATTTTATCAGCAGCAGGTATGTCGACTCCATTAATGTGGATTCTATAGTGGATGCTTTTGTTGCAGATTATCTGAATGACCCGGCTGCAATTGACGAATTATTTAAAAAACTGGATCCACATTCCAGTTATATTCATAAGGAAGATCTTTCTGCATTTAATGAAGGACTGGTTGGAAATTTTGATGGCGTTGGAATTGAATTCAATATTGTGGACGATACCATTCTTGTTGTTGCAGCAATGAGTGGTGGACCTTCTGAAAGAATTGGAATTAAGGCAGGTGATAAAATGATCATGATAGGTGATTCCATGGTTGCGGGAATTGGAATTACCAGCGACAGGGTAGTGTCAAAATTGCGCGGAAAAAAAGGAACTACTGTTGATGTAAAAATTAAAAGAACAGGTGATAAAAATTTATTGGCATTCAGCATAAAAAGAGATGTAATTCCAATTACAAGTATTGATGCATCTTATATGGTGGATGATGCGACAGGATATATTAAAGTAAATAAATTCGCACAGGAAACTCCTTTGGAATTTGATGATGCCTTGCAAGGTTTGGTAAATCAAGGAATGAAAAATTTAGTGCTCGACTTACGTGGAAATCCCGGAGGATATTTAACGGGTGCTGTGGAATTAGCAGATGAATTTTTAGCAGGCACTCCTTTAATTGTTTATACCGAAGGTAGAGCTGTGGGAAGAGATGAATATCGCGCAGGAAAAAATGGTTTATTTGAAAATGGAAATTTAGTTGTTTTATTAAATGAATATTCTGCATCGGCAAGTGAAATTTTAGCGGGTGCTTTACAGGATAATAAAAGAGCAACAATAATTGGAAGAAGAAGTTTTGGAAAAGGATTAGTACAACAAGTATATGATCTTTCCGATAGCTCTGCAATTAGATTAACTATTGCAAGATATTATACACCCTCAGGAAAAAGTATTCAGCGACCATACACAGATGGTGTTGATGCATACTACGATCAATATGTAAGCATTATGATGAACGGCGGAGAATTACCCGACAGTTTAAAAAATGATAAAAATATGGATTGGGGAATTCACCCTGATATTGCAGTGCCAATTGATACATCACCAATAAATAAAACGGTAAATTATTTATTTAACCGCAGTGTAATTCAACAATTCGGATATTCCACCTACTCCGAAAATCCCGGTGCATTTAATAAATATGCTGATGCAAAAGATTTTGGTGTTAAATATGTAATTAGCGATGAGCAATTCTCTAAATTCGTTAAATACGCATTAGCGCATGATCCCGATAAAGGAGTAACAGAAGCAGAAATTCGCGCCGCACGAACCAAAGTGGAAATAGGAATTAAAGCATTTATTGCGCGACAAAAATGGGGGAATAATGGTTATTATTCTTTTATTAATCAGATAGATGATACGTATTTGGTTGCGTTGAAGAAGTTTGGGGTGGAGTGACAATTTAATTAAAATATATTTCCAACAAAAAAAGCCATCTTTTCAGATGGCTTTTTCATTATTATATTTTTTAAATTTATTTCTTTGTTGCACTTTCAACAGCAGCATCATCAACATCAGTTCCGAATAATTCATCTTCTGATGGTTGGTTTAAAACTTCGTCAACTTTAGCGGCATTTTCGATGGATTCGGATGCACCGGTTTCTACTTGTGTAGAGATAGTATCCATGTTTTCGTCCTCAGCATCTTTAGCCGATTTTCCTTTGCAGGATACAAATATGGTAAGTGCGAGTGCGATGGTCAAATAAGATAATTTTTTCATTTTGATTCGATTTGGTTTAATTAGTATAGTACAAAAATATAAAAAAGTTTAACAACTATTTTTTGCGGAAGAAAATATTGATAGGAACTCCCGACAAAGGAAAGGCTTCTCTCAACTTGTTTTCCAGGTAGTTTTTATACGCTTCGCGGATATCGTTGGGATAATTGGTGAAAAACACGAAAGTTGGCACCGAAGCCGGCATTTGAGTAACGTATTTTATTTTGATGTGACTTCCACGCACTGCAGGCGGATGATAGGAGGCAAGAGCTTCCTGCATCACTTCATTTAATTTGGAGGTGGAAACTTTAGTCTGTTTATTTTCAAAAACTTTAATTGCTTCCTCCATTGCCTGAAATATCCTCGTTTTTTCGAGTGCAGAAATAAAGATTATCGGAACATCGCGAAAAGGTGCAATTTTCTCTCTGATCTTGGCTTCCACATCACGCATGGTATTGGTTTCCTTTTGCACCATGTCCCATTTATTTACCAATATCACTAATCCCTTGTGTTTCCTTTCTATCATCTGGAGAATAGCCAGATCCTGACTTTCAATTCCGGAATTTGCATCGATCACCAGCAAACAAACATCACTATCGTCCACTGCTTTTATGGCACGAATAACAGTATAAAATTCCAGATCTTCTTTTACAGAAGCTTTCTTTCTGATACCTGCTGTATCTATTAAAATAAAATCTTTGTCGAATAATTGATATCTGGTATGGATGGAATCTCTTGTAGTTCCGGCGATATCGGTAACCAGAGTGCGCTCCTGTCCCGTTAATGCATTTAATAAAGTAGATTTTCCTGCATTCGGCTGACCAACAATTGCAAATCGTGGTAATCCTTTTTCCTTTAAAACATCACTGCTATCCGGTTCCTGAATTTGAGCTGCAACGGCATCCAAAATTTCGCCTGTTCCGCTTCCGGTAATGGAGGAAACAAAAAACACATCTTCAAAACCAGCCGCATAAAATTGTGTAGCTTCCAGATGTCGAACGTTATTATCCACCTTATTTACTGCAACAAATACCTTTTTTTTCGATTTGCGCAACATTTTTATTACATCATCATCAAAATCGGTAATTCCGGTAGTAACATCCATCATAAAAATAAGCAGATCAGCTTCATCGATGGCAATTTTCACCTGGCGGCGAATTTCTGTCTCAAAAACATCGCTTGAGCGCGCAACAAATCCACCGGTATCAATCAGATCGAATGTTTTTCCATTCCATTCCACTGTTCCATAGTGCCTGTCGCGGGTAACTCCGCTGATATCATCCACAATAGCCACCCTCTCCCCTGTTAAACGGTTAAATAATGTTGATTTCCCAACATTCGGACGACCAATAATTGCAACTGTAAATCCCACTTTAATTCAATTCTTTTATAAAAAACAATTTCCCGCAATTACAGCCAAAAAGCCGGATAAATCAGCACTTTTTTGCTTTATCTGCGAGAAAACCTGGAGTTGTGCAAGAAACAAAAACTGCATTTCAAAACAGCTTTTTTTCTTAAATATTAAAAAAAATTAGTAGCGGGGACAGGACTCGAACCTGTGGCCTTCGGGTTATGAGCCCGACGAGCTACCAACTGCTCCACCCCGCGGTATATCTTAAAAATGATAATCTATTTCAGAACGAGGTGCAAAGATACGGGGTTTTGGGGAGATTACCTAAATTTTGGATTATTACTGTTTTGGGTTCTGAGTTCTGGGTTCTGAGTTCTGGGTTCTGAGTTCTGGGTTCTGAGTTCTGGGTTCTGGGTTCTGAGTTCTGGGTTCTGGGTTCTGAGTTCTGGGTTCTGGGTTCTGAGTTCTGGGTTCTGAGTTCTGAGTTCTGGGTTCTGGGTTCAATACGGAGGAAAACCACCTTCGCTCAAGAGCGACTGAGGGTCTCGCTCTTAGCGAGGCTCTCAGTAATGGTAATATCCCCAAGAACCCCGAGCGACTGAGGGTCTCGCTCTTAGCGAGGCTCTCAGTAACGGCAATGACACCCACCCTCCCGACAAAACTCAGAACTGAAACATGTAGTGATCGATGCAGGAGATCTACTGCATGTCAGAACCCGGAACACAGAACTCAGAACATTTTTTAGTTGAAAAGGTATAATTCGGAGGAAAATCTCCCTCCCGTCAATAACTCAGAACGCAGAACTCAGAACTCAGAACGCTTTTCTGCTTAATTTTACAAAATGACTTTCAGATCAGGATACGTAAACATAATAGGCAAACCCAACGTTGGGAAATCTACTTTGATGAATGTGTTGGTGGGGGAAAAACTTTCTATTATTAGTCCGAAGGCACAGACAACCAGAAAAAGAATTTTGGGAATTGTTTCGGATGAAAATTCGCAGATCGTTTTTTCCGATACTCCCGGAATAATTGATTCACCGGAATATAAATTACACAGTTGGATGAACGATCAGGTGAAAGTTGCATTGCAGGATGCAGATATTATTTTATTTATGACAGATCCGTGGGACAGAATTAATGATCAACATGAAATTATTCAGCAATTAAATAAAAGTACAATTCCTGTTATTGTCATCATCAACAAAACAGATGCAATTACACAACCAAAAACATTAGAATTAATTGCAAATTGGAAAGAAATATTACCAGGAAAAGAAGTGCTGCCAATTTCCGCTCAGGAGAAAACAAATATTGATGTTTTATTAAAATTAATTTCCTCTCAACTTCCCGAACATCCACCCTATTTTGATCCGGAAGAAATTACCGATCAATCGGAAAGATTTATTGCTGCGGAAATTGTGCGCGAAAAAATATTTTATAATTACAAACAGGAAATTCCATATTCGGTGGAAGTTGCCATTGAAGAATATAAAGATAAAGAAACATTAATTGCTATCCGCGCAGTTATTTATGTTAGTAAAGAAACACATAAATCAATAATAATAGGTAAGGGCGGATTAGCAATAAAAAAAGTAGGCATAGAAGCCCGCTTAGACATAGAAAAATTCACCGGCAGAAAAATATTTTTGGAATTATTTGTGAAGGTGAAGGAGAACTGGAAGAATGAGGATAGGAGTTTGAAGTACTTCGGCTATAACTAAAGAGTATTTAGTATATAGTATAAAGTAGTTAGATAGCGCCGTCGATGGGATGGGGAGTAATACTCTGAATGAAACGCTTCAGTTATCCTACTGAAATTTGGATAACTGAAGCGTTATAAATTAAAAATAGTATCCCCTTTTTAATTCCTTACCACACCTTCCTTCCTTTATTTCCTTAGACCCTTAACCTTCTCCCTTCGAATCTTCTCCCTTCGAATCTTCAAATCACTTATTGCATTTTTATTTCAACTCTCCTATTTTGCGCTCTACCTGTTGCAGTTTTATTATCTGCAATTGGAGTTGTTTCACCAAATCCTGCAGAAGTTGTTCTGTTTGCTTCCACACCTTTATCAGTAAAATATTTTTTAACAGAAGCTGCTCTTTTATCGGAAAGTTCCTGATTCATTTTATCATCACCAACATTATCTGTATGTCCTTCAATTGACCAAAATGTTGTTGGATATAATTTCATGATACTAACAATATTATCTAAGGTGGTGTAAGATGATTTTTTAATTACATCAGAACCGGTTTCAAATTGAATTGATTTTGCAGCAAAATTTACTTTGGCTACAATTTCTTTTTTTATTTCTTCCGCAATTACAGGGCAACCATTTGTTGCCTTTACACCCGCTTTATCCGGACAACTATCATCCATATCTGCAATACCATCTCCGTCGGCATCGGGGCATCCTTTTAAAGCAAGATCACCTCTGTCTTTCGGACAACGATCATCCTTATCTGCCAAACCATCACCGTCAGAATCAGGACAACCATTAAATTTTGCAAGACCTTTTTCATTTTTACAGGCATCATCGAGATCCGCAATTCCGTCACTATCGGTATCGGGGCATCCCTTAAATTCTGATTTACCTTTATCCTTCGGGCAACGATCATCTTTATCAGCAATTCCATCTGCATCTGTATCCGGACAACCATTAAATGCGGCCAATCCTTTTTCATTCGGACAGGCATCATCTTTATCAGCCAATCCATCGCGATCTGTGTCGGGGCAGCCGTTAAATTCTGGTAGACCTGCATTATTTGGACATGCATCTTCGGCATCTGTAATATCATCGAAATCAGAATCGGGACAACCATTAAATTTTAAAAGACCTGCTTTTTCGGGACAGGTATCTTCCCAGTTTGCGATCCCGTCGCCATCAGAATCTTCACCTTTTCCAAAACGAATTACCATTCCAAGAGAATGGTGGGCATAATTTCTTCCGTCTTCATTAAATTGAGTGGTTAGTCCGGTTTGTGCATTTATTCCGAATAACGGTGTGAACCAAATATCAAAACCCAAACCCAATTTACCTTCTGGAAAACCTGTTGTTGCATCCATTTTTAAGGCTTCCAGATAATTATATCCAACACCTCCGAAAATATAGGGAGCAAAACAACTGTTCTCCTTTAAAATATAACCATTTGCCAGATGATACTGCAAACTGATATCTCCATCCACCCACAATAAAGAACTTTCAGTATTTGACAATTTGTTAGGGTTTATACCGGTTGCTGAAACAGAAGCATCCAGGGAAAAAGATCTGTTTAAAGATGCCCCAAAAGTATATCGGCTCACCACAAAACCGCTCTGGAGATCCCCTGTGTCAACCAGATCTCTCAAATAAGTTTGACCATCCAGTCTATAATCTATAAGATGTGTACCAAATCCAAATTTGTAGGGATGATCTGAATTTTGCGCATTTACTAATGTAAATGAAGCCAAAAAACAAAAAAGGAACAAGTGGATCCTGATTCTCATAAAATAAAATTTAGCGGTTAAATTATGGTGCTAAATAAGTGTTAAAATTTAATAAAAAAGATGTTTTACCTCACTTTTTTTCAGATTTAAATCAATGGATTAAACATTGAGTATTCTTATCAAAATTTATTATTGGGATGATTAACTTTGTGGCTCTAAATTTTGTTACCTAATACAGTTATGGAAATAGTAAAGTGTTTAATTATCGGGTCGGGACCCGCAGGATATACTGCTGCAATTTATGCAGCTCGCGCCAATTTGAAACCGATAATGTATACGGGCATTGAACCCGGAGGTCAGCTTATGCAAACTACAGATGTGGAAAATTTTCCGGGTTATCCAAACGGCATTTTGGGTCCTGAAATGATGGAAGACCTGAAAAAACAAGCCGAGCGGTTTGGCACTGATGTTCGTTTTGGAATTGCAACACGGGTTGAGCTTTCGGGCAAGGTAAAAAAAGTATTTTTTGATGATGGAACATCCATAGAAGCATATACTGTTATTATTTGTACTGGTGCAAGCGCAAAATGGTTAGGATTGGAATCGGAAAAACGATTAAATGGAAACGGTGTAAGTGCATGTGCTGTTTGTGATGGGTTTTTCTTTCGCAATCAGGAAGTGGCGTTAGTTGGTGCCGGAGATACTGCATGTGAAGAAGCACTTTATCTTGCTAAACTTTGTACTACAGTACACATGATCGTAAGAAAAGATCATTTTCGCGCAAGTAAAATAATGCAGGATCGTGTATTAAATACACCAAACATTAAGGTGTATTGGAATTCAGAAACAGTGGAGGTAATTGGCGATGGAGTAGTTACAGCTGTTAAAATTAAAAATACAAACAACAATGAAATAACGGAAATTCCAATTACCGGTTTTTTTGTTGCTATCGGACATCAACCCAATACATCTATTTTTGAAGGCATTATAGATATGGATGCACAGAAATATATCGTAACAAAAAATGGTTCTACAAAAACAAATATAGAAGGTGTTTTTGCCGCAGGAGATGTGCAGGATAAACATTACCGACAAGCAGTTACAGCAGCAGGAACGGGCTGTATGGCTGCTTTGGATGCTGAAAGATATTTAACGGAAGTTGGAATTGAATAAGAAATTATTCTGCATCTGAACATTTATTTATTCTGCGTGTTACAATTATAGAATGGAAAAAACAATTTATGGTTTTACTGCGCGGAATTCAGCAGGCAAAGAAATTTTATTCGATCAATTTAGAGACAAAGTTCTACTTATTGTAAATACAGCTTCGGGTTGTGGGCATACACCACAATTAGCCGAGTTGGAAGAAATTTATCAGCGATATAAAAATTCCGGATTAATTATATTAGGATTTCCCACAGATCAATTCTCGCAGGAACCATTGGAAGGAAAAGCTATTGATGAATTTTGTTCCGTTAATTACGGAGTTACTTTTCCAATTATGGAAAAAGGGAATATAAAAGGCGAACACGCACATCCCCTATTTCAATTCTTTGCGGATAAAAAACAGAATGGAAAAATAAAATCTTCTCCCTATTGGAATTTTTACAAATATTTGATTGGCCGGGATGGAAAAGTAATAGATTATTTTTTTACTTACCGTCATCCTACAAACAGAAAAATAACGCGTGCCATAGAAAAAGCTTTATCCGTTAAAACCACCTCTTCAAATACTGCCTTGTCCGCTCAAAAACTTTAATAAGTTCCTGTAACTTTGTTACATGAAACTGAACATACTTGCCTTTGGAGCACACCCCGACGATGTGGAATTAAGTTGCAGTGGTACTCTTATCAGCCAAATAAATAAAGGAAATACCGCTGGAATAATTGATCTCACAAGAGGAGAATTAGGTTCCCGAGGAACTGCGGATATCAGAGATCTGGAGGGAGAAGATGCACGAAAAATTATAGGCGCCTCCATTCGCGAAAATTTAAATCTGGAAGATGGTTTTTTTCGCAACGATCGTGAAACTCAAATAAAAGTAATTTCTGTAATACGAAAATATCAACCCGAATATATTTTATGTAATGCAACGGAAGATCGTCATCCGGATCATGGTCGCGCTTGTAAATTAATTGAAGATTCTGTTTTTTTATCGGGGCTTGTAAAAATTGAAACCGAAGAAAATGGAACATCTCAAAAACCCTGGCGGCCCAAAATGGTTTTACCATATATTCAGGATAGATTTATTAATCCTGATATTGTAATTGATATTTCCGATGTATGGGAACAACGAATGGAAAGTATAAAGGCACATCGTTCCCAATTTTACGATCCCAATTCCAACGAACCGGAAACTTATATTGCATCTAAAGTATTTTTCGACATGATAGAAAGTCGTGCCCGCGAAATGGGCAGGAGCAGCGGATTTAAATATGCTGAAGGATATACTTGTGGCAGAATGTTTGGTATAAAAGATCTCACGCAATTATATTAATAATGCTGATTGAATGTTTATTATTTACTGCAAGCCTTATTTTTACAAGTGACATATCATCACCTTTAAAAATAAATGAAACGCACGATGATATTCACTTACTGCATCCCGGACAATTTCACGGAGACGAGGTAATTGCAAATGCAGAACAGTTGGAGTGGTATGGATTATTTACTAATGACAAAGGAAGTTATATCGAAAAAACAAAAATAAAAATAGATGCTATTTACGATGTAATATTAGATGAAGACAGCACTATTAGATCCGGAAAATTTATAAGTATTAAAAATGACGATATATGTATCACTTTAATATCAGGACTAAAGTTAATTGAAGGATCAATTGATGCAATACTACCATCAAAATATTATCTTGATCCGGGAGAAAAAATGGAATTTACCTTATCCAATCAAACATATTTTTTTGAAGCAAGCGGAATTAAATCAGATACAGTTTTTCAGGAGTGGCGTGATATCATCGATTACAAATTATTTTTCAATAAAAATAATGATCCTTCTAAAAAACAACTATTAATGTCGGAGGCATATTTAGAAGGAAGTATTGGTGGAATTATTTGGATCGGTGATTTAAACCGCGATAAAAAACCCGATCTAATTATGAATTTATCCAATCATTACAACAGAGGAAATACTACTTTATTAATATCAGGCGATTCAGAAAACGGAGAACTTGTAAAAAAAGTTGCGGAGTGGAATACCACAGGATGCTAAAAAAAAGATCCCGGAACTTTCGAACCGGGATCAACTGATATACATATAATCAAGACAACTCTCTTTATTTGGTAACAGCGCTTTTAGCTTCTTTAATTCTTGCTGATTTACCTTTTAATCCACGAAGATAAAATATTTTAGCTCTGCGTACCTTACCCACTTTATTTAATTCGATACTTTCGATATTAGGCGAAAATAATGGAAATATTCTTTCTACACCAACTCCGTTAGAAATTTTTCTTACAGTAAATGTAGCTGTTCTGCCGGTTCCTTTTCTCTGAAGCACATCACCTTTAAAGGCCTGTGTTCTGGATTTATCACCCTCAATGATCTTGTAATTTACGGTAATAGTGTCACCAGCCTTAAATTGTGGAATTTCTCTTGGTTCAATCAGGTCTAATTCCAATGTTTTTATAATATCCATAACCCTTTTTTAAAAGTGGACTGCAAAGATACGTGGAATTTATTTTTTATTCAAATTTTACGTCAATTTATAGCGTGGGGTATAAGTGAGTAAAAAATCGGTGCAGACGCGCGTGGTTTTCAGTCGTATTATATTTTTCGCCTTTAATACTCACGGACTGAAGTCCGTGGTTACAAGATGGTTCGTCCCTGCGGGACTGGATATAGAGCGGGGCTTTTTTATGCACTGTGTGAGGTATTTAGTGATAGGATTTCTCGATTTTGTTAGACTATTTATCTTCAAGCAAATCAGGCCTCCTTACTTTTGTTTTTTTCAAAGCCTCTTCCTGCCTCCACTCCTCAATTTTTGCAGTATGCCCGCTCAAAAGTATCTCCGGAACTTCCCAATCGTTAAACACAGCCGGGCGTGTATACACAGGAGGAGCAAGCAAATCATCCTGAAAAGAATCAGACAAAGCAGAAGTTTCATCGTTTAAAACACCGGGAATAAGCCTGCCGATTGCATCCACAAGCACTGCAGCTGCTAATTCGCCTCCGCTCAAAACATAATCGCCAATGGAAATTTCGCGAGTGATGAGGTGTTGACGAACCCGGTCATCAACACCTTTATAATGACCGCATAAAATGATGATATTTTTGTAGAGGGATAGGCGGTTTGCTATTTTTTGGTTGAAAGTTTCGCCATCGGGGGTCAGATAAATTACTTCGTCATAATTTCTTTCTGCCTTCAAACTATTGATACAATTAAAAATGGGCTCTACCATCATTACCATGCCCGCTCCACCACCAAACTGATAATCATCCACCTGATTATGTTTAAAGGTGGAATGGTCTCTCAGATTTACGATATTGATTTCCAAAAGTCCTTTATCGGCTGCTCTTTTGAGAATGGAGTGATCGAAAGGAGATCGCAACAATTCGGGAAGTACGGTAATGATATCGATTCGCATATGAGAGATTTAATAACGACAGTAAGGGTCGCAAACATTTCAAAGGTCCAGTAATCCGTCGGGGATCCGGAGGTAAAGTGTATTCTTTTCTTCATCAATGGAGATGATAATATCCTCATGAATGGGGATCATAATATCCTTACCATTAAAATTTACTTCAATTAATTCGTAATCTCCCATATCTGAATAGCCTATCACCCCTCCAATTTCACCCGCAATTTCATCCACAACCTGATAACCTAAAAAGGGAGTTACTTCTTCCTCATCTTCCGATAATTGATAAGTTTTACTTCCGAAAACAGGTTTTTTAGTAAAATATTCTGCGTCCTCCTTATTGGTAATTTCTTCTACCTGCACAAGTGCATCACCGTCTTTAAAATATTCGATCTGCTTAATAAAATAGGGCATTTTTACACCTTTCACCAAAAAATAAAGAGCTTCCGAAACCGAAAGCTCTTTAATATTTTCATTGAAAGCAATACGAAGCTGACCCTTCACACCGTGGGTTTTTATAACGAAACCGATCTCTGTCAGTTCGTCACCCACCAATTATTGCTCGTTTGGTTTTTCTTCTTCGGTGGTATTTTCCACTGCATCAGGCGCTGCTTCCTCTGTTGTATTTTCAACATTATCAACAACCTCAGAAGTTTCAACCACAGTATTTTCCACTTCAGGTGTTTCCACTTCTGCAGTTTCTACCTCGTTAGATACCTCAGTTGTTGCAACTTCAGCGGCAGCCTCATCAGCAATTGCTTTTGCAGCAGCAGCTTTTTTGGATGCTTCTTCAAGGCGTTTTGTATTGATACGGGCAACTTCAGCAGCTTTTTTAGTAGCAATGCTATCTTCCACTTTTTTCACATGGTCCATAACCGCACCTTCGTGAGATTTGATCCATTCCTGAAATTTAGTTTCGGCAACATCCAAAGTAAAAGCACCTTTTGCCACACCACGTAATAAATGTTTTTTGTATAAAACACCTTTGTAACGCAAAATTGCATTGGCAGTTGTAGTAGGCTGAGCGCCTTTCTGCATCCAATCAACGGTTTTATCAACGTTAAGGGTAATTTGCGCTGGAACGGTTGTAGGGTTATAAGTTCCTAAACGTTCGATAAATTTTCCGTCGCGCGGAGAATTTACGTTTGCCACAACAATATGATAGAAAGGCGCTTTTTTTCTACCGTGACGCTGTAATCTGATTTTAGTAGCCATGTTAAAACATGTATTTTTTTAAGTTAATAAAAGTCTCAGATCAACTCCGATGAACGGAGGGGTTGAGATTGGAGCGCAAAGGTACGGACAAAGCCTGAAATAACCAAAATAATCGGGTTAAACCCATGGGAATCAGTCCCAATTGCTGAGATCGCGGCCTATCAATGATGCGAGTTTTGCCCGGTCTTCACGGTAATATGCTTTAAGATGATTTTTTTCTGCCTCCGTGATCTTTGGTATGTTTTCCTGTGAGTAGATCAATCCCTTTATTTTGTTTTTTAGGTCCGGAGGGAAAATTCTTTTTACCAAGCCATAGACACCTATCTGTGTGAGCCAATAATTTAATTTCCCAAATCGCGGCATTCCGGCTTCATTATATCGTTTGCTCATGTCGAGTTCAAATTCTGGATCCACTCCTAAAAATTTAAAAAGATCCTTCATTGTTCCTTTCGCATCTTTCTTAAAATCATCAAATAGGATCACCTTGATCTGTTCTTTGGGAAATTGATCGTAATATCTTTTTACCTGCTCATAATAATTTCCAACTTCCAGATATAAATGACTAACTCCCCATCCCTTTTTTTGTTTTTGCTGATCAGCTTCAATTTCTTTTAAAAGATCCTTTTCTTTTATTTTTCCCAATTTCAGATTCATTAAAAACTGAGAATATAATCTTTCAACAGGATCTCTTAATATCATTACAATTTTAACTTCGGGAAGTTTATTTTTAATTGCTGTTGCGGTGGATGGAAGATATAGATACGAATTCGAAACCTCACCTATCGCCTTTTCATTTTTAATATTCCTGAATAATTTCTGATATTGCTCCCAGGTTCTTACATGTGCAATATGTATTTTATGTTCCATATCACCCGAAAGAAATTTATCTACATTAATTGATACATCTTGCTTGTAATCCACATTAAAATCATCAAACATCATATCCGCATCACTAAAAAAATTCGTCTCCTTTATCGGCGACATATACACCTCCGGATGCAATTGCAAGTACTCATGCAATGAAGTTGTTCCCGCTTTCACGGCACCTACAATTATAAATGTTGGAAGGTTTTGCAATGTTTTTAGTTCTGAATTTTTAGTTCTGAGTTCGGGGTTCTGAGTTCGGGGTTCTGAGTTCGGGGTTCTGAGTTCTGAGTTTTGAGTTCTGAGTTCTGAGTTTTGAGTTCTGAGTTATCAATTACCTCCGAAGCTTAATCATCATGCCGACTATCATTGTCAATTATCAATTGTTAAGTATCAATTAACGAAGGTATTTCCAAAAAACGATCCTCGCCACATTAATACAATTATACATCATAAATGAATACCATGGTACTTTGATATTATTCCAGCTTTCAGGAAAATCGTAATTCCAACGTTTTAAATAGGGTCCGAAAATATATTTAGCGCGTTTTTTTGCTTTGTCGCTTTCGTAGTATTCCCAGAATGTTTTTGTTTTATCAGCGGTTTTATTAGCCACCGGTATATCCCTTACTTTTTCGACTCCGATAATTTTTAAGGCTTCGGCAAAGTCGTTATTCAAATTCTCAAAACGAATGATAAAATTCATGCGTTTATGTTCAATTATACTCCAGCTTGCATAAGGAAAACTATATGCACGCATAAAAAAATCTTCGAAATTTTCTCCTTTTTCAATAATGGATTTGTATTGTCTCACATTCCACCAACGCATGATATATTTTCTTAAAAAACCATGTTTCATTAATCGTGGTTGTGAATATCTGTTTTCGTGATCGGTTTTAAATTTAAAGTAGTTGCTCACACAAATATCCATAGGGTTGCGCAATCCACTAATTACTTTAAAGGTTTTTTCTTCAGCGGTGGCCTTCTTCAAAAAGTCGGTACTGTAGAGTGCATGTTTAAATAAAATTTCATGGCCATCGTAATTCGTTTTCAATTCTTTAGCAATAGCACTACTTGCCGTTTGTGGCAGTTCTACAAAAATGTATTTATGTTTGTGACTTATGATCATGATTCAAATTTGGTATTAAAAATGGCCTTATAGATCACTTTTGCTTCACTCATATTTCCTTTTGAAATATATTTTAAACTTCTTGTGATCAGATGAAGATATAAAAAAAATAACTGAGGGCGATAATATTTTTTATATAATTTTATTTTTCCTCTGTATTTATAATTTAATGCTTTGAGTTGCCATTTACTTTTTTTAGGACTGTTGCCGGTGGATGCCCCTTGTTTATGATAAACTTTGCTTTGAGTTGCCACACCAACTTTCCATCCCTTTAATTTTGCTCTTGCGCTCCAATCATTTTCTTCATTGTACAGAAAATACTCTTCACTCATTAATCCCACATCCAATAAAAATGCTGAACTCACAAACATGGATGCACCTATTACATAGTTACATTCAATTTCCACGTTATCGTACTGTCCATTATCTTTTTCCTGTGCACCGATAATATTTGATTTTCCTGAATATTTATTAAAAACAGCGCCCACGCCCTGAAAAATTTCAGGTTTATGATATAACATTAATTTACTTCCAATAATGCCAATATTTTGTTTTTCCTGCCTTTTTATTTCTGCATATTTTACCAGTTCGGAAATAGCATTTTTTTCTATCACAGTATCGTTATTCAACAGCCAAACATAATCGAAATTACTGTTGAGTGCATAACGCATTCCGGTATTATTACCTCCGGCAAATCCAAGGTTTATTTTGCTTTTAATAAATAATATAGGCATTATACCATCCAAGGGACCCAGTCGCATGGTATCAGATTCACCAGACTCCGCCCTAAAATAAAGAAGTGGTTTGTGCGCCGGTGGACAAGATAAATTTAATAATTTATTATCAGCAGTCAAGGAGGTATTCACCTCTCCCCGCGCCCATTTTAAAAATTTTTCCCAGCTTTCATCTTCACTTCCATTTTCTACAACAACGATCTGGTAATTGCGATAATCACTTTTTAAAATGCTTTCCATGCATTCAATAGTATCTTGCCAGGTTTTGTAATTAACCAGAACTATACAAACTTTTGGATTCATGTTTAGGGTCATTTAATCCAGTTTGACAGGTCTTTGTTCAACAATACGGATAACTTGGAAATATCTTCGGAAAACTTTTCTAACATAAATTGTTTAGCGTTTGCAGGTATTTCACCTTTTTCTCCCTTTCCCTTATAAAATACTTTTACAAAAATATTTTTCAGCACCTGCGGTGATAATCTTTTCATCAACGGCCGAATACCTGATTTATTGAGAAACCAGGTAATATTTTTATATTTTGGAGTAAATACTTCATTGTACCTTGTAGAGGTATCGGGCACGAAGGAACTATCCACCCCAATAAATTCATATAATTCTTTTACAACCTGAGCCGCATTCTTTTTCATATCCTCAGTAAAAATGATCTTCACATTATCCTTACCAAATAGATCTAAATATCGTTTTACCTGTTGATAATATAAACCGATCTCTGTATACAAATGGGCATTACCCCAAACTTTAGGTTTATAATCATAATCTTCTACCAAAGCCTTATAAAAATCAAATTCGTTGCTGTTTCCGGTCCACAAATTCATTCTGTAATGAGAATACGCTCTATCGAAAGGATTTCTCAAACAAATAATGATCTTACAGTCAGGTATCAAAGCTTTAATTTCCTTTGCTGCTACTTCTGAAAATAAATAGGACGTGCTTAGTTCTCCAACAGCTTTTTGGTCTTGTACTTTAGAAAATAATTTTTTATACTGCTCGACATCTCTTATGAAAGCAGCATGAAATTCTTCCTTCATTTCGCCGTTCACATACTTATCGATATCCTGCAATTTATTTTGTGCGAATTCTCTTTTAAATAAATTCACATCTATATCCTTCGAAAAAAAATGGGGTTCCTTTACAGGGGATAAATAAACCTGTTTATGTTGTTTTAAATAATGATATATAGAAGTTGTGCCGCCTTTATTGGCGCCAACAACAATAAATGTAGGCAATATGGTTTTATAGTTCTCCATTTATGCTTTAAAGTTCAACAATAGATCGGCAACATCTTTTTGCAAACAATATACGTTGTTTATTTGTTCAATGTTCGGGATTTTAACAGAGCCAATCAATTTATAATCTGGCACCGAAATTACCTGCACCATATTGGGAACGGCTTCACCACCCGGAAACAATCCGAGATATCTTTTTCGTGTTTCGCTTACACCACCGTAATACAGATTTTTATTGCTATCCAGATCTCCTCCTCTTCCAAAACCTTTGGTATCCATAGTTCTTAAAAAATTCCAGTTCTTATCAAATATTTTTAATTCAAAATGTCCGCTGTCAAACACCCAATATTGATTATTTATCTTTCTTACACTATGTGGAGCCTTAAAATTTAACGGAAATCTTTTTCTTTTTGAAATATTCACCACTCCACCATTTCCCTGACTTTTAATAAATTTTTGGGCAATTCTTTTCATTAATTGACGGCCGGAAGTATGATGAACTAAAATATAAAGATCACCTTCATACCCTTCGAAAATAAGATTACAATGAAATTTATCCACTACTTCCGTATCTGCATCACTTTCACCCTCTTCCGGAGCGTTTGATTTAAAATCTGTTAGATTTATGCGTTCGCCAATTGAATTTGTTTCAATATTATAACTTACTATTTCATCATGTTTTGTATTGGATATCCAAATAAATTTTCCGATCATGGTAATTTCATGAATATCGGTAAGATTGGGTATTTCCAATTTTTCGTACCGGTTGTCCTTTAAAATAAAACGAAATACTTCATTACTGGAAGCGATATATAGGACATAAGGATCATTCTCGTGCCAACACATGCTACTCATGCCAAGGTCTCCCCATGCATTAAAAAAATTTACGGGCACTATTTTAGTATCCTCATCAATGAGTTGCATAGAACGAATATTGTCACGACTAATTTCTCTATCGGCAGGATTGGCATTTAGGGATCCAATTACGAGTATTTTTTTTTCCTTGTCGATCAATTGCATGCTTTACAAATTTAAATTTAAAATGAATTTTTAAGTGCTATAGTTTCAGGCAAACCTTGTTTATCCATTTGCACCTCTAACAATTTATATGCATAAATTATTAGAATAAATACAGCAGTAGAACCTGGTTGCATAAATAAATATCCTTTCGCCAACGAAGATAAAAAACAAAATATCAAAAAATATTTTGAGGCAATCATAAATGGCTCATGTTTATATCTTCTGATAAATTTAAAGCTTCTGAACGCGATCAAAAATTGAAAATAAATTACCAAAGATCCCAGAATTCCATAAGTCATAATAGAACCCAGAATTCCGATATCACCCGGAGGAACCGTTGTTATATCATTAACTCCTGAAGAGGTTTGAGTTTCAGCTCCAAGTTTTCCCACTCCTATCCACCAGCCGATGGCATAATCCTGCAGATAGATCAATAAAATACCTATCTCTTCGATGCGCGCATCAACAGAACTTTCTCCCGTGACATCGCCGGTAAAAATTAAGGCAAATAAACTGGTATATTGAAAAATATATTCACTTACCCGATCAGGAATAATGGCATACATAATACCCATGATCACAAGAAATCCAACTCCAATAGAGGTGAAAATCCTGACTGCTCGCTGCCAGTTCACTTCAAACATGTAAAATACAAAAAGTGTAGCTATAACGGAAAGCATTACGGAGCGTCCCTGATGGAGGAAAAAGAGATACGACAAATTGATTACAGAAAACCATAAACTTACTCTATCGCGTTGTTTAACATATTTAACCGTATAGTATACTGAAAGGAATGCAATAAAGTCAATTCCAAATTTAAATCGATATCCACCTTTAATATCGCTAAATCCAACAAAAGAATAATCCAGATAAGCTTTTGGGTCGAGAAATAAATAACACATGATAAAATAAATCATTGTTCCCCATCCAAGCCAAATAAGTGCTCTATAGAGGTCGCCGATGGTAATAAAACGTGTTTGCAGCAGGTAAATAATTACGAAAATTCCGCTTATTCCGTACCAATGGCGTTGCGAAGAAAGTCCGATCATGAAATTTTGCCCTTCACTAATTACAGCGGCAAGTCCTGCCCAGACCGGAAGAACAATTATCATTACATAATAATAGTTAATTTCATCAATTGTTTTACGCACCATAAAAATATAGAGAGCGTATACGACTGTAAAACTGATAATAAATAAATACCAAAGAATTTCAAATGGAGTGTAGTAGTCTACAAGTGGGGTTCGTGTTAAAATCCTTGTTGTAAATAAAATAAATATGATCAATATAACCGTTTTACCAAAAACGGATATTGGTTCTTTAAATATACCTTTTTCCTGTGCTAATATCCCCATTTTATTTATACCAAACTCCCAGGTTGCGGTTTATTAATTGTTCTGTTAAATGAATATCATCTATAAAATATGTCAGCAAAATTCTACTTCTCACTTCCTGTGATAATTTAGGACTGGCTACTTTTTGGATATTCTTGCGGATGAAAAATTTTCTTATGTTTTTTCTGGCCTCCTTGGAAGGAAGAACAAACTTCAAAAATTTCTTCGCAAAATTAGGTTTTCTTACCAAATCTCTGATAATCTCGTTTTGCGCTTCCCCGGCCTCATTGCTATGAATATTAATATCCAGGGCTTCATAGGCCACATTCAAAAATTCCTGGACCTTTTTAATCGTATTTTCTTTGTTTTGTATAAAATCTTCCTCAAATACCAAAAAAAGAAAATTTTCAGGCGGGAATACTTTTAAAAATTCATTTAAATGTTTGCCATACATCCCTCTTTCTATATATGCAAATATTTTTTGTTTTTTGATATCCTGTTTTCTATTTTTTTCCTCCAAAATTGCATTTTCAAAATCCAGATCCTCCAACCCTTTTTTCCTGGTCATAAGATAATGAGAATATGCCCTGTCGGCAGGATTTCTTAAAACAACAATTATTTTTACTTTTTCGCCAAGTGTTTCTGCAATGCGTTTTGCAGTAAATGGGAACAATAAATAATCAGGGTCAAATTCTCCAACTGCTTTTTGTCCCTGATAATTTGTAAAATAACTATTATAAAAAGAGTTGCCTTTTTGATAATCGGTATCAAATAAAAAAAACTTTGTTTCTTTAATGGGAGGAATACAAATTTCACTATGCTGATATAAAATATCTGCCAGGGTTGTAGTGCCAGCTTTTTGCGCACCTATACAAATGAAATTTTGTTTCAGCTCTTTCATATTATACCCTGAGCCAATCGCTCAGATCTCTTTCCACAATAGTTTGTAATTTTAAAATATCCTCTTTGTATTTTTTAATAAGCAATTGTCTCGTTTTCGGATCCATCTCTGTTTTTTTCAGATTGTAGCGCAACAATTTATCTTTGATCCAATTGCGTAATTTTTTCTTTGTTTCCCTGTTCATTCCTTTTCTAAAAAAATTCAGAACGGGATTTTTTCTTGTTGTAATTATTTGTTTAAACCACTTCACCTTCATTTCTCCGCTCTGGTTTCTTCTTATCATTTCCTTTTTTTCAGAACCCTTAACTTGAAGAAAGGAATAAATATCTTCTAATAATTTATCCGGATTTTTTTCAAGGGTGTCGTAAAATACAATTTTCACATCATCAAAATTGTCGAGATAGTTTTTCACCTGTTCATAATAAAATCCTTTATCAGTATAAAAAAAATCGAAGTGCCAGTTTTCTTTTTTCCGAATTTCTTCTTCCTTTATCGCTTCTTCAAAGGTTAATGGTTCCCGAAGATCTCTCCTGTTGTGCATGTATTGCGAATAAGCGCGTTCAGAAGGATCACGCAGAACAATTAATATTTTTATTTTTCTATATTCCGGTACCAGTTTTTTTATATTGGAAATTGTTTGTTCATGAAAATATAAATATGGAGTGGAAGACTCCCCAGCAATTTTCTCCTCATGACCATTAA
This sequence comes from Bacteroidota bacterium, assembly GCA_016706865.1. Taxonomy (NCBI): domain Bacteria; kingdom Pseudomonadati; phylum Bacteroidota; species Bacteroidota bacterium. Next base: position 1,023,558 of record JADJIS010000002.1, on the reverse strand, counting down.
ATAATTCCTGATAGGCATCGATAGTAGTTGTATATCTATGACGCATATCTTTATACTGCGGATCCTGATTGAAGAAAGTAAAAAAGCATGGTTCCTTTTGAAGAGGCATAAAAATATCATCATGATTGCCAAGAAATTCATGCAACGAAGTAGTACCTGCACGTGCTGTGCCGACTATTAAAAAATTGGGCCATCTGTTTTTTACATCATTCAATTTCCGTATCGTTATTTATTTCAGAAACATTATTATTATTCTTTTTCTTCTTTTTACTAAACGCAGCGGCAATATCGGCAAATGGATTATAAATTGTATTGATACCCATTGTAAAATAGATCTGCAGCGCACATCCCAAATTTAAAATTGTTCGTGAGACTGCTGTTGCGATAGCCGCTCCAATAATTCCATACATGGGAATTAATATCAAATTTAATCCAACATCTATCACAACCGTTGCCAGTGCATAATACATGGTAACCTTTTGGCGGCCGGTCATATTAAGTAACACTGTAACCGGTCCTGTTAAAACGTTTACCGCCTGCCCGAGCGTTACAATAATAAATACAATAATTGCCTCTTCCGTTGTAAAACCTTTTCCGAAAGTCCACAAACAAAATTTAGGAAAAACTAAAAATAAGAAAAGAAATGGAATACACGACCAGAATATAAGTCGGGTTGCTTGCCTGACACTGTTTTGAAGACGTTTATCATCCTTGGCACCGTACGCCTCCGCGAATTTAGGTCCCGCAATTGCATTTATTGAAATGAGTGGAATTGTAGCCAATGAGGTTAATCGGGTTGCCACTCTGTAAATTGCAACCATAGGTTCAGTAGCGTACCACGCCAAAATCAAAATATCAAGCCAGGTATATATCATGGTAAGATATTTCGCCGACATCATAGGAGCAGAAACCTTAAGTAATTCAGGGGTGGTGATTTTTTCATGCGATTCTATAATAGCATTAAGGGCAGCTTGGGAAGGCAGATCCTTTTTGTTCTTTTTTTCTTTTTTTACAAAAAACTCACTTTTCGCAATTACAGGATTTTTTAAATAGAAAATCCATAAAAACTGAGCGATTAAAAATGCGACAAAAATTCCTATACAATAAGATAAATTAACCCATAACTGATCTTTGGAAAATAATCCGAATAATAATAAAAACAAAATAGCAACTAACTGATTTACAACTTGTGAAATCCAATTAAATTGTTTTGTTTTTTTGAGGCCTTTAATACATTCCTCACTTAATCCTCCCAATACATAAAACAAAATTGACACTGCAAAAATTTGCATGTACAATGTATATTTTTCGAAATCGGGTGCCGTAGGGTCAAATAAATTATCGGTAAAAAAAGGAATAATAAAAAAAGTTGCTGCAGATAAAAATACACTAATAGGTATTACAATTTTTAATGCGATCTTGTAAGTATGTTGCACAAGGTCCCAACGGTTTGCTGCGCTATACTGTGCTACAAATCTCGACATGGCCATATCCACTCCAAACCTTCCGAAAATTCCAACAATACTGAGAATACTTAATCCAACGGTATACACTCCCATGGCTTCTTGTCCATATAGCCATCCGATCACCATTAATAGCAGGTAACCGGTCACTCTTCCTAATAAACTAATAATTGTTCCGGAAAATCCCTTCTTAAAGATCTCAGAAAAATCCTGATCTCCAAATTTTCTTACAATTTTCTTTTTAAGTTTGCTGATCATAACGAATCATCCGCAGAAGTATTTTGAATGATCGTTAAACTATCAGGTTTGGCATTTTCAGATGGTTGAATACCATTTTGCATATCAATTCTCTGCAAAAATTCATCAACAAATATTTCGGTAAATATTTTTGCTCCAGGAGCATTTAAATGTGCAAGATCAAAAAGATTTTCTCTTTCGTTTAACATTGGATAAGCAGAAGGGTCCTGAAAACCAATTTTATTTTCTGCAGGCAATTGATTGTAAAGGGGGATCAAATATTCATACCTGTCGCCTAAACGCTGCGAAAGCATAATTATTAATTTAATATCATTTTGCTCACAATATTTTATCAGGTCGGTGAGATTTTTTTCTATGGTTTTATTCGGGTTTACTGTTGCATTTTCATACTTATCGAATAAAAACTGACAACGTTGTGTGCGAAAAGCTATGGTATCAGGAGTGCGCAATTCAGAATAACGCACAGCAAGGTCTCCATCCGGATCATCTTTCATTTCCTGATCAAGTGAATAAAATCCTCTTCTATCAGGCCCTAATGTTCTTTCGTCAACATTCATTCCAGTTGCCTGTTGAACTATGGCAGTTCCCATTCCGATCATTAATGATTTTTCACAGAACGAAAAGGCATGTAAACCCGGAACACTTACTTTTTTTGCAATTCCTTTTTCTGATTCCCAACTAGCTTTCATCACGTCAAAAATATTATCCGGGGTATACCAAAATATCATTTCTTTTTTGTGAAGATTATCTGCACCCATCTTTGTAAGTTCGGAAAGGTCTATCACTACGTATTTCAAATTGGATTTATCATACTTAATTAAGTTTTCAAGCATGTAAACTGATTGTGGAGTTCTGTTTGCAGGAATGCCGAAATTATAGGACTTTATTTTTAATTCAGGTCGCTCTGCATTCACAATAGAATCGAACTCCACAGGATTAATATGCCTATAGGTTGTACTTGCCCCAATAAACAGCGTATTATATTGATCGCTGTTTTCAACGTATGATTCATATTTAGAGTTAAGCCTGATATTCCCCCAGGAAAATGGCATAGTAATGATAGCGATCTGGCTAAAAACCAAAACTATCAAAACCAATAACCCAAACCTAAGAAATAATTTTTTCATGTTTTAAAATTGGAAATAAATAAATACGGAATCTGTTGTAACTGCAAACCATGATACCAATACTGTTATCAAAATGTAAAATCCCCATCTTAAATAAACCGGTTTAGCAGCAATTCTTTTTTCTATCGTTACATCTTTATGCGTATATAAATTATAATCAGTGTATAATAAAATTGCTACAAAAAATATTGACAGCCAAAAATCTATCACACTAGGTGTTGAACCAGCCGGCGAACTTGAATTAATTAGCGCCCATGTTGTATCGGGATGATTAAATATACTTTGAATAATTATCCATGATTCGTTGATATTTCTGGAACAAAAGAAAATATCCGGAATACATGTTAAATTGAATATCCAGAACATCAATAAAAAATTTGTCAGCCATTTTGCTTTTGGCAAAAGTGTAGGCAAATTAATTTTAGGAAAGTATCTATCCCATATTCGTGAGATCACAATAAAAGATCCATGCACAAATCCGAACATGATAAAAGTCCAGTTGGCTCCATGCCAAAATCCCATAATAGTTAAGGCAGCTAAATTATTAAATAGCATACGCGGGAACGAAACTTTACTTCCACCCATAGGTATATAGAGATAGTCGCGCACCCAAACTGTAAGGGTGATATGCCATCGTTCCCAGAATTCTCTGATAGATTTTGCGAAATATGGCGTTTTAAAATTTTCCCTGAGATTATGACCCATTATTCTGGAAGAACCAATTGCTATATCACAATATCCCGAAAAATCGCAATATACCTGAATAGCAAATAACCATGTTGCCAGAATAACAGCAAATCCACCATGATCGCCCGGCTGATTATATACTTCTCTTACAAATATTGCGAGCCTGTCGGCTATTACAACCTTTTTAAAGAAACCGTAAAGGATCCTGATGAGCCCCTGTTTTACTCTTTCATAATCAAAATCGAAATTTTGTTTTAACTGGGGAAGAAAATCTTCTTTACGTTGAATTGGCCCTGCCACCAATTGCGGCCAATAGGCAACAAATGTTGCAAAAAAACCGAAATTCTTTTCTGCTTTTGCTGTGCCCTTATAAACATCCACGGTATAACTGATTGCCTGAAATGTATAAAAAGATAATCCTACCGGCAGCAGTAATTTAAATTCGGGAACGTTGTAGAAAATATTTAGGCTATCGAATACAACGCGTGCAGAATCGTTAAAGAAATTAAAATATTTAAATAGAAAGAGTATGGATAAATTCATCACAATACTCAATATCATCCAGGGTTTTCGTTTCTTTTTATCCTCGTGTTTCGACATTTGCAAGCCGCACAAATAGTCGATGGAGGTAGAAAGAACTATCAGGAAAGCATATTCTGCTTTCCAACACATGTAGAAATAATAACTTACGAATAATAACAACAACCATCTCCATTTATAGGGAATGGCGAAGTACAGGAAGATAACAGCCGGTAAAAAAATTAAAAAATGTAAAGAGTTAAAAACCATTTTCCAACAAATTCTTTAATTACACCTCAGTGTCAAATTTTATTACTTTCTGTATCTATTAATGATTGACTTGCTTTTTCCTTGTTATATTTTTCGATCACAAGTTGCTTTTGTTTGCCTTCCTCTACAGAGTCGCGAATATATTTGCGCACACCCAATCCTATACTTGTTAAAAATGCACCCAAAATAAATCCAATTATCATGAACATTGTTGTCTGTTCTTTTTCCTTTATTGTAGAATATTTTGGTTGGTCAATAATATCAACTAGTGGTGTTTTATTTTGAAGATCGAATAAAGCCAATTGTAATTGAGCGTAGGTGGTGGAATATTCCGTGGTAACCAATCCTATGTCGCGCAATAATCTGTTTTGACCGAGATAACCTGCAAATTTTACCTGATAACTGGAATTATCCTGCAATTTGGCTAATAGGTCTTCCTTTTGTTCCAATAATTTTCTTAAAGAATCCGATTTAGTCTGTAAAAAATTTACGGTTATTTCCTCATTTTTTACTTGAGTGCTGATATAATAAGCAGATCCTGCGTAAGCGAGATAGTCAGCCATATAAAATGAAAAATCTCTGCTGAGTGACGAAACCTCCATTTGATTCATCCCGAGATCATCGCTGAATTCGGTTGTGATATCATTCTCAATAAATTCGTCATAAATAACTGTTAAACAACTATCCTCTTTTCTTGTTAAAGAATCTAAACTTCCATGTTCCAATCTAAAATCCTTCACCTTTTTTTTCTTCGACCATTTCGGATACATTTCGATATAGAAATTGGCAAGATAATCTTCGCGTGGAGGAACTCCTTTTTTTACAGATAATGTTCTTTTTTCAGTAAGTGCCTGTTTTACAAGTGTTCTTGATTGAAGTACTCCCAAAAATAATTCATTTGTAAACTCCGATCCTGTTGCAAGTCCGATACCGAATGAACTGGCCAGTGAGGCCAAAGAGGAAGTGGAAGAACCTTCTGTTCCTTTTACGGCAAAATCTGCATGAGAAATATAACTTTCTTTTTTCCAAACAGAATAAAAGCGAAGTAGAATGGCAAGTAAAATTGCCACTATTAAAACAACCCACCACTTTTTTAATATATAACGGCGGTATTCACCGAATTTGGTAAATAAATCACCAATATTTATTTCATCATTATATGGACGATCGTACTGCATAATCTTTGTTCTCGTTTTTTGCTTTATTGATTATTATCAGCGTTGTAACAAAACATAAATTGTTGCAAAACTCAAGATACCTGCACTAAATGTAGTTGCAAAAGTATTCCAATCAAATGGTTCCTTTGGTTCAACATTTTGTTCGATCTCAATTTTCTCTTCCGGTTTCTGTGGAACTACAATTTGGCTTCCTTTTACTTTTACTCTAGGATAAAAATGTATAAATAGGAAATTATGTGTTCTGTGAACATAACCATTTGGTTCAACTACATAAGTTTCACTTCTTTTGGCATCATCATCGAAATTCTTACCATATTTTTTGATAAAATGACGAGCGGATCTACCTTTTTCAAAAGGAACTACAACAGTTCCCGGATCACCGATAAACGGATATTTTATTTCTCCCTTTAATGCAACAAGATCACCTTGTTTAGGAACAGTAACAATATCACCTGCCCGCATTACATAATTATATTTCGATTCGGGATTTTCCATTGCCTTTCCAAGAAAAACCAGGGTAGAAGTAACATCCAATCTGTTCATTGTTGTTCCTTCTGCATAAGCCCATTGTGTTAAACCGCCTGCTCTTTCAATTACATCTGCCAAAGTTTCTGTGCGCGATAATAAAGTATAAACTCCGGGATATTTAACCTCACCCAAAATGGTAATATTTTTCTGATATTCAAATTCAGGTGTAGTTCTTACATAAACCTGATCGTAAGGTTGAAGCACAAACGAATTTGCTGCATCATCCACATCCAGTGCTTTATCCACTGAAACTGATTGCACAACAACTCTGGTAGGTTCATTTTGATTGCTCGCATCACTAAAATTTACGATACGGGAAACCTCTATTTTATTATTTGCAGCCTCTACCTTTAATCCGCCCGAATAATAAAGAAGATCCTTTAAGGTCATTTGCTGATAATATGGAAATGATCCAGGCATTTTCACCGCACCATCTATTGACACATTAAAAGTTTCTCTGAATTCTTCCTTTGAAAATATATCAATAACATCAAATTTTGCTAATTTAAAATTGAAAGGAGAATTTGAATTTGCCAATACTTCATCCAATTCGAAAGGAATATAAACATCATTCATTTTAGCATCCTTGCGAATTAAATAAGCACGGTCGGTGTATGCATCATAATTCAAACCTTTTGCTTTTTCAATCAGGTCGGAAATACGCATATCTGCAGTAAGTTGATAGTTCCCTGGAAAACGACAAGCTCCTTGAATGGTAACAATATTTTCAATTACTTCCGGAATTTTAGAGAAAACTATTCTGTCTCCATTTATCAACGGAAAATTAATTTTTTCTCTTTCTACGCTATCCAGATTGAAATCGAGAACAACATTTTCGTTGTTAACATAACGGAAAATGGAAACGTTGCGTTTGTAAGCAGTTGATTTTAACCCGCCGGCGTAATAAATAAGTTCATTGAGGTTTTCACCGGGCACCAATTCGTATTTTGTCGGTCTGTTTACTTCTCCCTCTACCTGCACTACTCTGCCTATCCCGTTTACCACGATGTAATCGTTAGCTTCCAGGTAAGTATCATCCGTTGCACCCGGATTCATCAGGAATTGATACACATCCAAAGTTTGTATCACCCGATTATTTCTTTTTATCTGAATATTTCTCACAGAACCAATATCTGTTACACCGCCAGCTGCAACAAGTGCATTGAAAGCAGTATTAAAGGAGGAAATATTATAAGATCCAGGATTTACAACCTCTCCAACGATATTTACTTTTATGCTTTTGGAGTAGGTAAGTGTAACATCAAATTTTGAATTGGTAAGATCAAATGCCGAGGCAAAACGCTGACGCAGCAACTGTTTGGCGGCACTGAAGGTAAGCCCTTTCAAATAAATTCTACCAACTTCTATGGTTGTTATATACCCTTCCTCATTGATCGTAAAATTGGAATTATAATAAGCATAACCCCATACTGCAATGGTTATCATGTCGCCTTCGCCTAGAATATAGTTGTCTCCAACCTTAGAGTTTGGCACTTTTTCAAACAGGTCTATCGAACCGCTGCGAAAAAAGTCCTGACCCCAAATTGGAGCAGGGGCAGGTTCATCACCGATAACTTCTGCAATAGCCTCCTGAACAGCAGGAGATGCAATAACTGAAGTATTTGGTGCCAGGGTGTTTATTTGGCTATTGGCAGCATCAACAGCCGACTGTTGCGCATCCTGTATCATTGTGGCAGATTCCACGGCAGTTGAAGTTGAAGTGCCGGTAGTTTCCATAATGGCATCAATCTCAGTCTGGTCGAACCCCAAAGATTCAAGTGTTCCTGATGATACAGCTGGTACAACAGGCGTTTGTGCATTAAGGGTAAAAATGGTACTTGCAACTAATAAGATCAAGCCCAACGAAGAAATCTTCTTCATACTTTTTTTAAAATTTCGTGCAAAGATATAGCTATTCGACCAATCAACCAGTACAGGTTGAAAAACAAATTTGACTTTCATGAATTTGAGTTGTGATTCTTAGACAACCCTCGAAAGACGACAATGTGGAGATACTGCGTTGCGTGACAACCAAATTAAAATTCTGAGACCGTTCAAAGCTCACAAAAAGTTAACTAATGGGTAATCCGGGCTCAGAAGAGCCTTCCTCCGCCACAAAAAACAACTTTCCGGATGGATCTTCTGCCATAAGGATCATTCCATTGCTTTCTACACCACGCATTTTTCGGGGTGCCAGATTTACCAATACTATCACTCTTTTTCCAGGCAAAGTTGCAGGGTCAAAATGTTTGGCAATTCCCGATACGATGATCCGTGTTTCAAAACCCAGATCAACAGACAATTTCAAAAGTTTATCGGCACCATCAATTTTTTCTGCCGTTATGATAATTCCGGTTCGCAGATCCAATTTTGAAAAATCTTCAAATTGAATTGTGGATTTTAAAACCGGTTTTTCCGTTTTCTTTATTGGTTCATTATTATTTTCACTTTGTTCAATCCTGGATATTCGAATTTCTTCAAGTGCCGATAATTTTGCTTCTATTATTTCATCCTCCACTTTTTCAAATAAATAAACTGCCTCTCCAATTTGTCCATTTGTTTCGAGTTTTGAATTTAATAATTCAAATCCGGGGTCATTATTAACTCCCAGTGTATTAAATATTTTAATGGCCGTAAATGGCAAGAATGGTTCGCACAAAATTGCTATATCCAACAAACTTTCCAAACATACTCTGAGAACAGCACCAGTTTTTTCTACATCGGTTTTTATTAATTTCCAGGGCTCATAATCAGTTAATAATTTATTGCCAAGTCTAACAACATCCATCATAGCATTAAGCGCATCTCTGAATCGATAATTTTCAATTGATGGAACGTAAACCTCATCAATTAATTTTTGTATATCCTTTTTATAATTGATGATATATTCCTCACTTAAAAGCGCAGATTTTTCCGTTGGAATTTTTCCTTCAAAATATTTATGTGTTAATACTAAAACACGATTAGCATAATTTCCCAAAATAGCCACCAATTCGTTGTTATTCCGCGCCTGATAGTCTTTCCAGGTGAATTCACTGTCTTTGGTCTCGGGCATATTTGCACATAATACATAACGCAAAACATCTTCTTTATCCGGAAATTCTTCCAAATATTTATGCAATTGAATATTCCAGTTTCGGGAAGTTGACATTTTATCTCCCTCCATATTCATAAATTCATTTGCCGGAACATTTGTGGGTATTATAAAATCCCCGTGACTTTTTAAAATACATGGAAATATCAAACAATGAAACACTATATTATCCTTACCGATAAAATGCAACAATTTTGTGTTTTTATCTTTCCAATAAGGCTCCCAGTTTTTATTATTATCTATTGCCCATTGTTTTGTTGCACTAATGTAACCGATGGGTGCATCGAGCCAAACATATAATACTTTTCCTTCTGCATTTTTCAATGGAACTTTCACACCCCAATCAAGATCTCTGGTAATTGATCGCGGATGTAAACCTTGTTTTAACCAACTTGAACATTGACCCACAACATTTTTTTTCCATTCCTCTGTTCTTCCTTCCCCATCAATTATCCAACTCGTTAGCCAATCCTGGTATTTATTTAATGGTAAGTACCAATGAGTGGTTTTTCTTTTAATTGGCTTTTCATTACTCAATGAAGAAACAGGATCAATTAGGTCGTCGGGAGAAAGTGAAGAGCCACATTTTTCACATTGATCGCCAAATGCATTTGGATTAGCGCAAACGGGACAAGTTCCAACTATATATCTGTCGGCTAGAAACTGTTGAAATTTTTCATCAAAATACTGCTCACTTTCTTTTTCCTCGAATACATTTTTGTTATACAAATTCAGAAAGAATTCGCTTGAGGTTTCATGATGAATTTGAGAGGATGTGCGGTGATATATATCAAAACTAATGGCCAGCCCCTGAAATGCGTTCTTAATGATCTCGTGATATTTATCAATGATCGCCTCTGGGGTGGTATTTTCTTTTTTTGCCTGAATAGTAATAGCAGCGCCATGTTCATCGCTTCCACAAACAAAAACCACATCCCTTTTTCTTCGGCGAAGATAACGGACATAAATATCCGCAGGCAAATACGCTCCTGCTATATGGCCTATATGTAATGGCCCGTTTGCATAAGGCAGTGCTGATGTTATTAAATATCTTTCCGGGTGTTGCAAGTTTTTGTCAATTTTGAACTGCAAAATTATAAATAATATGCTCAACCGTTTAGCTGTGAAGCCCGGAGATAAAATTGGTATCCTCTCTACTGCCCGGTGGATAGAAAGAAGTGAAATTGAATTTGCCGACCAGTTGTTGCGTTCCTGGGGGTTAATTCCGGTATATGGTGAAACTATTTCGGCAAAAGATGGACAATTTGCAGGAGATGATGCACTTAGAGCTAATAATCTTCAAACTTTTTTAGATGATCCCGAGATCAGAGCCATCATTTTTGCGCGAGGTGGTTATGGTACAATCAGGATCATGGATAAAATAGATTTTACAGGTTTTATGCAGGCACCTAAATTTATTTGTGGATATAGTGATATGACCGTTTTATTTTCACACATTACAGATAAACTAGGAATGCCCGTAATTCATTCAGCAATGGCCTTCAATTTTCAAAAAAATAGTTCCGCTGCCTTAGAAACATTAAAAAATTGTTTATTTGGAATTGCACCTGAATATAATATTTCACCAAATTCATATAATATTTCTGGCGAAACGAACGGTGTTTTGATTGGCGGAAATTTATCCATTCTCTATTCACTTTTAGGAACAAAATTTGGATTTTCTACTGCTGGTAAAATATTATTTTTGGAGGATATTGATGAATACCTGTACCATATTGACCGTATGATGTGGAGCATGAAACTCGCTGGCAAATTAGATAATCTTAAAGGATTGATAATAGGTGGAATGACAGATCTGAAAGACAATCAAGTTCCATTTGGCAAATCTGTTGAAATGATCATTCTGGAACAAGTAAAGAATTTTAATATTCCCGTATGTTTCGGATTTCCTGCGGGGCATCAGGATGACAATCGCGCTTTATATTTGGGCAGGGAAGTATTGTTGACAACAGATCCGGAAAAAAGTACTCTTATATATGTATGATTTTATTTTTAAGATAAATACAATAAAAAAAACCGGTAGTTAAACCGGTTTTTTTATTTATTCTACTTTTGATGTGAAAGGATATTTATTTCCACCATATGATTTAAGATCGCAGGTAATTCTGCCGACACGTAATTCTGATTCAATGCGAACAGGAATTCTGTTCTCATCATCTGTTAACCATAATGTCATTCCCTCCCCTTCCTTAAATATTTCACCTTCTTTTAGCAGAGGTTTTATTTTTATGCAATTAAATTTTCCCAATTTGGTTTCATATACTTCTTTACCATCATATCTCACATACATATCGTACTCCTCATCATCAATAGCCATTTTAACATGTATCTTATCTCCGGTTTTTGCTTTCGACAGATCCAATGTCCTCATCCAATAAAAAGTAGAGAGCAGATCAACACCACATGGATCAACATCTGTTATTGTTTTTGTTACTTTTTTTCCTTTGCGGTTATCCTGATAAGAATAAATAATATTTTTATCTCTGTCCCAATCATACGAACGGTAGAAAGTATATCCGCCTTCGTATACATCTCTGCTGAATTTATATGACTGCAGAGTTTCACTGTTCATCCAGGTATCTGCTTTATCACGAACCTTAAATAACCAGTCGAATGATTTATAACTATTTGCTTCCCCTGCAGCATGCAAAACCGGAATACCTTTGTAAGTTTCACTGGTAAGTTTAAAATAAACTTCACCGCCGCTCAACCAAACTGCACCCCAATTATAATATACTTTGTATGTTAAAGATTCGCCTGATTGAAATGCCATATGCGGAATTTCACAAGTTTCAGAAACAGGTAAAACTGTTGTTGGAAAATCATTTTCTTTATTATCAGAAAATAAAGTTCCCAGAGAAAGGGATGCAAATAATAATGGTTTGATCATGATTGTTTGTTTTTAAAAAAATTATATTTAAAAATAAATATATAACCCAATGTTGCCGGTACGATCAGATTTAGTATCCAGATACTAGAAGTTGCAGCCAGTGTAATTCCTACATTAACGTTATAATTTGAAAAAATAAGTGTCGCGATCGGCAACCTTGTTAACAGATCTACTATCGCAAAACTTGGAACCACTGTTTGTGCCAGATAAATAACTCCTATTGCAACAATCCCATCAAAAATACCAATCTCCGCACCAAACAGTCGGAGAAAAATCAAATACTGTGCCGCGTAAACTGCATATCTCAAAATGGATAACAGTAAAAGAACCGTAACATCAGTTGAGTGGTAGATTTTGAGCACCTCGGTATAAGAGTAAATTCTTTTCAGAAACTTACTTCTTTTAAACACCTGAATCACTACATCGAGGTTATAATAAGCAAGAAGGAGTAAAATAATGGTAATAGAACTTATCAGAATTACTGAAAAAAACAGAAATGAGGCAATATGTTCCACTTTATGGAGGTAAATGATCATACTGATTACCCCGGTAATTATTGTTGCCAGGTTTTGACTAAAACTACCAATCAAAGAAACAATTACGGCAGGAATTCGGAATTTACGCGGAACATATAAAATGCGCCCTCCAAACTCACCAACCCGGTTCGGTGTAAAAAGCCCGAGTGTAACTCCGGTCCAAACAGCTTTAAAAGTTCTGATAAAACGAATGGGATTTAGTTTCTGAATCAACAATTTCCATTTATATGCTTCAATTCCCCAATTGAGGAACATTAAAAAAAGCAAAATAACAAGAATGAAGAATGTATTGCCACCCGTACGGTCACTTAGTAACTGAGGAATTTGCAAAACATCCTCATTCTTGTATAATTGTTTATAAAGTGCAAAAGCCAATAAAAGTAAAACCGCTACTTTTATAGCGAGAGACCAGAGTAGAGATCTATTCGTTTTAGTTTTCAATTCGCTTCAAGTAATGTCAGAAAAAAATCCACAACAAATAATAATGGGCGTTGACCCCGGAACAAATATATTAGGTTATAGTATTATTTGTGCCGATAAAAATACTATCAAAATATTAATAAACGGAGTTATCCAGTTAAAAAAAACGGATGATCATTTTATTCGTTTAGGCATCATCTATGAAAAACTCACTGCTTATATTATAGAATACAAACCAACTGCCTTGGCAATTGAAGCACCATTCTTTGGGAAAAATGTACAATCCATGTTAAAATTGGGGCGGGCGCAGGGCGCTGCAATTATAGCAGGTGTAAATAATAATATACCGGTTATTGAATACAGTCCGCGCCGAATAAAACAATCCATCACAGGAAAAGGTAATGCATCTAAAGAACAGGTTGCAAAAATGCTGGAGAGTACTTTAAAGATCATTGAAATGCCAAAATATTTTGACGCAACGGATGCGTTGGCAGTGGCCGTTTGTCATTTTAACTCCGGAAAAAAAATTGCATTAAAGGGAAAACAATTTAATGGATGGGCGGATTATATCACAGCAAACCCCGGCAAGGTAAAAAAATAACAGATTAAAAAAACATTTAAATTATTTTTTCCCAGGTGGGGATCTACAATTGAGCAACAATTTTAGCTGCAATTTCCGCCAGTTCTTTTTCCGACATTTTCAATTTTGGCCTGGAGAAATTTATATCATCCATTGTGCGAAGTGGAATTAGGTGCAAATGAGCATGTGGCACTTCCAATCCAATAACTGAAATCCCTATACGTTCACAAGTAATCACCTTTTCCATTGCTTCCGCGATCTTTTTTGCAAATGGTAAAATTCCACTTAACAAATCATCGTCAATATCAAAAATGTAATCAATTTGTTTTTTAGGAACAACTAAAACATGTCCCGGAGCCAGTGGCATGATATCCAGAAATGCAAAAAAGTTTTCATCCTCTGCAATTTTGTGGCAGGGAATTTCACCATTTATTATTCTTGTAAAAATAGTCGGCATTATACAACAGAGATATCTAATATTTTAAATTCGATGGAACCTGCAGGCACTATAATTTTCACTACATCCCCCACACTTTTACCCAACAATCCCTTTCCGATTGGGGAGGTTACAGATATTTTTCCGGTTTTAATATCTGCTTCTTTTTCAGACACTAATTTATAAGTTATATCTTTATTGAATTTAGTATCATGTAATTTAACTGTAGTAAATACTGAAACTTTAGAAATATCAATTTTGGATTCATCCAACAATCTTGCATTCATTAATAACTCTTCCAGTTTGGCGATCTTCATTTCCATTAAACCCTGAGCCTCCTTTGCAGCATGGTATTCGGCGTTTTCTGCCAGATCCCCTTTTTCGCGGGCTTCATTAATTTGTTGAGACATTTCTTTGCGACCACTGGTTTTTAATTCCTGAATTTCTATCTTCAGTTTTTCCATTCCCTCTTTACTCAAATAGCTTATTTCACCCATGACATTGTTTTTAAAATAAAAAAAAAGAAACGTTTCCTGTTGAGAAACGTTTCCGCAAAGTTATAAAAAGTATTTAATCAGAAACTTAAACGAAGTCCGAAACAATGGGAACCTTCGTATTGATGTGAAGTTCTGTAAGAATAATTTAATGCTACAAGATTATTTCCTAATTTGTCGATAGGATATTGGAATGTTAAACCTGCTGCTATACCTGTGGAAGCTGAAGTTCTATCTACGTCGTTTGTAATACCGCTTTCGTATCTGTAACCTGTGCGCAACATGAACATTTCGGTATTTTTCACCTTTAATGCATATTCCAAACCTGCTCCAAACTGATCTTTATAGAAAGAATTAGAAACGAAATTTCCTACTGCTGTCAACCTATGTTCCTGACCAAAATAGAAATCGTACGACAGACCGATGGTCAATAAGGAAGGCAATTCAAAAGTTTCTGACCTGAAATCCTGAGTCATGGAGTAATCACCATCCGGAACATTTCCTCTGAAACTGAGACCATCTCCGCTGAATTTCATTGGAGTTCCAATATTTTTTAAAGCAATACCCATTTTGATCTTTTCGGGATGTTCCGCTGGACCAGTAATATACTGTATTCCAACGTCCATGGAAACTCCAATGGCCTTTACATCTGAAATACTTTCTGTTATTACCCTTACGGTTACACCACCGCTCAAATAATCAGCAAATTTTCTGGAATATGATAATCCGAGATTTGAGAAACGCGGTTTATAGTATGCACCGGTTCCGTCCGGACTTTCTGTTGTTGTTACCTCAATTTCACCCAGATCCATGGATGTAAGTGTTAGGCCAATAGCTCCATCGCCAACCTTTTGGGCAAATCCGAAAGTTGTTAAACTGATCTCAGATCCAACTAACCATTCGGTCCTGCAAAATTCTATTTGACTGCCTTCTAAGAACGACATACCGGCAACATTGATATTCGGTGCTTCAACACCTCTAACTGATGCAATATTCAATCCATACCATCCGGAACTTTGAGCCCAGGGATTAATCAGTAATTCTGATGCACCCGCCTCTCCAGAACGGTCAGGGTTTCCTGCCATAAGCACTGCCGGAATCGCTATAAATAAGGTAACTAGTATTTTTTTCATTTTTGTCATGTGTTTCGGTTTTAGAAAGTATCCAGATCTATTGGTCTCATTACGCCAAACCATTTAATTGTTTTTTCTCCAAGAGGTCCCGCATCAATATGCACTATATACATACCGCTGGCCAAAGGAACATTTTTCTCATTTTTTAGATCCCAATCCAGTGCGGTATCAGTATTCGATTCCTTAGCATTCAACTCACCACCGGCTGTATTATCGGCACTAACATCGCGTTCAAACCTTCTAACTAAAGTTCCGTCCAAAGTAAATATAGATACAGTACATTGTGGAGGTAGATTTGTGATCTTGACATTATTATCGATCGAACTCGTCTCATAAGCAGAGTATGCATAATAAGGATTTGGAACAACGCGTATAAGATCAAGTGCGCTGCTAGCTACCTCCGTATCATTAACACCCGGAGCTAGAGTGGCCGTTGAGAAACGATATAGCGGAAAACCAAGATTCTCTCCTGTAATAAATTGCGACAAGTATGGTTTAGTTACTCTCAACTGGACAGTAGTGGTAGTAGGAATTTCCATAGGCTCACCTACAACTGAAGAATAACCCGGTTGAAGGAATGGCATTGTTATCCAAACCACGTTCACAAAAACATCTTTATAATAAGAGGTTTCCGGTTTTGACCCGCCGATCCACTGTAATGAATCGTGCATATTTTTACCTTCGTCGTATTTGGTTTTAGTAACATATAAATAATGTTTACCACCATATATTGGAATCCCAGTTTGATCAAAGAAAGTAGAAGAAGGATTCCACACCATATCTTTACCTCTTCCATCAGGTTGCCCTGAGCCACCATCCTCTCCAAAGAAAATATTTACCCTTGTTCCTGTTTCCACATCAATAGCATAACCAGGGAAATAAGAGTAACCCATAGAGCCATCGCCTAAAAGTTCTCCCGTACTATCCATAGAAGGTAATTGACGTAAATCAAGTTTTAATTCATCTCTGATAGTTGTAATTTCTCCACTTTCCACAACTATACATTTTGACCATTTCGATCTGTCTGGAGTGAAAATCACATCAACGCCGATCGTTTCTTCAATCGGAATTTGAGGGCGTAAACCAACAATAGAACGCAATGGCATATAAGGAACATCAGCCGTGTTAAAAGCTACCAATTCTGTTGGAGCCCAGGTTCCACCAAGTATTCCTTCAAACACCTGATTTTCATCCGGGTTAGGTAATACATCGGCAAAAAGTCCATCAGCAATACCTGAACGAATCCAGTCTAAAATGGTACCGTCATTATCAGGAACTCCTGTTAACCATTGTTTATTTGGATCATCGTAAGTAAACGTTGCACCTATTAAACCATTATTTTCTTCTTTTTCGATAAAAGAACCACTAACTGTTTGGCCTCCAGGGTTTTGAACATTATGAACAGTAACCGATAATCCCCATTCAGGAATGATCTGTTCGTTCACAAAGTTTATAGGGAAATCAGAAACAATGAAACTACCATCTGTAAGATTAGTAAGCACCCACCAGGTACTGTCAGAATTCAATGGATTGCTGTTTGTTGAATCCACCATTTTTAATTCAAATTCCGCGGCAGGTAAACGAACAGGATCATAAACCATTACATCTATAGGAGCTTTACGTCCTTTGTAAACAGGAGCCAGCATAAATGAATTGCTAAGAATTGTTTCTACAGAAGCATCAGTTAATTCCTGGAAGTTGCCTCCATTTCCAACACCTTCAATTTTTGTAATATCAGGTCCGTCACCATATTCAGCATTTAAAACCATTCCTCCATTTTCAGGATCCGGTTTGTGCGGAATTGCAGTATAGATTTTTATATTCTTCCTACCTTCCAGATAAGGTCGTTTCTGAGAATTCGGGTTGGTAACATCATATTGCAAAAAGTTGTTATGCGCATAGGATACTACTGAAAAATAATATGTTTTGAAATTGATAAGTTTGGAATTCCCCGCTGCAAATGCATCATCGGTAACATAGAAAGTGTGTTTAACACCCTCATCTGATCCTTCTACCATTAATTCAGGAACATCTGCGCCTATCGTAACGTCGAAACTATAATTCACGATCTTATCAATACCGTCTTTAAGATCACTCTGGAAAATTAATTTCGCCTTGGTTACATCACTATATTCGGAAGGAGAAACCTGAGCATTTTCCAATTGATAGATCTTATATCCCTGAAAACCATATGTTGTATCAGTGATACCAGGATTTGCTTCAATAATGCTATCAGGTAACTGACTAACAATACTCACTATCAACGGATCTGTTTCTACATAAGCTTCACCCACATTATTTGAAGTTGGTCCATTTGTTAATGATAGAACTAAAGCCTGATCCAATTCGCGGATACCTAGATCCGGTGCATCAGGACCACCAATAAGTTGGAAATTCGCATCAAATAAAGCCTGTGCTTTTTGATCTGCCAAACGAGCAAGATCAAAAGAGGTTTGACATCCACCTGATACCGGAGGGCGAACCCATATTGCACCCATTACTATCTCATTTTTTGCACCAGGTAATAATCTGAAAGGACCTGATGATTGTAAATATCGTCTGTCGAAAGCAGTATTACCTTCAGTACACTCGCTCCATCCCGTAGGATCGGAAGGATCGCTTGGGAATATGAAGTTTGTGCGTTCAGTTCCACCATATCCGTTTCCGCCATATGTAAATGGAGAACCATCCTTCCAGGTTCCTGACATATAACCATAATAATGTGCCGCAACCTCAGGATTACCGGTAATTAAGAAGTTATTATCATAATATAGGAATGACGACATACCCAATCTCACACTGTCAGTAATAACACCATCATCCAAAGTATATTTAATTGGACCTTGAAAAAAGTCTGTTCCAAAGATCGGAGGATTAGGTCCGTAATTTGGAGAAGTAGGCCCATCTACAAGGTCACCATTATAACATAGACCTAAAGAAAGTAAAGTATCGCATCCAACCCAGTCGTCGTCATAAGCTCCAAGATCTGAATCCACCCACTGACCGAAATAAGTAGAGTCAAGTGAAGTAGTTGCAAAATTGGTAACCTTGTAGCGATAAAAGGTCATGTCGTTAATTTCATCGTTAGTTGTAAATCCAAAAGCGAGTGCCTGAATTTCTAAACCAATTGCATCACCACCTGATTCAGTGTGAATATTTCCTTTATCATTATAAACCCAGAAAATTGCCTGATCACCATCAATATCCGGATATTCTCCAAATTGTGGTTCATAGTAACCGTTAAAATTTACATCTACGAAAGGGCCAAGGTCTCTTGTAACATTTAATAATTCACCTGCTTTACCGGTTGCCATAGGATTTCCTAAACCTGGCCATTCGCGGATAATAGTTGGAATTCTATTTTCCGGAATTTCGGTCGGTGTTTCAGAAACACCCGGATTTCCACCATATTCTAATATCGTTTCAAAAAAATCATCAATTTCTGTTCTGTTTACTTTCCAGTGACGGTCGTAAGCATTACAAGTTGCTTCTTCAATGGTTCCGTCGTTGTCGAGCGGTCCAGGCCAGAAGTCGTTCCCGCTTTGGCGGTATGTTTGAGCTGCGATCTTTAGTTGACCACCCGCATCAATACCACCAACCCAAAGAGCACCGGCAAAACTGGAGCTCACAGGAATAGTTCCTGTGGAAGGGTCAACCTTTGGAATTTCATATTTGGCATCATTTTGCAGATCCCACCAAAAATCGCCGGCACCTAATAAACGGCAGCGCACGTTATTAATATCCAGATCCACTTGTGTAGTGGCATCAGAACATCCAGCCGTTAGTTTAGCATAGGTATTTAAACGTTTACCTGTGATCCCAATGTTCTCCTTAGCATAAACATTCATGCTTGCAAACAAGGTGAAAAGTAAAATCCAATTCAGTTTATTTTTTAACATATTCAACAGTTTAAATCTATTTTAGAAATCAAATGCAACACCAAGACGTATTCTTCTTGGAATGCTATAGTTATCAGGGTTTTGAACTTTTATATTATAGAGATCAGTAAAAGATTGAGCATCTAATACTGTGCTTACAATTTGCTGACCTTCTGCAGATGCTAAATATCCATCATCCAATGGGTTTCCGGTATAAGCGTAAACAGCGATCACGTTTCTGTTATCAAACAGGTTTTGCACCCATAAGTAAACGTCCATGCTTATCGGCCTGTCGTTTTTACCAATACCAAAAGTGAATGCTTTATCAAGTTTAATATCAGTTCTGTAATGCCAAGGCAAACGAGAACCATTTATACCACCTTCCAAAGTTGCTCTTGTGTTGGCACCAAATTGTGCCGTTGCAAGTGGATTTGCCTGACGCGTGTAAGGTTCTCCTGAACGCGCATTAAAGGTTGTATTCAAACCAACGTCATTTAACCAGGTTGGTTGACCACCTTCAGGATCGTCGAAACGATAATCAAGAACTAATTTCACACTGTGGCGTGAGTCGTAAGATAAAGGAATAATTGTTCTTAAGTTCGGTTGACCGGCACCAACAAGGTTGATCTGTGAAGTTGCACTTGAACCTGTTCCATCAGCAAACTGTAATGTATAACTTGTAGATAATTTCAGGTTTCTTGTTCTGCGTGCAATATCATAAGAAACAGTTAAACCTTTAACAGTTCCAAAATCGAGGTTACCATAAGTGGAATATGAAAGTGGATATGCATAAGGTACGTTTACTACCTGAATCATATCTCTCAATTCTTTATAGAAAGCAGAAATTTTAATTACAGATGAAGGTGATAATTGTTGTTGGAAACCAACCTGATAGTCAATTGTTTTTTCAGGTTTAAGATCCGGGTTATCAATTAATGCACCTGCATTTTCCAGGAAGAAATAATAATCTGCAGGACTTGCAGAAGTTCCTGTTGGAGGGCGTTGAGTTAAGATATCATAATGAGCAAAAAATAATGCTTCTCTGTCTTTCACTTTAGAGATAGGGAAAGAGAATGCAATTCTCGGCATTAAAGTGATCTGTGGAGTATAATCTTCAAATGATGAATTCGGATCAAAATTTTCATCTTTAATATTTGCATCAGGATCTATTACATAAGGTGTAATTGTTCCTGTTGAAGATGTAATTGCAATAACGTTTGGATCAGATACTTCCTGACCATCTGCATTATACCAAACATCTTCATCGCGATATCCTAAAACTGTAGGACTAGGGCTATTAAAATCATCGACATAAACAACAAAATCTTCTCCGATATTTCCTGGATGTGCACCATTTGGATTAAGAGAACCATCCACTTCAGAGGTTGAATAAACATCATATAATGAATATTTATCTTTCAACACTTTTCTATTTGCATCATAACGGTCAACACGAACACCAACACGGAATACGATATCATTAAAATTGAATCTATCCTGAATATATCCGGCAGTATAAACCGGGCGGAATGCATCGATAGGACGAGTGTATAAACCTTCATCATTTTTTTGTGTGAAGAAATCGTTGAATGATGGAGCACCTGTTACAGTATTTCCTAAATAATCGTATCCATTATAAAATACTAATGAACTACCTTGATTTAATAATTCATCCGCACTGAACAGATCCATGGAAAATGCATCTAAAGGAAGATTATCAATATTAATATAATCAAGATCGCCAACCGGCATTCCCATTTCATTTAATCTGTTTCTTAATTGTTGATCAAAATATGCCTGATCATCGCCAAGTGATAATCTGTCGTAAGTAATTGTATCAAATTCACCGAAGTATAAACCTGGAGTACTTATATATTCATCATAAGTATATTCTTCGCCATCAATTATAAGTAATGGATTATCAGTATCAAGTGTTAAAATATGTTTGTTGGCAAGCTGACGTGCTATTGTCCATAATCCAATTGGATTTACACCATAAAAGCGTTCAATGCGTTGTTGAAATTCAAATCCAAATTCGATTGCGTGTTTAGAAACATTTGTTGCATTCGGGTTTTTAAGATCCAAAGATGCTCCAAAAGTTAAACTGTACTGGTCTTCATTTGTTTTTGAATAATTGAACCATGGAACCCCTGCATTATACCACATATTATATGTAGAAAGGAATAAGGAAGAAGATTCTCCATTTAATAATCCACCGCCTAACTGAATATCAAATAAACTGGATGGAGGAATTCCACTACCTTCATAATACTCCGTAGTATATTCCGCTAATTCAGGATTTGCTTCTCCTGCTGTAAATTCCACCAAAGTATCAGCATAGCCTGCAAGTACCCAACCGGTTAAACCGGTAGTTTCGTCGGTGGTATAAAAATATACGGGAGCTTTATAAGTATTGTATTGTCCGATATAACCATAAGCAAACGGATTCATTTGATGATCGCCGTCCTGACGAGTACTAATAAATTTGGTATAATCCAATTGAATAGAGTAATAAGCATTACCTACAACGGATTCTTTTGTTGATGCAGATTTTTTTTCTGGAAAACGCTGAGTAAATCTTAAATATCCGCGATAGGTATTTTGATCATCTACCGGATTATTTTCTGAATTAAACAATGCAAATGTTCTTGCATAAGTATTGCCATGAAAATTTCTCCAAGATAAACCCACCTGAAGATTTGTATTACGTGAAAACTTATAATCTAATTTGGTTGATAGAGCAAGTCCGCGATTGCTTGTATTTAAACGGTAAGGAATTGCTTCAATATCGTCATCAGTTATAAATTCTGAATTTTTATTAAATCCTAAACCGGTAACCGATGGACGCAATGGATCAACAGTTAAACTATTCATCACATCATCCTTAACCTGAAAATTTCCGATTGCGGAAGGATCGGGATCTCTTTCCATTTCTAATTCACCCGCAATAAAGAAACCGAATTTTGCCTGAGCAGAGTCGGTACCTTTATCTTTCATGATGATAGGTCCTGTTAAAAATAAACTTGCGAGGTTATATCCATAGTCATCCAAAACTTCTGAAGTAGCTAATTCCATACTTCCATTGTAATTTTTAGATGGACCTCTTGTTGTAATAGTGATAAAACCACCTGTTGCATCACCATATTTAGGATCCACACCACCGGTAATTACCTCTAATTGTTCAATGGCATCCTGAGGTAATTTAAGAGAACCTGAAACACGAACACCATCTATAATATATTCCGTTGCATCACCACGTGAACCCTTGATGTTCAGTCCACCACCTTCATCACTTTGGTAAACTCCTTCTTTGGTAGCTGCAATAGATGTTACGTTCCTTGTCGCTATTTTTTGGATGTCTTCTTTTGTAACCACACCACCGGTACTGGTATTTCCTTTGTCAACCAAAGGAGCCTGGTATTTAATAATAACCACATCGAGTATCTTATCGCTCAGCAAAATGTCGTCGAGGAAAACGATACCCTGAGAAACGGTAATACCTGTAAGACGTTTTTTTAATCCAACATAGGAAGCTTCAATTTCATAGGTACCTGGTTCCAATGCCGGAATTGCGTATTTACCATCAAAATCGGTGGTGGCACCTGTAACAAGTACACCATTTTTATAGGCAACCACATTCGCGAAGGGAATTCCCTCTGCTTTATCATTCAGAACTTTTCCCTGAATCTCACCGGATTGGGCATTTGCCGAACCAACACACAAAACTAGTACAACGAGTGCGTAAAGGAGTTTATTCATAGACCGAAAATTTAAAATTTGTTAAGAGTCGCTAAATTATGTAAATAATTGAAAACAAAAGTATATCCTTTAATTAATTTTCCCGTCATACACCCGTCACTTTAGTATCATATTTTTGTCACTTAACATTTGGAAGTGTAAGCACCTCAATCCTTTCAGCCAATATTTTGGAGATTTTAAAGTAGGATTCATGGGTCCAACCTGCTATATGCGGGGTTAGAATAATATTTTCGAAACTGCACATTTTTTCCATAATCAGCTTATCATCTCCCTTTAGCTGATAAAATTGCTCATTTTCAAAAACATCCAAACCTGCTCCAAGTATCTTTCCGGAAATTAAACCTTTCAATAAAGAACGAGAATCAACCACTTTCCCACGGGAAGTATTTATCACCCAAAAATTCTTTCTCATATCTGAAATGAAAGCATCGTCGAGGAAATGGAACGTTTCGTCTGTTAATGGCAAATGAAAGGAAACAATATCAGCCTTCTCTTTAATTTCGGCAAGATCAGATTCCTTTACGCCAGGGGATCCAAATCCGGATCTAAATTTATCATATGCTAAGACCTGCATATTAAAGGACTGCAATTTTAAAGCAAATGCAGATCCGGTATTACCGTATCCGATAATTGCAATTGTTTTCCCTTCCAGTTCTATACCACGGTTTTGTTCACGGCGCCATATTCCTGCTCTTATTTCTCTATCTGATCGGGTAATATTATTAATTAAGGCTAAAAGAGTTCCACCTGCATGTTCAGCTACTGCATTCGAATTTCCCTCCGGTGAGTTAATTACCTGGATATTTTTGGCAAGTGCATATTCAATATCAATATTCTCCATACCACTGCCGGCTCTTGCTATGAATACGAGTTTTGTTGCCTTATCAAGTAATGCAGGAGTTACTTTTATTTTGGTGCTGAGAACAAGACCGAAGTATTGATCAATTATTTCAAAGAGTTGCTCATTTGTTATATCCTGCTGAACATCTACCTCATAACCAAGTTTTGTCAATTGTTGCTCCAGGTAAGGGTGAAGATGATCAGTAATGATTACTTTTTTCAACATTTACATATATATAATAGGAGTAATAAATTTATTGGACAGTTGTAAAAGATTTGGTCAGTTCAATAAAATCTTCAACACTCAGTTGTTCGGCCCTTTTGTCGGCAAAGTTAAGGGCTATTAGTTTTTCTTTTGATCCCGGAATTCCCGAAAGTGCATTTGAAAGTTTTTTTCTCCTTTGATTGAAGCCGGCTTTAACTATTTGTTTGAACAGTTTTTCATCACAATTTAATGCCGTCGCTTTTCTGGAAAGTCTTATTACTGCGGAATTTACTTTCGGTGGAGGATCAAATGCGGTGGGTGGAAGTTCAAATAAGTAAGTGCAATCGTAATAGGCCTGAACAATTACCGTTATCACCCCATATTCTTTATTGCCATGTTTTGCAACCACTCTTTTGGCCATTTCCTTTTGAAACATGCCTGTTAAAACGGGTACTTGCTCCTTAAAATCAAGAATTTTGAAAAGTATTTGGGAGGAAATATTGTAGGGGAAATTGCCTATCACTAAAAATTCCCCGGTAAAGTATCTGGATAGATCCAATTTTAAAAAATCACCATATATAATATAGGAGGGATCAATTTTCAGCTCCTCCTCTAGAAAGGAAATTACTCTTGCATCCAGTTCACTAAAAAAGATCGGGTTTGGAAGCTGTAAAAGGTGTTTTGATAAAATTCCCAGACCCGGACCAATTTCCAGAATCGGAATAGTATCATTTTCGGGTTTCAGAGCTTGCACAATTTCCAAAGCAGTGGCCTCACTTTTTAAAAAATGTTGGCCGAGCGATTTTTTATGGTGAAAACTGTGTTGCATATATTTTGATATTTGAACTAGAGGATTCTGCAAACTTCGCATTAATTCGTGATAAGGATTAAAAAATCTTCGGATGGTTATCTAATTTTACATCGATGGACAATAAATTAAAGATAGGATTCACACTCGGAGATGTTAATGGAATTGGTCCCGAAGTACTCATAAAAGCACTCGACGACAATCGTATATTAAAATTATGTACTCCTGTAATTTATGGATCAAACAGAATTTTATCTTTTTATAAAAAAATGTTCAATATAGAAGGATTTAATTATACAACTTGTGTTGATGCAGATCAATCTAATACAAAATCGGTGAACATAATTAATTGTATTACCGATGATATTATTTTACAACCCGGGCAAGACACTGCGATAGGCGGAAAGACTGCACTGATAAGCCTGGAAGCCGCTACGCAAGATCTTTTAGCGAAAAAAATAGATGCACTTGTAACTGCACCTATCAATAAAAATAACATGCAACAAAGTGGTTTTAATTATCACGGTCATACGGAATATTTTAATGCAAAGGCCGGAGATAAAGAAAGTGTTATGTTGTTGATGAACGAGAATTTACGTGTTGGATTAGTAACAAATCATTTAGCAATAAAAGAAATTCCTGCAGCAATTACAAAGGAAAAAATACTGCAGAAGATCGAACTTATTAACCATAGTTTGAAACAGGATTTTGCTATTTTTAATCCTACTATTGCAGTTTTGGCATTGAACCCACATTCAGGTGATGGAGGATTGCTTGGTGATGAAGAAAAAAATATCATCATACCTGCTATCAAAGCTGCTCAGGACAAAAAAATATATGTGGTTGGTCCTTTCGCTGCTGATGGATTTTTTGGCAGTGGAAATTACCAGAAATTTGACGCAATACTCGCAATGTATCACGATCAGGGACTGGTAGGGTTTAAAAGCCTGAGTTTTGGCAGTGGTATCAATTTTACCGCCGGTTTACCTTTTGTGCGCACTTCGCCCGACCATGGAACTGCCTATGATATAGCGGGAAAGAATGAAGCTTCCGGAGAGAGTATACTACACGCCATTTTTGCTGCCATCGACATCTGTAACCGAAGGGTTTCATATGCTGAAAGCACTAAAAACCCCCTGAAAAGGTCTTACGTTGAGGCAGAAAGATAATCGGAGAACAAGCAAATGGCAACACCGATAATTTTAACATTAAGAGTTGATTGGAGTGAAATGGACCTGTTTGGTCATATTAATAATGTGATGTATGCCAAGTACATTCAATCTGCGCGGGTCAATTTTGTTGAGAAAATAGGGATAATGAAAATGCTGGAGGAGGATAAAGTTGGATTTATGCTGGCATCCTCGGCGCTGGAATATAAAAAACCACTGTATTATCCCGATAATATTAGAATTGAAACTACTGTCTCTTTTATAAAAAACACCAGTTTTGGGCTTCAGCATCAGATTTTTAGCGGAAAAGGTGAATTGTCTACCATCGGTACAGATATTTTGGTGATGTATGATTTTAATACAAATCAAAAAACACCTGTTCCCGAGCAGATCAAAGCGGAAATTACACGTTTAGAGGGTGATAATTGACTAAAAATGGTCAAATTCATGCTTCTTTGACCAATATAATCAAAATCTTTCCCCTTTTTGCCTTTTGTTCACTACCTTTGTCAGCCTTTTTTAAAACAGTTGGGTCGTGAAAGATTTGAGGGCATACCAGATACCGTTTGTTGGACTAAAGTTGGAAGAGCACCACTTTAATTTTGTGCTGGAAGACGCATTTTTTAGTCACTTCGAGGATAGCCTGGTTAAGCAGGGCAAGGTTTTCGTAGATCTGATTTTTGATAAAAAGGATAGATTGTTCGTTCTTAATTTTGATATTTCAGGCAGTGTTGCCTCCGAGTGCGACCGTTGTGGACAAGCATTTGACCTTCCTATACATGGAAATTATACCATGTATGTAAAGGTGGGAGATGAGCGCGAGGAGGATAAAGATAATGAAGATGTGATCTGGATATCAGATGGGGATTCGGTTTTGGATGTTTCGGAGATGATCTATGAATTTGTTCATTTATCTATTCCCATAAAAAAGACCCATCCCGACAAAAAGAATGGTGACCCTGGGTGTGATCCTGAAATATTAAAGCTGTTAGCAACAGAAAAGGAAGAAGAAGACAAAAAGGAAATTGATCCCCGTTGGGATATTTTAAATAATTTGAGTAAAAATTAAAACTAGAATACAATGCCGAATCCAAAACGACGTCACTCGAAACAAAGAACCCGCACACGCAGAACACATCATGGTGTTGAAGCGCCAAATGTGATCAATTGTGCCAATTGCGGTGCTCCAACTTTGTATCACCGTGTGTGCCCTGAATGTGGAACATACAGAGGAAAAATAGCAATCGAAAAGAAAGCCTGATCTTAATTCCTCGTATAATTCGAGGTATTCCATTAGTTAAAACCAACTACAGGCATGAATAAACCACTTGCAGCAATAACCGGTGTCTACGGTTATGTTCCTGAATACAGGCTCACCAACGCCGAACTCGAGAAAATGGTAGACACCTCTGACGAGTGGATCATGTCGAGAACCGGTATAAAAGAACGCCGGATCTTAAAGGGAGAGGGACTGGCAACCAGCGATATGGCTGTTGAAGCTGTAAAGGGGTTGCTTGAAAAAAAAGGATTAAAAGCTACAGATATTGAAATGCTGATCGTGGCAACTACTACGCCCGACATGGCCTTTCCCGCAACAGCGAATATTGTTTGTGATAAATTAGGCTGTGGGCATATTTTAAGTTACGATATTAGTGCTGCATGCAGCGGTTTTTTATACGCCCTCACCACGGGTGCAAAATTTATTGAAACCGGAACATATAAGAGAGTTGTAATTGTTGGGGCGGATAAAATGTCGTCCATCATAAATTATAATGATCGCACTACCTGTGTTATATTTGGAGATGGTGCCGGAGCTGTAATGCTTGAGCCTAGTGAAGATGGAACGGGGATTATTGATTCCATTTTGCGTTCTGACGGTTCAGGAAGACATTACCTACATCAGAAGGCAGGTGGTTCATTAAAACCTGCAAGTCACGAAACAGTTGACAGCAATGAGCACACCGTTTATCAGGAAGGTAAAACAGTGTTCAAATTCGCCGTTAAAAATATGGCAGATGTTTCGGAGGAGATCATGAAACGCAATAATCTGGTGAGTGAAGATATTGCCTGGCTGGTTCCGCATCAGGCAAATTTGAGAATTATTGACGCCACAGCCGACCGTATGGGATTATCCAAAGAAAAAGTGATGATCAATATTGAAAAATACGGAAATACAACAGCGGGAACGCTGCCTTTGTGTTTGTGGGAATGGGAGCCGCAATTGAAAAAAGGAGACAATATAGTATTAGCAGCATTTGGCGGAGGATTTACCTGGGGAGCAACACTGATAAAGTGGGCTTACTCAATTGATAATTGATAATTGACAATTGACAATTTGAGTTACCCCTGACTATTGACTCCTGACTATTGACTAATGACATTAATAAACATCCTGATCTAATCATCAGGACAACACTTAACATAAAATGGCAAATACAGCAGATATTCGAAAAGGACTTTGCATCGACTTTAACAATGATGTTTGGCAGGTGGTTGATTTTCAGCATGTGAAACCGGGTAAAGGCAATGCCTTTGTGCGCACGAAGATCAAAAGTTTAACAACGGGTAAGGTTTTGGAAAATACCTTTCCATCAGGCGCTACTATCAATACTGTAAGAGTTGAACGTCGCACATTTCAATATTTATACAAGGATGAAACCGGTTATAGTTTCATGAATCAGGAAACTTTCGACCAGGTTACCTTGGATGAGGCAATGGTGGAAGGAAAGGAATTTTTTAAGGAAGGTCAGGAGATAGATATTTTATTTCATGCTGAAACGGAAAAACCTTTGTTCTGTGAGTTACCTGCACATATCATTTTAGAAGTTACATTTGCAGAGCAGAGTGTGAAAGGCAATACTGCAACAAATGCATTTAAAAATGCAACATTGGAAACCGGAGCAAGTATTATGGTTCCTATGTTTGTTAATTCGGGTGATGTAATTAAAATTGACACCCGCTCATTTGAATATGTTGAACGTGTAAAATAACCTTACTATGGACTTTAAAGAAATTCAGGAGTTAATCAGGATGGTTAATAAAAATAACATCGCTGAACTCACTATCGAAAATCAAGATTTTCGCATTAAAATTAAAACTGCCTTAGCTTCTTCCGGAGTTATGCAAGTTCCGATGATGATGCAACAACCGCAGATGCAACAAGTTGCACAAACGCAACAAATAACTGCAGAAAAAACTACGCAAAGCACATCAGAAGAATCAAAATCTGAAGCAGTTGCAGCAGAAAATACAATGACAATTAAATCACCGATCGTTGGAACATTTTATCGTTCTCCCGGACCTGATAAAGATGTTTTTGTGAAAGTTGGTGATGAAATTTCCGTTGGTTCAAAATTATGTATCATTGAAGCAATGAAACTATTCAACGAAATTGAAAGTGAAGTTTCGGGTAAGATCGCAAAAATTCTTGTGGATGATGCAAGTCCCGTGGAATATGATCAACCATTGTTTTTAATTGAGACCAAATAATCTTTTCTTTTATTACACACTTTGAATTTGCACATTGGCAAATTTGTACATTAGATATTTAAAATAAGATGTTCAAAAAAATACTAATAGCAAATCGCGGCGAAATAGCTTTAAGGGTTATTAGAACAGCAAAAGAAATGGGAATTAAAACCGTTGCTGTTTATTCCACTGCCGATAAAGAAAGTTTGCCTGTACGTTTTGCCGATGAAGCAGTTTGTATAGGACCTCCATCTTCCAAAGAATCGTATTTAAGTATTCCGAAAATTATGGCCGCTGCGGAAATTACCAATGCGGATGCCATACATCCTGGTTATGGTTTTTTAAGTGAGAATGCAACTTTTTCTGAGATATGCACCAAATACGGAATTAAATTTATTGGACCTACCGCTGATCAGATCCGCAAAATGGGCGATAAGATCACAGCGAAGGAAACCATGAAAAAAGCAGGTGTTCCTGTAATTCCAGGAAGTGAAGGATTATTAAAAGATGTGGCTGAAGCTAAAAAATTAGCCAAAAAAATAGGATATCCGGTTATCATGAAAGCTACTGCCGGTGGTGGTGGAAAAGGAATGCGTATTGTTTGGAAAGAGGATGAAGTGGAAAGTGCATTTGATACCGCAAGCATGGAAGCAAAAGCATCATTTAATAATGATGGTTTATATATGGAAAAATATATTGAGGAACCACGTCATATCGAAATTCAGATAGCGGGTGATCAATATGGAAGAGCTTGTCATTTAAGTGAAAGAGACTGTTCCATACAAAGAAGACATCAAAAATTAGTTGAAGAAAGTCCTTCACCATTTCTTGATGAGAAGCTGAGAAAAAAAATGGGTGATGCAGCGGTTAAAGCTGCAGAAAGTATTAAATATGAAGGTGTAGGAACAATAGAATTTCTTGTTGACAAACACAAGAATTTTTATTTCATGGAAATGAATACACGTATTCAGGTTGAACATACTGTTACGGAAGAAGTGGTAGATTTCGATTTAATTAAAGAACAAATTAAAATTGCAACGGGAGAAAAAATTTCCGGAAAAAATTATTTCCCGTTATTACACGCAATGGAATGCAGAATAAATGCGGAGGATCCCACAAGAAATTTTTCTCCGAGTCCGGGTAAAATAACCAGTTTCCATTCTCCGAAAGGACATGGAGTTCGTGTAGATACTGCTGTGTATGCAGGCTATACCATCCCACCTTATTACGATAGCATGATCGCTAAATTAATTTGCAAGGCGCGCACACGTGAAGAAGTAATATTAAAAATGCAAAGAGCCTTAGATGAATTTATTGTAGAGGGAATTAAAACAACCATTCCTTTCCACAAAAAGCTCATGCGTGATCCAAAATTCAGGGCTGGGGTATTTGATACAAGCTTTATGAATGGGTTTGATCTGAGTGATCTGGAGTGAGAAAATTATTATTATCTTTAATGGCAGGTTTATTTTAACCTGCTTTTTTTTTACCCAATTTCATATGAAAATATTTACAGCTATTTTTTTCCTATTGCTAATTCAGCATTCATTCTGCCAATCTAATTTTTATAAAACATCTGTTTACTTTGAAACTGATAAATTTAATCTGGATTTTGCAGATAGCAGTATACTAAAAACTGTGATTGATTCTATTGCGGGTTATAAGACCTATAAATTGTTGATACGCGGCAATACAGATTCAGATGCAGATAGTGTATATAATTTGCAATTATCACAAAAAAGGTGCACAAGTGTTAATCAGTATTTATTATTAAATTCCATACCGGAAAAAAATATCACCACCAATTGGTATGGTGAAAATAAACCCATTGCAGAAAATGAAACTGAAGAAGGAAAACAAAGAAACCGACGTGTAGATATTATTATTTCCGGAATTGTCAGAAAATCAATTTTAGATGAAATTTTTCCGGAAGAAACTTCCACAACAACTATCGCAGATTTTTATAAAAAAAGCAAACGCGATTTACAGGAATTTTGCATAGATCCTACAAAGGATACCATAATAATATGTGAGTATGGGACTATCGTTTATATCAAAGGAAATACTATTATTTATAATGCAAAATCAACTGATTGCGTAATTATACAGGTAAAGGAAGAATATTTAAAATCGGACATGATATTGGATAACATCACAACCATGTCGGGTGATAAAATTTTAGAATCGCAGGGGATGGTATATGTACAGGCAGTTCAGGGCGATAAAAAATTAAACCTTAAGTCCAAAACAGATTATCTGGTGATGACTCCAACTGATACCATCGTTCCTGGTTTAAAAGTTTTCACCGGTGAAGAGATACACGATCAAATTAACTGGACAGTAAATAATAATAGTCAATTAAATGATTTCACATTAGAGCAAGTTATTGGTTGTGGTGCTTTTTTATGTGGAGGAGTTTATCCCGGTTGCAGCAGGTGTAAATATGCGTTTAACAAATCGGATTATTTTTTCTGCAGGTGCAGGAGACTTGATGAAGGGTTTAGAGGAATATTTAATTCCGCACAACATCAACAAAATAAAAGATTCAGAGAATGCCAACGAAAACTTCGCCGGGATGCGCGTGAAACAAGAAAATTTGAACGAAGGATCAAAAACGGCAATGTAAATCTGAATGTCAATATAAATGCAGATTCCATTATCAACAGCAGACCCACATATAACGAAAACAGTTGTCAATGGATGTATGATATGTTTGTTAAATATGGAGTTGATAATATAAAAGACCTTGTATATGCTATAAATAAACCACTGCTTGATAAATATGGTGCAACTACCATGGAGGAATTAGCTATATTAATGGAGCAGGAAAAAATTAATACAATAGAAATGAATTATGGAAATAAGTCCATTGCATTTGATGATTTCAGTTATTATATATATAATACATCAAATTTCGGATGGAGTAATTTAGATGATTTTAAAACTATAAGAAATCCTGTAGATTTGAAAGTTAATATTAGACCTAATGAATTTACCGATTGCAAGTTAGTATTTATAAACAGCAGGAGTGTATTTCCCGGAACCCCCGATAAAAAAAATTATGTATTTAAAGGCATTCCCAAAGGTGAGGAAGTTTGGATAGTTGCCATTCAATACCGCGATCAGGTTCCCTACCTTGGAATGCAAAAAATCAAGACAGAAAATAAAACATTTGAAATTATAATGTCAGAATATACTCTCGAAGAACTTAAGATGGAGTTGAAAAAGTTAGATGAAAAATAGGGGTATTATTTCCTAACTTTCAACTGCCCCGCCAGAGTCTACACAGAAAATAAATCATTTAATTTTATTCTACTTTCCATGTGGGACTCTGGCGGAATTGGGTCGAAAATACTCGTGGCCAAGCTGGATATAATTGATTTTATATTCCCTAAATAAACACTTTTAGGATGAAATTTAGTCCTCCGAATCCACACAGTCCCTCACGGGTATAATTGATTTTTTATAGGTGTGAGTAGACTATGTGGGGGCTTTCTCTTCGCTATGGCCTACGACTGCCCCGCCAGAGTCTACACAGAAAATCAATCATTAAATTTTAATGTATTTTTCAAGTGGGACTCTGGCGGAATTGGGGACGAAAATATCCAGAGTTATAATGGATATAATTGATTTTATATTTCCATTCGTAAACACTTTTAGAATGAAATTTTCTCCTCCGAAGCCACACAGTCCCTCACGGGTATAATTGATTTTTATAGGTGTGAGTAGACTATGTGGGGGCTTGCTCTGCGCTATGGCCTACGACTGCCCCGCCAGAGTCTACACAGAAAATAAATCATTTAATTTTAATTATTTTTCACGTGGGACTCTGGCGGAATTGAGGACGAAAATTTCCAGGGCTATAATGGATATAATTGATTTTATATTTCCATTCGTAAACACTTTTAGAATGAAATTTTCTCCTCCGAATCCACACAGTCCCTCACGGGTATAATTGATTTTTTATAGGTGTGAGTAGACTATGTGGGGGCTTTCTCTGCGCTATGGCCTACGACTGCCCCGCCAGAGTCTACACAGAAAATCAATCATTAAATTTTAATGTATTTTTCAAGTGGGACTCTGGCGGAAATGGGGACGAAAATATCCAGAGTTATAATGGATATAATTGATTTTATATTTCCATTCGTAAACACTTTTAGAATGAAATTTTCTCCTCCGAAGCCCACAGTCCCTCACGGGTATAATTGATTTTTATAGGTGTGAGTAGACTATGTGGGGGCTTGCTCTGCGCTATGGCCTACGACTGCCCCGCCAGAGTCTACACAGAAAATAAATCATTTAATTTTAATTATTTTTCACGTGGGACTCTGGCGGAATTGAGGACGAAAATTTCCAGGGCTATAATGGATATAATTGATTTTATATTTCCATTCGTAAACACTTTTAGAATGAAATTTTCTCCTCCGAATCCACACAGTCCCTCACGGGTATAATTGATTTTTTATAGGTGTGAGTAGACTATGTGGGGGCTTTCTCTGCGCTATGGCCTATGAATGCCCCGCCAGAATCTACACAGAAAATAAATCATTTGATGTTTGTAAATTTTTCAAGTGGGACTCTGGCGGAAATGGGGACGAAAATATCATTGGCCATCACGGATATAATTGAATTTATATTTCAATTCTAGAACACTTTTAGGATTAAATTTATTCCTGCGAATCTTTCTTTTTTATCCCTATAGAAAATTCATACACCTCTCTCCCATCAAATATTTCTATAAAATGAGTAACAGGATAAATACCTTGTTCATTTGTGAAATAAAATTTCGCTGAGGAATGAATATATTCTTCCGGAAAAGTAACTAATCCTGCCTTTACTGGATTATTATGTATATACCGCAATTTCTCAATTAAAAAATCGTAGGTAAAACATTCCTTTCCATCAAAAGAGGCTTCAAATACTTTATGTTTAACACCTTTTAATTTTTCTTTATCTGAAACGCCTTCTTGCATAATGTGTAATATATCCTCTCTTTTAATATTTTTCAACCGCTCCACTATTTCATAAGCTAATAATCGTTTGGCATTTCCAATAATGCGATTAATAGTAGGTCCTCCTTTTTTTATATGAATAATACAATGCATATGATTATTCATTATTACGAATCCAACAATTTGATGACCATTTTCAACCAAGTAGTCAAACCACCTATAAATTGCATCGTGAATTTTTGTTAATTCAAATAAAGGAAGCCATTTATAACAAGTAAATGTACAATAATAACAAATTCCTGTTTCTGTTTTTAAGGTGCGGACTGTCATAAAATTTTTATTTAATTGAGATACTAAAATTAAATAATATTTCTCCATGTTATTCCCTTGATCTGCCCCGCCAGAGTCTACACAGAAAACAAATCATTTGATGTTTGTAAATTTTTCAAGTGGGACTCTGGCGGAATTGGGACGAAAATACTCGTGGCCAAGCTGGATATAATTGATTTTATATTCCCTAAATAAACACTTTTAGGATGAAATTTAGTCCTCCGAATCCACACAGTCCCTCACGGGTATAATTGATTTTTTATAGGTGTGAGCAGACTATGTGGGGGCTTTCTCTACGCTATGGCCTACGACTGCCCCGCCAGAATCTACACAGAAAATCAATCATTAAATTTTAATGTATTTTTCAAGTGGGACTCTGGCGGAATTGGGGACGAAAATATCCGGAACGCCACACAGTCCCTCACGGATATAATTGATTTTTATAGGTGTGAGTAGAATTTGTGGGGGCATATTAAGATTATTCCCCTCACCTCACAATCCCAAAAATCCTATCACTCTCCTGCTGCATTAAAACTCTGAATTTGGCACCGAGTTCCGGAATATATTTTGGTTCGGTGTCGGCACCTACGCGTGGAGTCCAGTAACTTTCACATTCAAGCCAGGTTTGATGGGTATAGCCGTTTTCCGCTAAAACGATGTTGTAGTCAATTTTTTTAGTTGGATCGTTCGGATCTTTTCTGAACGCCATTTCTGCATGGATCTTGGTATATAATTCTAAGGTGCAGGGTTCTCCACCTCCGCGTTTTTTGTCTAGTGCTGCTTGGTATAATGGCATGAAGGCAACTGCAGTTTTTCCCATGTCGGCGGGATCGCTCATTTTAGCTGTATATCCTTTTTTTGATTCGAGCCATTCAGCTCCGCTTACACCATTTGCTTCGGCAATGGCAATTTCTTTGGATTCATCTCCTGCTGTGTCGCTCATCAATACACAGAGGTCGGCATATTGTTCTAATGTGATCATAATTCTATTTTTAAAAGGTTAATAAATCAAATTTAATCCATTTTTTTTAAGCTCACTAATTTCGCCAGATCCATAGCTTTTTCTTTTACCTGATTCACATCTCCTCCTAAATTTCCATTTACCAACACTACTCCCATACGCCGATATTTTCTTGTAGTTTGTTTACCGAAGATACGGATATCTGTTTGCGAACTCTCCAAAACTTTTTCAATTCCTTCAAATGTGAATTTTTGCATTTCTTCCGGAGCAAGAATTACTGCACTAGCTCCAATTTTTAATAATTCAATTTCCGGTATAGGCAATCCCAAAACTGCACGGGCATGTAATTCAAATTCATTTAAATTTTGTGTCTCAGCAAGTGTAACCATTCCGGTATCGTGAGGGCGCGGACTCAACTCTGAAAAATACACACCATTTTTTGCGCTTAGGAAAAATTCCACTCCCCAAATTCCGGCACCTGTTAATGCTTCTGTAACCTTTTTTGCAATTTCCTGTGCTTCTTTAATATGTTCGGAAGAAATTAATGCAGGTTGCCAACTTTCCTGATAATCACCCCGCTCCTGTCGATGTCCAATTGGTGCACAAAATAAAGTGGGACCGTTTTTTTGCGTCACTGTTAATAAAGTAATTTCTGAATCAAATGAAATAAATTCTTCAACTATCACTTCTGCTATATCCCCGCGTTTTGCTTCCTGCGAATAATTCCAGCTTTTTTCAATATCCGATTCCGATTTAATGGTAGATTGTCCTTTACCACTGGAACTCATCAACGGTTTAATAACACAAGGAATTCCAATTTCTGCAACTGCCCTTTTTAATTCCTCCAAACTTGTAGCATAAGCATATTTTGCAGTTTTAACACCCAATTCTATCGCAGCAAGATCTCTGATCGCTTTTCTGTTCATGGTGAAATTTGCCGCACGTGCACTGGGAACAACCTGAATATTCCATTTTTCATATTCATAAAATCGTTCCGTTCTTATTGCTTCTATTTCAGGAACAATAATATCCGGTTTGTGTTTTTTTACAATTGCATCCAATGCATCTCCATCCAACATATTAATAACTTCTCTTTCATCGGCAACTTGTTGTGCAGGTGCGTTGTTATAGGAGTCAACTGCAATCACATATTCACCTAATCTTTTGCATGCGATTACGAACTCTTTTCCCAATTCACCACTTCCTAACAATAGTATCTTTTTCATGTATATTTTTGTGCTAATTTAGCAAAAATGAAACACAAAAATAATAATATCCTTCCTCCGAATATTTTTCGATTTAGTTTGCTTTTTGTCGTTATTTTCCTGCATGGATGGTTGAACGCTCAGGAAAATTTTGTTCCAGGCACTATTATCACCAATCAGGATGATACCTTACAAGGATTAATTGATTTCAGAGATTGGGCCGACAGTCCTGAAACATTTCGTTTCAAAAAATCAAAGGATGCAGTTGTAGAAACATTCACTCCGCATACTTTAAAAAGTGTTTCAGTGGAAAACACAGAATATATATGCCGACAGGTTATAATTGATAATACACCTGTTGATCTTTATAAATTGGGACTTGGATATGTTCAGTTACTTGAAAAGGATACAATTGCGCTTAAGGCTATTGTGGTATCAGAAGAAGGTATTAGTTTATATCATTACAGCGCAAATGAAAAAAATCATTTTTTTGCGATATATGGTGATTCCATTGTGGAATTATTGTATATCTATTATTATGATGAAGAACTTAAATCAGGAATTAAAGTTGCGGAATATAAAAATCAATTGGCAAGGATAACAAAAAGATGTCCGAAGTTACTTGGAAAAATTGATCGTTGCAGATTTACTTCTAATGAAATCGCTTCGATAATAATAGATTTTAATAAATGTCGGGCAAATGAAATTTCATATCAATTTATTAAACCAAAATCTCAAGAATATTTTGGTTTAATGCTTGGAGTTTCCAAAACAAAAATTACATTCACTACAGGTGACAGTGGTCCAGGTTATGGTCGTGCTGAATATAGTTATGGAAATGGATATGATGCCGGCTTATTTTACGATATTGACTTTGAAGGCCGACGACAAACACTTTGGTTGAATAATGAATTGGCTATTAAGAAAATCAGCTCAACAGGATTCGCAGCTTACACTTCGGGATCATTTTATAGAGAAGAAGAAATAAATTTCGACATACTTGATGTAGCATTAACCACAGCTCTTAAGGTTCAAATGAACACTCCCAAATTTAAACCCTATTTTAAAATTGGTTTTGGAGGAGCCTACTCAATAACAAATGATAACACTCAGAAAATTATGGAGGAAAATATTTATATCCATACGATTGAAAATTACGCTCTTGAAAATGAAATTGACAAAAATAATTTTCATGTTTCTTTTATTGCAGGTGGGGGCGTAACTCTTATTAATAAATATTATCTGGAGCTGCTTTACGATCGTGCATTAACTATTGCAGGTGAAGAAAGTGTTAAAGGATTTCAGGATGCATTTTCTCTGCATTTGAAATATGCTTTTTGAAAAATATTAATTCAGGAGGAAGATTGTCTATTTAATGATAAGTTTCACTACAATATCATTAACATCATCCTTCACCGATAATACATAAGGCCCGGGAGCAAGTTGAGAAATATCAATTTTAAGGAGACCACGTGTATCATCAAGACGAGTATGGGTGCTGTATACAATTTGAGAAGCATTATTATATAATTCAACCGAATAATCACTAAGACGTATGTTGAACATTTGAATATTTAATTCTGTATCAGCAGGATTCGGATACGTTATCAATTGTAAAGGGCCGTCAGGCAATTCCGTATGTGTAATAATATCATTGGCGTGCAATAATTTAATATCAGGATCCAATACAATACCTGTAATTTCAAAAGGCACTTCAAATTGGAATAACTGACCTATTTTTTTATGCTCCAAAACAACATCAAGCGAATCGTTTTCACCATATAACCGCACGGGAACTTTCATTTCAAAAAAATCTACGGAAGCATCGGAGGTTGTTTGGTTCAATGCTATTTTCAAAAGATCATTTTCATCCTGGTTCCATAATAAATAATATGTTGGGTATCCCTGTCCGTAAAACCAATCATTAAAATATTGAGTGAGCATTGTATCACCTTCAGACTCCAAATGTTTTTTCAAATCATCTGTTACTGCAAAATTGTAGATCAATTCAGGATCTGTAATATAATTTTTTATAGCTTTAAAAAATATAGAATCACCTAATTCCCATCTTAGCATGTGTAATAACCAGGCACCTTTATAATACGTTAATCTTCCATCAAATATTCTGGCCGTAGTGGTAGTATCATCTACCCAAACAGATCCATCTGGTTTTGAAATAATGGAATTTCTGGTTCCGGTAAGCCATGCTTCAAAATAGTTATTTGGGTCTTCAGAAAAATCGAAACTCAACCATGTACTATAGGTAGCAAAACCTTCATTCAACCAGATATCTCTCCAGGTGCCGCAAGTAATTTTATCACCAAACCATTGGTGTGCCATTTCATGCACAAGCAATTCGTAATTAAAATTAGAAACTGAACTCATAGTCTGATGTTCCATTCCTCCACCCCAACCAAATTGCATATGGCCATATTTTTCATCGGGATAGGGATAATCGGAATAAATATCGGAAAACAATTCAAAGGAAGGTACAATTAAATCTATTGACGGAACAGCGGATTCAAATGTTTCCGGATAAATTAAATTATAAAATAAAACAGAATCTTCATGATGAGGAGCATAAAAAGAATACACTTCAAAATTACTAACTGATATTCCAATCAAATAAGTTGCCATTGGATATTTAGTTCTCCAATGATATGTAGTAAAATCTCCATCCACAATTTCATTAATTAATAAACCGGGCCCTCCCGATCTATAGGCCGAAGGAGTGGTTACCAAAATATCAGCGGAATCGATCTTATCGGTAATTGTTTGCTTACAAGGCCACCAATCGCTTGCTCCGTATGGTTCTGATAATGTCCAAATGGTATTACCTGTTTCATGTGGCGTAATTTCAAAGGAACCGAAGCCTGAAGAAACAGGTGTACCGTGATAATAAACACAAATTGAATCAAAAATTCCTGTAGTTAATGATTCAGGGAGTGATATTTCAATTTCATTATTTAGGTGTTGAAAAATAAGTTCGTCGTTATGATAAATAACTGAGTCAATAATAAGTGAATCACTTGCATCAAAATAGATCAGATCACTATTTTCCAATATTGTAAAATAGGAAGTTATTGCGCCTGAAATAGTTAGTGTGTCGGGGGAAATATTCCACTCGCAACGCACATATTTAAGATCATAATTATCGGT
Organism: Bacteroidota bacterium; assembly: GCA_016706865.1. Lineage (NCBI taxonomy): Bacteria > Pseudomonadati > Bacteroidota > Bacteroidota bacterium. The sequence goes on along the minus strand of JADJIS010000002.1, from coordinate 983,190 downwards.
TGGGGCAGCATTAAATACAGTGAGTTTAGCCGATGCAATATTCTGTTCAGACTTAATCACATCGCGCTCGAAATTTAACAATGGAGCAGACTGTGCATTTGCAGTCGCAATTAAAAAAAGAGAGAACACAATTATGATAAAATATATTATTCTCATTTTTTGCCGGTTGCATTTTTTTGATTGTTACCGATCCTACGCGACATTTTTACAAGCTCATAAGTTTCAAAAAACAAAAAGGAAAAATATATAATTGCAAAAGGAATTATAAAGTTGATGTCTGATGTTGGTTCGGCATTTTTTTTATATACCATAACAATTATGGCAGTAATTATTAGTTTAGAAAAAATACTTACAAAAAAAATATTCATAAACCCACTTAATTTGCCCGTCATTGTTTTTCCAGAAAGATATAAAGTTGCAAAACTCAACACAAGAAACACAAAATAAAGTACCCAGGCAAATGCCATTACTGATTTGAAATTTTTGAAAAAACTCAAAATAAACAACACTGCTGCAATAAATACTGCAAATAAGATCAATCGTTTAAACGCACCCAAAATCATAAACTAATTTTTTCTTTTAAAATCAACGCATTCATTTTTTATTCGGCTTAATAAAATCTTTGAGCACGGCGTACATACCTGCGGCTACTCCCAATAATGAAAGTATAACCGTAAACCACGGTTTTGTGTTCAGCAAAGCGTCTAATTTAATTCCGCCCCACACGCCAATAAATATTCCTGCAAATAGCTGAAATGCCATAGCAGAATATTTAAAATAATTATCAAATCGTGGCTTCCTGGTATTGCGGTCTGGCATCTACTATTTTAGTTTCTTTAGCACCCATATTGCATATGCCGTCGAAATGAGCTCCATTTTCAATAACAATCTTTGCAGTATAAATATTTCCTTCAACAATGGAGGAAGATTTTAACGTTAATACCTCGCTTACCTCAATATCGCCCGTAATTCTACCCTCAATATCCGCACTTTTACAATGCACATCACCCTCGATCAATCCGGTAGGCCCAACTGCCACCTTTGCTTTTGTGCGCAAAGTTCCGCGTATGGTGCCCTCAATCCTGAGGTCGCCGTCACTTTCTATTGTTCCTTCCACAATAGTTCCTAGATTGATCCTGTTTGAAATAAAAGAGTTGGGTGCAGACTGGGTTGTTGAATTTTTATTCCCAAACATAGTTTTTAAATTTTAGTTGAAGTTAATATAATCTTTTGGATTTATAGGATTTTTTTGATGCCAAAGTTCAAAATGCAGGTGCGGACCGCTACTCAACTCACCGGTATTTCCAATTACAGCTATAACATCACCGGCTTTCACCGAGTTTCCCGTTTTTTTAAGTATCTGAGAATTGTGTTTATAAAAGGAGATAAGTCCATGGTCATGTTGAAGTATGATCACGTTTCCGCTTTCGAGACTCCAATAACTATCGATAACAACCCCACTAAGACAAGCCTTTACCGGAGTGTTTTCGGGCGCCACGATATCAATTCCGTAATGTTTCTCTCTCGAACTGAATTCGGAAGTGACAGAACCCTTCACAGGAGGAAAAAAGTGCAATGATTCCAGATTCTGATCGCTCGTAACCTCCCTGGGATCGGCAAGACTAAGATTAAATAGGTCCTCCTGCGACACCTGATCACGTAACATTTTATCCGTTTCGGAGGCTTCCCCTATCTGAATGTTGGAATAATCCTTCTTTTCGATGCTATCCAAGGGCACAATAGTATCAATTTCACCACTTAATCGTTTTTGCAGGTTCGCGAAATAGATATCGTAAGCCTTGAGCGAAAGCAGCATGGAATCGGTAGTCCTGTTGTTTTTGGTGATCTGACGGGTGGTATTTACCTCGCTATAACCCACCACCAGATTTTTCAGGGGAGTGAAAACAATGGCGAGATATACGATCATCCCCACCAAAACCAATAAAGTGCTGAAAAGTATGATCACATTCAACAAGCTCAGGCGCAAAGAGGTTTGCACCTCAAAAGTCTTGTCGTGCATGAGCACTAACTTGTATTTAGTGCGCAATTTCTCCAACCAAAGATTGGTTTTTTTGTTACCTTTCGCCATTACTGCGTAAAACGCTATTTTATTTACTTTATTTAAAATATTTTTGTCGGAAATAAGTTATATACCCGGCAACAAACTATTGACTGTGAAACGAAATTTTTCCCTATTTATCGCTACAATTTTAATTCTTTTTTTTGTTTCTGCCTGCAGTTCAAGCAAAAATGGCAATAATAATATTGTTGTACGCAGTATCGACGACCTCATAGCAAGGGATAACGGGTATTTTAACGCCCGTTTGAGCATGAAGGAGAATGAGCGCACGCTTTGGGAAGGTCAAACGGATAACTACGAAGAAATTTTACCCATTTTCAAGTATGGCACTCAGGAACAGGCCTCCGGGGTTCAACCTGCCATGGATGAGATCGTAAAAAAGACCTCATTTGTGATCCAAATGCATAAAAAAAGCAAATGGGTGGATGATAGTTACTTTCTGATAGGTAAATCGAGTTTTTATAAACGCAATTATGAGGATGCCCTAACCACTTTTCAATACATAGTTTCTGAATATTCCGACATCATTGAAAAACAATCGGCAAATAAGCGTGTAAAGGAGGATGAAGATGGCGAATTGAATTTTGCAGAAAGATTAAAACATCAACCTGTTGCAAGTCAAGCCGGAATTTGGGTGGCACGCTCACTTATTGAACAAAAAAAATATAGCGATGCACATACTGTATTAAGCGTTTTAAAAAGCCGTGAAAATTTTCCTACTTGGTTGTTAGGGGAATTATATGCTGTAGAAGCCGATTGTTATATAAAAGAAAATCAGCGTGCAAATGCCATTGAACCTTTAATGGCAGCTATTGAAAATACTGATGACAAAAAACTTATTGTTCGATATAATTTTATTTTAGCACAATTATATTCCGAACAAAATAATTACGAAAAGGCACTTGCCACCTACCAGTTGGTATTGGATGGCAAACCAACTTACGACATGGATTTTTATGCCAAATTAAATATGGCTAAATTAACCATGGAAAATTACGGTGTTTCCGGAAAAGAATCCAAAGACGAATTATTGAGCCTGCTTAAGGATGAAAAGTATATTGAATTCTACGGACTTATTTATTATACACTTGCGGATATTGCACTCGCTGATAAACAAAAAGAACTTGGAATTGAATATCTGAATAAATCTGTAAGAAGTACAAACGAAGGAAAACAAAAAGGCACTTCTTACATGCGTTTAGGTGATATTTATTATGCTGATGTGGAATATAAATCAGCATATGCATATTATGACAGCACTGTATTAAATCTTCCAAAAGATCAACCCCGTTTTGAGGAGGTGAAAATGTTACGCGATAATTTAAAATTATTGGTGGATGAATTGACTATAATCGACACTGAAAAAAAGTTACAGTATTGGGCAGGATTATCTGAAAAGGAATTACTCAAAGAATTGGAAAAAATAATTGTTGAGGAAGAAGAAAAAGACACCGTAAATAATGAAATTATTGATCCCAATAATGTAGTGCAAGCCGGAACAAATACTGGTGGTGATTTTTATTTTTACAATATCACTTTACGCTCTCGCGGATTTTCCGAATTCAAGAAAAAATGGGATACCCGAAAATTGGAGGATAATTGGAGACGCAGTGAAAAAGGAAGTTTTGGTGAAGAAGAAACTGCAGCTGTTGATACTGCTGCAACAAAAACAATTGACCTTACAGGTAAAAATATTACGATTGATGCCATTACTGCAAGTCTCCCAAAAACACCCGAACAAATTGCATCTTCCAATGCAAAAATTGCAGGTGCATTATTCAGAGCAGGAATAATTTATAAAGAAAATTTTTCCAATAAACCAAAAGCTATACAATATTTTGAGGAAAATGTAACAGACTATCCTGCAAATTCTTACGAGGTTCAGGCATACTATCAATTATACCGATTGACAGGAAATCCCAAACAAGAGACATATAAAAATGCTATCCTGTCAAAATATCCTGAATCAGATTATGCCAAAATCATAGACGACCCCGACTATTTCAAAAAAAGGGATGAAAAAAAGAACGCATTGGACATTTTTTATACGCAAACCTATGATCTGCTCCAACAAAAAAACTATGTGGAAGTTAAAAACAGATCTCATATAGCGGATAGTTTATTCGTGCCCAATCCCTATAAACCAAAGTTTGAAATGCTAAATGCATTAACATTTGCAGATGCAGACAGTGTAGATATTTTCAAAAATGAATTGCAAAAGGTAGCAATAAAATACCCAACGCACGAGGTTGGAATTCGCGCTCAGGAAATTCTCGATTATCTGCGCAGAGGAAGTGTAATGGATGCGGTTGAAAAAGTTGCGCCTACTATTAATTATACTTATAAACCGGAGGAAGAACATTACTTTTTATTTTTGATGGGGGCAACCGGTAAAGATGCCACCACTATGAAAAATAATATAGCAACTTTTGATGCCTCCAATTTCGGCAGCGATAACCTGAAGATCAGTAGTTTATTATTGGGCAAGGAAAATAGTATCATTATGGTAAAATCATTTTCAAGTGCTGCAAAAGCTTTAACTTACTATTATACAATAAAAGATAACGCCAGCGTTTTTAATGAACTTACAAAAGAGGCATTTACCCCAATGGTAATTTCAAAATCAAATTACGTTCAGTTTTACAAGGCAAAAGACGTTACGGGTTATGAAGTTTTCTTCGAGGATAATTATATAAAAGATTAATTTAAAATTATGTCGGTAAAAGAAGAATTAGCTGTATACAAAAAACAGATAAAATGGTTTTGGCGGATCTTTTTTATCGGTGCCGGAGTAATGGCGTTATTTATCCTGTTATTATCCTTGGGTGTGTTTGGCAAATTGCCTTCTTTTGATGAATTAGAAAATCCTCAAAGTAGTCTTGCAACACAAATATTAACATCAGATGGAGAGTTGTTAGGAAGATTTTATAGAGAGAACAGAACCAATGCAACCTTAAAAGAAATTCCTCCGCATTTAATTCAGGCTTTAGTTGCTACGGAAGACAGAAGATTTTATGAACACAGCGGTATTGATGCAAAAAGCGTAATGCGTGTTATAATTAAGACTTTGATATTGCGTCAGGAGGAAGCGGGTGGTGGAAGTACACTTACACAACAACTTGCAAAAAATTTATATGGCAGACCTGTTGCAAGTAATAAATTTTCATTGGCAGTAATAAAATTAAAGGAGTGGGTTACAGCGGCTAAATTGGAGCGCAGATATACCAAAGAAGAAATTATTGTAATGTATTTGAATACTATTCCATACATCTACGATGCCAGCGGAATTAAAACTGCTTCTAAAACTTTTTTTAATAAAACTGTCGATTCACTTTCCATTGATGAGTCAGCGATCCTGGTAGGAATGGTAAATAATCCTTCCCTTTTTAATCCTGTGCGTTTTCCGGAAAGATGTTTGGAAAGAAGAAATATAGTACTTCATTCCATGGTGGAAACGGGAGATCTGAGTCAGGAAGAATATGATGTATATAAACAAAAACCCATTGCACTTGATTTTAAACGACAAGACCATAAAGCCGGAAATGGAACTTATTTCCGAGAATATTTACGCCAATGGCTTGGTGATTGGGTGGAAGAAAATGAAAAACCCGATGGTGGAAAATGGGATATTTATAAGGATGGATTAAAGATCTATACAACTATTGACAGCCGCATGCAAAGTTATGCAGAACAGGCTACCAGTCAATGGCTCACAAAATTGCAAAAGGATTTTAACGCACATTGGAAAGGAAATAAATACGAACCCTGGGCTTATCCTTATAGTGGCAGAACAAATCCAGGATTAATTGATAATGCGATGAAACAGAGTGAGCGTTATCGCAAAATGAAAAAAGCAGGCAAAAGTGAGGACGAAATAAACACAGCATTTCAGAAAAAGGATACGATGACGGTTTTTTCATGGTTTGCAAAAAACTATGATCTTGATACAGTAATGTCGCCTTATGATTCTATTAAATATGTAAAGAAAACATTGCAGCCGGGTTTTATGGCAATGGATCCGCATACAGGGGAGATCAAGGCTTGGGTTGGTGGTGTTGATATGCGTTATTATCAGTTGGATCACGTAAAACCCTCTCAGGGGCGACAGGTAGGTTCAACATTTAAACCTTTTGTATATACGGCAGCTATCGCAGATAAGGGATTTTCGCCCTGTTATCAGATACCGAATCTCCCTGTTACCTTCGAAAAGGGTAAAAAGTGGAGCCTGGTTTCCGATTGGACACCTAAAAACTCAGATGGAAGTTATGGCGGTATGTTAACCTTATCTCAGGGATTGGGAAAATCGGTAAACACGGTTACTGCATATTTACTTCGTGAAGTTGGAATTCAACCGGTTATAGATCTTGCTCATAACATGGGAATAGAATCAGAGATACCATTTCAGCCCTCTATTTGTTTGGGAACTCCGGAGGTTACCGTATATGAAATGACTGCGGCATATTCGGCCTTTGCAAATAAAGGTGTTGCTGTTCGCCCAGTTTTTGTGTCGCGAATTGAAGATAAAAATGGAAATATTATTGCTGAATTTCCTGCCAAAAGAGTGGAAGTTATGCGCGAAGAAATTTCAGCGGTAATGCTTGAAATGATGAAATATGTTGTAAACAATGGAACCGGCCAAAGGTTGCGCCGACAGGAATACGGTGGAATTACTTCAGAGGTAGCCGGAAAAACCGGTACAACACAGGAAAATACTGATGGTTGGTTCATGGGAATGGTGCCACAGTTAGTTTGTGGCGTATGGGTTGGCGCAGATGATCCTGTGGTACATTTTCGTTCCACGGCATTAGGACAAGGAGCAAACATGGCATTGCCTATTTATGGGTTCTTTATGAAAAGAGTGTACGCCGATAAATCCATCGGGATAGATCCGGCTGCGCGATTCTCACCCTTTGAGGGCACTCCAACTATCGAATTAAATTGTGGCAAATACAATAATAATCAGATAAACCAGTATGAAGAATTGATGGAAGGATATAATTAAACTTTTTTCAATTGCAATTTGTTTTCATCTTCAGTGTCTTTTATTCCTTTTATTTAAGTCTGTAAAGACTTGGAACCAACTTCTTTAATTTGGTCTGCGAGAAGGAAATCACAACCTGTTATATTTGCATTAATGAATTTGGATCAATTCAATAATATAGAAATTACACTTCCTCATAAACCTGGTATATATCGGTATTATGACAGGGAGTCTAAATTATTATATGTTGGAAAAGCCAAAAATTTAAAAAAACGCGTGAGCAGTTATTTTCAAAAAACAGATCACAGTGCGCGCATTAAATTGATGGTGAAACAAATTGAAAAAGTTGAATTCACCATTGTAAATTCAGAATCGGATGCCTTTTTATTGGAAAACACTTTAATAAAAACACAACAACCGAAATACAATGTTAATTTAAAGGACGGAAAAACATATCCCTTTATTGTAATAAAAAATGAAAGGTTTCCACGGATATTTTTTACACGAAAGAGGATTGAAGACGGCTCACAATATCTCGGCCCTTTTACCTCCAAAGGGAAAGTAAAATCTATTTTCGAGTTTATTAAATCCGTTTTCCCGATACGAACCTGTAATTATGTTTTATCAGAAACAAATATCAAAAATCACAAATTCAAAATTTGTCTCGAATATCATTTAGGAAATTGTAAAGGGCCATGTGAGGGTTTGATGAGCGAGCAAGAATATATGGATAATGTAAATAACATCATCAATATATTAAAAGGTAATTTGAGTTTTGTAAAAAGCAGTTTCAAACAAAAAATGCAAGAGCACGTTGAGCGATTAGAATTTGAGGCGGCAGAAGTTTTAAATAAAAAACTTGCAAGCATTGAAGACTATCAGGGAAGAAGTACTGTTGTAAACACCAATATTGATAATGTGGATGTTTTCAGCATTGCGGATGCAGGCAATTTTGCAGTTATAGGATATCTAAAAATAATGCAGGGAATGGTTACTCAGGCAAAAACTTTGGAGCTCATTAAAAAACTGGATGAGTCGAAAGAAGAATTATTGAGTATCGCAATAACAGAATTGCGTTTACAATTCAACAGTGATGCTAAAGAAATAATTGTTCCTGTTAAATCGGAATTAAGTGATGACACTATTGTGCAAACTATTCCATTGGCAGGAGAAAAAAAGAAGTTGCTCGATCTTGCATTTAAAAATGCATTATATGTGAGGGAAGAAAGGGAAGCCGGAAAAGAAAAGCGCGAAAATAAAAATAAAAATATCCGTATACTGGAAACCATCAAAAACGATTTTAAACTTACTACGCTACCCTATCATATTGAATGTTTTGATAATTCGAACATACAGGGAACAAATCCGGTAGCAAGTATGGTTTGTTTTAAAAATGCGAAACCAAGTAAAAAAGATTATCGCCATTTTAATATTAAAACAGTAATAGGTCCCGATGATTTTGCGAGTATGCACGAGATCGTTCACAGAAGATATAAACGTGTATTGGAGGAAGCTCTTCCCCTTCCACAATTAATTGTGGTGGATGGTGGAAAAGGGCAATTGTCGGCAGCAGTGGAAGCACTAAAGGAATTAGATATTTATGGCAAGGTTGCAATTTGTTCCATTGCAAAAAGATTGGAGGAAATTTATTTTCCAGATGACCAAACGCCCTTATATATAAATAAAAAAAGCGAGAGTCTGAAAGTAATTCAACAAATGCGCGATGAGGCACATCGTTTTGCAATTACCTTTCATCGATTAAAAAGAAGTAATGCTGCCATCACGTCTGAGCTTGATAATATAAAAGGAATAGGAGATAAAGCAAAAGCTGCTTTGATGAAAGAATTTAAATCCGTAAAACGGATCAAAAATACTTCACTGGAAGAACTTGCTAAAGTTGTAGGCAAGGCGAAGGCGTTGCTTATTAATAATTATTTTAATCCCAAGGTTTTGCCTGCGGACGAGGAGGGAGGAGAGAGGAGAAAGGAGGGAGGAGTTTAAATTTCTGACGAAATTTTAACAGATTCCACTGTTTGTTTTCCTGATACTTGATTCTTGATACCCGATACACTTAAAAAGGAGTTTAAATTTCTTGCGAAATTTTAACAGATTCCACTGTTTGATTTCCTGATACTTGATTCTTGATACCTGATACACTTAAAAAGGAGTTTAAATTTTTTGTGAAATTTTTATGTAGTATGTTATTTAAATTTAATCCCAATTAATAATTCATTCGAGTGAAAAGATAAAATTTTAATGCAAAGCATTGAGGCTTTCGCTCTCAGCGAAGGTCTCAATAATGGTACAATACAAAACAAAAAACCTCGCTAAGTGAGCATTCCTCTATCTCCGAAAATTGTTGGAGATCGATTTTACCCGAAAGATTATATACAATTTTATAACTTATGCAATTTAAATATCTTCCAAATGAGACCCTGAATAAGAAAATTCAAAGGGATCCTGCCTATCAAAATAATTTGATATTTCATGAAAACTAATCCCGCCCAAATTGTATCAGAGAATTTTCTATTCAGAATTCGCCCTAAATAGGAAATTAGTAATAAAAACATAGGGTTGAGAATTATGCTCTTTAATTTTCTTATTTAGGGTAACCCAGAGTAAGAAAATTGTTGGTGGTTAAATGTACGGCATTAAAACTTTTACTTTGCAAAATGAGACCCTGAATAAGAAAATTCAAAGAGATCCTGCCTATCAAAATAATTTGATATTTCATGAAAACTAATCCCGCCCAAATTGTATCAGAGAATTTTCTATTCAGAATTCGCCCTAAATAGGAAATTAGTAATAAAAACATAGGGTTGAGAATTATGCTCTTTAATTTTCTTATTTAGGGTAACCCAGAGTAAGAAAATTGTTGGTGGTTAAATGTACGGCATTAAAACTTTTACTTTGCAAAATGAGACCCTGAATAAGAAAATTCAAAGAGATCCTGCCTATCAAAATAATTTGATATTTCATGAAAACTAATCCCGCCCAAATTGTATTGGAGAATTTTCTATTCAGAATTCGCCCTAAATAGGAAATTAGTAATAAAAACATAGGGTTGAGAATTATGCTCTTTAATTTTCTTATTTAGGGTAACCCAGAGTAAGAAAATTGTTGGTGGTTAAATGTACGGCATTAAAACTTTTACTTTGCAAAATGAGACCCTGAATAAGAAAATTCAAAGGGATCCTGCCTATCAAAATAATTTGATATTTCATGAAAACTAATCCCGCCCAAATTGTATCAGAGAATTTTCTATTCAGGGTTTACCCTAAATAGAAAATTTGTAATAAAAACACAGGGTTGAGAATTATGCTCTTTAATTTTCTTATTTAGGGTAACCCAGAGTAAGAAAATTGTTGGTGGATTTAGATAACCCTAAAGTTTAATTACAATTTTCTAACTCTGGGTAAAAATAGAAAGCCGGCTATAAAAGCCGGCCTTCCGTTCAAGTATGAATAGAAAAGAAAGATAATTAAAATTCCCAGAGGTTATGTTCGTAATCAAAAATAACCTGTTTTATTTTTTCACTTTCCAGCACCTGGTCTATACCAGTTGCGTAATTTTCGATTAGGCGATCATACACGTTATCTTCTTTTACGATATAACTATTGAATAAACGCATTTCGAAAATATCTTCAAATGTAAGTGTTCTTGCGCTATTTTTCTCATTGAACACTTCGTGACGAATTATTATATTGCGAAGATCAGGGTAATAGATCCAAAACATTGGTTCTTGTCCGAGCACCTCACCGGTAGTAGGGTCCAACCTATCGCGAATCATAGTCAAACCTATGATTCTAACTACCATTGTGGAGGTTTCCTCATCAAAAACCCAATCTTCCTTTATTTGGATCTTTTGTACTGTTTGATAGTCGAACTCCGTTTTGGTCACTACAATTTTTTCCTCATATGTTTCTTCATCATAAATTGTAAGTGAATCGGTTCTATTAAATTTTAATAGTAATTCTTCTATCGGATATTCAAGACCTTCGCGAAAATCATCATAGGTAGGCTTGTAAGCCTTTAATTCACCCGTTACAACCGCATTGTAAACAATATCGGCAAATGGATCAACTGGCCAGGTAAATGGCAGATTAATTTTTTCTCTGAAGTCAATATTTCTCCATATCCTTTTTTCCCAAAAGATATCAGCTTCACGAATGTTGTCGTAAGGTATTACCTCTCTTGTGCCAAGTAATTCCCTTTTATACATACCATCCAATCTAGCAGCACTTGTAGGTTGTGCATGAGCAATGGAAGATAGAATAAATATTGCTGTTGATAAAACAAATAATCTTTTCATACTTAATTTGTTTTTAACCACCTATTAATTTAAAAGAAGTGTTTACAGGAACAGTTCTGCCATCAGGCATTTTAACAATTGCCTCAATTACAATTTTATCTCCGGCTTTTGCCTTTTTTTGTATATCCTTCATCATAGACGAAAATTTGTTGGAATTTGACACATCGGCAAGCACTGATCCAATTTTTGGAGCATGCGCAAGTTCAAAACTTACAACAGTATATGGTACCTGGAATACAAAGTCCGGGTTTTTAACTATAATGCTTTCTGCAGCTTTAAATTCTCCGAGTTTCAATGCACCACCTTTAGTATTTAATACATATACATAAGGATCCGGTATACGACGAACTCTGAATTTTTCTTCTGAAGTTTCTGATCCCTTTTCTGTTTTAACAGATACTACAATTTTATCTTCACCCGCAACAGTAGGTTTTGCATTATATTCTTCACCTTTAATACGAGTGATACCACAACCTGATGCTGTTACTTTTTCAGAAGCGTAACCCGGAACAGAAATTTTTATAGGGTTATCTATTCCTATATATAACACATTCATAGCTGTTGGTGACACAACGGCCTTACCAACTTCGAATGTTTCGTATCCAAATTCGAATGGATAGAATTTAAATTTACCCTCTTCACTTGGATGTTTAATTTTAATTACACCTTGAAAGTCGCGTTGCCCGGATGCAGCCTCTTTAATTTTACCCATACCGCCAACAACTTCGATCTGACGAGCTCCTGAGAGAGGTATATCAGTTCCTACAACTTCAAGAAATGCTTTTCCATTTGGATCATCCGGATCTTTTTTAACTGCAGAAGTAAATGAACCTAAATACACTTCCGGTTTAATGGATTCGGAAGTTGCACCGATAAAGATATCAGCTGTATACTCAGATCCCTTTCTCATATAGGCAGACGGGGCTACAACCTGGGCAGCCATTTTATCCACCTTAATGTCTTCTTTATAAATAGAACCTGCTAACTTTTCAATGATAGAGTTTTCAGTACTCTTTGCATCTTGTTGAAGTTTTGTAAGGATCGTTATACATGCTATTGCAGGTACACGATCGAAGTTATACGCACTCCAAGATTCTGCCTTTGAATCGGCAGGAATTTCATTGATAGATAAAGGAACCTCAATCAAAGGATCGTTTCCTACCAGAGCCAAAAATTTGGTTCTTGCCTCTTTGATCTTAGCTTCTAATTCTTCTCCTTTACCTTTTTTCAATAAAAGGTTACTTGTTTTTTCTGTTTCCCCTTCGGTTTTTAATTTTCCGGGATGGTCAGGATTATCACCTCCTGCTAGTACCTTAATTTCCTCTTTTAAGGATTCAACATAACCCACAAATTCTTCGCTGATCTTAGACGCTTCCTGACAATTCTTTAAGATTTGCTGAGTCGCTGGACGAGTATCCGTTAGTGCTATTTTTTCAACAAAACCGATAGTTCTGGTATTCTTTTCTGTAAGAATTTCATTACTGTCTTTGATACCCGCATTTACAAGATTAAACGCGTTGAGAATTTCCGCAGATACGTTCAATGCCAGCAGGGCTGTAAGCACCAGGTACATGAGGTTGATCATGAGCTGGCGTGGTTCCTTTGGTATTGACATTATTTTATATTTTTATTTAGTTATAAATTAATAAAGTAAAAATGAATTAACGGTTAGCACCTGTGCTCATTGCACTTAGCATATTACCATATACACGGTTCAATGCAGCCAAATTAGTGGACAACTGACCAATTTCTTCACGGTATTTAGCAGTATCTGTAACTGATTCCTGAAGGTTATCCATAGCGCTGTTCAAGCTACCATAGAATTTGTTCATTGCCTTAAGATGGTTGTTGGTATCTTGTAATTCTAATTCGTAAATAGCATTCAACTGACCTAAGTTTTTAGTAACCATTTGCACTTGCTCGTGGTATTTTGTTGTATCAACTGATGTTGAAGTGATCTGTTCCATAGCTTTAGCAGCATTTGAATACGCGTCACGCATTTCAGCAACAGCAATAGAAGCATCTTTTATTTTAGTTGAATATTCGTTTGTATTAAGTGCAGCATCTTGTACGTCACCTAATTTTTCGATATTTTCACCTAATCTCTTAAGGTTATCACCTAATCTTTCGATCATCATTGGTTCAACTTTGCTCTCTTCCAGCATTTTGTCCAATTGTTTGGTAACGCTTTCTCTTGGTTCCATTTTGTGAACCTTTTTACCTGATTTTGCTTCTTCAACTTCAGGAGCGATATCCAGGTCCGGATAGATCTTCTCCCAATAATAATCTTTGTGTGGAGGCAACACACCTAACAATAAGAAAATGAATGCTTCAGTGAACATACCCACCATTAACATGAAATCGGCACCTTCCCAGTGGAGGATTTTGAAGAGAGCTCCTACAAGTACTACTGATGCACCTAATCCGATGATGAGATTCTTGAGACGTTTAAAACGATCGGTTTCGAAAAATGCTGACATTTTGTTTTAAATTTTTAGTTTTAGAATGATTGTTAAAAATTGCTGATTTTGTGTGTTCACTCTTGGTTAGGAAATTATTTATTAGAAATCACTCATAGAGCGACCAAGGAAGGTCATGCAACAACGGAAGCCAACATAACATTTTGCTGTATCCTGAAATTCCCAGTGTCTTGAACCTGTTTGTATATAATAACTGATATCTTTCCAAGATCCTCCACGGATAACCTTTCTTTTCATTGCCGGTGGATCATTTTCATCTGCATCATATCTATAATCAGGATTTTCATCATGAATAAATGAATAGGAGTTTTCAGCAAATGCTGTAGATGTCCATTCGGAAACATTACCTGCCATATTATATACACCGAAATCGTTCGGTGCATAAGAGTATACTTTAACTGTATAATAACCACCATCTTCCGGATAATTACCGCGACCAGGTTTAAAGTTTGCCAGATAACATCCTTTTGTATTTCTCACGTAAGGTCCACCCCAAGGATAAGGAGCTTCATCTCTTCCACCACGTGCAGCATATTCCCATTCGTGTTCGGTAGGTAAACGGAAATCGTCTACAATAACTTCCTCGTGTGATCTTCTCCAGTCGTTCCAGAAATCGGTTCTCCATGTTGTGAAGGCACTTGCCTGTTTCCAGGAAACACCAACCACAGGATAATCGTCGAAGGAAGGGTGAGAAAAATATTGACGGGTCATCGGTTCATTGTAAGAATAAGTATAATCATGCACCCAAACTAAAGTATCGGGATAGATCTCAATTGGTTCTTCCACCATGAAATCAGCAATGTTTTTATCGCGGTTTGATTTGGATGCTGCTTCCTTCCATTTTGCCCAACGGTAGCTGAAGATCAGCTGGCGTGTGTCCACTTGTTTTTCACCGTAGTAGGTTTCACTACCGGGTAAATAAATTTCTTCCAGACGGGAAACTGTTTCTTCATCTTCCCAGTCGATTGGTTGTGACCAGTCAATTTTAGGTTCTTCAGTTGCCTGACCTTCCTCTTCTTCTGCATAGTGATCGAGCAGAACGTGAGAAATGGAATCGCGCACCCAGAAAACGAACTGACGATATTCGTTGTTGGTGATCTCGGCATCATCCATGTAAAAACCTTGAATGGAAATTGACTTTGTTCTTTGCCAGAGGGAGTTGTTAACATCCTGGTCGCTGGGCCCTACGTGCAGAGTTCCGGACGGAATGTACACCATTCCAAAAGGATTGATGGGTTCCCAGACCGGTCGGTCTTGCATTCCCAGCAACTGTCCCCTGTAATCATCCCAACTCGAGTGACTACAGCCTGTTCCGGCGAGGATGGCTACGAATGCAATAAGTAATAATGGCAGGTTTCTTTTCATACTTGACATGATTTGTAACTTTAAAACCGTGTAAAAATATCATTTTTATTGGTTAAAAAATAATATTTCGCCCCAGTTTTTTCACACACTTTTTCCTAAAAGTATGTGAAATTAGCAACTTTCTATTAATTCACAAATTTAATGCTGTTAATGATATAAATATCTCGGATTGTTAATCATCTTTCCTACTCTTGGTTTTGCAACCGGGATACTATATCTGAGCACTAATTCGTGTGATCCTGAACTTACCGTGTTTAAGGCTGAGGTTGTGATATCGTAACTATAACTTACGCGCCACTTATCGGTGATATTCAAACCTGCTATCAATGCCACTGCATCATACTGACTGTTGGCATATCCCCTAAACGATACTCCTGCTAAAATATTGCGGTTGTAAGTAAAAATTGTATTTACATCAACAATACTTTCCACGAAGTCGGTTTTATAAAGAACATTAGGTGTGATATCTATTTTATCGTTCACCTCAAATTTGTAACTGATATAAACGTTACCGCCGGGGTAATATTGTACATCATTGATTGTCGCGTCTTTTCCATTCAAGATCGGCGACAACAAATGTGATGCAGCAATCCCTGCGGTTAAATTTTTTCCAAAGAAATAGATACCTGCCGACGCGTCGGGTAACAGTTCTGAACTTAATGTGACAGGCAAATTAGGGTCATTATGGTTCACATTATTCTCGTAATTGCCTGTTGGCGTGATTAGTTTGCTCCCGTCGATCGATTGTTGTATGAAACCCGCTCCAGCACCAAAACTTAAGGTAGAGGTTCTGAATTGTTTTTGATATGCATACATGAACATGGCTCCAGTATTTCGCTGTTGACCCGCGATATCATTCACTATTGTAATTCCTGCACCGCCGTGTAATTTGTAAATTGGCAGATGAGATGTGAGAGATTGTGACACTGGTGCTCCGGGTAGATTCACCCATTGATTTCTGATATTAACAGTGGATACCCAAGCCTGTTCGTTGCCCACTGCAGCTACATTAAAATATACTGGATTGAACATGTATTGTGTAAACTGAGGATCCTGTTGTGCATAACTTCGGAACGACGCCGACTGTCCTTTTAAAAAAGAAGACCCTGAAAGCAGTATTAAAATAAAAAGTATCCTGTGTATAAATCTGTCCATCCTTACAATTAAACCTAATAACGAAAACAGAATCCGTTTCGTATTTGACATAAAGTTAATCCAAACATCCCTCTTCTCAAAATTCTGTAAGAGCTGATCGGTAATCAGACACAGAACTGACAGGAAGTTTACAAACATTGTTTTTGCACAGATGAATAAAAGTGCCCTCTGTATTATATCTGTTCTTTAGCAAAGGATATTCTGAATTTCCTGATTCATCTGCCTGAAAAATTAAATGCGGATAATAAATATGTTGTAATTCTTCCATAATTTTTAAGGCATCTTTACCTACCACTGCTACCTCTCCATATGGAAATAAAATTTTTAATGCGGCACCCAACCAATTTCCAAAGGAAGAGCCGTGTTTTAAAATTGCGGGTTTTAATTTTAACAACATATTAATCGCTATATCGTACCATTTTAATTCTCCCGTTAAAATAGAAAGTCGAAGGAGATCATGCACCATTATCGAATTACCGGAAGGTGTTGCATTATCATAAAAATCTTTATTGCGTAATGGAATGTCGTTTTGATCTTTATGTGTGAAATAAAACATCCCATCATTATCCATAAAATTTTCTATTACAAATGTGGCATACAATTGTGCGCGAACTAAATATTTTTCTTCCGAGGTAATTTCATATATATCCAATAGTGCCTGAATAATTGCAGCATAATCTTCAATAAATGCAGGATGTTTTGCAAGTCCGTTTTTATAGGTATGGAACAATTGTCCTGCATTGCTTTTATCTTCAAAACAAGACAAAAGAAAATCAATATTTTTTATCGCTAAGTGTTTGAATTTAGATATTGCAGTTGCCTTAAATGCCTGCACAAAAGCGGAGCAGGTAAGAGCATTCCATGACAGTATGATCTTATCGTCGAGCCCAGGTTTAATGCGGTTTTCCCGATAATGCAACAATTTTTTATTGATGAGGTTTATTTTAATTTCCACCTCTTCTTTGGCCAACGAAAATTCTTTTGCTAATGCATCATTATCAATGGTGCGATATAAAATATTTGTGTGTTCCCAATTGCCGGTTTTTTCGATATTATACAATCGGGAGACAAATGTGATATCCTCCCCAAACATTGTTTTAATTTCATCATAAGTAAAGGTATAATATTTACCTTCCACCCCTTCTGAATCGGCATCGTAGGAGGAATAAAATCCAAATTCATCATTCATCATTTCACGTTCTAAAAAATCGAGAGAGCGCAGTACAACCTGTAAATATTCTTTATTCTGAGTAGACATAAATACTTCGGCATATAAATGAATAAGTAAGGCATTATCATATAACATTTTTTCAAAATGCGGTATTATCCATTTTTTATCTACGGTATATCGCGCAAATCCACCGTCTATCTGATCGAATATTCCGCCATACATCATTTTTTGAAGACTCAGATGAATATGATTTTCAACTGCACTATCCTTCAGAAAAAAGTTTGCTCTCCATAAAAATTGCAGGCTCATGGTACCCGGAAATTTTGGTGCTGATCCAAATCCGCCATCCACAATATCAAAATTATTTTTAAGAGATGTAATTACTGAAATAATATCTTGTTCGGTAAATGGAATTTCATTGTCGGAAATATCTTTTAATGGAGTTATAAAAGCATTATCCATTTGCAAAATGTGCTCCGAAAGAGCGGCTGCCTGTTGTTCCACTTTATCGCGTTCGCGGCTGAAAGTATCCTTCATATACATGAGCACTTCCATCCAGGAAGGTTTGCCGTATCCGGGTTTAGGCGGGAAATAAGTTCCCCCGCTAAAGGGCAATAGATCAGGAGTAAGAAAAATATTTAAAGGCCAGCCGCCGGCACCTGTGAGAAGCTGGCATGCATTCATATATATATTATCTATATCAGGGCGTTCCTCGCGGTCAACTTTAATATTTACAAACCAGGTATTCATAAATTTTGCGGTTTGTTCGTCTTCAAAACTTTCATGTTCCATTACGTGGCACCAATGACATGCAGCATACCCAATAGAAACTAAAATGGGTTTATCTTCATTTTTTGCCTTTTGCAATGCTTCATCCCCCCAAGGAAACCATTCCACAGGATTATAAGCATGTTGAAGGAGGTAAGGTGAGTTTTCGTGTATAAGATGATTTGATGTTTGATTTTTCATTAATACAAAGGTAAGTGTAGAGCTCGAAGTAATGAGTAATGAGAGAGGAGTGAGGAGAAAGGAGTGAGGAGTTTAAATTTCTTCGAAATTTTTATAAATCCGGGTATTCGTTTTCCTATGCCCTATGTCCTATTTCCGATTTGGGAAATAGGTTGCGCCCGCAGGATAGATAAATTTTCAAATAGGAGATCAAAACTCCAATGGTAGCAGTTGGCAAACTCATAACTCCCGTCCGACCGGGTCGTCCGGGCGGGCATTACTCATTACTGATTTTGTGAATCATGAATGAAGTGTTACTCTGAGATTATTAACCAATCACTTCTTCTTATTCGCCAAGGCAATATAATTGCTCAACGCCATAATAATAGAAGGAGTTTCGGGAGTTGGGGCCTTAACATCAACGCGCAGTTTGCGATCTTCCATTGCTTTGAGTGTAGAAGTTCCCATACATCCGATTCGAAGATCGCCTTGTTCGAAATTTGGAAAGTTTTGAAATAAACTTTGCACCCCGGTGGGAGTGAATAACACGATCATATCATAATTGATCTTGCCATTCATATCACTTAGATCGGCAGAAACGGTTTCGTAAATAGTTGCCTCGGTGAAATCGGCATTATTATTTTTTAAATACTCCGTAAAAACATCCTTATGGCTAGGTGTGCAGGGGAATAGAAACTTTTCGGTTATATGTTTTTTAAAGAGGTCGAGCAGTTCCGAGTCCTTCCCGGAGCCGTAAAAAACCTTTCTTTTTCTATACTGAATATATTTTTGCAGGTAAACCGCAATTGCTTCAGAAACGCAAAAATATTTGGTCATTTCCGGCATGCGTATGCGCAATTCTTCACAGAGACGGAAAAAATGATCGATCGCATTTCTGCTAGTAAAAATAACAGCTGAAAAGTCGAGAATATTAATTCGTTGCTTCCTGAATTCTTTTGAGGATAATCCACGAACCTGAATGAACTGACGGAAATCAATTTTGATTTTATACTTTTCCGCAAGTTCCTGATAGGGTGATTTTGGGGTTTCAGGTGGTTTAGGTTGCGAAACGAGAATGGATTTAACTGATTTTATTAACGGTTCCTGGCTGTTGTTCATCGGCAAATTTTTTTCCTTCACCTAACCCCAAGTGCTAAAAAGCTTAACTGCTATTAGAATTGGGGCTATTTCGAGGGCGCAAATATACAGCAAAAAATAGACGATATGAAACCGGTCGAAGGCTCTCATAACAGCAAATCCCTTGAAAAGGCGTATCAGTAAAGCAATTAAAACCACGAAACAAGCTCCAAAAAGCGACCATGTGCTTACCGGAGCCTCGGCAAATGCGGCTAATATCACAAAGGGAAGCAGGGCAATTCCGAGCAAATGGTAGATAACCTGTGCATTAAACCGAAAAAAACTGATCTGGGGGCCAATTTTAAAAGACGCAGAAATTATGGCATACCAGACTCCCTTTAGCAAGTAGAGCAGGATAATTAACCCAATGGATGCTAATATATTATAAAAAGTAATTTCGAAGGGCATTGCTATTTCGTAATACTCTGCGAGTAAAAAGATGAATATTCCGGCAGATAATGTAAAGTTTACAAAGGTGAGTAGTTTAAAGATATTGGCAGAAAATTCTCTGTCCCGATAAATTTGTTGCCCCAGATTACTGTTAATGATAACGGTAAAATTTTCGCTGAGTTCTTTCGAAAAAACAAATCGCAACCAGGTAACATATATCAGCATAATTAACAAGAGTATGGGTAATAACACATCGCGTTTGCGCACATGAATCTGGCTCGTTAATACCTGGCCACCGGCATCCGAACTTGCTGTGAAAAGGGAATCGTATGAAAATTTTGGAAATTCGAGCTCTTTTAAAACAGCATCGGTATCAATTAAAACTATGGGATACTCAATTTGATTTGAATTAGTATCATTCTGCAGCACATTCGGACCCATTTGGCCAAAGGTGAATGCACCAAAGCATATGAACAACAGACTTAAAAATAAATATTTTACCACTCAGAAATAATTCACGTAACCGAAATGAATTTTAGCATTTTTTATGCTCAGAGGATTATTATTTTGACTTCCCAGAGCATAATTTAGTCCAAAGATACCCGCTTTTGTTTCAAAATTAATTCCTGCACCTATTCCAAAGGGGAAATCGCTGGTTGACATTCCCACACCTTTATTTTCTACATATCCGGCATCGGCAAAAATTGCTGCGTATGAATTTTGGGAAAGCAGATATCTGATCTCTGCAGTAAAAATGTGAAATTGAGAAACCGGGATCGACTGATCATCAAATCCGCGCAACCCTGAATTTCCTCCCAACCTTAATAATTCATTTTGAAGAATAGTAGAATTAATAATTGATGAACCATGTGCCTGCAACAAAAGTGCATTTCTTTTAAAAAATGGAATAAAATACCGCAAGTCGTAATTATATTTAATGGATAAAGTTTTTGTTTCAATACTATCGTACAAAGTACTGAAATCGAAGTCAGGAAACTCGGGATCAAATAGGGATGAAATCGTGTTATTTTCTTTAATTGTCTTAGTTCCCACGGAACCTGTGATAGAAAAAGCATATCCATTTCGGGGATTAAATTTATAATTGAGTTGTTCGTAGTTCCAGGTTAATCCATATGCTCTTTCCGAAAGATCAAGATTGAAGGGCAATGTTTTTGTTGAAAGAATTAAACTGGTATCAACAGTTAAAATAGCTGAACTATAAAAAGAAACAAAGGCTTTGATATTATTACTTCCGCCAAATTGATATAATAATCCCGCCGAGGAAGATAATTCCAGAAAATTGGAGTCTTTTAAAAATAAATTAAAATCGGCCTCCAGGCCAAGCGGCAAACCCGGTAAATATGGATATCCGAAATAGGTTTGTAATTCTTTTGTTGTGCTTTCGAGTTTGGAGAAATGCAATTTAAAAATTTCGCCGGCATCAAAAATATTGTGCAGATCCAATCTTCCTTCGCCGGTTATAATAAATCTTCCCGTAATTTCTGTATTTGGAATTACACCTACAATAAAATCAAATCTGCTCGTTTTTTTTTCATCGAGATAAACGATCACCTTTGCTGTATTTCCATAAAATTCTATTTTGGTATTACCTCTAACCGTAGCAAATGGTATTTCTTTTAATTTGTTATCGAGTCCGTTAAGCAATTCCTGATCATATGGCTCCCCGGAATGTATACCTGTATATTGACGAAGATAATTTCCGTTTAAATTTAAATTGCCGATTATTTCAATGGTATCAAATAAAATGAATTGATTTTTTTGCAGTATGAGATCTGCAATTATGGAAGAATCTTTCCATACTATGCTATCGAGATAAACTGTTGCAAAAGGATAACCATTATCCTCCGAAAAGTGTAAAAGTTTAATCATAACGGAAGCCAGTTCATCGTATCGGAAAACTTTATTTTGGAAATCTTTTTTTCTGTATCCGCTGTTGTCCAAAAAATAGGGGTCTACATTGGTGGTGTTCAGTTGTATCCAATTAATTGTTTTTCCTTTTTCTACTTGAATGTAAAGGGTGTCGTTTCTTTCATTGAGAATACTCCATGATGCGGTGAGAAATCCCTTCTCATAATAGTGATACATAAATTCATTCAAAAAAGTATTTCTTTCCAATTTTGAGTCAAACTGCTCTAATTGCAGAGAAGAACCTTTTTTGTTTGAAATTTCCTGCTGATCTTCCGTGATTACAACAAAACAAATGGAATCCTGTGCTCTTAACGGTGAAAGGGCGGTGACCAATAATATCCAAAAGAGTATACGAAGTCGCATATTAAGGAGAGCAAATTTACTGATACATTTGCACTGCAATGCAGATTAACGAAAACAAGGCCGGAATTTATATACATATACCTTTTTGTAAACAGGCCTGTACCTATTGCAACTTTCATTTTTCCACCTCACTTAAACTTAGGGATGAAATTATTTCTGCTATTGTAACAGAAATAGCACTCCGAAAACAATTTCTGGAGGGCAAAAGCATTCAATCTATTTATTTTGGAGGAGGTACACCTTCTTTATTAAGTTCTATGGAATTGAATTTGATTCTGAAAAATATATACCATTACTATGCTATAGATAAAGATGTGGAGATAACACTGGAGGCAAATCCCGATGATATCAATGCGCAAAAATTAGAGGAATTAAAAACAAGCGGAATCAACCGAATTAGTTTGGGTATACAATCGTTTTACAACAGAGATCTGTTAATGATGAACAGATCGCACGATGCAGAGCAGGCAGAAAAAAGTTTGATATTGATTAAAGAGGCCGGATTTGAAAATATTACAGCCGACCTTATTTATGGAATTCCAAATCAAACCAATTCAGAGTGGGAAAAAAATATTCTCAAATTGTTAAGTTTTGATATAAATCATATTTCCTGTTATGCCTTAACAGTAGAACCTAAAACAAAATTGTTTCATCTCATCGAAAAAAATAAAATGTTAAAGCCTGATGAGGATCATGCAGCACAACAATTTGAAATATTAACGAAAATACTTCCCTCACATGGATTTGAACATTATGAAATTTCCAATTTTGCAAAACAAAAAAAATATTCAAGACATAATACTTCTTATTGGTTAGGGAATTGGTATGCAGGATTTGGACCTTCCGCACATTCTTTCAATGGAAAAACCAGGCAATGGAACATAAGTAATAATGCACTCTATTTAAAAAATATCAGCTCTGGTCACCCTTTATTCGAATCGGAAGAATTAACCTTATCTCAACAAATAAATGAATATATCATGATATCCCTTCGAACTATGTGGGGACTCGACAAAGATCAATTTAAAACGAAATTTGGTGAAGCTGAATTTATTCGATTGATGAAGGATGCAGAAAAATATATTGCTGATAATTACATAAGCGATGATAATGGCAAATTGACAATCTCAAAAAAAGGAAAATTTATTTCTGATGGGATTATTGGGGATTTGTTTAATTTGGGGATTTAGGACATGGGACACGGGACTGGACATAGGACATGGGAAATTGGACACGAGACATGGGACACGGGACACGGGACTGGACATAGGACATGGGAAATTGGACATGGGAAAACAAAAATGTATCGGGTATCAGGTATCAGGAAAACAAACGGTGGAGTTTGCAAAAATTCGGAGGATGTGAGGCTCTCGCTCCCAGCGAGGGTCTCACTAACGGTATAAGACCTAACAAAACAAACGGTTGGATTTAGTAAAATTTCGCAAGAAATTTAAACTCCTTTTTTTTAGTATCAAGTATCGGGTATCAGGAAAACAATTGATGGGATTTAGTAAAATTTCGCAAGAAATTTAAACTCCTCTCTCCTTTCTCCTCTCTCCTCAATTGTCAATTGAAAATTAATAAATTGAAAATAGTTTCGATTATCAATTAAAGTTAAGGTTTTGGAATATTCGTTTTCATATTAGCTGCCAGAAATCCCATCATTGTTTTGTAGAATTCGAGTCTGTTTTCTTCGAGTTTAAATCCGTGACCTTCGTTTGCTTTTAACATGTATACCACATCAATATTTCTATTTCGAAGTGCATCTACCATTTGTTCTGATTCCGTTTTATTTACACGGGGATCGTTGGCGCCCTGGGCGATAAATAATGGAATTAAAATATTTTCAGTGTGAAAAACCGGTGATGCAGCCACTAATAATAAACTGTCCTTTTTAGGATCACCGATCATTTCATACATCATTTCTTTTTCCGGTTCCCAGTAGGAAGGTAAATTATTTAAGAGGGTAAATAAATTGGATGGTCCAACATAATCTATTGCGCAAACATATAAATCGGGGGTAAATGTAGCGCCTGCCAATGCAGCATAACCACCGTAAGATGCGCCGTAAATTGCAATATTATCGGGATCTGCGATCCCTTCATTTATTAGCCATTGGACGCCATCACTAATATCATTTTGCATATCTTTTCCCCATTCTTTAAATCCCTTTATAGCAAATTCTTTTCCGTAACCCCAGGAGCCACGGAAATTAATTTGAAATACTGCATATCCCCTGCTCGCCAATAATTGTACATCAGCCCGGTAACCCCAATAATCGCGTGCCATTGGTCCGCCGTGCACTAAAATAACAGTTGGCAAATATTTTTTATTTTCCACACGTGGAAGGGTGAGATATCCATTGATATTCAGACTATCGCGAGAAGTAAATGCTACAGATTGCATATCGCAGGTTTGATCCTTGTCAATATTAGGATTTATTTCAGCGAGATGTGTAATTGATTTTAGCTCTGCGTTATACAAATAAAAATCTCCGGGTGTTCTATCGTTAAAAGTGCGAACTATTAAATTCTTTTCATTATCTGCATAAGAATTAAAATAAATATCGCTACCGGGAAATTCAACCTTTAATTCTTTATAAATGGATTTCAGGTCTTCATCGAAAAAAACAGTGTGTTTTTTATCTGTTGCGTAATAACAGGAAATTAGTTTATGTTTTTTAGGAGAGCGTTCTGCATATAAAACATCAACATCAGGATGCTCATAAATGACCTCCGGATTTTGAGCATTTGCCGGATCAATTTTTACCAACGCAGCTTTGTCGCGATTGAGGTTCGACAATGCATAAATATATTTATTCTCCTCATCAAAAAACAAAGGTTCCACCATTTCTTTCCAATCGCTTACAAGAATGGAAGTAAATTTTTCATTTTCTGTTGCGCGATAAAGTAAGTGTGTTTTTGTGCCCTTTTCAACACTAACAGCCAATCGCAATTTTCCTTCATTATCAGCTTTCCATATTGTTACAGGGTTGATGATATCTTTATTTTCTGCAAGTTGTGTGCGTTCTCCGGTGCGGATATTTAATCTGTATGGTTCAAAAAGAGCAGGATTATTTTTATTCATTGCGATGATCACCTCATCAGGAAAATCGCGCAATTCATCAATTATTTCGATACGAACATTTTTTTCGGGAGTGAGTTCCCGTTTATTGGAACCATCTTTATTAATTGCATATAATTTAAAATTTTCATCGCCACCCGAATCTTTAACAAATAATAAAGTGTTGTCATTTTTCCAGAAATAGTTACTGATATCTCTTTCTGTATCAGAGGTGACACGAACAGGTGTTTGCCCCTCTCCCACTTTTTGAACATAAATATTTAATCTGGTTTCATATGGGCCGAGATAAGAGATGTAATTACCGTCTGGAGAAATACAAAATGCTGTTTTTTCGGGATTCTTAAAAAAATTCTCTACGGGAATTTTACCATTATCCAACAACATCAATTCCGCAATACGCAACGAATCATTTACATTGGCAACAGATGTTTCTTTATTACAGTCTGTTCCTGAGGTAATTATTAATAGGCCACATAAGAGCAATACGAAACTACTCGTTTTTATTAATGTTTTCAGTTTCTTCATCTCCCCCACTTTAAGCAAAAGTCAAATTTATATAACTAAACAATAATAGATGTATTGCGTTCGGGTAATTCAACATCCGTTAACAGTGTTTAACAATTATTATAGGGATAAAACAAAAAAAGGAACCACATGGGTTCCTTTTTCAAGTTTTTTTGGTTTACTGCTGCTTGGAAAGCTCCTTTAATTTGTCTTCGAGAACATATTCATCACCTTCAATATATCCGGTGTGTTTTTCGACAATACTTCCGGTTTTATCCGTAACAACGGTAAACGGCACTGATTGGCCGCCTAAAAGACGGTGCAGTTCTTTATTAGTATCCAAAATAACAGTATATGTCCAACCTTGTCCTTCAGCATATGATTTTACATTTGCCTTTGTTTTAGCATCGTCAATAGAAACCGCTATGAGTTCTACATTGTATTCCTTTTGCCAATCTTCATAAATTTCAGCAATATTATTGAGTTCCTCTTTACATGGAATACACCAGGTTGCCCAGAAACTAAAAACCTGAATTTTACCATCTCCCTTGTAATCGGAAATCTCCACCTTATTGCCTTTGATATCATATAAACTCAAGGCAGGAATGGGATCCTGAGCTTTTGCTGCAATAGTGCAGAGGAGCACAAAAAAGGGTATTAATACCAATTTCTTCATTATTTGAAATTTTTGTAGTTCAAAGATAGGCATCTCAGTCAATATTTATGCCATTAAACTTGAGTGATCCCACTTGATTTGCTCTCTGAAAATTGAAAATTACAAGAAAATTACAATTGTGTAATCAAGCTAAAGCCTCATAAAACATGGAATAATTGATTAATAACAAATTTTATATCCTGTTAAATTCAATTCACCTTTTTACCTTAGTGGCGGGAAACCCATTCGATATGAGAAAAAAATTACTGTTATTACCTTTTTGTTTAGGAATCACCGTGTTAATTGCCCAAAGCAGTTTTTCAGGTGATCTGCAGCTGAACACGGAATTTTATCAAAGTGATTCCGCTATCGGAGCAACCGGAACGCCGCACTACGACAATCTTTTAAGCGGAGCAAACGGTTGGTTAAATACAAGTTACAGAAATGAACAATTTGGACTTGAAGCCGGTTTGAGACTCGATATTTTCAATAATTCCAACCTACACAATCCCGGTATTCCATATACAGATGCTGGTATTGGAAGGTGGTATATCAAAAAAAAGATAGACGCCCTTACAATTACAGGAGGATATATTTATGATCAGTTTGGAAGTGGATTGGTATTCAGAGCATATGAAGAACGCACTTTGGGAATAGATAATGCGTTATTTGGGATGGAAGTACAGTATGATATAAATGAAAACTGGACCGTAAAAGCGTTAGGGGGACAAATGAAAGATCTTTTTTCAAGGTATAATCCGGTAATTAAAGGAGCGAATATTGAAGGGATTATTCCAACAAAAAATCAAAATATACAAATAGCTCCTGGAGCCGCTTTCGTGAACAGAACTATTGATCAGGAAAATATGAATGTGATAGTTGATCAGATAAATGGATATGATCTGGAAGACCGTTTTGTACCGAAATATAATATGTATGCAGGATCAGTTTATAATACATTAACGGTTAAAGATGTTAGTTGGTATATAGAATATGCGCAAAAAAGTCAGGAAGCAATTAAGGATATTGATAATCAATTGGTAAATGAAAATGGCTCCGTTATTTATTCCTCCTTATCTTATTCCACTTCTAAAATCGGAAATGGATTTGGAATAACCGGACAGGTGAGAATGGTTGACAATTGGGTTATGCGTGTATCGCCTAATGAAACACAATTGGATGGAATTATGGATTATCTTCCATCCCTTACAAAACAAAATTCATTGAGGTTAACAGCCAGATATCAGGCAGTAGCTCAGGAATTGGGGGAATTAGCCTATCAGTTGAATTTAACTTTTACACCAAAAAAAGGATATACCATAAATGCGAATTATTCGAATGTAACTAACGACAGTGTTCAGTTATTTCAGGAAATATTTGTTGATTTTGAAATGCGCAAACCAAAGTATAAATTATTGTTGGGGGGACAATATATTTCTTATCATCAGGAAATTTTTGAAAACCATCCTGATATTCCTGTAGTGGAAGCAATTACCCCGTTTGCAGAATTTATCTATAAGTTCGACAGGAAAAAATCGATGCGTGTGGAATTGCAGTATCAAAGTACGGAACAGGATTATGGAAGTTGGGTTTACGGTTTAGTGGAATTTAATATCGCTCCGAAATGGAGTTTTGCATTAAGTGATATGTGGAATTATGATCCTTTGCTCACAGAAAAAGCATTACATTATTATTCCATTTTTGGAGGATTTACTCATAAATCATCAAAAATTACGTTGAACTATGTAAAACAAATTGCGGGAATTGTTTGTACGGGCGGAGTATGCAGATACGAACCTGCATTCAGCGGTTTAAAAGCGGGATTGGTAACAACTTTTTAATTGAATTTTAAAAGAAAGAATATGAAAAATAATTTTTTAACCGGAGTAAACTATTTGTTGTTGTTCGGTTTTATTATAGTGCTTCAAACTTATTCCTGTAAAGAGGTTGGACCTGCAATTAATCTTTCAGAAACAGATTATGAAACCTATTTAGGTACACCACAATCGCCAGATGATAAAGTAGTTTTAATTGAAGATTTTACAGGAGCGGCTTGTGTAAATTGTCCTGATGCGCATGAGGCAATTGCATTGGCAATTGCGGCAAATCCCACACAGGTATTAGCCATTGCAGAATATAATTATTTTGGTGATCCGTTATATCTGGATCAGAATTTTCTTACTGTTGAAGCAGAGGCATTAGATGATGATTATTTAGGTCCGGTAGTTGGTCATCCTGCAAGTTTTATGGATAGAGTTGATTTTAGCGATGACGGATATCTTGCAGAACCTCCTACAAATATTGTAAGTTATACAAACGACAGATTAAGTGAAATTCCACCTTGTAATATTGTTTTATCAAAAGTATACGATGCTATTTCCAGAGAATTAACACTAACTGTTACCATTGATTATACATCTGATGTAAGTGTAACAAATCATTTAAGTGTATCTCTTTTAGAAAGTGGCATTATTGCTGCTCAAATTACCGATGCAGGTGAGGTGGAAGATTATGAACACAATCATGTTTTAAGAAAAATGCTTACTTATTATTCGGGTGATAATTTACCGGAGGAGAATGTTGCGGGAAGAGGATATATATTTACTTATTCTTATATTTTGGATGATGATTGGAATGCGGATAATATGAGTGTTGTTGCTTTTGTGCATAATTTTGAGGCGGATGATAAGGAGGTTTTGCAGGCTGCGGAAATAGAAATAATTGATTAAAAATCTTGAGGAAGCGGACGCTTCAACGAATTTTACACAAGCCTAAGGCTTGCGCTATTTATTCCAAAAAAGAGGCTGTCTCAAAAGGATAGCCTCTTTTTATTTTTTAAGACCAGTTTGATGTTTCGCCTTTGACTTTAAATAGATTGGGGTTTAAAAATCATAATGCAAAAGTCTTTTTATGAGAGCTTACCATTCATTTTTTTCAGATTATGTGCTAATGCTAATAATCCTGTTTCTATTTCTACCTTTTAATGCCTCTTAAATTAAATCGTTTAAACTTTTTATTCTGCTTTATATTGGCGAAGACAGGTTCTACATCGACACATCGTTGTCGTCGTAGTTTTAATCCTTTCTCACTGGTTAGAAGAGCATGAACTTGTGCTTTATATTTTCTGAGGTTGTGATTTATTTTTACTACCCTGTCGCCTTTTGATTGATGGCAAGCATCCCTCAACTCACACCTGGTGCAGCTTTGAGCCTGGTAATGGGTAACTATTTGGGTAAAGTCATTCCTGCTTTTGTCTCGATGTGTTCCCACATTATACATCGGTTCATTTATCGGGCAATATAAAATGTCTTCCTGTTTATCATATCGGAGATTGGAAGCTACAAACTTGTTTTTTTTATGGGCTTTTGTTTCATCCTTGTAAAATGTATTGTATTTGATATAGGGAGTAATATTGTGCTGATCGCACCATAAATAATTTTCTTCACTTCCATAACCTGCATCTGCAATTACATTTACAGGAAGCCTATTGTACAATTTATTAAAATGAGTGAGATGGTTTTTTAAAGTTGTGCTGTCATTAGGTTGTTGGTGAAGGGTATAATTAAGGATGAACTGATTATTGGTAGAGATCTGCAGGTTATAACCAGGCTTCAGCTGGCCGTTCAGCATATGGTCTTCTTTCATGCGCATGAAGGTGGCATCATGATCTGTTTTGGAGTAACTGTTTCTGTCGGCTAATATTTTTTCATGCTGCTCATATTTCTTCAGGTTCTCAACGAAGTTTTTTTTACATAATTCAACTTCTGTTTAACCTTTTGGGGTATTTCTTTTCCACTTATTGCCTTATCTATTTCCTGGATGGTTTGTTTTACTTTTTCCGGATCGGCTGCCTCAAAACTAATTGCTGAAGTATCGTTGAGTTCTTCCACAGCCACTTGCTGACTATAGGCCCAAAGCTCCTTTAATTGACGGCTCATTCTCTCCCGGTTTGTCCTGATCGCGTTTCCCCATACAAAAGTATATTTATTAGCGTTGGCTTCTATTTTTGTTCCATCTGTATAAATCTCCTTCAGACTCACTAAACCCTGATCTGCGAGCAACATCACCACCTGGGAAAAAACACTTTCCAGGCCCTCCTTTAATTTCTCCGACCGAAAACGATTTAATGTATTATGATCCGGGCGACTCATTCCACTCAGCCACATAAAGTGAATGTTTTCCTTCACGGAAGCTTCCATCTTGCGGCTTGAATAAATGTTATTCAGATATCCATAGATTAATATCTTCAGCAACATACGCGGGTGGTAACTTGATGTCCCTCCACCTTTATATTGCTTCACAAGTCCATCGATATTTACTGAATCAATAACATGATTTACCAGACGTACCGGATGATTATTCTCGATTAAATCTTCGAGTGAGGGAGGTAAAAGATTCAATTGATTCGGAGAATAAGGTTTGAAAACTAATTTTTTGCCATCTCCAAATCTCTTCAAAATCTATAATTTTTTAAAAAACTATATAAACACCCAAATGTGTACAAAACAAAGAGGCTATCCTTTTGAGACAGCCTCTTTAGTTTTTATAGTTTAGATAAATGGATTCAATTGAATACAAATTAATTGGGTGTCGAACTCATTACCTGCCTGACGCTGACACCGTCGGCAGGCAGGCTCATTACTCATTACTCATATCTTCAACTGAAACTGCGCAATAAACATATTACTTGCATCAATTCCTCCGGGGGAAACGGGACTTGCCCAACTGGTGTTTACGATATTTAATTGTAATCTTGCCATATTATCAGGGAGAAAAGTAAATCCGATATTTCCGGTTATAGTTGTGTAATCATTATTATTATTTGAAACAAAGGTATTGGGATCGGTGTTTTCAAATTTTCCGCCTACTTCAAAAGTTTTGCACCAAGGTTTATCGATGTCAATTTTGAATAATGCCTGTCCAAAATATCCACCCATGGTATAATCATCAATAAAAAAATCTGCACCGGTGGTATCGTCTGCAATTGCTTTGGTGAAATCGCTCGTATTTATGCCCTGAATGTATTCTCCTTCAAGTATTAATTTTGTTTTTTTAGTGATATTCTTTTGAATACTAAGGTCAGCACCAAAAGAATTAGTATTTTGATCTTTTAAAGAAATATTTTGCGCATTCACTCCTATTCTAAATCCTTTTATGAAGGTATATTCTAAACGCCCCACAATATTTTTTTGAGAATTATCATCATAATTCACGGCGCGACTGCTGCCGTTTGCAACTGCCAGATAATAATTTAGTGGAGTTTTTTCTTTCATAAAAGTTCCAAATAACATTACACCAGGTTGGTAAGATGCAAGATTATTGGAAACAAATAAAACGCTGGTAGTACCACGATCAACCATGCGAAGATCTTCATGACTGGTAAGTTCATCCAGCTCATACGGCATTTTAAATTGACCTGCTCTAAGACCTAGTTTGTCCGACCATTTATATTCCATATAAGCCAACTCAATAGTTCTTCCTATGTTGGCTCCTTTTAATTCAGGTAGTTGCACACGTACAACCCCGCTGAATTTATCATTCAATTTAATATCAGTTCTTAATTCTATCCTGCGCATTCTGAAGTTTACTGCCACAGGATCTGAAACAAATTTGTTTTGCACGTCAATGCTGTCGGTAAGTGATGCTTCAAATCTGGAATGCACCAGAGCCTTAACCTTAATGGTTGGGTTAAAGGTGGTTTCTGTCTGAGAAAACAGCTGTGTGCTGCATAATACAGCAATTATCAGCAGTCCTTTAAGTTTAATTTGCATATTATGTTGTTTAGTGCTGCAAATATAAAATGGACTTTTGCTTAGTAAGTTAAGTTAATATTAAGTTTAGATTTAGTTTATGGTAAGTTGTTATAATGTTGATGGTGCGTTAACAATAGGAGTAAATTGCCTCCAAAAAGGTTCTAATTTTAATTAATTATGATTTTGATATTAAGTGTTGATTGAATTAATGTTGGGTAATTTTGCGAAGTTGCAAAGAGCATTTACCAGGAGTGGAGGATATATGTTAAATTCCATTTAAAGGACAATAACTTATTCATCAATTAAAAACATATTGGAATTATGGAACTCAAATTCCCGTTTTATTCCAATTTGGTCCCAGTCGATTTGATAGTTAACAATATATTCGCCAAATTTATTATTGGTGGTGTCTGTAAGATTCATAATTACACCATAAAATCCGGTTTTGTATTGATAGGAGTATTGCTCAGAGGCCAATTTCTGGGAGTTGTGGACAATTGAAGTAATTGATATAAGAGGTGAAATTTGATCTTTAGACCCAAAAGCAAATAATGCAAAATATGTATTTGAATCTACCTTAAAAATTGCCTGTGGCTTGTCAATTTTCATATCTGCCCAGTGCAAGTTTCTGGCGAAATAAGTATACATCTGATTTGCCAATAAAATTACCTCATTTATTGCCACATGAAATGGGATCATTTTAATTTTAGATTCTTGGTAGAAATCATCCTCAAAAAAATAATCCCAGTCCGGTGAATCAATATTATTTCTAATTAAATCTTTTTTAAATTTACCAAGTTCCGCTGCTTTAATTTCAACTTTATTTTTTTTCAGCTCCCTAGCATAAGCTAGTGTTGAGCTATCTATCTTGTTTATTTTAAGTATTATTTCTTGTGTTTGAGATCGGGGATCGTAACTTACGCGAGTCACAATAGTTGCCTTTATGCTTTCATTAACGTCTAAAATGTAATCATTAGATTTCTCCAATGCATTTATATAGACTTCCTCATCTTCAGTTCGTTTACATGAACAAATTAAAACAGAACTCAACAACAAAAAAATCAGGGTAAATCTCATATCGCAAGTAGTTCACTGCAAAACGAAATTTACCCTTTACACATTGTTTGAATCAAAACTTAATTATCTGCTCAAAAACTACAATGCTTTCAATATATTCAACCTTTCCAAACGCTCTTTTATTCCTGCCTCAGCTTCGTGTAAGAACAATTCTGCCAATTTGGGGTCCTTGGTTTTTATAAGATCAAAACGGTTTTCGTGATACATGAATTCACTAAGCGGAATAGTTGGTTCTTTAGAATCCAATGTAAATCGATTTCCTTTTTCTTTTAAAGGATTATATCTGAACAATGGCCAATATCCTGCATTCACTGCATTTTTTTGTTGATCATTTCCGTGGCACATATCGTAACCATGAGCAATGCAGTGACTATATGCAATTATTAATGATGGTCCCGGAAAAGCTTCTGCCTCTTGAATTGTTTTAACGGTATGCACATCGTTTGCTCCCATTGCAATTTGTGCAACATATGCTTTGCCATGTGCTATAGCCTGCAGTGCAAGATCTTTTTTTCCGGTTCGTTTTCCGTTGATGGAAAATTTTGCACTTGCACCCAAAGGAGTTGATTTTGATTTTTGTCCGCCGGTGTTAGAATATACCTCAGTATCTAAAACAAAAATATTTACATTTTCACGGGTGGATAATACATGATCCAATCCGCTGAAACCAATATCATATGCCCAACCATCTCCACCTATTATCCAGATTGATTTTTCCGCAAGGAAATCGGCGAGCTGCATTAATATATTTGCTTGTGGCGATTTAATTGTCCGCAGGCGTTTTCTTAATTCGTTGATCTGCAATTTTTGTTTTTTAATATCTGCTTCGCCTGTAGCATGTGTTCCAATAATGGAATTAACTAATTCCTCCCCAACCACTTCTTTCATTTCCAATAACAGATCATGCGCTATTTCCATTTTTTTATCGGTGGCGAGTTTAATTCCCAATCCAAATTCCGCATTATCCTCAAAAAGTGAATTTGCCCATGCCGGCCCTTCACCGGCTTGATTAAACGACCATGGTGTTGTTGGCAAATTTCCACCGAAAATAGAAGAACATCCTGTTGCATTTGCAACTATCATTCTATCGCCAAATAACTGAGTAAGCAATTTTAAATAAGGTGTTTCACCACAACCTGCGCATGCTCCGGAAAACTCAAATAAGGGTTGCAAAAGTTGGGTTCCTTTTACTGTGTTTTTATTTATTCTTTCACGATCTACATCAGGTAGTGCAAGAAAATAATCCCAGTTTATCCTTTCACTTTCCACAAGGTTCATTTTATCCACCATATTAATTGCTTTATGTCCCGGTTCTGTTCTGCTTTCCACAGGACAATATTCCACACACAAATTACAACCGGTGCAATCTTCCACACTCACTTGTAAAGTATAAGCTTCGTGTTCCTTAAAAAATTCTTTTCCAATAGGATCATGCGATTTAAATGTTGCGGGAGCATTTTCCAACGCATCTTTTTCATACACTTTACATCTGATAGCAGCATGAGGACAAATAAGAAAACATTTTCCGCATTGAGAACAAAGTTGTTCATCCCAAACCGGAATATTTTCCGCAATATTTCTTTTTTCATATTGTGTAGTACCCGAAGGGTATACTCCATCAACCGGAAATGCACTTACCGGTAATTCGTCGCCTTCACCTGAAATAATTCTCGCCAAAACATTTTTCACAAAATCGCTGCTGTTATCCGGAACGGGCGCATCTAATTTTAAATGCCCTGTTGGAAGATCGCCGTAATTAATTTCAAATAAATTTTCTAAAGTTTTATCAACTGCTTCATAATTTTTATTTATTACAGCCTCTCCCTTTTTGAAATAACTTTCATAAATGGCATCTTTTATTTTTCCAATTGCTGTTTCTTTCGGAATTACATTACTAATGGCAAAAAAACAAGTTTGCAAAATGGTATTTATTCTGCTGCCCATTCCGGTTTCCTTTGCAACCGCTGTGGCATTTATCACATAAAATTTTAACCTTTTAAGAATTATCTCTTCCTGAATTTTTTCAGGTAGTTTACTCCAGACCTCTTCTTTGGAATAAGGGGCATTCAATAAAAATGTTGCGCCTTCTTCCGCGTCTTTAAGTACATCATATTTTTTCAAATAATTAAAATGATGACATGCAATAAAATTAGCGGAGTTGATTAGATATGCTGATCTGATCGGGCTTTTTCCGGCCCTTAAATGCGAAACTGTTAATGATCCCGATTTTTTGGAATCATATACAAAATATCCCTGCACAAAATCACCTGTTGTATCACCAATAATTTTAATGGAATTTTTATTTGCACTCACTGTACCATCGGCACCCAACCCGAAAAATAATCCACGGAAATAATATTGTTGTTCCAGAGAAAATGTTTTATCGTAATCGAGACTTAAATGTGTTACATCATCATCGATACCTATGGTAAAATGTTTTATTGGATTTTCTTTTTTTAATTCCGCAAAAATTGCTTTTACCATTCCCGCATTAAATTCTTTAGAGGCCAATCCGTAGCGACCTCCAATTACTAATGGTTGTGTTCCTGTAAATTCCTCATGTAATGCACTTATAACATCCATATACAATGGTTCGCCAATTGCTCCCGGTTCTTTACATCTGTCTAACACGGCAATTCGCTTAACTGTTTTTGGCAAAACATTAATAAAATCATTCACAAAAAATGGTCTGTATAAACGCACGAGTACAACACCGGTTTTTTCGCCGTTTTTATTTTCATGATCCACTAATTCCTGCACAGCTCCTGCCCCGGAACCCATGATGACAATAATATTTTCTGCATCTGCAGAGCCATAATATTCATATAGATTATATTTTCTTCCGGTTAATTCGGCAAACTGTTGGATTGTTTGTTTTACAATTCCCGGAACCTGCAAATAATAATTATTTCCCGCTTCGCGACTTTGAAAAAATACGTCCGGGTTTTGTGCAGTTCCTTTAATAAATGGATTTGCAGGATTTAAAGAACGACGACGATGTGCCAATACATCATCCATATTTATCATCGCTTTAATAGTGGAATCCGGAATTATTTCCACCTCACTTAATTCATGTGAAGTTCTGAATCCATCGAAAATATTTAAGAAAGGAATTCTCGATCTCAAAGTAGAAGCTTGAGCAATTAGTGCCATATCCATTGCCTCCTGAGCATTACATCCGAACAACATCGAAAATCCTGTCGATCTGCATGCCATTACATCGCTATGATCACCAAAAATTGAAAGTGCATGTGTTGCCAAAGCTCTTGCTGCAATATGAAAAACTGTTGGAGTAAGTTCACCGGCAATTTTATACATGTTAGGAATCATTAATAATAATCCTTGTGAGCATGTAAATGTTGTTGCAAGTGCGCCACCGGTTAGTGCACCGTGTATAGTTCCTGCGGCACCGGCTTCGCTTTGCATTTCAATAATTCTCGGAACCTGACCGAAAATATTTTTTATGTTTTTCGACGACCATTCATCTGCCAATTCGCCCATTGCCGAGGAAGGAGTTATTGGATATATCGCACATATTTCATTTGTTTTATATGCAATAGTGGCAGCAGCTTCGTTGCCATCCATAATATCGCGGATCACAGTATCTTTTTCTTTTTCGAGTGAAAGAATATCCTTTGATTTATCAATTAATTCAGCCATGAGATTGGAATTTAAATTTTATTAAAATAATGCCTGTATTTGGAGGTAAACTTCACGATAAATCAATGGAGGATGGATGAGATGGGTCAGTTTGGGAGGTGATAAATATCAATTGATAATTGATAATTGACAATTGACAATTAAACAGCCGGCGTTGATTTAACATTGGGGCCTTTTGGTCTTAAACCAATAGGCTGGTATGGAGTATGGAGGAAAAGGGGAACCCGCCAGTGGTCGGGCAGGCGCGGATGACGCTGATTGGGCGGATTTAAAGGGATAAAAATAAATAATGAAGGAATGAAAAATGAAAAAATGAAATCCCTCAACCTCCAAGGTTTTTTTTAACCTGGGAGGTCTGAGGGAAGGGGGAATTGAATGAAAAATGAAGGAATGAAAGAATGGAGGAAAAAGGAACCCGCCAGTGGTCGGGCAGGCGCGGATGACGCGGATTGGGCGGATTTAAAGGGATAAAAATAAATAATGAAGGAATGAAAAATGAAAGAATGAAATCCCTCGACCTCCAAGGTTTTTTTTAACCTGGGAGGTCTGAGGGAAGGGGAATAGAATTAAGAATGAAGGAGCAACCAGATAAACCACTAATTCATTATTTTAGCATTTTAATTTCTATACAAACAAATAGGTTCGTATGAGAATAATTTATTTTTCAATTTTACTCTTTGCAATTGCTAACTTTAGTAATTGCAAAGAAAGCTTAAATCCAAATACATCACGTTTAATAGATTCACCTGGGGAATATTTTAACCCGAATCTAGGAGTGAAAACAAAAGTGAGTATTTCGGATTACGATGTAACTGTGGAACTTTTTGATAATAAAAATATTTTGTTATTCAGGAACGATACATTGCCATTCAGTTCTGTACATGTATGGGGAATTTTTATGGAAAGTAATGGAGATGTTTGGATTGAGAGTTCAGATTATGGTCTCGTCTTATGTCAGTATGGCGAATTTCCAAATCCAAACTACACTCCAATTGACTATAATTTAGACAGCCAAAGCATTGAAAGGATTCCAAAAGAGATTTGGGAAATTATACCGAATTCTACAAAAAAAAATCTGTAACATGATTTCCAATATTCAAAAATATATTTTCATCAGCTTCGTTGTTACCTGAACTTCGTCATGTGAACGGATGACGAACTGGAGAATACCTCCACCTCCGAACCCACAAGAGTCCCTCACGGGTATAATTGATTTTTTATTTGTGTGAGTTGACACTGTGGGGACACTGTTTGGATGATTATCATCCACCGAATCCACAAAGTCCCTCACGGGTATAATTGATTTTTATTGGTGTGAGTAGACTATGTGGGGGCGTACGTTACGATATTGCCTGCGATTGCCCGCCAGAGTCTACACAGAAAATAAATCATTAAAATTTAATGTGTTTTTCATGTGGGACTCGGGCGGAATTGGAATCCACATCTTCTCTCTTGCGTAAAACTGATTTTTAATTTACGTGGGTTAACACCATGAGGAGAATTTTAGGAATGTAGTTTTCTCTCCTAATCCAAAGCAATTAAAATTAACCTCTTCGGTGATAAATACATTTGTTTACTAAAGCACGAACCCCTATTTTAGCCGCGATTTATGGGTCCGGCTTCGTTGATAGTTTTAATTATGGCAGCAGTTGCTTTTTCGGCGGCGGGAATTCTGTTATCAAAACTCGTTTTAAAGGCCAACAAAAGTGTTGTTAAAGGGGAGCCTTACGAGTGCGGAGTGCCTACTATCGGGCAAAGTTGGGTACAGTTTAATGTTGGATACTACCTTTTTGCCCTCATTTTCCTCATTTTTGACGTAGAACTCATTTTCTTATACCCTTGGGCCGTTACCGTTCAAAAACTGGGAATGTTTGCCTTTATCGAAGCTATTGTCTTTTTATTCATATTATTTATCGGATTTCTTTACGCACATAAAAAAGGAGCTCTCAAATGGATGTAAAAGACCCGAATATCAAGCAGGAGCCTTTTCCGGGCGATGTGCACCCCACAGCATCGGGTGGATTTTTGGTAACAAAACTCGACGATGTGATCAATTGGGCACGCTCAAACTCCTTATGGCCATTGGTTTTCGGGACAAGTTGCTGCGCAATCGAAATGATGAGCACTGCCAGTGCAAAATACGACTGGAGCCGTTTTGGCTTCGAAGTGGCACGCGCTACTCCCCGCCAGGCCGATGTGATCATCATTGCAGGTACCATAGTGAACAAAATGGCACCGGTTCTCAAGCGATTATACGACCAAATGCCTGATCCTAAGTATGTTATAGCAATGGGAGCATGTGCAACCAGTGGTGGTCCCTTCTTTTATAATACTTATAGTGTGGTAAAAGGCGCCGATCATGTTATTCCTGTTGATGTATATGTAGCAGGTTGCCCACCTCGACCGGAAGCCTTATTGCATGCTCTTATAAGCCTGCAACATAAAATTCAGGCAGGTGGCAAAAGAGAAAAAATGTTTATCGAAAAATATTCTGATAATCTTGATGTAAATAAACTCAATCAGAAATGACCACGGAAGAATTAAAAATAAAATTAAGTGAAATTGCTCCTTCCATTACTTATGAAGAAGGTGGCGAAATGCTTAATTTATTTATCGAAGCTTCTGAATTTAAAGATTTTGCGCAGGTAATTTTTAATGATGATAACCTGGCTTTCGATTATATGTTTTGTCTGACTTGTGTCGATTGGAAAACGCATTTAACCATGGTTTACCATCTAGAATCAACAAAACACAGACATATAATAGTAATTAAATCAAAATTAGACAGAGAAAATCCGGAAATTGAAACAGTTTGCGACATTTGGCGCACTGCAGAATTACTGGAAAGAGAAGTATATGAATTATTCGGCGTGCGTTTCCTAAATCATCCCGATCTGCGAAGATTATTATTAACAGATGATTTTGAAGGCTGGCCGTTGAGGAAGGATTTTGAGGATGAAGTGAATATGATAAAACTATGAGTAATGAGTTATGAGTAATGAGTTTTAATCCGTCTTGGTTCAAACTCACCACTCACTATTCACCACTCACCCAGAACGAAAATTATAATGTAAGCGTGATCGCACTCATTACTCACTTGTCCGCCGTAGCTTCAGCGAAGGAGGATAACTCATTACTCATTTAAAAAATGAACGTTAACAAATAGAATACCTTTATGTTACAAGAATTAATTCCCACTCAAGAAGGCGATCTGGTGATCAATATTGGTCCTCAGCATCCGAGTACGCATGGGGTTTTGCATCTTGTAATTACGATGAATGGAGAGACTATTAAAAAAATAGAACCACATCTCGGTTATATTCATCGTTCCATCGAAAAAATGTGTGAGAGTTTAAATTATCGGCAGTTCATTTATGTAACGAGTCGCATGGATTATTTATCCTCTCATATTAATAATCACGGTTGCGCTTTGATTGTTGAAAAAGGATTGCAAATTGAAGTTCCGCAAAGAGCACAGGTAATTCGCGTTTTAATGGATGAGCTTACACGACTTGCATCTCATCAGTTATGGTGGGG
Organism: Bacteroidota bacterium; assembly: GCA_016706865.1. Taxonomy (NCBI): domain Bacteria; kingdom Pseudomonadati; phylum Bacteroidota; species Bacteroidota bacterium. Next base: position 942,609 of record JADJIS010000002.1, on the reverse strand, counting down.
AGCTTTGGCAATGGATGTTGGAGCAATTACACCGTTCTTTCATGCTTTCAGAGAAAGAGAAATGATCACGGATATTATGGAAGATACTTGTGGTGCAAGATTAACAATGAATTATATCGTTCCAGGTGGTGTGATGGCAGAAATTCATCCTGATTTTCAGAGAAAGGTAAAAGAATTTATCGCATTCTTTAAAACCAAATTACCGGAATACGATGAAATGGTAACAGGTAATGTGATATTCCAAAACAGAATGAAAAATGTGGGATACATTTCTAAAGAAGATGCAATTTCTTATGGATGTTCCGGTCCTACCGCAAGAGCAAGTGGGGTAAATTGTGATATCAGAAAATTATATCCTTACGATGTATATAATACCGTAAATTTTGAAGAAGCCATTGAAACCGGTGGTGATTGTTACGCGCGATATTTAGTGCGCATGAAAGAAATTTATCAATCCATTTCCATCATCGAACAATTAATTGACAATATTCCCGAAGGTGATTTTCAAGCTAAAACAAAAGCAGTATTAAAATTACCAAAAGGAGAATTTTACACCAGAGTGGAAACAGCAAGAGGTGAATTCGGAGTATATATTGTGAGTGAAGGAGGAATGACCCCATACAGAATTAAATTCCGTTCACCCGGATTTTCCAATCTAAGCGCCCTCGACCACATGACACGCGGACAAAAGATCGGAGATATGGTTGCGATAATGGGGACGTTGGATTTGGTGATACCGGACATAGATCGATGATGATGTACCAATGTACCAATGAAAAAAAATGTACCAATGAACAGCCGAGTTAACTTTGATAATTACAGTAATCATCAAATAAAAAGATAATTAATAGGGAGACAACAATTACCAAATTGAAAATTAACAAATTACCAAATACCTAATGCCTTCATTCGAAAATATCGCAAACACTTTTGATACCTGGTTGAATAATACATTCGCCTCATGGCTGGCGCTTACGATAGAATTTGTGGTGGTGGGGATTTTATGTATTGGGTTGTTTGCGGTGTTGGGATTGGTTTTAATTATGATGGAAAGAAAAGTTTCTGCTTATATGCAGGTGCGCCTCGGACCAAACAGAGTGGGACCAAAAGGAATGTTTCAAACCGTTGCGGATACTTTAAAATTATTGGTGAAAGAGGGATTAACTCCAACCGGTTCCGATAAATTTTTATTTAACCTCGCTCCTTTTGTGGTGATGATCGCAGCGATGCTGGCACTTGCTCCACTGGGTTTTGCAAGGAATTTTCAGATCTGGGATATTAATATCGGGGTGTTGTATATCACTTCTGTTTCTTCCATCGGTGTTATAGGAATTTTAATGGCAGGATGGGCGAGCAATAATAAATATTCGTTGATGGGGGCCATGCGAAGTGGTGCTCAAATTGTGAGCTATGAATTAAGTGCAGGTCTCGCAATTCTCACCGTAATTATTTTCACCGGCGATCTTTCTATTTCTAAAATTGTGGAATCGCAGGCTGATGGATGGTGGATATTTAAAGGGCATATTCCTGTTATCATTGCATTTGTAATTTTTATCATCGCAGTAACTGCAGAAACAAATCGCGCTCCCTTCGATCTTGCAGAAGCAGAATCGGAATTAACTGCAGGTTTTCACACAGAATATTCGGGAATGAAATTCGCCCTTTTCTTTTTGGCGGAATATGTAAATATATTTATTGTATGTGCTCTTGGCGCCACTTTATTTTTAGGTGGTTGGATGCCATTGCATATCGGAAATTGGGAAGGATTTAATCGCATTATGGATTATATTCCCTCCTCCTTGTGGTTTATCGGAAAAACATTTTTTCTGATATTTGTGATCATGTGGTTTCGCTGGACATTCCCGCGTTTGCGCATCGATCAGTTGTTGAATCTGGAATGGAAATATTTGTTGCCTATCAGTATGTTTAATTTATTGTTGGCGACATTTATTGCGATCCAGGGCTGGTTTTTTTGAGCATTTGGTCCGCCGCGGCGGATTGGTAATTGTCAATTTAATAATTGAGTAGACATCATGTTTATAGTAAAATATATAAAAGAAGTTTATGGAGGTGTTAAATCGCTGCTTACGGGTATGCGGAGGACGGGTTATTATTTTACGCATCATAAACAGATCATTACGCAACAATATCCTGAAGAATTACCTGTACTTGCAGAAAGATTCAGAGGAGAAGTGGTGATGTTGCACGACGAAGCAAATGAACATGCCTGCACAGGCTGTACTGCGTGTGAACTTGCTTGTCCGAATGCAACAATTAAAATTGTCACCAAATTCGACATCACCCCCGAAGGAAAAAAGAAAAAAGCAATAGATAAATTTGTGTATCACCTCGAATTATGCACCATGTGTAATTTATGCATCGTGGCTTGTCCCACAGATGCAATTAAAATGGCGCAAACTTTCGAGCATAGTGTGTATGATAGAAGTTTGCTAACGAAGGTTTTAAATAAGCCGGGGAGCAAGATTCGAGAAGGGGTTGAGTAGTGGGGCGAATGGTGAGTAGTGAGTGGTGAGTTTGATCCTGCAAGGGAGGAGATTTATTGCAAATGGAATGAGTAATGAGTTATGAGTAATGAGTTTAATCTGATTGGGAACAAATTCGATATTCATATTTGAAAATTCTTGGTTGGAGTTAAAATTTTAAACCTAGGAATGTTCAAACTCACGATTCACGCCTCACGATTCACGAAAAAAAATTATCAATGAAAAATTAAATTATCAACCAGAAATAAAATTTCCAATCCCAACGAAAACCAAATCTAATTACTAACTACTAAATACTATATACTAAACCTTGACCGCTTACGACATCATATTCTACCTTCTCGCCGGATTTATTCTCGGAACCGGAATTCTCGCAATGACGACCACGAAAATATTCAGGGCAGCGATATTTTTATTGTTTTCGTTGATGGGTGTTGCGGGATTATATTTTTGGATGCATGTGGAATTTGTAGCTGCGGTGCAGATCATTGTTTATGTGGGAGGAATTGTAGTGCTCATCATTTTTTCCATTTTCCTAACACAGGAAGCTGGAGTGGAAATGCCCAAGGCAACGAATAAACGTTTGATCTTTTCTGCCCTGGCATCTCTGTGCGGAATTGTTTTAACAACACTATTAATTGATCAATACGCATTTCCTGAAATTTCCACAATGGAATTGGATGCATCACCAAATAATATCGGGGAAAATATGATGGATTATACGGAAAAAGGATATGCCCTGCCTTTTGAAGTGATCAGTATATTATTATTGTCGGCAATGGTAGGTTGTATCACCATCGCACTAAAATCAAAACCGGAAGAAGTATAATGGAAGTAACACTTACACATATTCTGTTTCTCAGCACCTCTTTATTTTTTATAGGGATGTACGGTTTATTTACACGCCGCAATATGATCACCATGTTGATGGCAATTGAATTAATATTGAATAGCGTGAACATAAATTTTGTAGCATTCAATAAATATTTATATCCGGAACAATTAACAGGAGTGTTTTTTACGATATTCATCATTGCCATTGCAGCCGCAGAAGCTGCTGTTGCAATTGCAATTATCATTCATATTTACAGAGATCATAAATCCATTGATGTGGAAGATTCGCAGGATATGAAATATTAACCTTGAAAGAATAAAATGAGTAACTACAATTATATAGCCTTAATTCCAATTTTACCTCTTGCAGGATTTTTATTGCTTGGGTTATTTGGAAGAAGGTATTTTAATAAGGTATCCGGAATTTTAGGAACACTCTTGTTAGGTGTTTCTGCAATTTTATCACTCGTTGCCGCTTATCAATATTTTATTGCAGATGGTATGGTGGATGGAGTGTATCCAGTTATTGAACCATTTAAATATACCTGGCTGCAATTTACCGATTCCTTATCCATCGATATGGGAATTATTTTAGATCCTATTTCGGTGATGATGCTCGTGGTGGTAACCTTTGTTTCCCTCATGGTACATATTTATAGTCTGGGTTACATGAAAGGGGAAGAAAGATTTGCAACCTATTATTCCTATTTGCAATTATTCACTTTCTCCATGCTTGGTTTGGTAATATCCTCCAATTTATTCCAGATATATATGTTCTGGGAACTGGTGGGTGTCTCCTCTTATTTATTGATCGGATATTATTACGACAAACCTTCAGCAGTTGCCGCAAGTAAAAAAGCATTTATTGTTACACGTTTCGCCGATCTGTTTTTCCTCATAGGAATTTTAATATTGGGATTCACTGGAAATTCATTCGATTTTAATACACTTATAAATACTCTAACATCCGCGGAATTTGCAACACATTTCGGTGCAACATTTTTAGGAATTTCTGTTGTTACTTGGGCACTTACTTTAATATTTATCGGAGGTGCAGGCAAATCTGCCATGTTTCCTTTGCATATTTGGTTGCCTGATGCAATGGAGGGACCTACACCTGTTTCCGCATTGATACATGCTGCTACCATGGTGGTTGCAGGGGTATTTTTAGTTGCGCGATTATTTCCTGTTTTTGCAATTACTGATTCCGGCGCACTGGAAATTGTTGCCTATGTCGGAATATTTTCCGCACTATTCGCGGCAGTAATTGCATGCACACAAAATGATATTAAAAGAGTTCTGGCATATTCCACCATGAGCCAAATTGGTTATATGATGTTTGCCTTGGGTGTTAGCAGTTTTGGTGAACATGGAGCCGGTTACACTGCAAGTATGTTCCATTTATTCACTCATGCATTTTTTAAATCCCTATTATTTCTTGGAGCCGGTGCCGTAATTCATATGGTGCACAGCAACAATATGTCGGATATGGGAGGATTGAGAAAATATATGCCGATAACTAATATCACATTCTTAATTGGTTGTCTCGCAATTGCAGGTGTTCCTCCCTTCGCCGGATTTTTCAGCAAGGAAATGATATTACATGCAGCTTACGAATCGCATCCAATTATATTTTATGTTGCATTAATTACGTCAGGACTTACTGCATTTTATATGTTCCGTTTATATTTTTCTATCTTCTGGAACAAAGAGGCACATTTACACGGTGAACACCACAGCGAAGGAACCTTTACGATGAAATTACCCCTTATTGTATTATCTACACTAAGTATACTCACGGGATTTATTCCTTTCGGAAATTTCGTTTCCTCTGACAGAACGGTATTACACGGACATTTTGATATTGTATTTTCCATTGCTCCGGTATTGATCGGATTATTGGGAATTTTCATCGCCTATAATTTTTATCAGAAACAAAGTGACAGACCCGCAAAAATTGCCGCATCAGCCGGTGGATTATATAAAGCAGCATATCAGAAATTTTATATTGATGAGATTTATACCTTCATCACCAAAAAAATTGTTTTTAATTTAATCGGTCGCCCGGCGGCTTGGTTTGATAGAAATATTGTGGACGGATTTATCAATTTAACAGGAAATACAACAACTAAAATTTCATCCATGATCAAAGGATTGCAGTCGGGGAAAGTACAGGGTTATGCTATGTATTTCTTTGGAGGTGTATTGGTGTTGACCCTGGTTTTTATTTATTGTTTAAAATAAAAGAATTATAATACAGGTAAATTAAAATATGAATTTAAATGTACTGATCATATTACCTTTTTTAACAGCGATGTTCATCCTATTCAGCAAGGATCTGAAACAGATCCGTATGGTGGCATTTATGGGAGCTGCGCTGCAATTGGTTTTGGGGGGATTTTTATTATATGTTTATTGTGATGCGAGAGCTGCGGGTGATACAAGTCAATTTTTATTTGAACAGAGTTTTGCCTGGTATCCCTCTTTAAATATTAATTATCATATAGGGGTGGATGGAATTTCCATAGCGATGATATTATTAACGGCATCAGTAGTATTAGCTGGTGTATTAGTATCCTGGAATGAGTCGAGAATGTCGAAGGAGTTTTTTCTTTTACTTACCTTTTTAGCATTAGGTGCTTATGGATTTTTTATTTCCCTGGATCTTTTCACCTTATTTTTCTTTTTAGAACTTGCAGTCATTCCGAAATATTTATTGATAGGTATTTGGGGAAGCGGAAAAAAAGAATATTCCGCAATGAAACTCGCCCTGATGTTAATGGGTGGAAGTGCATTGGTGTTGGTGGGAATTTTAGGGGTTTATTTTTATGGCGGAAATAGTTTTGATCTTGTTTCTGTTTCTCAGAATTTTATTCCGATAGAAATGCAACGTATATTTTTCCCATTATTATTTGTGGGATTCGGAATATTCACTGCAATTTTTCCATTTCATACCTGGGTGCCTGATGGGCACTCCTCAGCTCCTACGGCGGCATCAATGTTTCTGGCGGGCATTTCTATGAAATTGGGAGGATACGGATGTTTAAGGGTTGCTATGTATTTAATGCCGGAAGCAGCACATGAATATCAACCAATAATAATAGTATTATCCACCATCGCAATTATTTACGGAGCCTTTGCAACATTAATGCAAACAGATCTTAAATATATCAACGCATATTCATCCGTTTCGCATTGCGGATTTGTTTTATTGGGAATCGGAATGTTAAATCAAACTGCAATAAATGGCGCAGTAATGCAAATGGTTTCTCACGGATTAATGACAGCCCTGTTCTTCGCCGCAATCGGAATGTTATATACCAGAACGCATACAAGAATGGTTTCGCAATTGGGAGGATTATTAAAAGTGATGCCATTTATTTCCACGGTATTTGTAATTGCGGGTTTATGTTCATTAGGACTTCCCGGCTTCAGTGGATTTGTTTCTGAAATGACGGTATTTATGGGCGGATGGCAAAATCCCGAAGCCCTCTACCGCATCGCAACAATTTTAGCCTGTGCAAGCATAGTTGTAACCGCAGTCTATATCTTAAGAGCAACCGGTTCCGCCATCATGGGACCCATAACAAATAATAATTACACATTAATAAAAGACGCCACCTGGAATGAACGCTTGGCGTCCATAGTTTTAATAGCAGGAATCGTTTTAATAGGTATGGCTCCGTTTTTATTAACGGATCTGATTGGAAGTGGGGTATCGGAGATTATGATGAAGGTGGGGAAATAGGAAGTAGGAAATAGGAAGTAGGAAGTTTTGATCCAGGTTGGAACTATAACTCACTACTCACTATTCACCACTCACAAAACGAGTAATGAGTTATGAGTAATGAGTTTACTAAACGACAGTTATAACTCTTGACTCCTGACTAATGACTCCTGACAATTGACAAACAATAAAAAGCACAAAAATCATCCTCCCAGATAAATTCTAAGGAGAACCAAAACCGACACCATGTCCGAAGCATTTTTTACATACATGAAATTTGAGTTGATGCTGGTCATCATCATTTTCATTTTATTGTTCCTGAAAATATGGAAGAATAAACTGAATAATAAAACCGTGCTTCAGGTTGCCAATGTGTTGTTGCTCGTCAATTTTGTGGTGGGATTTTTTGGGAATGTGACGGGAGAGCTGTTTGCCGATATGTTTCGCACTACCGGCCTCATTGTGCTGGAAAAAAATATTTTGAATCTGGGAGCATTGGTAATATCCTTACAGGCATATAATTGGTTGCTCAATCACAAACACGCTCCGGAGTTTTATATTATTTTATTGTCGTCGCTGATGGGGATGTTCTTTATGATATCTTCTCAGAATATTTTTATGTTCTACCTGGGACTGGAATTATCAACCATTCCTTTGGCCGCATTGGTGAATTTTGATCTGGAAAAAAGAAAATCGGGTGAAGCTGCGTTGAAATATATTATTTCTTCGGCGTTCTCGTCGGGAATGTTGTTGTTTGGTATTTCTTTATTGTATGGTGCATTGGGGACATTAAATTTCGCGGAGATCTCTGTGGTTATGAATGCAGAACCTTTATTGATCTTCTCCTTTATTTTATTGTTTGCAGGATTTGCATTTAAGATATCTGCAGTGCCATTTCATTTGTGGACGGCAGATGTGTATGAAGGCGCACCTGTTCCTATTACTTCTTATTTGAGTGTAATCTCCAAAGGAGCTATCATCTTTGTTTTTGTTTCGGTATTATATTCGGCATTTCAAAACATATTTACCATTTGGTATAATTTATTGTTTTTGATAAGTGTTGCAACAATGCTGATAGGAAATTTATTTGCAATACGGCAACAGAATTTAAAACGATTCCTCGCATTTTCTTCCATTGCCCAGGTTGGATTTATATTGATCGGTATTTCCGGAAATTCAGCAGAAGGAACTGCTTCTGCAATTTATTTTATTCTCGTTTATTTATTTTCCAATCTTGGTGCTTTTGGTGTGGTTGCTTTAGTGAGTGCCGCAACCGGAAAAGAAAATATGGATGACTACAAAGGATTTTACAAAACAAATCCGATGCTTGCATGGATACTTACCATATCCTTATTTTCCTTAGCGGGCATCCCTCCTACTGCCGGATTTTTTGGTAAATTCTTTTTGTTGATGGCAGGTGCGGGACAAGGAAATAACGTATTAATTATTATAGCAGCATTAAATATGATCATCTCCCTGTATTATTATTTAAAAATAGTGAAGGCCATGTTCATGGATACAAATGACAATCCAATTCAAAAATTAGAGACTGGCATGCATCCTAAATTCGCGTTTATCATTTGTATAACGGGTATTGTTGTTACAGGTTTAGCGGGTGGATGTTATGAATATATTTACAGTTTAATTCAAGTATAAATAAAATGGCGATCAATCAAAATCATACATTCGATGATCTCGATGGCATTAAATGCGCCATCGTAGAAAAAAATGTCACACCCGAACGCGTAACATTTCTGAAAACCATTTTAGAACACAATCATTTCACCGTTGTAGTTGTACCATCTCCCCCACCAAAAACTGCAGCTCCTGTTGCGGAAGGAGAAACAGCTCCGCCCGTACCGGAAACTTTCACAGTGGGTGTTACGGATGTAACATTTAACGCTACCAATGCCATCTTCGGGCGTTTACTCAAAACAAAAGAAGGCAGAATTGTTACGTTGGCGTATTGGAAACAAAAGGATGTGGTTTCAAATGATGAGGAGCCGTATTTTGAGGGGAAGGGTTGAAATTGTTGAAGGGGTTGAATAGATTTTAGTGGGAGTTTAATATAAAATTTCATAATATGTAGTGTCGAAGGAAGGGCAATATATTTCTCCAGATTGACCTCCAGTTGTTAACCCATCATCATAAATAAACCAAACAACAGGAATTGTGTAGTTACCATTGATACTTAGAATTATTGTAGTATCTACGGATCCACCATAAATTGAAAGATATGCGTTAGAAAGACTTATATAATCCCATTCATCATAAATATTAATGGACTTGACATGAAGACTTAACCAACCTTTTGGATAGATACTAATATCCACATTTTCACCCTCCTTAATTTCTTCCAGCACCGGAAATTCATCCCCATAATCAAAATATAAGTCATGTGTGGCAGCACATGTATATGCAAGTTCGCTATCGTAATCCAATTGAAAAGAAAAACTTCCGTCTGCATTTGAAGCAGTAAAATCCAACTGCGTTGAGCCGCCGCCGCCACCAAAACCTCCGGAAGGAATATGGCTGAGTAAGTAAACGGTAGCGCCTTCTATACCTTCGTTTGTGGTTTTATCTCTCACAGTGCCATATACAGTTCCCTTTTCAAGAATAGTATCTTTATTGCAGGAAAGTGCAAGTAAGAAAACAATGAGAAGAAAATATATTTTTTTCAAATACGCATGTTTACCATGTAAAGTTATACGAAAATTCTTTTACAATTCAGATATAAATTTTCTCTTCCGGTGCAGGGAGTAAAAATTGTGTAATTGTATTCTGTTGTAATTAGAATTTAGTATAGTAATTCATAATAAGTTGTATCAAAAGCGACACAATAAATTGTATCAATATTTGCAACTTCACCGTAAAGCCCCCAATAAATAATATTTTGAGAATTTCCATAAACAGTATATAAAACTGTGGTGTCAATTTCGTCACCGTCAAATCCATCTGTTAAATATCCATTTACACCAAAGTTGTCATAAGGAGTTGATGGAGGGATATTTTGGTAATGTATTTCTAAATAACCTTCGGGTTGAAGAAAGACATATAAATTACTTGATGTCCCCGCTCCATCAATAAACATAACATTATTACTCTGATCATTAAAATACTGATCTTTTATTGCCTGCACAAAATATTGATAACCTTCACGAGCATCAAAACTAAAAATAAACTCACCGGAAGCATCACTATATTTTTCTTCCATTAAAACCCCTCCCAAACCAAATGCACTTTCGCCATCTGTTTCGAAAAGACCTACTTCTGCATTTGATACTCCGACATTTGTTGTGACATCCCTTACCGTGCCATTTACGTTTGTTGGGCCGCTTTCTTTATTACAGGAAGGGAGAACGCAAATAGTTATACAGAAGATATAGGTTAAATAAACAGGTGTTCCATTCTTCATATTTCTAATTTCCTTAGTAAAGTTATACTGAAATAATCAGAAACAAACAAATTTCGACGAATCGAACTTGGCAGGGATTGTTTCTACCATATTTTGTCCAAATACATTTCTAAATGAAACTTAAAGCATTAAGCCTAATAAATAGCAAGCACTAGCATTGTAAAAAATTTAAACGGTAAATTAGTATAATAATTCAAAGTATGTAGTGTCGAATGAAGGGCAGTATATATCCGCAGATTCGCTCCCATTATTTATTCCATCTTCATAAATAAACCATACTAAATTATACAAGTCGTTACCCCAAACTGAAATTATTTGCGAAGTGTCTACTTCACCATAAAATATATAGGAAGGTGTGGAATTAATACCTATATAATCAAACGATTCATAATCATTCACAGATTTAATGGTTAAACTAAGCCAAGCCTTTGGGCGTAATTTCACTTCCACATTAACCACTCCAGAAGAATATTTATCCACTGAAAATTCATCATTATAGTCAAAATAAAGGTCGGAAATAGCGGAACACAAATACCCTATTTCCTCATTATATTCAACCTGGAAGGCAAAGTTGCCGTTTGCGTCAGCAGTAGTCTGGTCAATGAAAAATGAAGGTGTACCGCCGCCAACCCATGTGCCTCCACCGTCATTACCAAGCAAAAAGACTGTGGCATTAGGCACTCCTGTGTTAGTTGTATAATCGACTACCATACCGGTAATGATTCCCTTTTCAAGATCGGATGCTATATGTTCTGGCTTACAAGTGAACAGTAGTAAAACTATGAATGATAGAAATATCAATTTTGTCATATTCAGTAGTTATATAGCTAAAGTTATGTTCAAATTTTGTGAAATAAGCAGATTTGGATAAAATAAACTATTAATAACTCAATTGTTTGTAATATTTAGAGGATAAATATTCGTTACAAGTTGAATTTATCACATATTAACAGGACACCGACTCCTATTAACAGAAACCTTATTTAAAGGTACATATTCATTGAATATATCAGGTGAAAAATAACCGGAAAGTGCAGGAAAAAAACGGAAAGAAAGTATTGTTACCGCGACCTTTATCACCCATTTATGCGACAATGAGTTTCCCACCTACCCCATCCACAATTCTTATTTATCTTTACCCCATGAAAATATCCTGGAACTGGTTACAAGAGATCTTACCGGTAAAAATGAGTGCTGACAAAGCAGCGGAATTACTTACCGATATCGGTTTGGAGGTGGAAGGGGTTTATGCTTTTGAAAGTGTAAAAGGAGGATTAGAGGGATTGGTTGCCGGAGAAGTTATTACCTGCGAAAAACATCCGGATGCGGATAAATTGAAAGTGACAACGGTAAATACGGGTTCGGGAGAAATTTTGCAAATAGTTTGTGGCGCTCCGAATGTGGCTGCGGGACAAAAAGTAATTGTGGCTGTTACGGGAACTACCATCCACCCAATAAAAGGAGAAAGTTTTACCATTAAAAAAGCAAAAATTCGCGGTGTGGAGAGCAACGGAATGTTATGCGCTGAAGATGAAATTGGATTGGGTGAAGGGCATGACGGTTTATTTATTTTACCTTCCGATACTGTTGTAGGAACAGATATAAAAAAATTATTCAATATTTATTCCGATACCATTATCGAGATCGGATTAACTGCAAATCACGCAGATGCAAATTCACATTTCGGAACTGCACGCGAATTAAGAGCAGCATTAATTTCGAGGGGAATAGAATTTCCGGAATTAAAGGATCCAACAAAAATTGCAGAAAATAAAAATGCTAATTCCGCAGATAATAAAATTAAAGTGTTGCTGGAAAATGAAAAAGGTTGTTTTAGATATTCCGGAATACTGTTAGAAAATATTACTATTAAAGAATCATCGGCATGGTTGCAAAATAAATTAAAGGCTGTCGGGATGCGACCAATTAATAATGCGGTGGATATCACCAATTATATTTTACAGGAATTTGGTCAGCCATTACATGCATTTGATGCGGATAAAATAAAAGGGAATATAGTGACCATAAAAACACTTCCTCAAAATACCGAATTTATCACCCTTGATGAAAAAACAAGAAAATTAAATGCAGATGATCTGATGATCTGCAATGCGGCAGAAGGAATGTGTATTGCAGGAGTTTATGGCGGAATACATTCAGGAATAACATCCTCCACAAAAAATATTTTTATTGAAAGTGCTTGTTTTAATCCCTCCTTTATCAGAAGGACAGAAAACAATCAGGGATTAAAAACTGATGCTTCCTCGCGATATGCAAAAGGAACTGATGTTGAAATTACCATGAAAGCCCTGCAAACTGCCGCAAGTATGCTTGTAGAACTTTGTGGAGGAGAAATTCAAGGCAGTTATATTGACATTTATCCCAATAAAATAAATGCAACAGAAATATTTTTGCGATATGCGAGATTGGAAATGATGAGCACGATTAAGATCCCGCAAGAAACGATCATCACCATATTAGAATCATTAAATATTAAGATCGCTGAAAAAACACCGGAAGGATTAAAACTGGAAGTTCCTTCTTACAAAAATGATGTATTGCGCGAAATTGATATCATAGAAGAAATTCTGCGTATGTATGGTTTTAATAATATTCCTGTCCCTGCGGGTATTAGAACTCCGTATTTAGTGAGCCCTAAACCGGATAAAGAAAAAATTCGTCAGAGAACAATTAATTATTTAACGGACTCGGGTTGTTATGAAATATTTACGAATGCAATTTCACGTTCAAAATATGTAGAGAAATTTATTCCTGAAATAAACAGTGAACGCGTTAATTTATTAAACAGTTTAAATGCGGAACTGGATTGTATGCGTCAAACCATGTTGTTCACAGGATTGGAAGTAATATCTTACAACCATAACCATAAACAACAGGACTTAAAGATGTTTGAATTCGGAAGAGTATATTCTTTATTAAATGGGAAATATACGGAGGCCGAAAAGATCGGAATTTATTTTACGGGTTCTGCAACGGAAGAGAACTGGAGAAATACAACAAGAAGATCAGACCACTTCGATATTAAACAATTAACGGAATCTTTATTGTCGGAAATGAATTGTTCGGCAACGTGGAATAATATCCCCCCAACAAATAAAATTTTAGAAAGTGGAGCAGAATTAATTGTCGGAGGGAAAAATATTGGAATTTGTGGTGCAGTAAAAAAAGAAATTTGTGCAGATTTTGATATTAAAATTCCGGTTTATTATGCAGAATTGGATTGGAATATGCTATTGGAAAATTTAGTTTCACGAAAAGTAACCTTTAAAGAAATTTCAAAATTTCCGGAAGTGCGCAGAGACCTTGCTTTAATTTTGGAACCTTCCGTTACATTCGCCGAAATTGAAACCATTACAAAAAAAGAAGGCAAACCTATATTAAAAGATATCCGGTTATTTGATGTTTATGAAGGCGAGAAACTGGAAGGCAAAAAAAGTTATGCTGTCGGTTTAACTTTTGGAAATCCCGACCGCACACTTACCGATTCGGAGGTGGAGGATGTTATTCAAAAATTGCTTTCCCGTTATGAAAAGGAACTAAATGCTGTAATTCGTAAATAATTATATGTAGTTTCGAACCTGCCAAATGCTTTTTTAGCAGGGCAGAACACACACACAAATAATATGCAGGAACAGTTACAAAATATAAAAAGCAACCTCGACCGTTTGCTCCGGAACTATCATGCAGTTAAAAATGAGAATGATATTCTGAAGAGTCAGCTCGATGCCCAGCGAAAAACCAGTCAGGATAAAAATAAAAAGATAGAAGAGCTGGAAAAACAGATTGAGCTGATAAAAACCGTTCAAACGATAGCCGGCGGAACAAGCAGCGACGAAAGCAACCCAGGCAAGGCGGAGATGAAAAAAAAGATCAATGAACTGATCAAAGAAGTGGACAATTGTATAGCGCTTTTGAACGATTGAACACATAATGCGGTAAAAGCTCCACACCCGTTTTTAGCATTTTCATAATCTTTCCTTAACTTTAGTCCCAATTGGACCAAACGAGCGTAAAAAACCCAATGGATACAGAGGAAAGCAAATTGTTGAATATACATGTCACAATTTGCGACAGGCCCTACAGGCTTAAGGTGAAGCCTGAGGAAGAAGAAACAGTGAGAAAGGCAGCCAGAATAATAGCTGAAAAGATAAAAGAACTCCAAAACCTGCATTCAGGCAGCGATAAACAAGATTATCTCGCGATGGCGATGTTGACGATGATGGTAGATACACTTGGGGAGGAAAATAAAACAGTTGAGCAAATACCGGAAACAGACCACACATCTGAACTTGAACTGCTCAATCAGCAAATATTAAAGGCGCTTAATTCTTAAGTAACTCTTCTCAAAACCTGCAAAATTCCGGCGCACTGCGAAGGATATCCTCTCTAACTTTCGGTTTTCTTACCGTTGAAGTCCCTCATCATAAAAACCATATATATGAACGACATTTTAATGTACGTAATTATTGGTGTAGCTACCCTTGTGATAGGATTAATTACAGGGAGGCTTATTTTCGGACAAACGAAAGGCCAAAAAGGATTAGCTCAACGCGAAGCGAACGACATTCTTTCCACCGCAAAAAAAGAAGCGGAATTATTATTACAAAAAAGTAAAAATGATTCCGATGCTTACAAACGCGAAAAATCTCTTGAATTAAAAGATCAATTGATTCAACACAAAGCGGAACTTGAAAAAGAGAGACTACAAAAAGTTTCGAAGCTGGAAGAGCAGGAAATGCGCATGAAACAAAAGGAATCGCAATTAGGTCAGCAGCAGCAACAATATTCAAAAAAAGAAGCTGAGGTAACAACCATTCGCGAAAATCTTGCAACACAATTAGAGGTTGTAAATACTAAAAAAGGAGAATTGGATAAGGCGTACGAAACCCATATTCAAAAATTAGAGGAAGTAAGTAAATTAAGTGCTGATCAGGCGAGAAATGAATTAATTGAAGCATTAAAAGACGAAGCCAAAAACAAGGCGATGTCGCATATTAAAGAAATTGTTGAAGAGGCGAAATTAAAAGCGAATAAGGAAGCTAAAAAGATCATTCTTCAAACTATTCAGCGCACGGCAGCGGAACAGGCAATTGAAAATTCTGTTTCTGTATTTAATCTCGACAGCGATGATCAGAAAGGTCAGATAATTGGTCGTGAAGGAAGAAATATTCGCGCATTAGAAGCAGCAACTGGAGTTGAATTTATTGTGGATGATACTCCGGAAACAATTATTATTTCCGGTTTCGATCCTGTGCGCAGAGAAATTGCGCGTTTGAGTTTGCAGCGATTGGTGGCAGATGGAAGAATACATCCTGCTCGTATCGAGGAAGTGGTTGCAAAAACCAAAAAACAAATGGAAGAACATATTGTGGAGATTGGAGAAAGAACTGTAATTGAATTAGGTGTTACAGGACTTCATCCCGAATTGATCCGCATTATCGGACGCATGCGTTTCCGTTCTTCTTATGGTCAGAATTTATTACAACACAGCAGGGAAGTTGCGCATTTATGTGCAACCATGGCAGCAGAATTAGGTCTCAATGCAAAACTCGCAAAACGCGCCGGTCTCTTGCATGATATTGGAAAAGTTCCTGAGGAGGAAAGTGAATTAAGTCACGCATTATTAGGTGCAAAATTATGTGAGAAATACGGTGAACATCCTGCCATTGTAAATGCAGTAGGTGCGCATCACGACGAGATAGAAATGCAATATGTGATTTCTCCAATTGTTCAGGCATGTGATGCAATTAGTGGTGCAAGACCTGGTGCGAGAAGAGAAATTTTAGAGAGTTATCTCAAACGCATAAAAGAAATGGAATCCATTGCATTGGTGAACGACGGAGTGGAAAAAGCATATGCCATTCAAGCCGGCAGGGAGTTACGTGTAATAGTAGAAGCAGAAAAAGTTACCGATGTTCAGGCGGAAGAACTTTCATTTAGTATTGCACAAAAAATACAGGATGAGATGCAGTATCCGGGGCATATTAAGGTGACGGTTATTCGGGAGAAGAGAGCGATTAGCTTCGCTAAGTAGGATTCGGGACACGGGACACAGGACACGGGACTGGACAAAGGACAAGGGAAATTTGACATAGGACTTGGTTATTGATGGGAGGATGATTTTAGTTTGATTGTTTAGTTTTGGAAATTGTAAAATTTAATTTTAGATAATTTTTTAAAAAACCTGCATGAGAAAATGCAGGTTTTTTTTGTGGGATTAGTTTGATGAATAGCATATTTTCTTCGTGAAACCTTTGTGTCTTTGTGCCTTCGTGGCAATTGATATGCCTCATGGATAGAAGAAGATGAATTTGGATTTAAGTCAGATTGATTTCTGGTAAATTGAAAATTATTGTGTAGAATATTTTATAATAAAAAACCCTGCATTGATAGATGCAGGGTTTGATGTTTAAGTTATAATATATTTTATGGAGAATTTTTAATTATCCCAGAGGTCGGCATTGGCTTTGCGTTTGAGGAGTTCTTTATTTCCTCTCAATATTAGGGATGTGATATATTCATTTCCTGTATCACGAATCATTAAATATATAGTGAGACTTTTATCTGTTTTATCTGATAAAGTATAGGCTACAGTATAATTATTTTCTTCCTCTGCCATATCAAATTCTGCAATCAGCTCATTGCTGAGTTTGGTCTTCCAGGCATCGTAAAATAGTGCGCATTCATCCAGATCTATACTGTTATAAATTACACTTTCATATCTGATATATTCACCGCCTTTTTCTCTTACAATATTGCTTTCAGAGCAATTATTAAACAAATAGGAAGATGTAAAAGTAGTATCTCCATTTTCAATTCGCATGGAAGATTCATCATAAATATTTGAATACAAAAGTTTTGCTGATTGCATTAATTCATCAATTTGTTGTTTATCCGTTTTTCCAGCACCAGATAAAAGCGTGGTATTTTCTGATTCCGTTTCAGAAAGAAAATCACCTCCGAACATTTCAATTAAGGCTTCCTCAAATTCTAATTGTTCAAAAGTCATAGTGGAATCTTCCTCTTCATCCGGTGCGCCTTGTGCACTTAAAATGGTTTGTGCAAAAAAGAGGAAAGCAGTTGTGGTGATTGACAGGAATTTTAATTTCATATGATTTAAAATTTAAGGATGTTAGATATAAATTGGGTAATGGTAAAAAATCCGGATTCAATATTTTTTTTATACAGATGCAAACAGTGTTAAATTCCACAATTGCAAAAGGAAAAAAATTTTATAAGCCCGAAATTACACGAAATTATTTATTAGTTAAACAGATAACCAAAACTTAGGGAATACCTTGGTTTTGAGCTTATTTCTCCTCCAAAATCTGAATACAATGGAATATCCGATGAAATTCCCGCGAAGATCTTTTTCCTGACAAATTCAAATCCAAGATCAAGAAACAGATTTTCTCCGGAAGTTGCGTGTTGATCAATGTCATGAAATTTATCGAAGGAGGCATGTTCACCTATCAAACCTCCAAATAGGATAAATTCACTTTTGCCTTTTTGCAATTTATGTGTAACAATTAAGGCAAGTGAATTTTGCATTCCAAAACGATACATCGACGCATTTTCAAAATTATATTTAAAGGTATAATCCGCTAAATAATTAGTATATCCTTTATATAAAACAAATCGCGCTCCGGTAATAAGATCAATGGAACCCGAACCTGCTGAAACAGATGCAGGAAGATGATCAGTTCGAAAATTTTTGTTGAACTTACCGGTTGGAAATTCTATACCACCTTTTACGCTGAAATTATATTGCTGATTACCTAAAATAGTATCATTTGATTTAAACAAAATATAATTGGCAACTATTCCAATATCACCAAGACCTCTGATTTTGGTTTCGGTTTCTCCCGATGAATAATTATTTACCTTAAATGGAATGTATCCCGAAAGATGCAACCTATCATTCAAACTATACCCGCCAACAAGATCCAATGTATACATATCTGATGTAACCAATGAACCTTCTGTTTCAGAAAAGGTATGAAATGCATTGTAGGCGGATTTAAATACTATAAAATTATTGGTTGCGTAAGAGGATAAATTATTTAAGCCGCCCATGGAAGAGCAACCACACATATCGCATGCATGGAGTTTTTTACTATTTCCAAAAGAAATAATTATTATAATTAAAATCGATATTTTTTTCACCTTTTATGGATTAATAGTGAAGGTAACCGATTCTGAGATCCTGTCGGCATACTCAATTTCCCATGCAGATGCAGTTAATGTACAGTTTGAAGTTTCAGTTACTATCACATCCTCCACATGGTCATGAAAAGGAACAAATAAATCGCCGGATGTACCTGTAAAGTGTGCAATAGTATCCCCGGATGTGAGATTTAAAGCGAGCACCTCATAGTTTCTGATTTCCTTAGTTCCGTCAAAGTCTACTTCCATATGCAATTCTTCCCCGGAGGAATACACAGCACCATTTACCGGTTCTAAAATAGAAATTGTTACTTCATAGTTGACGATTTCATCATCGTTTTTACAAGAATTAAGAATAACAACACCGGTACCAAGTATAAATAATAAGATATAATTTTTCATAATTTTTACATTTAATAGTTTAAAAATTAAAGCATAAAATAATTTCATGCCATTTACAGTCCACAATTATTTTGCCAAAGGTGTGCCGGCAATATATCGTGGAAATTAATTCAATAAGACTTAAACTATTAATTTGGGTGGAGAAAAAATTATTTGTGCATAATTAAAATCAAAAGCAGAGGCAAAAAAATCTGTTTTTAAATCTATATATATGGGGAAAAGATATATTCCTTCAGATGAAGTTGTAAAATGCGGAGTAAAATAATTTGTGTTGGTCTCATCCGGTAAATTTGTGGATCGACCTGCATTCTTTGTAACCTCTGACACAATTTGTTTTTTTAAGTAACACTTACCCTCACAATCCATTTCGGGTTTCGACTGATTAATACAAAGATTTTCAACAATATAATCCTTGTGCATATAATAACCTGCAAGAGCATAAAATGGAGAGAATATACCGGAGAGGTAAATTATGGTGATCAATATGGTGATTACCTTTTTCAAAGTAATTCAAAGGTAATAAGCATTTTTTGGGTTTTAATACCATTTTCAAGTCTTTGGGATCTTATTTGGGTAAATTTTTTGTAAAAAACAAAACGGAGAAGGTTTTGAAACCTTCTCCGTTAACTAAAAACTAAATCACACAAAATTATTTAGGAAGAGCTACTTTGTCGATCACATGGATAACGCCGTTGCTTTGATATACATCGTAGGTAGTTACATTTAACACATTTCCGTTTTCATCTTTAAGTTGGATATTGTGTTTACCATTCATCATAGCTGTTAATTTACCACCACTTACTGTAGTTAATGTTGCAGTGCCATTGCCAGCTTTAATTGCTTTGGATATTGCATCGTAATCCATGTTTCCGGAAACAACGTGATAAGTTAGAACTTTAACAAGCATGTCTTTATTTTCTGGTTTTAATAATGTTTCTACTGTTCCTGCAGGAAGATTTTCGAATGCATCATTTACCGGTGCAAATACTGTAAAAGGTCCTGCACTTTTTAATGTTTCAACTAATCCTGCTGCTTTAACTGCTGCAACAAGCGTGGTGTGATCTTTTGATTTAACTGCGTTGTCGATAATGTCTTTTGCAGGATACATTGCTTCACCACCAACCATGGTTGTATTGCTACTGTTTTGAGCAAATGTTGTACTGATTGCAAAGAATAAAGCGATTGTTGCGAAAATTTTTGTCAGATTTTTCATTTTTTATGTTTTTGTTTGTTTGAATAATTTATTTGAGAGCATTTACGGAGGAAAGGGTGCGGGTGGTTTTATTTTGATGAAAGTTTTTGTGTGTCGTTTTGCGTATTGCGTGTTGTAGTACGTGTTGGAGTGTGTGTTGTAGAATGTGGTGTGGTATGTGTTGTAGTATGAGTTGTGGTGTGTGTTGCGGCATGTGTTGTGGTATGTGCTGTGGTAAGGATGACGAGGCCACGAAGGCTCAAAGGACACGAAGGGGCACGAAGAAATTAATCTTGGATTATTACAATTATTACTACAAGAAAATCTTGGTAGGAGGAAAGTTTGAGGAAGAAATAGTCAGGAGTCAATAGTCAAGAGTAAGGATTTCCGGTGAACGAGAGTCAAACTCATAACTCATAACTCATTATTCATTTTATGATGCGTAATTAAAGTATCACTCGAAGTATTTTCACCACTCACTACTCCCCATTCACCCAAATCAAGAGTCATTAGTCAGGAGTAAGAATTTCCGGCAAACGAGAGTCAAACTCATTACTCATTACTCATCTCTCATTTCCTCCCCGCATGTTTCAAAACCTTCGCTTCTATGTAGAAAATGATCTCTTCGGCGATGTTTTTTAGTTGATCTCCGATGCGTTCGAGTTTGCGGATGATGGAGATGATGTAGAGGGCATCAGAAATTTTTGCAGGATCTGCATGCATTGCATGGGTGAGATTATTAATTGCTTCGATATTAATATGATCGAGATAATCGTCGCTTTTAAATATTTTTCTGGCGATGGAAGTGTCTTCTGTTTCGAAGGCGAGTTTTGTATCTGCAAGCATTTTCATTGCAGCTTCAAACATCGGCATTACATTACTTTCTTCCATTAGATCTGCATCGAATGGTTTATCGGTTTCATTAATATATTTGGAAATTCCCTCCGCTATATCACCAATTCTTTCAAGATTGTTGTTGATCTTTAAAACAGCAAGTACAAATCGAAGATCAATTGCAACCGGAGCATATAATGCAATAAAATTCTCCGCAGTGCGATCGATCTGTAATTCCTGACCATTCACACGCTTTTCGATCTGCACAACCTCACGCGCAAGATCTTTATCAAATTTTGTAAGGGCTTCCTTTGCTTTTAATAATTGCGTTGTAACCAGTTGAAACATTTGTTCCAATTCCTCCTTCAAATTATGAACAGGATTATCTATTTGCGACATAGGTCATTTATTAATTTGTTAATTGTCAATTTGATAATTTGTTAATTGAGTGCTTCGGATTTACAATTTCGTTTTAATTCCATTTTATATTGAACCGAAGGTTCGGCTGTTAATCGGTACATTGGTACATCTTTTGGCTGTTCCCGTCGCAAGACGGGCAGGCATCGGTACATCTTCATCCAAACCGTCCCGTAATATAACTCTGCGTCTTATCTTCCTTCGGTGCCGTAAATATATTTACTGTTGTATCAAATTCAATTAATTCACCAAGATAAAAGAATGCAGTGCGATCGCTTATGCGGGCTGCTTGCTGCATATTGTGTGTTACTATTATGATGGTATAATTTTGTTTAAGCTGTGATATTAATTCTTCAATTTTCGCTGTTGAAATTGGATCCAGTGCACTTGCAGGTTCATCCATTAATATTATACTTGGTTTAACTGCTAATGTTCTTGCTATACATAAACGCTGTTGTTGTCCTCCGCTGATCGCCAATGCCGATTTTTTAAGATCATCTTTTACTTCATCCCATAAAGCAGCCTGGCGCAATGAATTTTCGCATGCTTCTTCTAGAATATGTTTATCGTTTACTCCGCGAATACGCAATCCGTAAACTACATTTTCAAATATTGATTTTGGGAAGGGATTAGGTTTTTGAAATACCATACCAACTTCCTTTCTCAATTCTTCCACGCGAACCCTTTTGGCGTAAATATTTTTTTCGTCGATAAGAATATGTCCATCCATTCTGAAACCGTCGATATAATCGTTCATGCGGTTTATCAAACGCAAAAAAGTGGATTTACCACAACCACTCGGACCAATAAATGCAGTAACAGTATTGGGGCGAATACGAATAGATATGTTTTTCAGTGCATGAAAATCGCCATACCAAACCTGAACATTATCTGCTGTTAATTTATAACTCATAAAAATTTACCACTTAACTTTTTTCTGCCATTTATTCCTCAAATATATTGCAATACCATTCATAACAAAGGTTATTAATAATAAAATAATAATAGCTGCGGCTGCATTTGTTGCAAATTCCTTTTCAGGTCGGCTTATCCAGTTGAATATTTGCATAGGCAATACGGAATATTGATCCATTGGTGTAGATGGCGCAAAGGGAACATATGTTAATGCACCAACTACAATAAGAGGTGCAGTTTCGCCAATTGCACGAGATAAGGATAAAATTACACCGGTTACAATTCCACCACCTGCTGCAGGTAAAATTTGTCGCGAAATTGTTTGCCATTTTGATGCGCCCAATGCAAAACTTGCTTCTTTAATTGTTTTCGGAACTGCTTTGATTGCTTCTCTTGTTGATACGATTATAATTGGCAATATCAATAATGATAATGTTAATGCTCCGGCCAATAAACTACTTCCCAATCCGGCAGTGCGCACAAATACTTCCAACCCCAAAATACCATAAATAATAGAAGGAATTCCTGCGAGGTTGGTAATATTAATTTCTAAAATATTAGCGAGTCGTGATTTTTTTCCATACTCCTCCAAATAAATTCCGGCAGCAACTCCAATAGGTATTGCAATAATTGCAGTTAAAACCAATATCCAAACGGTTCCCATTAATGCAGTGTAAATACCTGCATTTTCTGCTTTTCTGGATGGAAGATTGGTAATAAATGCCCAATCTATTCTCGCTATTCCATCAACAATAATATTGATAAGAAATATCGCCAACATAATTATTCCAAACATGGTGCAAGCAATTGCCCAGTATTTGAAGAGATTATTTTTTGTTCGGTTGTTCATGTTTTTTTTGTCATTATTCAAGAGACATTAGTCAGGAGTCAAGCGTTCATTTATCTGGAGCCAACTCATTACTCATAACTCATTACTCATTACTCATTACTCATTTAGTGAGTGGTGAGTTTCGGAAACGTTAGAGCAAACTCACTACTCACTATTCACCATTCACTTATTCATATTTATGATAAAACTTCTTTTTCACTTTCGCTGTAATCGTATTTAAAATAAATGTGAAAACAAATAACATCATCCCAGCTGAAAATATTGTTTTAAATTCAAGTGATCCCTGAGGTACATCACCCATGGAAACCTGAACTATGTATGTTGTAATGGTTGCGATCGGGACTGTCGGATCTAAAGTTAAACGTGGTTCCAAACCGGCTGCTACGGCAACGATCATTGTTTCACCGAAGGCTCTGGAAATTGCCAATATCACCGAAACTATAATTCCTGATGAAGCGGCTGGTATCAATACTTTAAAAGATGTTTGAAATGGTGTTGATCCTAATCCATAACTTGCTTCACGCAAAGATTTTGGAACTGCATATAATGCATCTTCGCTCAAGGAAGAAATTAATGGAATGATCATAATGCCCATTACAATTCCCGGAGATAATGCATTAAATCCGGATAATCCGGGAATAATTTGCTGTAAAAAAGGTGTAACCACAGTTAATGCAAAAAACCCATAAACAACTGTTGGAATTGCTGCTAATATTTCCAACATGGGTTTAATTGTTTGTCGCACTTTTGGATGCGCATACTCATTTAAATACACTGCTATACTCAATCCGATAGGAAGTGCAACGGTAATTGCGATGAAGGAAGTTAAAACCGTTCCGGCAATAAGCGGAAGTATTCCAAAATGTTTATCATCGAATAAAGGTGTCCATTGTGTATCCGTAAAAAATTCTACAATAGAAACCTCTTTAAAGAATAAAACCGATTCGTATAATAATACTGATAAAATTCCAATGGTAGTTAAAACAGTAATAGCACCGCTAAGTGCTAAAAGGAATTCTATTATTTTTTCTTTTCTCTTCACAAAAAATAAAAAGTGTTCAGGCAATACAATTATTACCTGAACATTTTAATAAATTATTTACTCGTAGGTGTCAATCTTGTAATTGCTGCTTTTAAAACTTCTTGTTGGGTTGTATATACACTTGATTCGCAAGGAACATATCCTACATCCTTACTCAAACCCGGAGCATTTTCAATAAAGAAAGTGATAAATGCTGCAACCTCAGGACGAGCAAGTGCTGCTTCGTTAATATATATATAAAGTGGACGCGAAAGTGGAGCGTACGATTTATTTAAAACTGTTTCCTGTGTTGGAATAACTCCTGACCCACTACCATTGTCAACCGGAACGATCTTTAATTTTTC
Source organism: Bacteroidota bacterium (assembly GCA_016706865.1). Classification (NCBI taxonomy): domain Bacteria; kingdom Pseudomonadati; phylum Bacteroidota; species Bacteroidota bacterium. The sequence goes on along the minus strand of JADJIS010000002.1, from coordinate 917,946 downwards.
TTTATTATTTTCATAATAAGCCATTCCGAAATATCCCAAACCACCTTTATCACCTGCAACACCTGTAACTAATTGGTTATCATTTTCACTGGCAGTATAATCGCCGCGGCTCGCACCTTTTTTACCGCAAATTTCTTCTGTAAAATAATCAAAGGTTCCACTTGCAGTTCCCGCACCATATAAATGGATGGGTTCATTTGGCCAACCGGCACGAATCTGACTCCAGGTTTTAATTTTATCCTGAGCTGCAGTTTCCCACATCATTTTTAATTCAGCAGTAGTAATTTTATCAACCCAGGTATTGGATGGATTAACAACAATAGCTATTCCATCATAAGCAATTTCCAATTCCAGATATTTAATTCCAGCTGAATCACAAATAGCCTTTTCACTGTCTTTAATAGGACGGGAAGCACCACAAATGTCAATTTCTCCGCGTCCGAATTTTTTAAATCCCCCGCCTGTTCCCGATTCTCCAACCGTAACTTTTGCTTTTGGGTTTTTTAATCCGAATTCTTCCGCAACAGCTTCACTCAGAGGATAAACTGTGCTTGATCCATCTAATGAAATGGAACCGGAGATCTCTTTAGAACCTTCCTCACCGGTTTTTGTGCCGCCGCAAGATGACAATCCTACAGCAACAATTAGTAAATAGGCGATTTTGTTTAACATATTATGCATTTAGTTGGTGCGAAGGTATTCCAGCAATGTTAACCGAATATTAACTAAGCATTTAATTTATGTATGAATAACGATTCCTTAATTTAGCAGTAAACAAGGCACTTTTAGGAGTTAGTTTCAGTCCAATGTTACCGAATTGTTAACTAAATGTAACTAAATCGTGAAAATAAGAGCCAATATTAATTTTTTGTATTATTAACTATTACTTTAGCACCACTTAACATTAATTTAAAATAACAAAATATGTCTATAGACAAAGTTTTAAGGTTTTTCCAGCCCAAGGACAAAACCTTCTATCCTCTCTTTGGAAAAGCAGCGGATAATAATGTAAGGATCTCTGAACTTTTGTTGCATTGTGTAAAAGAGACCGATGTAGTAAAAAGAGAGGAGGTGATAAAAGAAATTGAGCATGTAGAACATTTGGGAGATGAGATCACACATGAGATCATGAATAATCTCAATATCGTGTTCATCACTCCATTTGATAGGGAGGATATACATTATCTTGCTTCAACAATTGATGATGTTGCCGATCATGTTAAAGATGCTGCATTGCGCATCAAATTATACAAACCCAATAATTTACCGTCGGCAATTATTAAAATGGCGGAGTTGATAAATGATGGTACTGTAAAAGTAAAAGCTGCATTAGAAGAATTGCGTGATCTGCGCAATATCGAAAAATTGCGCAAACTCATTATCGAGATCAATAATGTGGAGAATCAAAGTGACGTAATATTTGAATTGGCACTTACGGATCTTTTTGCAAATGAAAAAGATCCGATTGAAATAATTAAAATAAAAGATATTATTTCAAAAATGGAAAGCGCGAGCGATCGCTGTGAAGATATTGCCAATGTTATTGAATCAATAATTGTAAAAACCACGTGATCTTATGAGCGGTATTGAACCTATCATTATTATTACGGTAATATTGGCACTTGTTTTTGATTTTATAAACGGTGCAAATGATGCCGCCAATTCCATTTCCACCATAGTTGCAACAAGAGTATTAAGTCCTACAAAAGCTGTTATCTGGGCTGCATTTTTCAACTTCGCAGCGCTTTGGATCTTCCAATCTACAGAAGTTTCTAAAACAATGAGTAAAGGAGTAATTGATAAAAGTGTGGTTGACGGCGATAATTATTTTGTTCTGGCTGCATTAATCGGAGCCATTATCTGGGGATGGTTATGTACAAAATTCGGTATGCCGATTAGTATATCACACACATTAATTGGCGGATTAATTGGACCAGCTTTAGTAAAAGCCGGACCAGATGCATTATTATGGTTTGAACCTGATCATAAAGGTCTTGGTTGGATATTTATTTTTATTTTTCTCGCTCCAGTAATTGGACTTCTGGTTGCATATACTTTACAAATAATAACTCTCTGGATATTCCGAAGATTTAAACCGCGAAAGGTGGATGGATTTTTTCATTTTATGCAATTAGTTTCTTCTGCTGCATTTAGTCTTGGTCACGGAAGTAATGATGCACAAAAAACTGCAGGTATCATTATTTTATTATTAGCATCAAACGGCCATGCAGATATCGATAATCCACAACAATGGATATTTTATGCATGTTATACCGTTATCGGTTTAGGAACTCTTATTGGAGGATGGAAAGTTGTAAAAACCATGGGACATAATTTAACTCCATTAAAACCTATGGGCGGATTTTGTGCAGAAACTGCCGGAGCAATAACTTTATTTGGGACAGCAGCTTTGGGAATTCCCGCTTCTACCACACATACTATTACAGGTGCAATCATGGGAGTTGGCGCTGCAAAACGGGTTAGCGCCGTGAGATGGCAAGTGGTTACAAAAATTATGTGGACATGGATTTTAACAATTCCAGCATCCATAATTATGAGCGGTTTGATCTACTGGTTGATTTCTCTTTTTGCCGAATAAATTCACATTAATGCCATATGAATGAACGTTCATTCATATGGCATTAATTTAACACCCTTTAGCACGTCTTCTTTAATATCAGGTATAGTGGCTACAATTTTTCCCTCGTGGAAATTACGTTCGCCCTTAAAATCAGAAACAAATGCACCTGCATTTTCAGCTATAATAATTCCTGCGGCAATATCCCAAATATTTAAAAATCCCTCATAATAAACATCCATTCTTCCACAAGCAACATAACAAAGATCGGTAGCCGCTGTTCCGAGTCGCCTGATATCTCTTCCATTGTCGAGGAAATACTTTAATGTTTCCGAAATTTTTTGGGTGCGTTCGTTATTTCTGATATAGGGAAAACCCGTTGCAATAAGTGCATCACCCAAATTATTGCAGCCGGAAATATGAATTGTTTTCCCATTGCAATAGGCGGGTGCATTTTTCCAACTGTAAAACATTTCATTATTGGCAACCTCAAACACCACTCCTAAAATAATTTCATTTTTATATTGTAATCCAATGCTTATGGAGTAGATCGGAATTCCGTGTACATAATTCATGGTGCCATCCAAGGGATCAATGATCCATAAATATTCTTTATCAGATTGCTCAACGGTTTTTTCTTCGGTGATAAAACCTGCAGTGGGTAATATTTTACTTAATGCCGTAACTAATCTTTTTTCCGCATTGGTATCTACCTCTGTAACAAAATCACGCACACCTTTTTTTTCTATCAGTATATCCTGAAAGTTTTCACGCTGCTGTTTTATATAAGCACCTATCGGTCTTACAATTTCTATTACTTCAAAACATAAATTTTGTAAATCCATACATGAAAAAAATTAATAATGTAAAAAATGAATCATTAAATAAATGGAAAAGAAATAAATTAATTATCCAACTCCTTATTATTTTTCCGATTAATGATCTTAGCAGAAACCAAGGTCATCAAAATTAAAAATCCCGATATCCAAAGTGCAACACGTGCAAGATAGTCGCCAAATTCAACATAAAATGTTTTGTCATCGTTAGCCAATAAGGTTGCATTTAACACCGCATCTTCTCTCCATTCCGTGGGTTGAGAAATATCTCCGTGCTGATTAATAAAACAAGATATACCGGTATTTGCGGAACGCGCAATACTGCGACGCGTTTCAATACTTCTCAACTTTCCGTATAAACAATGTTGTTGATATCCGGAAGTATTTCCCCACCAACCATCATTGGTAATTATAAATATCAATTCGGCACCATTACTTACATAATCAGAAACATATTCACCAAAAACACTTTCAAAACAAATTACCGGTGCAATTCCAACGGAATCTTTATTATAAAAAACGGTACGTTCTTTTTGGGTCCCTAAACTTCCTTCTATTCCCCCTAAAGCAATTGCTTTATCTCCCAAAAATTTAATGAATTGCGGATAGGGCATTCGTTCAACTCCGGGAACTAATTTAGATTTATGATAATAGGGCAGTTGCAAGGATGAATCAATTTGTAAAGCAGTATTATAAATATCATAGAACAATGTGTCAGATGTTTTTGAGGGCAATCTCGGAATTATTTCCATCCTTGCTGTAATAGATGCATCCTGTGAAGTATATCTTTCAAATCCGTTTATACCTAACACAATGGTAAGGTTTGGGAAACTGTCAATTAATTTTGAAAGGTCTCTTACTGGTTTTTCATATTTAATTTTATCCAACCAAATATCTTTTTGAATGGATGTTTCCGGCCAGACCAGATAGTCGGTGCTATCTGTTAATTTCTGTTTTGATAATCCCTGCATTTTTTCCATTTGTATTGCATAAGGAATATCAAATTTTTCTTTGTATGGATCAAAATTGGGTTGTAAAACGGTAACATTTACAGGTTTACCTTTTTCTTCATAATTGTTATAAATTATTTTAGAAATAAGTATCGGGATAAAAATTATTAATACCAATGAAAACAGAGGTATGTATTTTTTAAAAAGAGAATTATTTACGGGATTGATTTTTTCGGAAGGAAAAAGTCTGTCGTATAAAATAAAAAACAATAATAAATTGGTGATCCATACCCAAAGTGTTCCTCCAAATACTCCTGTATATTCATACCATTGTATCCAGGTATGTTTAACAGCAAATACATTTCCAACACTCAGCCAGGGCCAGGTAAGTTCCCAGCTCAGATGAATAGATTCAAATGCCATCCAATAAAACACCAAGGAAGCATATCCCAACCTGGTACCAAATTGTTTTCTGGTATTTCGAGCAAGCATAAAAGGAACGGACATTAATGCGGGATTTGCAAGATTCGCAAATAATCCGCCAGCCAAACTTGCATTACTTATCCAATATGTAGTTGTTAAATTCCAAACCAGAAGTCCGGTATATAAACTTATCCAAACCTTTAATCCTGTATATTTTTTATATGTGTCGCTGATCACCTTTTCAGCTACGAGCAAGGGTACAAATCCGGCAAAAACCAAAAAAGTGAGTTGTAAAGGTGGCCAGGCTTGCCACAACATCAGTCCCGATAAAACAGGCAAAATAAAAAAAACGGATAAAACACTCTTCAAATTCATACAGTAAAATCAGTGTGAAGATAAACGAATTTTGCCTTACTGAATTTTATAAAGGTGTATTGATAGCGCTACAAAGTGAAATATTAGTTCACATTTATACTTCTAATTTATACAACCCTCCCATCTAAACTTTTAAATTTGCACAAATCAGTTTATGGTAAGAATTGGCGTTTTAGGAGCAGGTCATCTTGGAAAAATTCATCTCAAGCTTTTGAAGGAGATCCCTGATTTTGAATTAGTGGGATTTTATGATCCGGACGAAACAAATGCCCAATATGCTGAAAAAACCTTCGGAATAACACGATTTGGCAATATTCATAAGTTGATAGATGCCGTAGATGCGGTTGACATTGTTACTCCCACCGTTTCTCATTATGATTGTGCGAGGGCTGCTCTTAAAAAAGCAAAACACATTTTCGTGGAAAAACCATTGGCAAATTCGGTGCACGAGGCAAAATATCTGATGTCGCTGGCGCACGAAGCCAATGTAAAGGCACAGGTTGGACATGTGGAGCGATTCAATCCTGCATTTTTAGCGGTTCAGGGCATCGATTTGCAGCCCATGTTCATTGAAAGTCATCGCCTATCCAGTTTTAACCCTAGGGGGACAGATGTTTCGGTGGTGCTTGACCTTATGATTCACGATATCGACATTATTTTACATATTGTGAAATCCAATGTTAAACGTGTTAGTGCCAGCGGGGTAAAGGTGATCAGCAACCAACCTGATATTGCAAATGCGCGTCTTGAATTTGATAATGGCTGTGTTGCCAATCTGACTGCAAGCCGTATTTCCATGAAAAAAATGCGCAAAATGAGAATGTTTCAGCGAGATATGTATATTGCGGTTGATTTTGGTGAAAATGTGACAGAAATATTGACACTCACAGATGCTATTTCCGGAGAAGATGCGTTAACCATTGATATTAACACCGGAAATTCCTTTAAAAAGAAAGCATTACATATGCATAAACCGGAAGTGGTTCCTGTTAATGCAATAAAAATGGAATTGGAGTTATTTGCAAGTGCAATATTAAACGACACAGAAACACCGGTTACTATTGATGACGGTTACCGGGCATTACAAGTAGCGCATATGATATTGCATAAAATAGAGAAGAATATTGCATACAGGGATTAAAAAATAATCTCAGCAAAAAAATTAAAGTTGGACGAGGATGCGAATTAAATTAAAGAAAATACTACCCCTGTTTTTGATCACGGTAATTAGTAGTTGTGAAATAATTAATCCGGAGGAAAAAATTCCCTCTTATATTTATATCAATGATTTTACTTTCACCTGCAACCTCGAACTGCAGGGATATCCCTCCACTAAAATTACCGATGCCTGGGTTTATGCCAATGGGATTTTTATCGGGGCTTTCGAATTACCGGCAACAGTCCCCATTTTGGAATCAGGTGAAACAGATATTATTGTATATCCCGGAATAAAGGAAAATGGGATTTCAGGAACCGGAATGATATATCCTTTTTACAATGGATATGCTATCACAAGAACTTTAATGGAAGGCGAAACAGATACATTGTCACCAACATCAACATACAAACCTTCCGCAGCCATTACTTTTATATATAAAGATCGTTTTGAAACCGGAAATAGTTTTCACAGTGTGGAAAGTGAAACAGAACTTACCACTACAACCTCTGTTACGGATGTATTTGAAGGTTTGCGTTCTGCTGTTACAACTTTAACCGGCGACCTCGACACCTTTAGGGTAAGCACCGATCCGTTATATTTCGGCACCATTGATCACCAATTATTTTTAGAGATCGATTATAAATGTGATTTAAATTATCTCGTTTATTTGAGGTGTAATACCTCGGGAGGTTCAACAATTTATGATGAGGTATTAACCATTACTCCTAAAACTTATTGGAATAAGATCTATGTAAATTTAAATCCAACATTACAATTTTTTTCCGCCTATCAACCTGTATCTTACAATCTGGAATTCAGGGCTATTAATGAAAGCAGTGATAGTGCACAAATTTATTTTGATAATTTAAAGATCATCCAATCCAATTAATGCGCTTTAAAAGAAGAATAGGCATATTAACTTATATTTTCTTCGATTATGTAACTGCAATGCTTGTATGGGCAGGTTTTTTCTTTTATCGCAAATTTTATATTGAAGATTATCCGATAAATATTAAACAACAAATTTTAAATGATCCCAATTTTTTTATAGGAATTTTTGGTATCCCTTTTATTTGGCTTGTTTTATATTTTGTTGCCGGCACCTACACCGATATTTATCGCAAATCGAGGTTGGCCGAAATTACACGAACTTTTGTTATTGCATTTATTGGTGTTTTGATCATTTTCTTTTCCTTATTGCTCGATGATTATATCAGCGATTATCACGATTATTATCAATTATTTTTTCTTTTATTCGCAGCGCAATTTCTGTTGACCACCATCAGCAGAATGATCATTCTCTCACAGGCCAAAAAACAATTACAAAAAGGAGTTGTAGCCTATAACACCATTATTATCGGAAGTGACCAACGCGCACTTGCAATATATAAAGAGATCACTAATTATAAAAAATCATTGGGTTATGCATTTACCGGTTATGTAGAAGTTAATGGCAGTCAGGAAAGTGAACTCACCAATTACATGCCCAATCTCGGAAAATTACCACAGCTCAATAGTATCATAGAAGAACGCAATATCGATGAGGTTATTATTGCCATAGAAACATCCGAACATCATTTGCTCAATAAAATAATTGACACACTGGCTGAAAAAGGAAATATCGTTATTAAAATAGTACCTGATATGTACGATATATTATCAGGTTCAGTAAAAATGAGCAACGTATTAGGTGCAGTACTCATCGAAATTTACCCCGACCTGATGCCACGATGGCAGCGATTTATAAAAAGAGGAATTGATATTGCGGTTTCTATTATAGCAATATTAATATTATGGCCTTTGTTTTTATTTATTGCAATAAAAGTAAAATTATCTTCCAAGGGTCCAATAATTTATAAACAACAAAGAGTAGGAATTAATAATAAACCTTTCACCATTTATAAATTCCGCAGTATGTTTCTTGACGCAGAACAAAGTGGTCCTGCTCTCTCCAGCGAAAATGATGAACGCATCACTCCTTGGGGAAAAATTATGCGCAAATGGCGCTTCGATGAATTGCCTCAGTTATTTAATATTTTTAAAGGAGAAATGAGTCTTGTTGGTCCTCGCCCCGAGCGACAATTTTACATTGATAAAATTACCGAAATTGCTCCCACCTATAAACATTTACAAAAAGTAAAACCCGGCCTCACCAGTTGGGGCATGGTAAAATTCGGCTACGCCAGCAACGTAGATCAAATGATCCAACGCATGAAATATGATCTTCTCTATATTGAGAACATGAGTTTGGCAATTGATTTTAAGATCATGTTTTATACGGTTTTGATAATATTTCAGGGGAAGGGGAAGTAGGAAGTAGGACATAGGAAGTAGGACATAGGACACGGGACAGGGACACAGGACACGGGACACGGGACTTGAGGTAGGACATTGGAAATAGGAAATAGGACTTAGGATTATTCTGAGTTCTGTGTTCGGAGTTCTGAGTTTGGGGTTTGGGGTTTTCCACCTCTTGAGTTTCCCCACAGTGTTACGCGTAGCGAACTCTGTGGATTCGGAGCTGAAAGTTTTGGGTTGTAGATCCGATTTAATTTTATTTTTTTTTAATCGTTATTATAGATTTCCCGGGTTTACTATTCATTCATGTCGATCACGCTAAACAAAAATTACGCATTTCTAACAGCAGCACTTTTTATAACAGAAGCCTGCATCGCCATTTTTGTAAAAGACAAATTCATCCGTCCTTATTTTGGTGATCTTTTGGTGGTGATTTTAATTTATTGTTTTGTAAAAACATTTTTTAATACTCCCATTATTAAAACCGCAATTGCAGTTTTATTATTCGCATATTTTGTGGAATTATTACAATATCTTCAATTAATTGAAATTTTAGGATTACAACATTCCAAACTGGCCAAAATAATTATGGGTTCTGCATTTAATTGGTTGGATATGTTGATGTATACGGTGGGAATTGGAATAGTTTTAATTGTAGAATTTTTTTTTCGCAAGCGCAAGTGAGGCTCCAACTTTTTCAGTAGGGGTCTCACTGGGGTGAATGGTGAGTGGGGAGTAGTGAGAGTCGTTCGCAGCGAGTATAGATTTCACTCGGAGACTTTGATTAACGAAAATGAGTAATGAGTTATGAGTAATGAGTTTACTTTGAGTTGTTAAGAATGTTTATTTTTTCCATCAAAGTTTCAGTTCGGAGGTAACAGTAACCTGCGTTCGATAACCTATTCATTATTCATAACTCATTACTCATTCAGATTAATGTTTCACGATTTTCTACCGGACTCACGATTCACAGTTCCCGAAATGTGTTATATTTACAGACAAAATAATCAAGATGAAACTATGGAATACCCGGAATATTCAATTTATACCTGCATACTATAAGTATACCTTTGTTTTACTATTAGTATTTTCAATTTCTACAAACATTTTTGCACAAATACCCGACCCTCCCATACCAATCCCAATAACACCAAACTGGACCTCCGAAATTGATCAGGCTTCTGCCAATTTCGGTACTTCGGTTGCACAGGCAGGTGATGTAAATGGAGATGGATTTGATGATGTATTAATTGCCGCACCTCTTTTTGATAATGGTGAAGCTGATGAAGGAAAAGTTTTTTTATATTATGGAACCGCCACAGGAGTTTCGGCAACTGCTGCATGGACCTATGAATCCAATCAAATAAATGCACAATTGGGTTCTAGTATTTCGGGTGCCGGTGATGTAAATAATGATGGTTATGATGATGTAATAATTGCCGCAAAATTATTCGACAATGGACAAATAGATGAAGGAAAAGTATTTGTATTTTATGGATCGGTTACCGGACTTTCTGCAACTCCAAACTGGACCAAAGAAATAAATAAAACAAATAATTATTTTGGTTATGATGTTGCTGATGCAGGAGATGTAAATAACGATGGTTATGATGATATTTTAATTTCTGTTGCTTCATACGATGCCGGATTTTCACATGTAGGCATTGTTTTTCTTTACCTTGGTAGTGCAACCGGATTAAATTCCTCTGCGAGTTGGAATGCCTCCGATTATGACGGCGAATCAAATTATGGTTATTCGTTGTCAGCCGCAGGTGATGTTAATGGAGATGGATTTGATGATGTAATTGTGGGTGCTTATGCTACAGGATTTGATGGTCAGGGATGTGTGTATGTATTTCACGGTAAACCGGGAGGATTACAAAACACTTCTGCATGGGTGGATTGCGGTGGTCCTGATGGCGCCCTCCAGGGAAGATCAATTTCTTCTGCAGGTGATGTTAACGGTGATGGTTATTATGATATTATTATCAATTCAACAGAAGGAGATGGCGATGAAAATACACCAGTCATAAGTTTATTCCACGGAAGTGCGATCGGATTATCAGAATCACCAAATTGGTTATTAGTATCAGGGGATTTTGGTGGTGTATTTAATTGGGCCAATGTATCCGGTGGTGGAGATGTAAATAATGATGGATATAGTGATATAATTCTCGGTTCATCAGGTTATGATAACGGGCAGACCAATGAAGGTGCAATATATGTTTTTACGGGAAGTGCGGATGGAATTCCGGGATCTACTTCCTGGATATCAGAATCGAATCAGGCAAATGCATATTTAGGATCTGAAGTTGCAAATGCAGGTGATATAAATGGAGATGGTTATGATGATATTATTGCATCAGCACCATTTTATGATAACGGTCAAACCGATGAAGGGCAAGTGTATGTTTACCATGGAAATTCCGGATGTTTAGATCTTCCGGATGTTACATTAAATTTTAGCGATGATATTATTTGTAGTAATGATGGTGCAATTTTATTGACCGATGGTTCACCTTCCGGAGGATTTTATACCGGTACGGGAATTATGGGAACTAATTATTTTAATCCGAATACTGCAGGAGTTGGAACACATACAATAACATATACCTATATAGATCTATCCGGATGTTCTGCTATTGCAAGTGATGAATTAACAGTAGTTGAAAATCCCGCAGCCGCCACAACTCTAGGCTCTGCAAGTTTAAATTTGTGCGTGAGTAGTCCAGTTGTTTTGGTTGCAAATACGGGAACGGATATTACTTATCAATGGTTTAAAAATAATGTTCCAATTCCCGGTGCAATTTATTTGGCATATTTAGCTTATACCACAGGAAATTATCAAGTGCAGGTTACTAATGCTGCGGGTTGCACTAAAATGTCATCGAAGAAAAAAGTAACACACAGTGGTTGTAAAGAAGGAGAAGAAATAAACAATAATGAACTCGTTATTTATCCGAATCCAAATAATGGTGTATTTAATTTTGAATATATTAATGATAAATTATTAAATGATAAAGTATCTGTAGAAATTTTTGATATGCAGGGAAGAATTGTTTTAAATGAAATTTTTATTGCAAATAATGGGGCGGTGAATGGAACAATTAATTCCAATTTATCAGGTGGAATTTATCAGGTGAGAATATTGCAGGGTGGAATTTATAAAATGAAGAGTATTATTATTAATTGATTTCTGGGCGTGTCCCTTTGGGCCGCGCTTTTCGCTGCAAGCCTGCCTGACGCAGAGCATCTGCAGGCAGGTCCTCGCTCGTGCCTCGCTGTGGGCTTTCCGCTACAATCGCTCACGCGGGTATATCACTCACATTGAATTTTTTTCAATACAACAGTACCAGGAAAATCGGTTATTGTATAATTGCCATCCACATAATATCCTTCCGTAAAAGTCTCTCCGTTTTTCTGAAAAATGACTTGCCTTGTGGATTTAACACCTTCACTCATAAAAGAATATATAGCTGTTAATTTATCTCCGCGTAATTCTCCTTTTATGGTTCCGGTATTCTTATCCTTTTCATAAAAATTATAGACCAAACTTCCTGATACATGATTATCTTCTATTGTAATATCCATTTTGATCGTATCTGATTTCGAAACATATTGATAACAATTATGCACTGCAGTTTCTGCTGCTGTATTCTCTTCCGCTTCATTAGCTTCATTCTTACAGGAAGTGAAAGCAGGTATCATCAAAATCAGAATAATTATATAATTTATCGTTCGCATATCATTGTTTTTTATTAAATTTCATCAATACAATTTCTCCCTCCATCAATAACAATTCACCAGTATTTGATATGTTATACTTGTTTACTCTTTGAAAGGTTTCCAAAAAAGACTGTTCACCTTCCCCCTCACAAAACATTTTGGTTGTTATCAAGTCTCCAAACAGCATGTTTCCATCCTCTATTTCCAAACTACTGCTAAAGGAGTTGCAACTTGTATTTCCACTCACTCTGGAGGCATTAAGGTCAAACATAATTGTTGGTTTTTTGGTTGGATATAATCCATCAAAGGTTATCTTTTTACCGGAAATATAAAACAACACCCAGTTGCCGTTAAGTTTAACCTTTTCAACCTGAAGCTCCGCATCGGAATTATTTTCAGGTAATTTGTTTGCGAGATATAAATACGGAGCCGGTAAATGGTGCTGAAATATCTTTTCCTTATCAAGTGGATAAATTTTAAAATACGCTGAATCACCCATTAATACTATAGTATTTCCAGTGCGGACATAATTATTACTTTCTACATATAGTGGTGCCTCAAATTCCGGAATGTTTTTTATTACATATTCCGACATCAGATCTCCAAGATATTTTTGATAATTGTTTTGCGCTTTACGCGAAGGTTTATCCAATTTTTTATAAACATGATTCAGCGCAACATTTTTAGGAAATTTTTGTTGTTTGATCATTCCTTTTGCCAATCGAAAAGGGTTTACCTCTGTAAAATCGTCGGTTGTTTGAATAGAAAAAGGAACTTCAGGAACCCAGTCGTTTGCATTAACCACATTGTAACTCCAACCCGTCTGTGTTATATTCTCATATTCATAAGCAAAAAATAAATTCCCCGGTTTTGGTCCCGCACTACAATAGGTTTTAAACTGAATATCTGCAGGCAATCTGCCTTCTTTTTGCAAACTATATAAATAGGCAGTCATTAAAAAACAAATACCACCTCCCTGGCTATGGCCTATTAAATAAATATCTTTTATTCCCGAAGCATAACAGGAATCGATTTTCGGCAATATGGTTTTACTTAAAAATGCAGTTGCAACCAGCCAACCAACATGCACTGCAGCTCGTGGATTTTCTGAAAGGGCATAATGAAATGTGTCCGTGGCCGATAGATTTAATTTACCTGTTGCAGGTACCATGGCAGCATAAAAGTTTGCTAACCAACTCACAGTATTTTCTGTAGTGCCCCGAATACTAATTGCAGCCTTATTATCCGCACTCGTCCATAATTCCCAAGCATTATCCAAAGCCACAATTGGCGACCTGTAATCCAATTCAAATTTCTCAGGAATTGGAATTCCTTCAAAGTGATCTGGATCAGTATGTTTAGCCGTCAAACACAATAATTCTATATATTCTGATTTGCTAAAACCCGGTTTAAGCGTTTGCGTGAAAGCAGAAGAAACGATCGATAAAACAACAACAAAAAGGATAAATTTAATTTTCATACTTCTATGGATTTAAGAAAACAATCATTGGTTCAAATTTAATCTCTTAATTAATTTAATGCACTTTCAAGCAGTCAAATTTATAAATTTTTGAAGGAAATTGGTTTGCATTCCACAAATTTGGCATGCAAAAAATGTAGAAAACAGGTCAACTCCGGGCAAAATTTATAAAAATTTCATTTAAACCTTGAAAAGCCTCCAAAAATTGCAGTTTCCCCAAAAAATAACATAAAGAGGAAATTCATTACATTTATCACCTAAAAATGGCAATATGAAAACCAGTGGCACTTATCAGGATGTTTATATAAAACGGGACGGCAAATTCGTGAGTCTGAAAAATGACGTAACGGAATTTTGCGAAAAATATATCAAACCGGTTCACCGTAAAAACTGGGATTGGTCGGAACGCGATTTTGATAACCCGAAAAATGATCCAACCGTTGACGAAGCACGTGCAATACGAAATGTAATTTTTAAGGACCTCAATTCCAAAAAGAATACAGAAGTGGATCTGTCCACCATGAATAATGTGGACGCAATTAAAGCATATTTAGATCCGAAAAGTAAACACGAAGAATTTAATATGAAAGAATTTGCCTTTGCAATAAAAGTGGAACTTGAACATGGAAAATTAAAAGCTGTAAATGTTACCAATAACCATCCTTTTTTAACTGCAATGATCGCACTTGCACACATGACCGAAACACTTACTTATTACAAACGTCTAAAAATAATGGAAGCAGAAGGAGAAATTTTCGAGATCATGCGCAAACTTTCCAAAACCCGCAGAGGTAAAGAAAAACTCCACGAAGACCTTATCAAAGCGGAAAAAGAATTAATTGAAGCTAAAAAAGAACTTGCAGAGAGATTAGAAAAAATGGATGATATACCGGTGTTGGAGGAGATTGGGGATTGAGCAAAGTGTGATGGGAATTAGGGATAATGGGAATTTTTGTAGTTTGCTATATAAGATGTTAACTAAGACTAATAAATGAAACCAATAGGACTATTTCTATTACTTACTTTTTTAACTGCAAATTCATTCTGCCAGCAAATATTTCATGACGCAAGATTTGCGAAAATTAAACAAATAGAGAATGGATATATTTCCTTGATTAAAGGAGCTAATGATAATGAACTTAAAAAGTTTCTGGTAAATAAATTTAAAGGATATTATGTTGAAGGTATTGCCCTACATGATAATGAAGGAAAGTTTATTTGGGTTCGTGCTTTTGACAACAGGATACTTTTTGATGTAAAATTCGAAAATAATAAGGTATTTGTTCTTAATGCAGATTGGCTTAATAACAAAGTGAATTCAAGTGCTGTACTATACGAAACTGTTTTAGACCTCAATGGAAAATTTTTAAATGAAAATAAAATATCTGATATCAAATCAAATGTTCCAAATTCAAGGATTCAAGGATTTTACGATGATATAGGGCAAATTTGGGAATGGACAAACTGGGAATATCATAAAAGTATCCTAATAAATAACTTAGAAATAATAGGAGGTAATAATAATAATATCAGAATAACTAATCATTCAACAGGTAAAACGTATACCTATTTTATCAAAGGTGAAAATTTAAAGGTTTTAACGCATGATGTTTATAAGAATAAAATTGGCTTTATTATAAGTGGAAACAGGATTGCACTCGAAAAGGATACCATTAAAATAAATGGGAATATTTTATTGGAATTTGAAACATCAGGAAATATTATAAATGCGAAATCAATAGCTACCAATGGAGTGAATATAGAACACCTCGAAATAATAAATGACGAATTTTTTATTGGTGGTTCATTTAAAGGGAACGATACATTGAAATTTGAATCTGCTGTATATTTTTTGGAGAAAACATTGAAATCACCTAAAAACAGATTTCGAGATGAATCAGCACGAAATGGTTTCGTTGCCAGTTTAAATGATTCATTAAATCTAAATTGGATACAAATTTTAAAAAGCGAGTATGATGTTAACCTTGAATCAATGAGTGTGCTTAATAAAACCATTGCTGTAGGTTTAGAATACAAAGATTTTGTAAACATTAATGGAATGGAAATCTTTTCTTTAAAGGACAGCAGTGAATATGAATACTCTGATGCGGCTTTGATTTTGTTTGATATAAATGGTGAAATAAATTCTGTTGAGCGTCTAATTGGTAATGGATATGAAAAAATTGGAGCCTTTTTAATGGATAATAAACTGATTTTATTTGGAGACTTTTTATATACAATGAAAGTATTCGACATCGAATTAAATGACCCATCAAAAAACAGTTGCAGTTTTCTGATATTTAAAGGAGATGAAACTATCGGAAAAGAATAACATTGCACGCAAGTTGGGTTTTCTTGCAAAGTGCTAAGGCCAAGTTCTGTGCTTCTAATGAAGTTTTGTGCTTATCATCCTGATTTGGGATAATCTAACAAATGTAATAGGCAACACCTTGAAGTTGAACCGTTTTTCGATTTCAGCATTTTGTTTTGTATCTTCGTCACATGAAACATTATTCAGAAATCATAACCATTGATCCGCAAGTCCGTTTTGGAAAGCCCTGCATTAGAGGAATGAGAATAACTGTTTATGATATTCTCGGTTGGTTAGCCTCCGGAATGACATCAGAAGAAATTGTTAAAGATTATCCCGAAATAACGGAACAAGATGTAATAGCTGTTTTAGCTTATGCCGCAGATAGAGAACATAAAATCAGGATTGCCTCGTGAAACTTTTGTTCGATCAAAATATTTCTTTTCGTGTAGTCGCAATTTTGAAGGAAGTATTTCCAGAAGGCAGACATGTAAAAGAATTTAATTTGCAATTTTCCACAGACAGGCAGATTTGGAATTTCGCGAAAGAAAATAAATTTGACATTGTAACTTTTGATGCAGACTTCTATGATTTGGTATCTCTGCTTGGACACCCACCGAAATTAATATGGCTGAGGCTAGGAAATACTTCAAGTAAAAATTTGGCCAGAATATTTTCACTTCATTCAGAAATTATTAAAAGTTTTCTAACAGACAACAATTATAAAGAATTAGCTTGCTTGGAAATTGATCAATAGGGGGAACCCTGAAAGACGCTTGGCAAAATTTAGTTTATGTGTTTGGAATTAAATTTTGAGGGAAGAAATCTTTTATTTATTCGTATGTTGCTTTTTCGCCGATCGCCAAAAGATTATTTGACATAATAAAGCATAAAATTTATCAGTCGAAAAATGGAAGTAATTAACTATTCAGCAGAACCACTTAACAAAGTTTACGGATGGTTACCCCACGATCTTCGGGCAGAAAAAGTGATTTTTTTCCCGGATGCATGTCCGGGTAAATCTCCTTTGCCTACAGGAACTGTTGTTTTTACTAAACAAGAGGATTGGCGAAAGTTTGCAATTTCTGATTGTGGTTGTGGTATGCTTTTTTGTGAAGCGAATTTAACTAAAGAAGATTTTAAAAGAGAGAAGTGGGATCAAATATATTACGATATTCAAGCTAACAAAGGAAAACTGGGTGACTTAGGTTCCGGCAACCATTTTCTTGACGCCTTAGAATCTTACACCGACGACAAACTTTATTTTTTAATTCATACTGGTTCCCGTAACGAATCTAAACTTGTTGACGACCTTATCGACCATCCCAAAAAGTTTGACACAAAGTTTTATGATGTATGCGAATGGGCTAAAGATAATAGGTTCGCAATTTTCAAACTATTAGAAAAACATTTTGGTCGCCTCAACCTCATTATTGATATTAATCACAACCATTTTGAACACACTGACGATGGTGTAATTATTAGAAAAGGTGCCGTTAAAGTCAAACCAGGTGAAATGACCATAGTACCTTCAAACATGAATGGTGATGTTGTTTTAATTTCCGCAACCCGGGAAGTTGAAAAAACATACAACTCACTTTGCCATGGAACTGGACGTATTATGTCACGAGGGGAAGCCAAAGAATTTGCCTCAACATTTGACTATAATGCATTGAGAGAGAAAATTTACATCCCCAAAATGATTGCAAACGACAATATAAAAACAGATGCACCATTTTGTTATCGCGACTTGGACAGCTGTTTAAAATTAATTGACAACTTAATTACAGTAGAGAAAAGATATAGTGTATTTGCCTACCTTGGTCAAATGTAACCAAGGAGAAATACCAATTAAAATATAAATTCAATATATGTCCAAAACAAAGAAACTCGAAACACCACTACTTAAGCCAACTCAAATTGCATACGTAATAAAAGACTTGGAAAAATCGAAAACATTTTTTCAGGAAATGTTTGGTGTTAAAAATTTTATGCCGACAGGCACTACACGATTACAGGATTATGATGGAACATATTACGGAAAAGTGGCAGATGCTGAAAATCTAGTTACCATGACATATTCAGGTGGTACCTTTATTGAAATTATCCAACCACTTTCAGGTAAAAGTATATTCAAGGATTTTATTGACAACAACCCTGCAGGTGGAGTTCATCATATTGCATATAGCACCAAGATCACAAACCTTGATAATGTTATCGCAGATTTTGAAAGCAAAGGATTTGAAGTTGTAAGTAGCTTTGATACACCAATTGCAAAAATTGTATTCTTTGATACGAGAGAAGAGATTGGTGTCTTTACGGAAATAATGGGGATTACGGAAGAAGGTGAAAAGGCTGTTGAGGAAATGAAAATGAGTATGAGTCAGGATTAAGTGTCAGACTTAAAATTGGATTATTAAATCAGGAGTTAATTGGTTTAATAATAATTGGTATACCGTAATTTTATATTTGTATGAACATACAAGACCAGGTCAAAGAATACATAAACAGTCAACCTGAATCAAAACGGAACGACATGCAAGAGCTGCACCGAGTGATTAGGGAAATAAACCCAAGCTGTAAACTATGGTTCCTGGATGGCAAGAACGAGGAAAATAAAGTTGTTTCTAATCCTAACATCGGGTATGGAATGTACACCTTAAAATATGCTGATGGATCAACCCGCGAATTTTATCAAATTGGGTTGAGTGCAAACACAACCGGAATCTCTGTATATATACTTGGAATCGATGATAAAACCTACCTTGCCAAAACATATGGAACTAAAATAGGAAAGGCGAGTGTGACCGGGTATTGTATTAAGTTCAAAACACTTAAAGATATAAATATTGAAATTCTTGCAGAGGCTATACGATATGGGTTTGAGGCGCAGAATGAAAAAAGCTGAGTAAATAATTGAATAATGCGCTACCTATTGCTTATATTGACAATTATTCTTACCTCTGATTCTCACGGTCAGCAAAAAATTGTTTTTAAAAAAGGATTAAAAAGAGAAGTTATAAAAATTGATAGAACAATTGGTGTAACTCTAAAAGGACAAAGTTTTAAATATGCAAAATGGGAATCAATCTGTCATGGATCAGAGGATTGTTTGTTGCAGAACAGTCTTTATAGATTAGACTCCATTAAAAAAGATTATATAGTTGTTAGTCAAGTTATAAATTACCATTGCGAAAATGATGTTGACACCATTTCGTATATTGAACAGAATATAAACCGCAAAGGTGTCACTCAGCAAAAAATTAATTTAGATGCCATTTCTTCCATTTCATTTTCCGATCATGAAAATTGTACCGGTTTCGGTATCAGCGTTCCATTAGCATGCTTAATGTTCATTGCTGGCGCGCCTATCGCGGCCTTTGCTGATGGAAAATTCAATCCCGGAATATTGATAATTGGCGAAATAATCGGAATTGGGATGACATATTTGGTATATAAACACGTTATAGGGTTAAAAGTGCGGACATTTGATCTTGCTGATTGGACAATAAAAATAAAGTCGAAATGAAATGATCAACAGTGGAATGGAAAAAGGGTTGATGGATATTTATGATAAACTGGACAAATTGTTAAGTAATAAATTATAAGTTACTTTACCTTTTAAGAACAAAATTGTAAAAAATACAGTTATACCTTAATACAACATAACATCTTTATAACACGAACCATTTATCATGAGTAAATATAATGCGTTGTGGAATTATATTAAAAAAAAGGGGAAACCATCAATTAAACTAACTTTTGAGGAAATTGCTAAGATTGCAGGAATTCCAATTGACCACTCTTTTTTGAATTTTAAAAAAGAATTGCTCGAATATGGATATGAAGTGGAAAAAATTTCATTAAAAGAAAAGATTGTTTTTTTTCAAAAACTTAATTAACAATTAATAAAACCAGAACTCCATAGAAGTCATCAAATATGACTTTAGAGTTACCAACAATTACTTCAAGCGAACTTTAGTTGCTACTATTATTGATTGATATGGTCAACATTAAATGTTAGCTTCACGCATTTATATTTTTTTAGTTGATTCAAATGCCCAATTTGCTGCATCCTCTGCATTTGAAAGTCCCTCAAAATCACCTCTCAAAGCCTTTAAAGCATATTTCTCCCTATCAATTTCTGGACGCGTCCGAACTTTAAAATATCGGAGTATTGGTATTGGTGGGCACCATCCCTGAAAAGCATGCCATATAAAAAAAAGCAATAACAAGATTGGCAAAATAATAGAGTATATATTAAAAATGAGAGATGAAGTTATTCCGCAAATAGCTAAGGCGGACATATTAAGAGCTAAAACCCGTTCTATGTCCCATTCCTTATCCAGTTGTTTGATACGTTGAGAGATCTCTTCCGGGTTTTTATCCTCAAAATTCCGGATGTTTAAAAGAATCTTTTTATCTATTGCAATATTCGCTTTAGTAGAAGTTACTTTTCTCACATTTTCACTCTTAGGTCCGGTTTTTTTCATAGTAAAGTGATTTAAAAAATAATTTAAAAAGGTAACAATAGTAAAGTTAATAAATTTTATTTTTCATTTTCAAGATTTATAGATATTAGAGAACAAAATGATGGCTAAAAAGAATGCTGTTTTAATTACTGAAATATTCTGAAGTTTTGGCAATTTGCTCCCGTTCTAGGTATTTGGAGTTATAATAATATATGGTAACTTTGAAAATTGAAACATGTAATTAATCTCGAATCAACACATATGCGAGGAAAATCCAGCGTGTAACTTTATTGAGAGCTTTGCTGAAGAATTAGTGAGGCTCTCGCTCTTAGCGAGGGTCTCACTAATGGTAAACCTTAATAAAGCTCGAAGTTTACAACTACGACTGGGACTGCGAATAATCCAGACAAAAGAACATGAAAAAAACAGTGGTTAATTATTTTCCTTTCAATCAATATAAAAAAAATGAAGTTATTAAATTTGATATTAAAGCTGATGGTGTTGTTTGTGATCAGCACTGTGTATATCTCATGCAAAGGTCAAAATACCTCTTCAACAGAAAACACACCAAATAAACCAAATATTGAACTTGGCGACACCGTAAAAGCGCTTGGTGACCATCTATGGTATATTTATCAGGATAAAAATAACCACTACTGGTTTGGAAGCAATGGCGAAGGTATATTTTATTATGATGGCAAAACAATATTAAATCTTACAACAAAACATGGTTTATCCTGCGACAGTATAAGACAAATTCAGGAAGATGAATTTGGGAATATGTTCTTCTCCACTTTAAGCGGAATTAATAAATTTGACGGCAAAGAAATAATTGTTTTACAACCCATAAAAAGCAACGATTGGAAGTTGGAAGCAAACGATATGTGGTTTAATATGTTAGGCAGAAAAAACGAACATGGACCATATAGATATGATGGAAAAAATTTATACGCCCTCGAATTTCCAAAACATTATCTCCACGAAGAATTTTATAAAAATGGTATCAATCCCTTTTTTAGCCCCTATGAAGTATACTGCATCTATAAAGAACCCAGTGGTGCAATGTGGTTCGGCACCTCTGTTTTTGGAGCATGCAGATTTGATGGGAAGTCAGTTAAGTGGATGTACGAACGTGAATTAACCATTGTTCCTCATGGTGGTTCCTTTGGAATCAGATCCATCTATGAGGATAAAAAGGGTGATTTTTGGATATGTAATACAAATCAACGTTTTAAAATGAATTTTGAAGAAACTGCAAAAAGCGATCGGCTGCAATATCAAAAAATAGAAGGAATTGGAAACGCAGAAATTTTTGATGGAGAAGAGTATATTTATTTTTCATACATTATTGAAGATAAAAATGGAGATATCTGGCTCAATACCTGGAGTAAAGGAGTGTATAAATATGACGGCACAAACATCACAAATTATCCTGTAAAAGACGGATCTCAAGATGTGAATTTAGTGTCGATGTATCAGGATAAAAAAGGCGATTTATGGTTGGGGACGCCGGATAATGGTGCATTTAAATTTAATGGTAACAGTTTTGAAAGATTTAAACCTTAGCTATTTTTGCAAATTATTTTATATCTGCATAACCACATATCTATCAAATTTATTAGAAACAAAAATTATTAAACATCCGATGAAAAATTTATTATTTTTTAGTATCCTGCTATATACTACCACATTAGTTACAGCTCAAATAAAGATCGGCGACAAAGTAGAATTAAACAATAAAGAATTAATTGGCATTAACGATGCCAAAATTGAAGCATCAAAAATTATTGTCTTGGATTTTTGGGCAACCTGGTGCGCACCATGTATAGCCTCCTTCCCGCATCTAGACTCTATTCAAAAAGAGTATAACAAAGAGGTTCAAATTCTGTGTCTGAGTGATGAATCAATTGAAAAGGTTTCCCTTTTTCTAACCAAAAGAAATTTTCCCTTGAACTTTTTTGTAGATAATAAACAAAATACATTTAAGTTGTTTGAGGTGGAAGGCAGACCCATGACAGCAGTAATTGGTTTGGATAAAACTTTGCAATGGGTTGGCCATTCAAACGAATTAAAATATGTGCTCGATAAAATGGTGAATAATAATTGGGTTGCAAGTGAATACACCGGAAATATTGGCACCCATTTTAATAAATATTATGCAAATCAAGAAAAGGAAACCAATAATACCAACTACTATACCTATCAAATTACCTCCAGCACTCCAGATGAAAAATATGAGGCAAAAACACAAAAAGGAACTCGTGTAGATAGTGCCATAAATATTACATATCAAGCTACACCGATCATAGAAATTGTTCAGGATCTGTTAAACGTTTCTGATCTGCAATTTAACACAGACCGACTCGATCTTGATACCACCTTAATTAATTTAATTGCCATTAGTAATTCTGCTAGAATAACCTATGCCATGGAAAAGGAAAAAATAATACGTGATCTTCAAGGCATTTTTAGTTTTGAAATAGAAAAAACAGACACCACTGTAATTACTTATAATCTAAAAATTGAAAACCCATCAAAACTGACTTCTTCCATTGAAACTATAGAAGGTGGGGGAATGGTGCAAACCACAGACAACACTTTTGTAGTAACGCGTTTATCACTTTATGAATTATCCGATTTTTTACAAAAGAAATTAAGAGTATTTATTTCCACTGAAGAATCTGCAGACATAAAATACAACCTGGTTTTACCCAAATTAAAATCGGTTGACGAAATGAAAAAAGTATTAGTGGATACCTATGGTATAAATTTAGTGCCTGCGGAAAAAACTGTAACTATTGTACAAATAAAATAGTGATTTAATATTTCTCCCTTGTCATAATTCTTTAATAAACATTTAAATAATCATCATAACGGCCATCCCATGGGCACCGTAAAATAAATTATCCCAACCACTATCGCAGATAACATTCCTCCTACTTTGATAATATCAACAAAATTAAGCTAACCTTAATCAACGAAAATATAACTCACTCTGCAAAATTTTTACGCTTGAGTTGTTTTGTTTTACTAGCCTTTTTTGAAGATAATTTATGTTGCTTTATAAAATCACTAATTGCCTGCTTATCTTCTATAGTTAATGTTCTAACCCCTCCGATAAAATCAACGTCTAATTGAATTTTTTTTGTTTTCATTTTATTGATTTATAAAATATTTATTTATAAGTTTAAGAGCCGACTGAGTTTCAATGATCATTCGTTGTTTGCCAATATGTATAGCATTCAAACTTATTATATAATGGTCGATAAGTTGCGTCTTTGCAAGAAAGGCAATATTGCCTTCATGGCCACGTTGAAAAGAGAGTTTGCACGCAAACGCAATCAAATTACCGGGAACTCCAGAATAAACCTTTGCTTTGCCTTTGTTAAAAGGTGCACTTTCAACTAGGTGCATATAGACATGATCAGACATCACCTCCAAACTTATCAACCCTTGAATTATTGCAGGATTATTCACAATAGTCAACTTGTAAACCTCCCGTTCGGGCATTTTAAATTCATGCTTCCAATTGAACAGCCACCCCTTTGTTTTAGTTATGTATTTGATGTCGCTATTGGAAAGTATGGAAACTTCCGTTGTAAAGCTATCTCCGGTAATTACATTTTCAATACTGTTGGTCAGCTTGTCAATAATAACATCAAGCCCATGTGGTACCTTTTGTTTCACATAGCTAAGTTACAAAAATATTTTCAAAAAACAAAATATAAAATTTTTGAAGTATGTGACTTAAAATTCAATCGAAAAAGATACCTCCAATTTGAAACCATTAGAGTGAAATTGACATTAAGCGGTTCCATTTGCATATAATTCATTTTTTATATTTCCTTTCTTGAAAATAATATATAAAAGAAAAATGCGCTTATTATTTATTAAAACTAGTTACTATTACATTACAATTCACTCACAAAGGCCATCCCATCGGCACCGTAAAATAAATTATCCCAACCAAAATCGCAGTTAATATCCCTCCCACCTTTACAAAATCAACAAACTTATATTTACCCGGACCATACACCAAAATGCAGGATGGTTCAAAGGGGGTAATTAAAGAAACTGATGCGGATAACATTACTGCAACAGCATAAGTTATTGGGTTAACGTGTAAGGTATTTGCAGCCTCTAGCGCGACAGGTAAAACTACTAATGCTGCAGCAGCATTGCTCATTGGTTGCGTTAATAATACAGTAAGCACCATAAATCCAAGCATAATTCCCTGAGGACCGAAAGCATGAAACCAATCAACTATTAATCCTGCAAGATATTTATCTGCTCCTGAATTACTCATTGCAGTTCCGAAGGCGGTCATGCCGGCAATTAATACAAGTAAACGCCATTCAATATTTTTATAGGCATCATCTGGTTTAACTGCACCAACTAACATACATAAAACTGCACTTGCCAAAAATGCAATAGACACATGCACATGAAACATCGGAATGGAACTGATGATAATCGCCGTAACAAAAAATCCCAATGCAAAATATCCTTTTTTAAGATTTTTAATTTTGGGTTCGTGTTGACCTAAAACGACAAGATCGTGATGTGTGCGCAAATTGGAAAATGCTTCTTCTGTTCCTTGCACTAATAACATATCACCCACTTCAACAACAATATTATTTAAAGTATCCAAAATATTTTTTCCTTCGCGATTAATTGCAACCACCACCATTCCGTATTTTCTGCGGAAATCAATTTCGGCAATGGTAGAACCTGCAAGATCAGATCTTCCCGGAATTACAACTTCTGTTAATTTTAACGATTTCCCATTCGATTTATAAAAATCGAGGGTATCTGCTACAATATCAATTCCATTGGTGTTTTTAACAGCCATCAAATGTTTCATTTCTCCCTTCACTAAAACAATATCATTTTCGCGGAAAGAAATATTGGGTCCGGGCGCAAATTGTCTGTCACCACGTATTACTGCCAACACCTCAAAACCCATATGCGAAAATTCAGAATCATGAATTACCTGTCCAATTAAAGTGGAATCTTTTTTAATAATGATCTCGCTCAAATAAGATCGCACACCATATTGATTCGTTAATTCACCTGTATGTCGTTTTGGCAACATTCTTATACCAATGAGTAACATATAAATTAATGTTACCGCTAACATGATAACTCCTATCCATGTAAAATCCCACATGCCCAATGCCGCATATCCGTTTTTATCCATATAGGCATTCACAGCAACGTTGGTAGATGTACCTATCAATGTACATGTTCCACCAACTATAGATGCAAAGGCAAGAGGTAATAATATTTTAGAATAATTAATTCCGGTTTTTTTTGCAATTGCCATTGCTGGATTTATCATTAAGGCAGTAACGGTTGTATTATTCATAAAAGCAGAAAACAAACCGGTAATGGATATCATCGGCATGATCATAGCCAACTGAGATCCCTTGGATCGTTTCAACAATTTGGCTGTCCACACTTCCAAAATTCCGGAAGAATCAATGGCAGAAGTTACCACAAATATGGAAGCGAGCATGATAATAAAATCACTTCCAAAAGGCGCGAAAGCCTGTTTATAATCGAGAATCCCGGTGAGTACAAGCACCAGAACACAAGTCATAGCCACAATATCAACAGAGATCTTTTCTGTTGAAAAGGCTATAATGGCCAGAACCAGAAGGCTCAGCACAATAGCAATATCCATAAGAGTTATTTTAGATGGTGCCGCAAATATATAACTAATTCTATATATCCTATGGTTTTGGTAGAATTATATATTATGAGGATATATCTTAATATTGATTATTGGGGTAGGATTTGAGAGCTTGCTTCGTCATTGCTTCGCAATGACTCGCAATGACACCGCCAGCCCAATTGGGCTGGCGGGATACCAAACGTCCACCGAAGCGGACTCTATGAATAAGAGAAAATTAACTTATAGCACCCCCAACATAATCCTTAGTGAGCTGATGTTGTGGATTACCCAATACGTCAGCAGTTGGACCATGTTCAATAATTTCACCGAGATACATAAATATCACATAATCGGCAATACGTTTAGCCTGACGGAGAATATGTGTTACCATTACTATAGTATATTTATCTTTTAACTCTGTGAATTTTTGTTCTATATGTTTAGTGGAAATAGGATCCAATGCGCTGGTTGGTTCATCACCCAAAATTATCTCGGGTTCAACCGCGAGTCCTCTGGCTAAACATAAACGTTGTTGCTGACCAATAGATAATCTCCCGGCAGGAGTTTGCAAACGATCTTTTACTTCTTCCCATAAACTCGCTTGTTTTAAATGATATTCAACTCGATCGGCCAATAATTTTTTATTGCGTTCACCGTGAATGCGCATACCAAAAGCGATATTGTCGAAAATACTCATTGGCAATGGAGTAGGTCGCTGATTTAATAATCCCATTTTTTTGCGGATATTGGTAACATCAGCAGATTTCGCATAAATATTTTCTCCATCAACCAATACTTCACCAGTTATTTTAGTTCCGTCTACTCCTTCTATCAAACGATTAAACGTTTTTAATAATGTTGTTTTTCCGCAACCACTGGGGCCAATAATTGCAGTAAGTTTTTTATCCGGAATATTAATATTGATATTTTTTAATGCATGGTTGCTGCCATACATCATATTCAGATTTTTAATACTGATATGAGATCTTGTTTCTGTTGTCATAATATTTATTTTAGATGGTATTCTTTGAAAACTTTTTAATTAAAAGGCGGCTTAATAAACTGATACCGAAAATAATGATCGTCAGAATTAATGCAGCAGCATATGCTCTGTCGCGCACTTCTGCAATAGGTGAACTCAATTGAAAAAATATCGCCAAGGGTAAAGTTGCAGCAGGGTCATTAATGGAATGCGGAATATTATCCGTAAATCCAGTTGTGAACATTACAGATGCGGCATCACCAATTGCCCTTCCAAAACCAAGCAAGGAAGCAGTTGCTAAACCTGGCAACGCTTGTTTTAAAATTACTTTTATGGAAGTTTCCCATTTAGTTGCACCGAGACTGAAAGCAGCCTCTTTAAGATCGTTTGGAACCTGGCGAATTACTTCATCCATTGTTCTCGCAACGATAGGAACTATTAATAAACCGACAGTTATAATACCTGCCAATAAACTCACATGCATACCTATAAGCAACATCAACACAAATCCGAATGCACCAAAAACGATAGATGGAATGCCATATAATACATCCAATGCCAATCGCGTGAAATTTACCAGTTTCGACTTTTTGGGTGCGTAAACATTTATATAAATTACTGTTGGCACACTAATGATCAAAGCAAAAATTGTAGCACCGATCGCAAGATAAAATGAACCCACTATAGCATTTAAAATACCTCCCTCCTTTCCAAGATAAAATCCACCTTCGGGTGTTTTAGTTATCATATCGAGATTCATGGAAGGAATTCCTTTAATTAATATTGTTGCAGAAATTGCAATCAGACTTCCAAAAATGATGAATGCTGCGACGCGCATTAATACATTAAAAAACTTTTCCTCTATTTTTCTCTTATTCATGATCAGGCTATTTTAGTTTCCCAGCGGTTGAGTATCCAGCGGGCGTAAATATTAAATACAAGAATGATAACTAATAATACCAATGCTGCAAACATTAATGCAGAATCGTACATTGGTATGCTCATCATTTCGCCGTAATTATTTGCTATAAGGGATGGGATTGGATAACCTTCGTCCAATAATCCCTTTGGAACCTGAACTATATTACCAACCACCATTAATACTGCGATCGTTTCTCCAAATGCACGGGAAAAACCGAGAATACAAGCAGCTAAAATTCCGGGTGATGCTTTTTTTACAACAACTTTTTTTGTTGTCTCCCATTTATTTGCGCCAAGTGATAATGTTGCTTCACGCAATTCAACGGGCACTATTTTCAGCACCTCAAATACAACCTGAACAATTACCGGAAATACCATTACCGCCAAAACAATTCCTCCGGCGAGAATGGAATATCCACTTGCATCATCTACGCCAAACCAACCACTTACATCGTTGCGAATAAATGGCACAATAATTAATACTCCCCAAATACCATAAATTACCGATGGTATTCCTGCAAGTATATCGAGCATTGGGCCGGCAAATTTCAGGAATTTTTTATTTGCGTATTCACTTAAATAAATAGCTGTTAATATACTTAGTGGAATTGCAATTATTGCTGCAATTAAAGTAACATACACTGTACTTATTATAAATGGATAAAATCCAAAGTCACCTTTGAATGGACTCCAATTAGAGGAAAACAATAATTCGCCAAGTGAATGGGTCTTTAAAATGGGAATTGATTTTATTACTAATCCCACAATAATGAGGAATAATAATAAAAGGGAGAAGATGGTCATAAATTTGACCACCTTTCCCATAAACCCATCTAAAATAATCCGCCCTCGGGCGGAAATCGTGTAGGCATTTCTATTTTTGCCTGAATTATTTCTATTTTGTAAATCTTTATTATCGTTTTTGGCATCAGAATAGGTTTCTTCTACCTCATTATTATGCACGACAGACAGATTTCGTTTGCGAACTGATCTTTTAATTTTAAACATGTAAATTAATTTCAGATGGGTGAAATAAATTTATTAGTGGTCGCTTTTTGCTTTAACTGCAGCGGAGGGTAATTTCTGAATTTGTGCTTGTATCACATCATCCGGTAATTGTACGAAACCCGCTTCGCCCACACCTTTTTGTCCTTCCGTTAAAACATATTTTAAGAATTCAATAACAAGTGGATCGGTTGGTGCGCCCTTGGATACGAATAATAAAGGACGTGCAGGAGGTGATGGATATGTGCCTGAGAGGATAGCAGCATTTACTTTATCCATATTATCATAAAAATTTTCTTCTGCTTCCAAAATTCCGTTTCCATTAATATCTATTGGTGCAACTGCAATTCCGGGATTATTAATTTTTGTAACATTATCATAAGCAAAACTCACATTATTAAATCCAATGGAAAATTTACTTTTCACTATTGCTTGTGCAAGTCCGGGATCACCCATTACACCAACACCTAACAGGTCTTCCTGTTTTTTTCCATCAAGGTATTTCGCCCATGATTCAGCAGCGCCTGCTGCATCACTGCGTGTATAAACCTCAATTTTTTCTGAGGAACCATTTCCTAAAAGATCGCCCCATGTTTTAATTTTTCCGGTAATAAAAATGTCGATGAATTGCTGATTAGAAATACCTTTTTGATAAATAATATCTCGGTAAGGATTTTTTGCATTAATTGTAGGCAACACAGCATCTTTACATACCCCAAGATCAAATGCGCCTTTAGATTTTTCCTCTTCATTCACATCTCTGGAAACCATTCCAAGATCGGTGGAGCCCGACAAAACATCTGTCATGCCTTTTCCGGCACCACCGCCTTGAATGTCAAATTGTACTTTTGGGTGCAGTGCTTTAAATTCTTCACCCCATTGCACAGCCATTGGATACAGTGCAAAAGCACCCGATATCGTAATTTTTCCTTCCAATTCGTTGGCATTAGAATCTTGTTCTTTACCTCCGGAACAACCGGAAGCTATTATTACAGTCAAACCTGCTGCAATGATTAAATTTTGGATCTTCATATCAATTTTTTTGCAAACATAATCTATATTTTCTATATATCCTATTGATTTAGTAGTACAGTAAAAAATATATCCCCCTTTCGAGGGATATATAAGCACAGGGGATCGCTTTGATTAGTAGAATATAACGATTACTTTACTTTGTCAATTTGGCCACCTGCTGATTTAGCACATCTGTCGGCAATTCCACATATCCTGCTTCAGCAACGTACTTCTGACCATCAGTAAGCGCCCATTTTACAAAGGCTACCACCACAGGGTCAGTAATTTTTCCGTTACTCACGAAATATAATTGACGTGCAGGAGGAGACGGATAGATATCAGCAAGTATTGCCATATTTAATTTATCGGATGTGCTATAAAAATTTTCTTCAGGATCCAATTTACCATTGCCATTAATATCAATTGGTATAATTCCGATACCCGGATTTGGTTTTTTTGTTTTAGCATCATATGCATATCCAACATTATTATATCCAATTCCGAATTTATCGTTTGCAACTGCGTTAGCCACTCCCGGGTCACCGAATACTCCGATTCCTTCCAGGTCTTCCTGTTTTTTATTCCCGAGATATTTCGCCCATGCATCAGCAGCACCACAAGCATCACTTCTCGTATATACATTCATTTTATCTTTAGCTCCATTTTTAAGCAGGTCGCCCCAGGTAGCAACTCCTCTGTTCACCCAGATATTATAGAACTGATCTTTTGTAACACCCTTTTCATAAATTTTTGCATAATAAGGATTATTTGCATTAAAGGTTGCGATAACTGCATCCTTTGCCATTGCATAACCAAGTGCACCTTTTGCTGCTTCTTCTTTTGTTATCTCACGACTTACCATTCCAAGGTCAACAGAGCCTGAAAGTGCATCTGTCATACCTTTTCCTGCACCTCCACCCTGAATATCAAAAGAAACTTTTGGGTGCAATTTTTTAAATTCTTCACCCCATTTTACTGCTAAAGGATAAAGTGCAAATGCTCCGCTCAAGGTTACTTTACCTTCGAGTTCAGCTGCCGGTTGTTGTTTGAAATTTACCGGAGCAGAAGTAAAACTTCCTGCAACCAATATCAAACAAAACAGCAATAACATGGAAAAATATTTTTTCATTTTTGGTACTTTAAATTGTTAGTTTATAATCTATTAAATCTATATATTTTATAGTATAATAAGGTAAAAATAAATGCATACAGGATCAACCGGAATGCATTTATTGAATTTACTAAAACGCTGCCTGGAATTGTATGGCAAATAAATTATTATCTTTTTGTTCAGTTGCTTCTTCTTGAACTATATTGTATTCCAATTGAATTCTTGTATTTTTATTAAAGAACCAGCTTGCGGCTAAAATATATTTATTGGTTATATTATCATCAGAATCGGTATTCGGATCATAATTATCCAAACGCGCAATTACTTGTAATTTATCTTTGATAGGAGTGTAACCAAGTGTTACATAATATCCGTTTCTTTCTAATAATGCAAGACTATCGCTTTCATCAGAACCTGCGAGGAATTCACCTTCAATAAGGAAATTTTTGTATTTGTATGTGATATCACCACCATATCGCGTGCGATCAGTATTTACCCCGGGTTCAGCAGTTGTTTGGCCATGACCTGTATAAAATCTTCCACTTAACCAAAGGTCTTTTACAGGAGATACGCGCAATGAACCGCCAAAATCTTTTTCGCTATTATAGTCTGCAACGTTGATTCCTGCACCATTGTATATACCTAAATGGTATTCTACTATTGGTCTTTTTACTTCTTCTCCAACACTGAATTTACCTGTTAACCACAAACCGATATCACGACCGTTTTGGTTGCCATAAAGATCTGCTTCGCGACCGGATAATGCATTGTCAATTTGGGTTCTGCTAATGGTCAATAAATTCCAGGGTGAATACAAATTGTCGTAACAATAAGGAGTTTTGCTTTGTCCCACATTCACATTTAAATAATCAAATGGTTTGTAAATAAAAGTTGCATCCAGAATTTTCGGTGCACCCGCAAATTCAAGGTGTAAACGATATCCAACTTTCGGAGCAATATCGCCACGGAAATCGAGACGAGCACGACGAAGGTCAAATGCATCAATTCGTGTGGTGTCATCAAAAAGCTGATAACGTGCGTGTGTTAATCCGCGAAGCTCCAGTTTGGAAGAAACCTTCACATTGTAAGTTTCCACTTGCGTTCCTGTTTGGGAAAAAACGCTCAGAGTTATAACACATAATAATAAGGTAAGTACTGATTTCAATTGCATAAGTTTATGTTTTAGTTGATTCGGGGCAAAATTCTATATAATCTATCAATTTAGTAGTATAGTTTAAAACATTTTTATTTTTATAATATGTTTTAATGACTCAAAACACAGTATAACTCCCACTAATTCAACATTTTAAACTTAAAATAAATTTTTATTTTGATTTTTTAGAAACTGCAAACATCGCCTTTGGAGCATCTGTTAGGGAAGTATTGTCCAAAATTGTAGCGGTGGAATCGCGCACCTGCATCATGATCTTTCTGATCTCGCACGTTTTTTCATTGGTGCACTCAATGCACCTTGCATAAGCAGTTTTACTAACACAACTGATTGGTGCAAGCGGGCCATCCAAAATACGCACTATCTGTCCGACCATGATCTTATCCGGATGTTTACCAAGTTCATATCCTCCCCCTTTGCCCATTTTACTTACGAGTAAGCCCTGGCGCTTCATATCAAGTAAAATAAGTTCAAGAAACTTTTTAGGAATATTTTCTTCTTCGGCAAGATCGGAGATCAGGATGGGCCCCTTACCATACTTCTTGGCCAGATAGAACATTGCTTTGAGGCCGTATTTCGCTTTTTTAGATAACATATTAGATGGAATGCAAATTTACCAAAAGGAATCTACTTTGTGATGATGTAAGTTGTTAACTTTGATATAAACACATATCAATCAAAACCAAACACCAAAAATTACCGATTGCATAAATCACTAAATAAATATACAATACAGAAATACTCCGGATTTTATTCTATCAAAATAGGCCTTCCAAACGGTACCATTAAAATAAAATCATTGATAAAAACTGAATAAAATGAAATCCAAACGTAAACTATTTCTTTATTCATCAATGGCAACAGCATATATTGCCTCGGGTTCGGAAGTAGGCGCCCAGGCAGTTTATGTTGATATTGAGCCAGATACGGTTTTATCATTGCCTCCTAATGAAGCATATATACTCGAATTAAATGAGGAAGGATTAATTGATTTTGCATTTCAAAAGTTTGTAAATTATTCTGCATATGCAGACTGGTGTGAATGTTACCAATATATAAGTGAAATAGCCTTGAGTGGAACTGAAAGTATCGTAGTATTTACTTCCTACCAGTTCACAAGTGATCAGTATCTTGTCTCTGCAATAGTGCCGGGAGTTATGATTAATGGAAGCTTAAACTTTAAAGACATTGGTGCTAAAATGGCTTACCGAATTATTCCTGATTGGTCGATATACTATGTTTTTGATGGGGGTGACTGGTTTCCGGAAGCAATTGATAAATATGTAGGTATAAGATTTGAAGATTCTTTGGATTGTATGCACTACGGCTGGATACGATGCAGTGTTGAAGATGGCGGCAGTAAACTGACAATTAAAGATTATGCATTTGAAACCAAATGTGATGTTGCAATTGTTGCAGGTGATACTATTGGAGATACTACATCAATTGGGATTAGTGAAATAAATAAACTGGATGCTTTTGTTTATAGTTTTGGCAAAGAAATTTTCATACATAATAACACAGGTGAAAATATTTCAATTATTATTTATGATATTTCAGGGCGTCAAATAACTACAACTGAAACGACAGATAATCTTGTTATAATACCAATGCAAAAGGAAGTGAGCGGAATTTATTTAGTCCAATTACAAAATGGTGAAAAGAAGTATATACGGAAAGTTGAAATCTAAACTTTTTGATTTGAAATAACAATCACATAGGATCAACATCCACAAAAACCTCCACCCGCTTATGTGAAGCATGTAATTGCAATTTCTCAATCTCCAGTTTCAATATTTTTTTTAATCTTTCCGTATCAGATCTTCTGTTAATTGATTTAATAAGAATTTCAGAAAGATATTTATTTCTTATGCGCGGAATTCCGGGAATGGCAGGGCCTAAAATTTTATCGCCAAAACTTTTCTTTAATTCCGCAGCGAGAAAATTTGCGGTTTTATTTACCATGTCCACCTTGCTGTGTTTTAGGGTTAATCGGATGAGCCGCACAAAGGGAGGATATCCGAATTCGCGACGCTCAGCTATTTCTTTATTATAAAAACCCGAGTAATCATTTTGAATAACATATTGTAATACAGGATGATTAATTTGAATTGCCTGTATCATCACTACACCCTTTTTATTTTTTCTGCCCGCTCTCCCACTCACCTGGGTCATCATTTGAAATGCGCGTTCACTTGCGCGGAAATCGGAAAAATTGATTATCTGATCCGCGCTTAAAATTCCCACAAGATTTACGTTGTCGAAATCCAATCCTTTGGTTACCATTTGTGTTCCTACTAAAATATCTACTTCTCCATCTTCGAATTCACGAATTACTTTCTCATGTCCGTGTTTTGTTTTTATTGCATCCAAATCGAGACGTGCAATTTTAGTTTCGGGAAAAATGTATTGTAATTCATCTTCAATTTTTTCCGTGCCAAATCCTTTAATAATGATGCGTGTACTTGCACATGCCGGACAAGCCTGATATGCATTGTGTTTATAGTTACAATAATGACAACGCAATTCATCCGAAAATTTATGATACACTAAATTAACATCACAATTAATACATCGCGGTGTCCACCCACAGGCCTCGCAAGTTAAATAGGGAGCATATCCGCGGCGGTTTTGAAATAAAATGATCTGTTCTCTGTTATTTAATGTTGCTTTCATCTGATCAATTAAAACAGAACTCAGATGCGATTGCATGGTCTTATTTTTTTCCTCTTCCTTAATATCAACGATCTGAATTTCGGGCATTGCCATATCTCCAAATCGTTTATACATATTTACCAATCCGAATTTACCACTTACGGCCTGATAATATGTTTCCACGGATGGAGTTGCAGTACCTAAAATAGTTTTAGCATTATGCAGGTGCGCCAGATAAATTGCAGCATCACGCGCATGGTACCGCGGATTTGGTTCGTGCTGTTTATAGGAATAATCGTGTTCTTCATCAACGATAATTAATCCCAGCTGATTAAATGGTAAAAACAATGCAGAACGCGCACCTAAAATTATTTTGTATTCATTATTCAATACACGCTGCCAAATTTCGACTCTTTCATTCTGATTAAATTTAGAGTGATACACTCCGATCAAACTTCCAAAACGTTTTTTTAACCTACTAATTATTTGCGCAGTTAATGCGATCTCCGGCAAAAGATATAAAACCTGTTTTCCCTCCTGAACATATTTTTTAATGAACTCAATATACACTTCCGTTTTTCCGCTACCAGTAACTCCTTGCAATAAAACTGTTTGTTTTTCTTCAAATAACAATTTTAATTTTTCTGTAACTGCAATTTGTTCTTCATTTAGTTTATTTTCTTCTTCATCGGAAATTCCATACAATTGCAAGCGACTCACAGCATCAGCAGTCTCGATAAATATTTCATTTTTGATCATCGTTTTTAATACCGCCGGAGTCGCATCTGCCTTGCGCATTAAAACCGATTTTTTTATTTTTTTCCCTTGTCCCGCCAACTGATAATACATCATTAATACATTCAACTGTTTTGGAAAGGATTCCAATTTATTAAATAAATCGCTCAGTGTTTTTTCTGATTGATAATCGGGATGTAATACAAGGAATTTTTCCGTTTTTGCAGAATAGGTTTCCTTCATCTCCTCTTTAACATACGCAACTCCTTTTTGAATCAGCGATTTAATTACGGGTTGAATTGTTTTTAACTGCAGTATCTGTTGAATATCTTTTAGTGATAATTCTTTTTGGATAGATAATGCTTCTGCAACAATAAATTCTCTGTCGTCTAATTTTTGCGCATCAATCTCTGCATTTTCATCCAACACAATAATTGTTTCACTGCTTAATTTATAGGGTGCAGGTAAAGCGGCATTCATCACATCACCATTGGAACACATATAATATCCTGCCATCCAATCCCAAAACTGCAATTGTATCTTATTTACAATATGTAAATGATCGGGAAGTGAAATAATGGTTTTAGCGGTATAACCCTGAGGTTTAATGGAATGTAGTTTTGCAATAATTCCTGTGTAGGTTTTATTTCTAAAAGGAACTTCTACTCTTATTCCGGGTTGTAAGGAGGCAGCAAATTCGTCGGGAACTGCATAGGTATAGTTTTTTTCCAGTGCAAAAGGCAAGATCACATCAGCAAAAAGACTATCCATTCCCGGTTTAATTTATTTATTTTGTAAAACTATTTAATTAATCTTACTTTCAACCAATGAATATCATAATAACAGGCGCCACAAAAGGCATAGGAAAGGCTGCAGCAACTTTGTTTGCATCAAAGGGATTCGACATCTGCGCCTGCGCGAGAAATAAACAGGACCTGGAAGCGCTTAAAAACGAATTAAGCGGTTTGAACGACAAAATAAAGGTGTATGTGCAACCTTGTGATGTATCGAAAAAATCGGAGGTATTGGCTTTCGCAGAATTTTGTCTGCAAAATTTAGGAAAGGTTGATATTTTAATAAATAATGCAGGAGTATTTATCCCGGGAACAATTTGTGATGAAAAGGATGGCACATTGGAGCAATTGATAGAAACAAATTTATACAGTGCATATCATCTCACCAGAAGTGTTGCTCCGGAAATGAAAAAAAATAAAAAAGGACATATTTTTAATTTGTGTTCTGTTGCGAGTATTAATTCTTACGATACAGGAGGATCTTATGCCATTTCAAAATTCGCTTTGTTAGGATTCTCTAAAAATTTACGTGCGGAGCTCATGCAATATAATATTCGTGTGACCGCAGTTTTACCTGGTGCAGTTTTAACGGAATCCTGGGCTGGAACAGATCTGCCGGAAAGTAGATTTATCGCCGTGGAAGATGTGGCAAATTTAATTTATAATGCCTGGGAAATCTCGGATAGAAGTGTGGTGGAGGAAATATTGATACGGCCGATGTTGGGGGATATTTAGTTCATCATGCTAAATACTATTTTTTTATAAAGTGAAATCAATTGAGTGGATTTTAGCTTTTCATTCTAATGATACATGGTTTTGTCATTGGCGTTCTGCGATTTGGGCTAAAGCCCGTTGTGGTCTGTGCCGAATGCCCACCGGCTAAAGCCGGGGGTTATTTAAAGATTTTTTTCTACCATTTATTAAGATTTTTCTATCCAATTATTGGAAATTAAATCTCATGACGAGAAAGTATCAATATTAATAGCGATGGCTTTTTCAATGGCCCATAAATTATTTTAAATAGCCGTGGGTTTTAACCCACGGTCAAATACGAAAACAATCACGGGCTTTAGCCCAAATGCGAATGTTGATGCTAGAATAAGTTTGAATAAGATGAAGAAATTTACGCCTCCGAAGGCTCTTCTTTTTTCCTTCTTTTGTAATTGCGATACCACAAATAACCAATAACACAGAAGGCGAGGTAGGGCATTACTAATAAATACATAATGCCGGAATTTAAGGTTGCACTTTGCAAGTTACCATCAGTATTTCCGGCTTCTGCGGAGGCTTTGCACATTGCACATTGGGCTGACAATTCTGAACTTGCCAAAGCCAAAAAGAGGAATAAAAAAGTTAAAATAATACCTCTGTATTTCATACTACAAAATTACAAATTAATGCGGATAATAGGGAGCTATCATAAAATAAACAACAACTCCGGTAACGGCAACATAAAACCATAATGGCCAGGTAATACGGGCTATTTTACGGTGTTTGTCAAACTTTTCCGTAAGTGACCTGGATAAAGTGATAAGTATAAATGGCAATATTGCAGCTGCTAAAATGATATGCGAAATCAATATGATATAATAAACCGTTTTTTCGCTTCCCAGAGCACTTTTTTCCTCCTCACTTAAAACCTTGTCGAAATTACTGTCACCAAAAATTGTCGCGTCAGTTGACGAATGATATAATACATACGAGATCAAAAAAAGTGCAGACAAAGAAAAGGCACTCATCATACTGATCTTGTGTGCTTTACGATTTTTATTTTTAATAAAATACAATCCGAAGAGCAATAAAATCGCAACACCCGAATTTAACATTGCGTGAAACTTGGGTAAAAAGGAAATATTAATATTCAGGTGGATGGCGGGGGTGTAAAATAAAATAGCAACTAAAAGTGGTACTGCGATCGAAATTAAAAGAATGATCCTGTTTATGGACTTATCGCTCATGTTCTTTATCTTTTAGCAACAAATAATTAATGTCCATTATTAATGCTTTCACTTCAATAGAATCTGTTCCTTTATAAAATCCTCTTATATTCCCACTTTTATCAATTAAAGTAAATTTATCGGAGTGCCCTTCGAATGAACCCTGTGCATCCTGCACAATTGTATAAAATCCCTTTTCTCCGATGTTATAAATATCTTCCTGTTCTCCACGTAAAAAATGCCATGTTTTATCTTTTGCACCATATTGATCTGCAAATTTTTTCAATACAGGAATAGAATCGCTTTCCGGATTCAGTGAAAAAGATAATATTTTGAAAGGTGCGGAAGAATTTATCGAATTTTGAATAATTGCCAATTGTGCTGTGGTTATTGGGCAATAGGCTTCACAGGTGGTATAAAAAAAATCTGCAACAAATACCTTTCCTTTCACATCGCTGTTGGTTATTTCGTTGCCATTTTGATCAATAAAAATAAAATCGGGAATATGATTAACAGAATCGCGAAGGAATGACGAAAACTGCATGGATTCGGCAACCTTATTTAAATTTTTCTGTTTGTCGGCATAAGGTAGATAAACGAATATAAAAAAGAGTATGAAAGCAACTCCAACCACTCCTCCAATTATCAGATTATTTTTTTTTGTCATTTAAGATCCAGTTTATTCAATAAGAATAAAATGTCGTTATAAAGGTCCTGATTTTGTTTTACATCCAGTGGATCGTAAACACCTCTCAGATTACCTGCGCCATCTATCAGATAAACAAACCTCGGACAGGCATAATCAGTTTCAGAAAAGGTAATATTATTTGTGCTTTTGTTACAAAAATCAAAAAGTTTTATAGAGGAAGAATCGGGATCAGATAAAAAATGCCATATTTCTCTGGCGGCATATCGTTCAGCCATTAATTTAAGCTGTGGAGTAAGATCCTGAGCGGGCTGAAGTGTATGTGTAAGAATGCGGAAAGCTTTTGTTTTACCGTAATAATCCTCTTGAATTTCAAAGAGTTTTCTTTCACGTGCATCGTTAGTAGTTCCACAGGAATAGGATGCGAAATCGAGAAGAATTACCTTATTGTGCATCTTCTGTTTTGTGATAGTATCACCGCGATGCGAAATGGTAAAATAATCCGGAATTTGTTGAAGATCAGTTTGGATCAACCTGCTACTGGCTGGCGCTTCCTCTCTTACTTTAAATCCCTTCTGCAGTAAAAAAACTGATATAAGGGGAAGAATAACGATCATGAAGAGCATTACCGCTACCCATAAGCGCCCCTTTTTTTTTGCCATGATTATCTAAGTATATCCCAAAACTCTTTTGCACTCAACCAATAACTTCCTTCCCAAAGGAATGCAATAATTCCCCAAACCAAAAATAAAAATGGAGCCAAAATGGTAACTGCCATCGCTTTTAATTCATATTTAAGGTGCATAAATTCACTCATGATATAATATGCTTTTGCAGCACTCAATACAATGAACAATATGTTCAAGAGCATTTTTGGAGACTCATGAAAAAACTTATAATGCGACAAAGCAGCTGCGATCTCTACTGCAGTTACAACAGCAAGAATTCCGCATACCTTCCAAACTCTTTTTCGTGATTCCTCTCTAGTTAAATTTGACATATTCTATCAATATTTTTTTTAAAATAAATAAAATGCAAGAAATACATAAACCCAAACAAGATCTACAAAGTGCCAGTAAAGTCCTAATTTTTCGATCATTTCATAATGTCCGCGTTTTTCAAATACTCCTTTATAGGTTGCAAATAAAGCCCAGCTATTTAATAATACACCCACGCTAACGTGAAATCCGTGGAAACCGGTTATCAAAAAGAACAGAGCACCAAAAGAAGTTGCACCAAAAGGGTTGGTAGTTGGTGTCATTCCTTCATGGATAAGATGTGTCCATTCCCAAGCCTGACTAAATACAAAAACTAAACCTCCAATAATGGTGAAAATCATCCACTTCATAACCCCTTGTCGGTTCATGTTGTGTCCTTCCTGCACTGCACGCACCATAGTAACGGAACTCAAAATGAGCGTAAAAGTCATAAAGGTTACGAAGATCAATGGCGCATGATGAAAGCCCGGGCCTGCGTTAAACACTTCGTTCGGGTCGGGCCATGAGTGAATATTCGCCGGGTCATGTTTAGCATGGCTTGTGCGAATTGCACCATAGGAAATAAGTAAGCCGGCAAAAGTAAAGGTATCACTGATGAGAAAATACCACATCATGATCTTCCCATAGCTCACCCTAAAAGGCGAATCGCCTCCGTCCCATAGTTCTTTTGCAGTTGGTTTTGCAGTTGCTTCCAAAGTATTTTATTTAATTGTTTAATATTAAGAAAAAATATAAATACACCCATAAAATATCAACAAAATGCCAGTAGGTCATCATTACTTCCACACTAACAATATTATTTTTATCAGGTGTTTCACCTTCTGATCTGTTCTTTATTTTATATTTTGTAAATGACAATACGGAAAAAACCAATAATGCGATAACGCCTCCCAAAACATGTACAAAATGTGCACCTGTAATTACGTATACAAATGAATTGGAAACATTTGAACCCAGATCAACTCCGGAATTAAATAATTGAGACCAACCCTGAATTTGTAATGTTAAAAATGAAGCTCCACATATGAACGCCAAAATAATAAATCCCCTATATAAACTTATTCGTCCTGTTTTAAATGACAAATATGCTGCATGCATAAAAATGCTGCTCACAACAATTACAACAGTGCTAGTAATAAATATCGGAGGTAATTGAATATTGTTCCACACATTCACGTCTCCTTTTTTCACCACATAAGCACTGGTAAAAGCCGCAAAGGCCATTACCATCGAAGTGATACCGATCCACATATTAAATT
This sequence comes from Bacteroidota bacterium, assembly GCA_016706865.1. Lineage (NCBI taxonomy): Bacteria > Pseudomonadati > Bacteroidota > Bacteroidota bacterium. Next base: position 876,433 of record JADJIS010000002.1, on the reverse strand, counting down.
TATATGGGTGGACAATAAAACGTTTATGTATCAAATTCGACATTAGTTCAATTATAATTTATCAATTAATAAAGCGATTAAAACTACAGGCAAATATAAAAACGAACCAAACATTAAGCTTCGTGCTTTTTTGGTGTCGCAGGTTCTGTATAATTGTATTGCCTGGTACAGAAATAATAATCCGGTAACAAAAACGATCACTGCTGAAACCACACCTGTATAACCCATAAAATACATTATAAGACTAACAGGTAATAAAAGCAATGTATATATAACTATATGTGTTGCGGTTGTTTTTGATCTGCCATCTGCGGAAGGTAATAAATGAAATCCTGCTTTAGCATAATCCTCACAAGAAACCCAGGCTATAGCCCAGAAGTGTGGAAACTGCCAAACAAATTGTAATGCAAATAATAAAATTGCAAGATCATTAATCTGACCAAATGCTGCAGCAAAACCGATAAGCGGTGGCATTGCTCCTGGAAAAGCACCGATAAAAACTGCTATCGGGGAAACCTTTTTCATAGGAGTATAAATAAATGCATAACTGATAAGCGAAAGTGCTCCCAATAATGCACTAAGTGTATTAAAGAATATCCATAAGATCCCAATTCCGGAAATCGCCATAATACCGGCCGCAATAATTGCTTCAGTATTTTGCATACGAGCAGCAGCGAGAGGTCGCTCGGCAGTTCTGCTCATCAGCTTATCGGTATCTGATTCGATAATTTGATTTAATGCATTTGATGCAGCAGTAATTAAAAATCCTCCCAATAGAAATAATAAAAAATGATTCTGATCGCCACCGGCAAATAAATATCCGATGCCGGCACTGAACACCACGATAAAACTCAACCTGAACTTAACTAGAATTTGATAATCCTTAAGTTTGGCTGTTATCGTTTTTAACAATCCTGTTTTTGATATGGAGGTCTCTCTGTTCATTTATTAAACGTGATCGTCTTTATGATCTCTTTCCTCTTTTTTAATAATATCACTATCGCCTTCATCACCGTGTTCGCCATGTTCAATTTCATATTGGCTCAATGGTTCGGTTTGAGGAATAAATTCTCTTCCGTGTTTATTATAATCATATGGCCAACGGTGTACTTCCGGCAATTCTCCCGGCCAGTTTCCATGTCCCGGACGAATTGGCGTGGTCCATTCCAATGTATTTGCATTGTAAGGATTTTTCTCTCTTACTTTTCTACCATACCAAATGCTGTAAAAGAAATTGAATACAAATAATAATTGCAATGCGAATGATATGATGGCCACAGTGGAAATAAACATATTCAAGCTTTCAAAACCTGCAAAAGTTTCAAATCCTGAGTGTGTATAATATCTTCTCGGCAAAGCAATTTCAAAGTGCATTGGATAAAATATTAAATAAGCAGCGCATATGGTTCCCCAGAAATGGATAAATCCTAAAGTTTGATTCATGTAACGTCCAAACATTTTCGGGAACCAATGATACACACCGGCAAACATTCCGAAGAATGCAGCAACACCCATTACAAGATGGAAATGCGCTACAACAAAATAGGTATCATGTAATCGTATATCAATTGCGGAGTTTCCTAAAAATATTCCTGTTAAACCTCCCGAAATAAACATGGAAACAAAGCCTATGGCAAATAACATTTGGGGATTAAGCCTTATGTCTCCTTTCCATAAAGTTGTTAACCAGTTAAATACTTTGATAGCAGAAGGTACGGCAATGATCAACGTAAAGATCACGAATATGGATCCGATAAATGGATTCATTCCCGTCATGAACATGTGATGTGCCCAAACAATAAATGATAATACTGTAATTGCGAGCAACGAATATATCATCGCCGAATATCCGAAAATTGGTTTACGCGAATGTACTGATAGAACCTCCGATACAATTCCCATGGCGGGCAAGATGATGATGTACACCTCCGGGTGACCAAGGAACCAGAATAAATGTTCATATAAAATTGGACTACCACCGGAATTAGCAAGTGGCTCACCACCAAGATTTATTTGGTCGAGGTAAAAACTTGTTCCTAAATTTCTATCGAATAATAATAATACTGCTGCAGATAATAATACAGGGAAAGATAACACCCCTATTACTGCTGTTAGTAATAATGCCCAAATGGGAAGAGGAAGACGAAACATCTTCATCCCTTTAGTTCTGAGATTGATAATTGTTGTGATATAATTTAAACCTGCAAGTAGTGATGACACAATAAAGAGCGCCATGGAGATCAACCAATAATCGACACCCGCCACACTTCCGGAAGCTGCATTATGTAATGCATTGAGGGGAGGATAGGCAGTCCATCCACCTGAAGCAGGACCTGTTGCAAGAAAAAAAGATACTGCCATAACAACACTGGCTATAAAGAAGAACCAGTACGACAACATATTTAAAAAGCCGGACGCCATATCCCGCGCGCCGATCATCAATGGAATTAAAAAGTTTGCGAAAGTTCCGCTCAATCCCGCAGTTAATACAAAGAATACGAGAATTGTTCCGTGCATGGTAATTAATGCATTGTAAAACTCCGGTGCAATTTGTCCTTCAGCAGTGATCCATTTTCCAAGTAATGGTTTTATCCATGTAAGATCAGCTTCAGGATATCCCAATTGAATTCTGAACAATACAGAAAGTAAACCACCAACAATTGCCCAGATCATCCCGGTAATCAGGAATTGTTTGGATATTGTTTTATGGTCCTCACTGAATATATATTTCCTGATGAAACTTTGATGGTGATGATGATCGTCGTGACCATGACCGGCATCGTGTGTTTCAACATGAGTTGAGTGTAATGATGTTTCTACTGACATATCTTTCTTTTTTCTTGCGGTCAATTATTTTTTTGTGATCAAAATAGTATCTCCGGTTGCCACTGTAACGGTATCGGTTTTAGCTGCTGGAATTACCACCGGTTTTGGTGCGAATTCAGAAAACCCGTTTTCCAATTTAAGATCATTTACAACCTGACTCCATTTACTTGGCAATGCGGATACCCAATTTTCATAATCTTCCTGTGTATCAATAATTAATGTGTATTTCATTGAACTATGGCCTGAACCACAAAGTTCGGCGCATGCTATCTCATAATTAAAGTTTCTCCATCTCGGTTGATCTTCTCCTTCCTTAACCACTTGCCAATCGGTATTTGATGATAATTCCACTCTTTTATCTGCTGTGGTTACAAGTGGAGTAAATTTAAAGGATGTTGGCATACCGGGAACTGCGTCCATTTTTACGTCCATGTGTGGGATATAAAAATTATGCAATACGTCTAATGCTGTAATTTTTAAACTTACCACATTATTAACCGGCACGTGAATTTCTGATGGCATTGGATCATCATAACCCCATGATAATTCCGGAGCATGTAATTTCATGTATTCTTCCGTATATTTTCCGGTGATACGTTCAAGACATTTTTCGCGAATCTTGATCTTTCCGGGAATATTTCCTAATTCTTTTTCCAAAATGGCAACTGAATCTTTTACCACCGCAACTCTGTATTTATTTGCTGAATTATTAACAATATCGTAATAACCTTTTAAAATGCCATTCAATTCTGCTTCACGGTCAGTTAATTTCTGTATTTCTCCTTTAGCATTTAATTTTTCGCTTCCGGTGATAGAAATTTTGCGGTGTTCTATCCATTCTCTTGTAACAATTCCAATTGGATTTTCTGGGCAGATAAGATCATAATCACGAGGTCCTAATTTACCATCAGGTCCGGGATATCTGCTGCTCCAAAAAAACTGCTGACCGGTTACTTCCACTACAATTGCATCTTCAGATGGTTTTGCCATAATTTCTGTCCAAGCCTGTAATCCGAAAACAACTAATCCGGTTAAAACAATTGTAGGCACAATGGTCCAGATAAATTCCAGTTTATTGCTATGTGCAAAATGCACTGCTTTATGTCCCGGACGATTTCTGTATTTATATGCAAACCAAAATAATAATACTGTAGTAATAACAAATACAATTCCAGTCACCCATAATGTTATCACAAACATTTTATGAATGATAAGTCCATTGTCAGACGAGTGATGATCAACCATTCTATCCTGATAATGACCGAAGGACCAAAAGAAACCTAATAATCCGACAACCATAAAGATCATCCCCAAAATTGCATGGAGATTTGTCATTTCAGGAGTTGTGCGTTCACCACCCCTTAATTGACCAACAAGGTCGAGTGTTCTTGTTACCTGGAACAAAACCACAACAATCATTACTATTGCAAAAAATATCAACCAACCGGTAGCCATTGTTTAAATTTATATGTGATGATCAAGACTTTCTTTATATAAAGGATGTTTTTCCGGAACCAGAGATGCTTTTGCAAGTTCTCTGAATACAACGAATAAAAACAATCCAGCAAAGGTTAAAAACATTCCTACTTCCATAAATGCAATACCCCAATGTTCACCAACTGTAATAGGCATAATCATCACAAAGAAATCGAGCCAATGTGATAATACTAATACAGAAGCAACAATAGTTAAAACATTCATATCGCGTTTTGCGTCTCTGCGCATAAACATGAGGAATGGGAAAATAAAGTTTAGAAAAAGATTTGCATAAAACAATCCGCTATAATTAGTTCTTGCGCGTTCGAGGAACCATTTGGTTTCTTCCGGAATATTTCCATACCAATATAACATGAACTGACTGAACCATAAATATGTCCAGAATATGCTGAATGCAAATGCGTATTTACCAAGATCATGTAAATGGTTTTCATTTAATTGAGGTAAATATCCTTTGCGTTTTAAGAAAATTGCAATTAATAAAATAGTACTGATACAAGCTACCCAAAGGGAAACGAAATTATACCATCCAAATAAAGTACTATACCAATGTGGATCTAGTGACATCACCCAATCCCAGGCCATCATAGAACTTGTAACTCCCCATATCGGTAAAAATATCGCAGCCCAGAATTTACTTTTCATGAACCATTTTGTGGAACCGTCAATATCTTCCTTTAAAGAGAATTTGCGCAACATCAACGAAACCCAAACCCAAACTCCTAAATATAATAAAGATCTAATGGTCCAGAATGTTGGATTTAGATAAGATGATTTGCCATCAATGAATCTGTCGTAATGCGGATTTTTTACTTCCCCGTTTTCATCAGCTACTAGTTCAACATGTGCTTCTTTGTGTTCGCCGTGAATTTCTTCTTCCGAGCGATATTGGTTGTATTGAAATTCCTGCCATTCTCTGTGAAAAACCATGTTTTCTTCTTCATGTCCTTCTTCTTCCAAGTGTGCATTATACTCATTTAATTCTTCAACAGAAACAGTTTTATGAGTGATGAAATCGTTATCCCAGTGGTGGTATAGATCATGATAATTACCTAGTACACCAAAAACAATGATCGCCATTAATACAGAGCCATATATAACAAACTGACTTATAGCTTCCGGAATTCTTTTTACCGTAATATGCCAACCTGACATTGCCAATTGGTGAGCTGCGAGAAAAAATACAGCAAGTACAGAAATACCTAAAAAGAAAATTGTATCAAGCAGAAAATTCGACCAGAACCTATCCATCGAAGATCCTGTCAAAAATCCAATCACAGTCAATATTACTCCGGTTGCCAAAACGGCAAGAAAAGTATTTCTAAGTTTTGATGAATATTCAAATTTGTTTGAGCCCTTCATGCTTTTATTTTTTCTTTTATTAATTCGGCAATTCTATATGGAATTAATTTCTGTGTTTATTTATTAATAGTGTCGCCAACTGCTACAGCTGCCGGTTGTGTTGATGAATGATTTGCTTGTAATGATTTAATATAAGTGATCACTTTCCAACGTTCTTCTTTGGAAAGACTATATGCATACGACTGCATTGCATTTTTTCCATAGGTTACAGAATGAAACATTTTTCCCTCAGGCAAAGCCATGATCAAAGGATCAAAATAAGATGGAGGTGCCGCGGTATATTTTCCTTCTGTTACAATAAATCCTTTTCCATCTCCAGCAGCTCCATGGCACACTGCACAATAAATATCAAAAAAGTGTTTCCCTTCCGCAACTACTTTGGTATCTGCCATTGTAAATGGATTTTTTAATTCCAAACCTGCTCTTTCGTATCCTTCAATAGAATTTGGAATTGTATAAGGAAGATTAAGTGCCATATGTAAACTATCGCCCGACTTACCTGAAATTGCATTCCCCATATAAGGAACGGTTCCAACCACCGGCATCATCGCTGTCATACTATCTCTTAATTCAGGATTAAGTGAATACGTTTCGTAAGCGCGTGAGCTGATCATATCAAATGTATATTGATCACCCGGATAATCTCCACCTGCTTTTTTACATGCTGCAAATACAAAAGGTATTGCGATAAGCAGGAGAATAATTTTTATATATTTTGTTACAATCATTTTCGTAATAATTTATGATATCAAAATTCTTTTTCGTGTATTTCAACTGCTCCGCTTGCGGCTAATACTCTTTTAATTTCATCTTTTCTTTGATCTGTTGTATGATCATCCACTTCAAAGGTCATTGCAAATAAATGACTGGTTGTTCTTTCATCCACAATATCAGGTTTAACACCGGGTGCAAGCCTGTTTAAATATAAATAGGTTAAAAACATACCTACCGAAGCAAATAAAACGGTCAACTCGAAAGTAATTGGGATCCATGCCGGCAATGATAAAAATGGTTTACCACCGTAGTTCACAGGATAATTATTAGTAGTTATCCAAAGAATAAATGTGAGTGCTGTTAATGTTCCGGTTGCTCCAAAAACAAATCCTGCACTGTGCAATTTTGTATGGCGCAAACCCATAGCATCATCTAATCCATGCACAGGAAACGGTGTGTAACAGTCGTCAATTTTCATTCCTTCCGAACGCACAGTTTTCACTGCTTTTATAAGCACGGTCTCATCTTCGTATAAACCGTAAATTATTTTTTTAGTTGCCATCTGCAAATTATTATTTATGCTTATTAAACTAATTCTTTATGTTCATCGTGATGATGTTGTGCTTGTGTTGCATTTGGCCCCACATACTGATCACCCGCTACTTTTAAAATTGATTTCACCTCGGCCACGGCAATTACCGGTGCCACTTTTGCAAAAATGAGGAACAGTGTCATAAATAATCCTATCGTTCCCAGATAAATAAATATCTCTACATAAGTTGGATAATACATTGTCCATGATGATGGAATATAATCGCGGTGTGTAGAGGTAACGATAATTACAAATCGTTCGAACCACATACCCACGTTAATGAATATCGACATGAAGAAAGTAAATACAACAGATCTTCTTAATTTTTTAACCCAGAATAATTGCGGAGAGATAACGTTACATGTCATCATACCCCAGTAACTCCACCAGTAAGGACCTGTACTTCTGTTTAAAAATGCATATTGTTCATATTGATTTTGCGAATACCACGCAGTAAATAACTCGGTAATATATGCAACACCCACTATGGAACCTGTTAGAATAATAATTTTATTCATGGATTCAATATGGTGAAGTGTAATATATTCTTCCAGATTAAATACTTTTCTAACAACTAACATCAGCGTTAATACCATTGCAAATCCTGAAAAGATCGCACCTGCAACGAAGTAAGGTGGGAAGATAGTGGTATGCCAACCCGGAATTACGGAGGTCGCGAAGTCGAAGGATACAATTGTATGCACTGATAATACCAGTGGTGTAGATAAACCAGCAAGTACTAATGAAATGGATTCAAATCGCTGCCAGTTTTTCGCAGTTCCTTTCCATCCGAAACAAAAAACATTATATATCTTTTTTCTGAATGCAGTAGTTGCGCGATCGCGAATAGTTGCAAGATCGGGAATTAAACCTGTATACCAGAAAACGAGTGAAACTGTAAAATAGGTAGAGATCGCAAATACGTCCCATAATAATGGAGAGTTAAAGTTCGCCCAAACAGGACCACGTGTATTCGGATAAGGGAAGATAAAAAATGCTAACCAAACGCGACCCATGTGAATGATCGGAAATAAACCGGCGCAAATAACGGCAAAGATGGTCATCGCCTCAGCGGAGCGGTTAACTCCTGTGCGCCATTTCTGACGGAATAATAATAAGATCGCGGAAATAAGTGTTCCGGCGTGACCAATACCGATCCACCAAACGAAATTGGTGATATCCCAGGCCCAACCAACGGTTTTATTCAATCCCCACATACCGATACCATAAGTAATGGTAAGACCTATCATCGTAAACCCGGTTAATGCCAGCAAACCCGAAAGGGTGGTTGCTATCATCCAGGCGGTGGTAGGTTTTCCTTCCACCGGTGCACAAATATCATCTGATATTTGTTTGTAGGTTTTATTTCCGAGTATTAATGGTTCCCTTAAAGGTGATACGAACATAATTTCACAATTAATTATAATTATATAAATCCATTATATCCAATGCTTCTTCATTTTTATGATCAGCCTTGTCTTTATTTCTAACTTTCGTTTTATACATTACAGATGGCATCCAGTGGAATTCTTCCAAAATTCCGAATGTGCGTTCATCTTTAGCTTCTGCCATCAGTTTACTTGTTTCATCGTAATTATTTCCGAAAGTAATTGCTTCTGCAGGGCAGGCACTTTGACATGCTACTCTGAATTCGCCATCTTTTAATTCTCTGTTTCCTTTTTTAGCAGTAAGTTTTGCTTCCTGAATACGCTGAACACAGAAAGAACATTTTTCAATAACACCTCTGGAACGAACTGTAACATCAGGGTTAAGAACCATTCTTGTAAGGTCTTCCATCATACCAAGATCCTCAGTACCACTTGGGTCATTCATTGCTCCAAAAGTGTCGGCAGCTCCGTAATCGAACCAGTTGAATCTTCTTACTTTATATGGACAGTTATTTGCGCAATAGCGGGTTCCGATACAACGGTTATAAGCCATTTGGTTGTAACCTTCGGAACTGTGGTTGGTTGCTCCTACCGGACAAACGTTTTCACAAGGTGCATTTTCGCAATGCTGACAAAGCATAGGTTGATAAACAACTTCAGGATTTTCAGGATCGCCGGAATAATATCTGTCGATACGCATCCAATGCATTTCGTGAGAGCGAATTACTTCTTTTTTTCCTACAACAGGAATATTATTTTCTGCATTACAAGAAATAACACAAGCGCCGCAACCGGTACATGAGTTAAGGTCGATGGACATTCCCCAGTTAAATCCGTTTTTCTTTCCGAAATAATCAGGATAGAAAGTTACTTCCTGCCATGCCAATGCCTCTGCTCTGTCTTCATTTCCGGCAAGAGGATTTTTCTTATATTCTTCTAAGGTAGTTTCTTTAACAATTCTTCTCTGACCAAGGCCATCGTTCAAACTGAAATGTGTTTGGGTTTGTGCAAGTTTTACATTTTCGCCAGTTGCGTCAACTTTAACACCGGAAGCCATATAATTAACTGACTCGCCACTTGCATCAATTAAAGGATATACATTTACCCCAACACCTTCACCACCTTTTCCAATTAAAGTTCGGCCATATCCAACAGCAATTGATACTGATCCAAATGCTTGTCCCGGCTGAATTGCAACAGGCACTATCACACTTTTTCCATTAACGGTAAGTGTAACCACGTCGCCATGTGTCAAGTTATTTTCTTTAGCCCAACCCGGAGAAACATTTAAGTAATTATCCCAGGTTATTTTGGAAACAGGATCAGGTAATTCATGTAACCAAGGGTTATCTGCATATCTTCCATCACCTATTGCAATAGATTCATAAAATTGAATTTCAATTCCGCTTGATTTTTTAACCATTGCGGAAATATTTGCAGCAGCAGAGGAAACATCCGTTCCAGCAGCAGTGCCATTATTTACCATTGCGACACCTGCCAAAACTGCAGAGGCATTATCAATAGCAAGGGCAATTCCACTCGCATTTTCAGGTTGGTGTAAACCAATTTGTAATGCTTTATTAAAGGAAGTAGATTTATCTATTGAACCTGCAAAAACACCATCGCTCCAATTTTGCATTAAAAAGTCGTGATAAGTAGTCATTGCACCACACCATGCTAATAGTGAATCTTGCATTTGGCGTGTTTCAAATAAATTTTTGATAGTGGGTTGAGAAAGAGATAAATAACCTTTTTTAGGTTCCGCATCATTCCATGATTCGAGGAAATGATGATCAGGACAAACGAAATTACATTTCTCCGCAGTTTCGTTCATATTTCCTGCAAATGATATACTCATTTCTGCTTTAGCCATTGCTTCAGCAAGACCTGCTCCCATTGCATGATCGTAAACAGGATTACAATCGTGCACCATTAATATATTTACCTGACCGGCATTTAATTCGCTGATCAGATTTTTAACACTGTTATCCAAACCCTGACGCATCATATTGGAATTGTCGAAGGATAAGGTTTTACCATAATTTCCTAAGGCTTCATTAATAGCATTTACAATTAACTGCACATTAGCATCATTGCATCCACTTACTACAAGTGACTGACCCTGATTTTTTTTCAACCATTCCGCAGCCTCTTTAAGTCTGCTTTGTTTAGCCTCATCTTTTAATTTTAATCCTGAAGAAGCATTATTTCCGGTAATTGCATCATATAAATTTAAAGCAACGGTACCTAATTCAGATGGAAGAACAGCAACTCGATAATCGGCATTGGAACCTGTTAACGACATGCGGCTTTCAAACTGATAATGACGGCTCATGTTCGTATTTTCCTTTGAAACCTTTCTGGTTTTGATATATCCTTTTGTATATTCAATTGGCGATATCCAAGTACCTAAAAAGTCGGCATCAATACTTACAATAACCTTAGCTTTTGAAAAATCGTAGTCAGGTATTTCCGCTTTTCCTTTAGACGCCAAATTCGCCATCAGCATTCCGCTGTATGATAATGCATCGTAAGAATACACTTTAGTATTCGGGTATTTTTCCGTGAATTTTGCAAATACTTTTTTGGTGGAAGGACTTAATATTGTTGATGTTAAAATTCTGATATTGGCATTTGGATTTGCAATCAATTTGCCAGTGATGGCAGTATCCACATCATCCCAGGTTGCGTTAGAGAAGCCTCTTTCGCCTTTGGTCATAGGATTTCTGAGACGACTTGTATCGTATAAACTTAAAACACTTGCTTGAACGCGTGCTGAAGTTCCGCCTTTGGTAATTTTCGAATCAGTATTTCCTTCAATTTTAATAGGGCGACCTTCTCTGGTTTTTACCAATATACTGCAATAATCCCCACCATTAATATAGGAGGAAGCGTACCAAGTAGCAATACCCGGTGTAATATCTTCCGGTTTAAAAACATAAGGAGCTACTTTGCGAACAGGAATTTCGCATCCGGCTGCAACTGTTGCTGCAGTAAGACTGAACCCCATCATTTTAAGAAAATCGCGACGATTCGATTTCAATGAATCGTTTTTACCGTCAAAAAAATCAACAGGGATCTCTTCGTTGAACTCTAATTGATTAAGTTGAACAAATTCCGGCTCCTGATTTAATTCTTCGAGGCCTTTATAGTATTTTTTTTCTGCCATTTGGTATGGTTAGAATTTAGGTAATTATAAATTATTTAATAATGGCACTTCTGACATTCCGTTGCGCCTATATCTTCCGCTTTAACGGCATCCATTTCGCCGTTCTTTAATTTTTCATGTAATACTTCGTAAGGTTTGTAAAATTCATTGGTAGTGAAATTTACATTTGTAGTTCTGTGACAATTCACACACCATCCCATGGAAAGATTTTCCATTTGTTGAACAACATCCATTTCCTGAATCTGACCGTGACAAGTCTGACATTCCAAACCTGCAACCTTTACGTGTTGTGAGTGATTAAAATAAACGTGGTCTGGCAGATTGTGAATCTTGGTCCATTCGATCGGAACGGGTTCTTTTTCATATTTCATGGTTTCTGTATTGAAACCGATATAAGAATAAATTTTAGCGATCTCTTTATCGTAAATTGCCTTAGGGTAATTTGGATCTGTTCCGGTAACTCCCTGAATATTATAGTGGCAATTCATACAAACGCTTAAGGAAGGTATAACGGCGGCTTTGCCTCTTTCTGCACCAACGTGACAATAGCGACAGTCAATTTTATTGATACCTGCGTGAACCTTATGTGAGAATGCGATCGGTTGTTCCGGCGCATAACCTTGTTGTCTGCCCAGTGAAGAAGCACTATCCCACATAGCAACACTTAAAAATGCAAGTAATAAAAGTCCAACTATCCCTACTAAAGGGCGATATTTTTTTTGTTTCCAGATCGGGGTCTTATCTCTTTCACCTTCTTCATATTTCTGGCGAACTAAACCGTCGAGATATCGAACTGCACGCCCGAGAATTAATGCAATAAATAATAAGGCAATGATCAAAATCCAATATAGCGTGGAGTTGTCTTTTTTAGCTTCTGTGGTAACCGGACCTGAAGTTGTGGTTGCTAAAGTTGCTAATCTGATAGCCTCTTCATCTATAAATGCCAGGATATCCGTGATATCACCATCTGTCAAAGTTGGGAATGCAGGCATCACACTGTTGTATTCCTTAAATAATGCATTTGCATATTTATCGCCAGTGCCCAAAAACCCTTGTGAGTTTTTGATCCATTTGTAAAGATTAGTGGAATCGGACCATCTGGTCTTTACATTTTGTAAAGCAGGACCGGTCATTTTTTTATCAACGGCATGACACTGCTTACATTTTTCCTGAAATAAGGTTTTTCCCTCCGCTACTCCCGCAAATGCTTGGTTTGCAGTAAATAAAAACGTAACTAATATTATACAGGTTAGGAGGCGTGTGATAGTCGTCGGCTTCTTATGCAGCACAGTCCTTGGTTTTTTGGTTAAGGTAATAGTGGGTTTTTTAAACCCGTGCAAAACTAAATATCAAATGTCAATAGTTTAACAATTCTTTTAAAAATATTTTCACATACGTGCAACTATCTGAAATTCGCGCTGGATAAGGCTTATAGCAGGGCATTACACACTGTTTAGAACGCGTCTAAACTATATTTTCTGATTTATACACACTGATGTAACATTTTTGCGCAATATATCATTTAACAGATGGCATAATATTTAATATATAGCATTGAAAACAGGAGGAAACATGAAAAAATCCATTTACGTTTTAGGTTTAGTTTTAATTTTAAGTTCAGGTTGTAAGGTTGCAGAAAAGGAATTCCGAAAAGGGAATTACGATGAAGCAATAGATATCTGTGTAAAAAAACTGATCGACAATCCCGATAAGGCAGAATATATTCTGATTCTCGAGGAAGCATTTTACAGAGCAAACAATGAAGACCTTTCCATGATTGAAATGTTAAATAAGGAAGGTCGTCCGGATCGTTGGGAAGAGATCTATAACTTATATGAGTCCGTATATCGTCGTCAAAATAAAATACAACCCCTTTTGCCCATTTACTTAGGTACAGAGGAACGCGATGCCGAATTCAAATTTGCAAACGCGGTTGACGGTCTGAACACCGCCAAAAAGAACGCCGCAGCCTATTGGTATGCTGATGCCACTCAAAAAATTGCGAGTAAAGACGTACATAAATCTCGTGAGGCTTATTATGAGTTACAAAAGATCAATGAGTATTACGATACCTATAAAGATGTGGACGATCTTCTTAAGGTGGCAAAAACACAAGGAACCAGTGATGTATTGTTTACAGTTAAAAATGCCACTAATTCCACTTTGAGTTATGCTGTTACACACGCCTTAACTGAAATTGAGGTGCGCGATCCATATGGCAGCTGGTATGTAATTCACACCAAAATGCCCGAATCGGCCATTGAATTTACGGTGAAGGTCAATATTAAGTATGTGGAGGCTTATCCTGAAAAGGTCACCAACAATCAATACGCAGAAAGCAAAGAAATTATAGATGGTTATGAATTTGTGTATGATGTTGAGGGAAATATGGTAAAGGATAGTTTGGGAAACCCTATCAAAGTGCCTGATTATAAAACCGTAACTGCATATGTTACAGAAACCTGGCAGGAAAAGGTTGCCGCAGTAAGCGGGGAATTGCTTTATCTGGATGAATCGGGTAAGGTGATACGTTCTATTGCTGTGAAAGGAGAAACAATTTTTAGAAACTATTACGCGACTGCTACCGGATATTATGATGCATTAAGTCAGCAATCGAAAGAAAAAATAGGTGGCAAACCCGTTCCGTTTCCCGGTGATGAAAAATTAATATTAGATGCCATTTATCAAGTAGAATGCAATGTGAACGATATTATGGAGGATTATAATGAGGAGTATCTTAATTTATAACCCAATTTAAACTTTAAACTATGGCTGGTATCAATTTTAAAAGGTACCGGCCATTTTTGTTGATGAAAGGAATTGTCAGCAATTTATAATATTTAGATACCATTTGTATTACCCTAATAAAATATTAGTTCAAACTATTACTTTCACACCATGAATTCAGGCACATTCAGGAAAATTGTATTTACTGCAATTTTGTTTATTTCGATCATTTGGAATTTCCATGCACAAAGTTTCACTATAAGCGGATATGTGAGTGATAAAAATTCGGGTGAAAGACTTTTAAGCGCTACGGTATTTAACAGTAAAGATTTTAATGGTACTATTTCTAATGAATATGGTTTTTACAGTTTAACACTGCCAAGGGATACTGTTATATTGAATTTTAATTATATTGGATTTACACCGCAAAAAATAAAATTTTTTCTTCAACAGGATACTATTATCAATATTGATCTTATTTCTTCAAATGTTTTGGAGGAAGTTGTGATAAGTGCGGAAAACAATTCGGAACAATTTCAGGAACGCACGCAGATGAGTACGATCGAAATTCCAATTGAACAGATAAGAGCTTTGCCAGCCTTTTTGGGAGAAGTGGATATATTAAAAACATTACAATTATTACCTGGTGTTTCAGGAGGAAGTGAGGGAAGCAGCGGAATATTTGTTCGCGGAGGTTCACCAGATCAGAATTTAATTTTGTTGGATGGAGTTCCTGTTTATAATGCTTCCCATTTATTCGGTTTCTTTTCCGTTTTTAATTCGGATGCAATAAATAAAGTTACACTTATTAAGGGAGGATTTCCCGCGCGTTACGGCGGAAGATTATCCAGTGTAATTGATATCAGAATGAAAGAAGGAAATATGAATGAATTTCACGGAGAAGGATCTATTGGTGTAATTGCATCGCGCTTAACTCTCGAAGGTCCCATTGTTAAAGGGAAAACCTCGTTCATGGTTTCGGGAAGAAGAACGTATATCGATTTAATAACGCGACCAATTATTCAGGCTCAAAGTGAAGGCGATGGAGTTTCAGGATATTATTTTTATGATCTTAATGCTAAAATAAATCATAAATTTTCGGATAAGGACAGATTATATCTGAGTGGATATTTTGGAAGAGATAAAGCATATTTCAATAATGAATATCAATATGATGAAGATAGTTATCGCACAGAAGCAAATGGTTTGTTCTGGGGAAATGCAACTGCGGTGGCGAGATGGAATCACGTTTTTTCCAATAAGGTATTCAGCAATCTCACAGCAACTTTTACCGATTATAAATTTGATATTTACAGCAATTACAATGATGAGAATGAAGATGGAACAAATTCCTTTTTTGGATTTGAATATTTTTCGGGAATTTATGATTGGAGTTTAAAATATGATTTTGATTTTATTCCCACACCTAAACATTATTTAAAATTCGGAGCGGGAATAACATATCACACCTTTCAACCGGGAGCAACTCAATTTGAATCGGATGATATCGATATTTTTACGGAGGGATTTGAACTTGCCTCGGAAAATATTTATGCTACCGAATTAGATCTTTATATTGAAGATGACTGGGAAGTAAATGATAAATTAAAAATGAACGGCGGATTACACGCCTCTGCTTTTTTGGTGGAAGAAGTTTTTTATAAATCGCTACAGCCGAGAATTAGTGCGAGATATCTTATTAATAATGATCTTTCTTTAAAGGCGTCGTTCAGTACCATGACGCAATACATTCATTTGCTCACAAACTCCGGAATTGGTTTGCCAACCGACCTTTGGGTTCCTGCCACGGATACCGTTGCGCCGCAGCGAGCATTTCAACCTGCGATCGGAATTGCTTATGTATTTAAAAAGAATTATGAAGTGAGTGTGGAGGGATATTATAAAAAGATGAACAGCATCATCGAATATAAAGACGGAGCCAATTATTTATTTGAAGGATTAAAGGGCTGGGAAGATAAAGTGGAAATTGGTGAGGGACAGGCTTATGGTGCTGAATTATTTGTTCAAAAACGAAATGGCAAATTAACGGGTTGGGTTGGATATACTTTATCGTGGAGCAACCGTCAATTTCCTACCATTAATCTCGGAGAAGTATTTCCATATAAATACGATAGAAGAAATGATTTTGAGATAGCTGTTATTTATAAATTAAATGATCACATTGATCTTTCGGGAACCTGGGTTTATTCTACGGGACAACCGATAAGTTTACCGATTGCAAAATATGAAGGTGTATTTAATGAAGTGATCTATGCATACGAAGGAAGAAACGGATATCGCATGAACGATTATCATCGTATGGATGTAAATGCATCCTTCCACAAAGAAAAAAAATGGGGTGAAAGAACCTGGAATTTCGGAGCATATAATTTATACAATCGTTTAAATCCGTTTTTTATTTATCAGCAATACGATTATATCACGAATAAAAATAATTATAAACAGGTGAGTTTGTTTCCGATAATTCCGAGTGTGAGTTATGAATTTAAATTCTAAGACAATGGAGTGTTGAGAGTTGAGAGTTGAGAGTTGAGAATTGAGAATTGAGAATGGGCGTTAACGATGGGAAAATGAGTAATGAGTTATGCCCGCCCGGATGACTCGGTCGGACGGGAGTAATGAGTTTGATCCTACTCGGATTTATACTCACGATTCACGCCTCACGATTCACGAAATGAGTTATGAGTTGCGTCATCGCCAAATGAAGATTTTACTCCTGACTAATGACTCCTGACTAATGACTATTGACTAATGACAAAAACAATAATTAAAAAATGAACCTATATCAAAAAACCCTTTCCATAATAATCACGATACTCATTTTCTCGTCGTGCGAGAAGGTGGTTTATTTTGAGGTGGAGACACAGGAAAACAAATTAGTGGTGAATTCTTTTATTCAGCCTGATAGTGTTGGGAATATGACCATATCATTAAGTGTGGATCCACTGGCAGTGGGATTTGAAAATGTGAGAGTGGAAACAGCGGCAGTTTATATTTATAAAAATGAAGAGTTGATAGGAAATTTTGTGCACTTGGGTGATGGAAATTATTTTATTGATGCTGCAAGCATAGATCCCCAACCGGGAGATGATTTTAAAATAGAAGCGAGTGCCCCGGGAAGAGAAACAATTACAGCCGAAACAAGTATTCCTTCAGAAGTAATTATAGAAGAAGCTAAAATAATTGATACCATTTTTGTACATGTTTCATATAGCGCAATAGATTCGATGGGTAATATTTTTGTGATTGACACCTTAGTGCCACATTACAAAATACAGATCACCTTTATCGATCCTTCAGGAGAAGATTTTTATTCACTCAAGATTAATTATAAAGACGCATTCAGCGAAACTTATACCTGTTTTTCCACGGATGATCCTGTATTTACACTTGATGGTGATTATGGATTTGGCGGCGAGGGTGATGATATGGTAACACTTTGTGATGAGGTGTTTTTTACCGACATAACCTTTGAAGAAACAAAAAAAACAATGACCTTGAGTTTGCTGGAAATCCCGACGGAATTTTTTATTGATCCTAAGTTTGTTTTGCGTTTAAATCATTTGTCGGAGGCGTATTATAAATACATCTCCACCTCCTCTTTACAGGCGAGCAATCAGGACAATCCCTTTGGTGAACCGGTGACAGTTTTTTCAAACATCGTACATGGATTTGGGATATTTGCAGGGTTGAATTCTTCTATAGCAGAGATCGAGCTTTAAATTCTATTCTTGTTTTGATTACTTTAGTGGCATAATATTGTTTTACACTAGCGTCACCTCCATCTAAAAACAATATCGATGGGTTTCCACGCGTTTAAAGCAGTTCTGAAAAATATTTATTACTAAATTTTAATTCTAACTATTATGAAAAATTTACTCTTTTTTTTATCCATGGTTATTACCTGGAATATTATTTCTTCCCAAACTACTTCCACTCAACAAAATTGTTGCGAACCTGCTCCTTACATTGAAGTGACAGGTTCTGCAGAGATGGAAATTATTCCTGATGAGATTTACATTACAGTTGTAGTAACAGAGAGGTATGATGGTAAAAATAAAATAACCATCGACAAACTGGAAAGCGACATGTTTGCTGCATTAAAAAATATAGGGATTGAAGCAAAAAATATTTCTCTAAGTGACGCGGAAAGCAATTTTAATTATCGCTTTTTAAAATCGGATGATGCATTATTGTCTCGAAGTTATACCATATTAACTGCAGATGCTGCAACAGTGATAAAAGTATATGATGCAATGGGTGCGATAAAAGCTACTGATGTTTTTATAAGCAAGGTAAGCCATTCAAAAATTGAAGAATACAGAATGGAGACCAAAGTGAATGCAACAAAAGCTGCGAAGGATAAAGCGACAAAAATGGTTACTGCAATTGGGGAAACAATTGGGAGTCCTATTTTATTACAGGAAATAAATGAAAATGTTTATCCTCAGGCAAGGTATAGTCAATATTCAAATTCAAATTTTATGATAGCTGAAGATGGACTCGCTGATTTTCAATCGCAACTAACCTATCAGAAAATAAAAATTCGATATGAGGTTTTTGGGAAGTTTGAGATTAAATAATGGATTGCAATGAGGTTTTATAGAAGGAATTGCGATCACGACCGCCTTCCCACAGAATCCCTTTAAGCCACGTAGTAAGCGACGAAGGAGCTTTACTTCGTGGCAGTGACTCTGGGGGAAAATCTTCTTTCAACATGGCAGCGAAAAAAGTAAACGAACAGGATATTTCAGAACAACTAAAATTGTATGATGAAATAATTGAGTTGTTTCCTGAAATAGAAAGAAAGGGAAAAACTTTGCCCTATACATCCGTAAATGGAAATATGTTTAGTTTTTTATCGAAGGAAGGTGAATTGAGTATTCGTTTACCGGAGAATGAAAGAGAATTATTTATTAAAAAATATAAATCACAACTTTCTGTGCAGCATGGTGTGGTAATGAAAGAATATGTTTTAGTGCCGGAGGAGCTATTGTATGATAAGAAGGCATTTAAAAAATATTTTAAATTAAGTTTTGAATATGCAAGTTCGTTGAAAAAGAAATGATTATTACACCCGTCCACAGAGTTCGCTGCGCGTAACTCTGTGGGGAACAAATAAAATTAAAAATCAAAAAAAAAAAAAAAAAAAAAAACCCCCCCCCCCCCCCCCCCCATCCCCCCCCCCCCCCCGGGAGAAAAAAACACCAAAAATTAAAAAAAAAAAAAAAAGAAAAAAAAACACCCCCCCCCCCCCCCCCCCCCCCCCCCCCCCCCCCCGCGGGCCCAGAACCCCCCCCCCCCCCCCCCTTTTTCTTTCCCCCCCCCCCCCCGGGGGGGGGGGGGGGCGGGTTCGTGGCTACTTTTTTTAAAGTTGCCACAATTAAAAAACCTCCGAAAGATCATCCTTCGGAGGTTTCAATATTATTTAAACTGAAATTAAATTTCTTTCGCGCCTTCTACAAGTACACTCACATTATTATGGAGCACTTCCACAAAACCGCCGGTGATCTGGTATACGGTATCTGTTTTCCCAACACGCACGCGCATTTTTCCTTTTCCTAATGCGGCGATCATTGGGGCGTGATTGTTTAATACTTCAAAAGAGCCTGTAATTCCCGGCATTAAAACGCCATCAGCATTACCTGAATATATTTTTTTGTCGGGAGAAAGAATATCTAATTGCATACTTTTTTCTTTTACTATTATTTCTTAGCGTCAGCAATTAATTTTTTACCTTTTTCAATCGCATCATCAATTGTTCCTACAAGGTTGAAGGCTGCCTCAGGATATTCATCCACTTCACCATCCATGATCATATTAAATCCGCGGATAGTTTCTTCAATCGGAACCAATACACCTTTAAGACCTGTAAATTGTTCTGCAACGAAGAATGGTTGAGATAAGAAACGTTGAACACGACGAGCGCGACTCACTACTAATTTATCTTCCTCGCTCAACTCATCCATACCGAGGATGGCGATGATATCCTGTAATTCTTTATAACGCTGTAAGGTACTTTTTACTCTTTGTGCGCAATTGTAATGTTCAGCACCAACGATGTCGGCAGTTAAGATCCTTGAAGTTGAATCCAGTGGATCCACCGCAGGATAAATTCCCAACTCGGCAATTTTACGGCTTAATACTGTTGTTGCATCCAAGTGACTGAAGGTTGTTGCAGGAGCCGGATCTGTTAAGTCATCCGCAGGAACGTAAACCGCCTGAACGGAAGTAATAGAACCGCGTTTTGTTGATGTGATACGCTCTTGCATGATACCCATTTCCGTAGCAAGTGTAGGCTGATAACCCACCGCTGAAGGCATACGACCCAATAAAGCCGAAACCTCAGAACCTGCTTGTGTGAAACGGAAGATATTATCAATAAAGAATAAAATGTCTTTTCCTTTAGCATCATTTGCATCTCCGTCACGGAAATACTCAGCTACCGTTAATCCGGATAAAGCCACACGTGCACGTGCTCCCGGTGGTTCGTTCATTTGTCCGAAAACAAGAGTTGCCTGCGATTTTTCCATTTCCGCATAATCTACCTTGCTCAGATCCCATCCACCTGCTTCCATGCTATGTTTAAACTCAGTCCCGTAACGAATTACGTCTGATTCAATAAATTCTCTTAAAAGGTCATTTCCTTCACGAGTTCTTTCACCAACACCGGCAAAAACCGACATACCAGCGTATGCTTTGGCGATATTGTTGATCAATTCCTGAATCAATACTGTTTTTCCAACCCCTGCACCTCCAAAAAGTCCGATCTTACCACCCTTTGCATAAGGTTCGATAAGGTCGATTACCTTAATACCTGTAAAAAGTACTTCAGATTCAGTCGAAAGTTCCTCATATAAAGGCGGTTTGCGGTGAATTGGCGCCTGTTTTTCTGATTTAACCTGACGCATACCATCAATAGCCTTTCCAACAACATTGAATAAACGCCCTCTGATCTCAACACCTGTTGGCATGGAGATATTAGAACCAAGATCGTATACTACAGTTCCGCGAACGAGACCGTCGGTAGAATCCATGGCGATAGTGCGAACACTATCCTCCCCAAGATGCTGCTGCACCTCAAGAATAAGCGCATCACCGTTCTCACGGCGCACTTCCAGGGCATTCAGAATTTCAGGAAGATTTCCTTCTTTAAAAGCAACATCGACAACCGCGCCGATGATCTGTGTAATTTTACCAATTGCTTGCATTATATATAATTTAAGAGGACCTTTTTGATTTCGGGCGCAAAGATAGAAGTTAGGGCGCGGAAATCAAAAGAATGTGAGAAAGTTGTTTGGAAAGATTTTGGGCTCAGAGTTTGACGAATTTTTCAGAGGCTATTCTTTGTCCCGCCACATTCAACAACTCAAAAAAATAGATTCCGGGGGAGAGCCTTTCTACATTGAGCTCCAGAGGTCCGGAAGTGCTGTTTTTCATCACTGTATTATTGGTTATTGAACGAATATTATAGAAATATTCGGCTGAATTTCCGGGTTCAAAAAACAGTAGTTCTGAGACAGGATTTGGGAAAATTTTTGGAGATTTACTTGTCAGAGTTGGCACATCAATAATGATATCGCATGCATCCACATCAGGAGTTCCGTATAATTGAACTCCGGATGAGTCGTAACAAACCAAATTTGACCAAAACTCACAACCATCACAATAACAAAAAATAGCATAGAAGGGATGTGTATCCGATCCAATGCCTTCTATCCATTGCATAGTTGCTGTATCAAATTCACCCATTTCTCCTCCACATCGATCATAATTAATGGTTAACGTTTTTCTGTCAACACCAAAATAATTGATTGTATCAACGCTTTCAACTTCCATTGCGGTTGGAAAATCCTCTCCGCCAAAAAATTCAAGAGTCATGGTATCGCCAGCCTCCAATCCAAAATCATAAATCACATATTCTGGGTCGCTGCAATTATTTTTTTCTCGCATATAGACTTTATTCCCTGAACTCCGGAAATAATAATCGTAATAATCTTCAAACTTGGAATAAGTGTTACCGCACATGAGAGTATCTGATGAAAATTTATACTGTACTATTTCAGTATCCAACCAAAATGTTTGACTTACATTCCATTGTGGAGAATCGGCGAAACCAGGAAAAACACTTTGAGATTGTAAGAATTTGCAGGAGAAATTAAAAATCAGGCAAAAAATAATTGTATTTAAAAATTGAGTTTTCATACTACAATTATACCCAATTTATCTGTCCGATATTGCATTTTCTTAAATTTTAACGTCGATTTCATCAAAAAACATCAATTTTGCACCCGAAATCATAAATTCATCAGACTTAAAAATAAAAAAATACGTTAATTGATCCATTCCTGAAAACCAGTTATGCGCAACACAGAGGAAACCTTACTGCATCTGATATTAAAAATCCGCAATTTGAAATTTATCACAATTTATGCAATGGGTATTTTTTTGTACTGTATTCCATTTACATTAACTGCACAAGTGGAACCAGTAGTTCCCGATACATCCCATACAGAAAGGAAAGGAAAAATATTTCCATCCCCCGTTGTTGGTTATACTCCTGAAACAAGATTATATTTCGGTGCCGGTTGTGTGTATTATCTACCTCCCTCAAAAAAATATCCGGAAACAAATCCCGCAGTACTAAAATTAGTAGCTGTTTATACTTTAAACAAACAAATAGAAAGCAATTTCAGCGGCGACTCTTATTATAAAAATAATTTATATAAATTTAATTATTCCATTTCTTATTTCGAATATCCCGATCATTTTTTTGGGATTGGCAATTATACTTTGGAAGAGGACAGGGAAAAATATGACTTTGATTATTTTAATTTTTATTTTAATGCTCAACGTTTAATACATCCAAATTTTTATGCAGGCGTAAAAACATTTTTCGAGAACACAAAGGTTTATAATAAAGACTCCACCGGTTTTTTCAGCACACAGGAAATTATTGGTGAAGATGGTGGCAGAAATACAGGACTTGGTTTATGGCTTACCTACGATACTCGTGATAATATTTATTTCCCATTGGAAGGAATGAATATTGATGTTTCGGGAGTAGTGCATAATAGAGTTTTAGGATCTGATTTTAATTATGTGGATTATTTATTGGAAATAAGTCAGTTTAATAAAATGGGTAAGGATGATGTTTTAGGATTTAATTTTTACGGAATATTTGTTCCCGGAAGTCCTCCATTTAATCGTCTTGCCGAGCTCGGTGGCGACAAACACATGCGCGGAAATTTTGAAGGCCGGTTTCGCGATCAGAATTATTTGAGTTTGCAATCAGAATATCGTATAACTTTTTGGAAATATTTTGCAGTAAATATTTTTGCCGGAATTGGCGAAGTAGCCGACGAATTTTCCAACTTTTCCGCCAGCGGATTAAAATATTCGATCGGTGCTGGTGGAAGATTATTTATTGTGCCGGAAGATAAATTGAGTTTACGTGTGGACTATGCTTTTGGAAGTGAAGGACAGAGCGGATTGTATGTTACTTTTAGAGAAGCGTTTTAATTGATCTTATACTACAATGCTTAAATCGGTGCCATCTCATTACTCATAACTCATTCCTCATCCTTATATTTACGCCAATGAAATTAGAATTCCGGCTTTTTGAACATTTGGGCAAATATCTAATCATGTTGCGGAGGATGTTTTCCAAACCAGTGCGTTGGGAAATGTATTGGAAAGAGATGTTCCGTCAGATGACCGATATTGGCGTTGGCTCTGCATTTATCGTGTTTTTGGTTTCCATATTTATTGGAGCCGTAACGGCGGTACAAACTGCGTATCAGCTATATGGTACACCTTTTGTGCCGGCTTCTTACATTGGTTTGATCGTACGGAATACCATTATTTTTGAATTAGCACCCACTTTTACAGCGCTGATCCTAGCAGGAAAAGTAGGATCAAATCTCGCTTCCGAATTAGGTTCCATGCGCGTAACCGAACAAATTGACGCATTGGAAAGCATGGGAGTAAACACCGAAAGTTATTTAATTGCCACAAGAGTGATTGGTGCTTTTATTACCATTCCTTTATTGGTTGCCATTGCATCCTTTGCAGGAATCAGCGGAGGTTATATTGCAACTGCGTTGGGTGATACTTATTCCATAGAGGATTATATCAGAGGTATCCGAATGGATTTTAATCCTTTTGATGTTCAATTAATGTTCATCAAATCATTTGCCTTTGCCTTTATTATTTCTTCCATATCATGTTATATGGGGTATTATGTAAAAGGCGGTTCAGTGGAAATTGGAAAAGCGAGCACACAGGCAGTGGTGTATAGCTGCATTTTTGTTTTATTGGCTGATTATGTAATCGTATCCTTACTGTTATGATCGAGATCTCACACATATCAAAAGCATTTAACGAACAGCAGGTGCTGAACGATGTTACTGCGGTTTTTGAAGCCGGGAAAACAAATCTGGTGATAGGTATCAGCGGTTCCGGAAAAACTGTTCTGATGAAGATCATGAACGGATTAATAGCACCGGATAAAGGAAATGTTTATTTCGATGGCCGCGATTTTTATGCTCTCAGCAGAGAAGAACAAAAAGCTTTGCGCCGCGAAATTGGTATGTTATTTCAGGGATCTGCTTTATTCGATTCCATGACCGTGGAAGAAAATGTAATGTTACCGTTGAATATGTTTAGTTATGAAACAAAAAAAGAAAAACTGGATAGAGCGAATTTTTGTCTGGAAAGGGTAAACCTTTCCGGTGTAAATAAAAAATTTCCTGGTGAAATAAGTGGTGGGATGAAAAAACGTGTAGGAATTGCCAGAGCCATTGTTTTAAATCCGAAGTATTTATTTTGTGATGAACCGAATTCCGGTTTGGATCCAAAAACTTCTATCATTATTGATGATCTTATTATTGAGATCACAAGAGAGTTCAATATGACAACCATCATTAACACCCACGACATGAATAGTGTGATGGAAATAGGTGAAAAGATCATTTTTCTCCACCAGGGTGTTAAAGCATGGGAAGGCAACAACAACGATATTTTGAGCGCAAAGGATGAAAATCTGAACTCCTTTATTTTTGCCAGCAGTTTTTTGCGTGATGCAAGGGATGCAATGGTAGAAAAGCTGTCAAAATAAAGTTCTTGCTCCTGTTTTCATTTCAAACTCCTATCTTCGCAGCACATTTATAATAGATTATGAGCGTATTAGTTGGAAAATATTCCCGTGTAATAGTACAGGGATTTACCGGTAAAGAAGGAACATTTCATGCCGAACAGATGATTGCCTACGGCACAAATGTAGTTGGAGGAGTTACCCCCGATAAAGGCGGAACCATGCACTTGGAGCGTCCGGTTTTTAACACAGTTGGAGATGCAGTTAAACAGGAAGGAGCAAACACAACCATCATTTTTGTGCCACCCGCTTTTGCAGCGGATGCAATTATGGAAGCAGCGGATGCCGGAATAAAGGTGATTGTTGCAATTACGGAGGGAATTCCCGTACAGGATATGATAAAAGTGAAAGCTTATATCTCCAACAAGGATTGCAGATTAATTGGCCCAAATTGCCCTGGAATTATTACTCCCGAAGAGGCAAAAGTCGGCATCATGCCCGGTTTTATACATAAAAAGGGACATATCGGAATAGTTTCACGTTCAGGAACCTTAACCTATGAAGCAGTGGATCAGGTTACCAAGGCGGGTATGGGACAAAGCACCTGTATCGGAATTGGAGGAGATCCTGTTCCTGGAACTACAACTTTGGACGCCATCCAGTTATTAATGGCCGATGATGAAACAGAGGGCATTATATTAATAGGCGAAATTGGCGGAAGTATGGAAGCCAATGCTGCGGAATGGATAAAATTACACGGAACAAAACCTGTTGTCGGTTTTATAGCCGGATTAACCGCCCCAAAAGGAAG
The DNA here is from genome assembly GCA_016706865.1 of Bacteroidota bacterium. Classification (NCBI taxonomy): domain Bacteria; kingdom Pseudomonadati; phylum Bacteroidota; species Bacteroidota bacterium. The sequence goes on along the minus strand of JADJIS010000002.1, from coordinate 850,231 downwards.
AACCATGGGTCACGCAGGAGCAATTGTAGGCGGAAAAGCAGATACAGCAGAAGCAAAGATCGAGATCATGCGTAATTGCGGAATTCACGTTGCAGATTCTCCGGCTGTTATTGGGGCTTTGATGGCGAGAGTGATTAAAGGATGAGTGGGGAGTAGTGACATGTAGTAGATCTCCTGCGTCGATCACTACATGTTTCAGTGGTGAGTTTGATCCGAGAAGTCAGGATCTTTTTTACTCCTGACTAATAACTATTGACTCCTGACTAATTATCGAGAAGTATACAATAAAGATTTTTGCCCTTGAGAATCGACAATCATAAACCCTGGCAGTACCTATCTAAATACTATATTCTAAATACTAAATACTCTTTATGATGTTATTAGAAAACAAAACCGCTCTCATCACAGGTGCCTCCCGCGGAATTGGCGAAGCAATTGCAATAAAATTTGCGGAAGCAGGTGCGAATGTGGCATTTACTTATTTAAGCAGTGAAGAAAAAGCAATTGCGTTGGAAAATAAATTAAATGCGCTTGGAATAAAAGCAAAGGGATATAAAAGTAATGCAGGCATTTATGCAGATGCGGAAAAATTAATTGCGGATGTTTTAACTGATTTCGGAGCGTTGGATGTTGTTGTAAATAATGCCGGTATCACCAAAGATAATTTAATGTTGCGCATGAGTGAGGAAGATTGGGATGCTGTAATTGATATTAATCTTAAATCAGTATTTAATATTACCAAGTTTGCCATCAAACCCATGATGAAAGCGCGTAAAGGTTCTATAATTAATATTTCTTCTATAGTTGGATTAATTGGTCAGGGAGGACAAGCGAATTATTCCGCTTCTAAAGCGGGAATTTTAGGTTTCACAAAATCAATTGCCAAAGAATTAGGATCGCGCAATATCCGTTGCAATGCAATTGCCCCGGGATTTATTGAAACTGATATGACGGGAGAATTATCGGAGGAATTAAAACAAACGTATTTTAAATCCATTCCTCTGGGTCGTTTCGGACAAGGCTCGGAAGTTGCAGATGTTGCTGTTTTTCTTGCAAGCGATATGAGTAGTTATGTTACGGGGCAAACGATTAGTGTTTGTGGGGCATTACATACTTAATGTACCAATGTGAAAATGTACCGATGTACCAATGAACAGCCGGAATAATGTACCAATGAACAGCCGAAAAAATGTACCAATGTACCGATGAACAGCCTGTATAATGTACAAATTAACGTCTGATTATAACTGAATTTAACGCTGATTATATATTATTTTGGCCCCTAGCGTCGTTTAAGCGCCGTATATTCGCAACGGAATGAATTTTCAATTATTTACTGATTATCCCTCTTGGTTTTGGCTGCTTTGTGTGGTGTGTGGGGGAGTGTATGCGGTGGGAATGTATTTTAGGGAGAAAAAGATAGGTTCTGCCATTTCTGCAGTTTGGTGGAAAAGGGTTTTGGCAGGATTGCGATTTTTTGCTGTATTTATACTTGCTTTTCTTTTATTAAATCCATTTTTAAAATCAAGGTCAAATCAAACAGAACAGCCTATCATTATTTTAGCACAGGATAATTCTTCCAGTGTTGCAATGGGAATTTCGGATTCTGTTGCCTATAAAAAATTATTAACTGACCTGCAAAAATCGTTAGAAGATAAATTTGATGTGAGATCTTACACCTTTGGTGAAAGTTTAAAAGAAGGGATTGATGTAATGCATTTTCAGGAAAAGTCAACCGACCTTTCGTCTGCCTTGAGTGAACTCAATAATTTATATCAGAATTTAAATGTAGGTGCAATAATTATTGCGAGTGATGGAATTTATAATACGGGAAGTAATCCCATTTATGTAAAAAATGATTTGGGTTCTCCTATTTATTCCATTGCTCTGGGAGACACGGTTCAAAAAAAAGATATTCGTATCACAAGAGTATTGCACAATAATATTGTTTATTTAAAAGATAAATTTAATGTTATAACAGAATTAGAGGCTATTTATTGTGGCGGCACAAATCCTAAAATAAGTATTAGTGAAGTTACAAAAGGCACAGTAAAAGTATTAGGTGAAAAAAATATTTCCATCAATGGTGATCAATTTAATTCTAATGTAAGTTGGGAAATAAGCGCTGATGTTCCGGGCATTCGCCATTACCAGGTGCGTATTCAATCGGTGGAGGGAGAAAATACCACTGATAATAACGTTCAGGATATTTATATTGAAGTGTTGGATGCGCGACAAAAAATTTTATTACTTGCAAATTCCCCTCACCCGGATATCAATGCTATAAAACAATCGATAGAATCCAATCAGAATTACGAAGTGGAAATTCAGTTGGCAGGGGAAATCAAAGGAAATATTGGTGAATATGATCTTGTGATATTGCACCAGCTTCCTTCTTCAAAATATCAAATACCGGATGTTTTAAATTCCTTAAAAAGTAAAAATATTCCGTTGTGGGTAATCACGGGTTCACAAACTTCTATGAGTGCATTTAATAAAATGCAAAACCTTGTTACCATTAATTCCTCCGGGCAATCGGCGAATGAGGTAACTGCAACACTCGACAATGGATTTAATTTATTTACACTAAATGATAAAAGTGTTTCTGTATTTCCAAAATTACCGGCACTGAATGCTCCTTACGGACAATACACTGTTTCCCCTGCATCTCAGGTGATTTTATTTCAGAAAATTGGGTCGGTAAATACGAAGAACCCATTGCTGGTGTATAGCCTTCCAGCAAGTGAAAAATATGCAATTTTTTTAGGCGAAAATATCTGGAAATGGAGATTGTACGATTATGTTTTAAACACCAATCAGGATGCAACAAACGAATTAATTAGTAAAACGATACAATATCTTGTCGCCAAAAACGATAAAAAACAATTCCGCGTTTCCCAAGCAAAAAATGTTTTAAATGAAAGTGAATCCGTAATTCTGGATGCGGAATTATATAACGATAGTTATGAATTAGTAAATGAACCTGATGCAACAGTTGTAATTAAAAATGAAGACGGAAAAGATTTTCCTTTCCAATTTTCAAAAACGACAAAAAGTTATTCTCTTGATGCAGGATATTTTCCTTCCGGAAATTATACCTACGATGCAAAAGTTGTTTACAATGGTAAAGAATTTAAAGATAATGGTGCGTTCAGCATCTCACCAATACGATTGGAGACAATAAATACAACTGCAAATCATTCCTTATTAAATCAGCTCGCAGTGCAAAGCGGCGGACAAATGGTATATGCCGATCAACTGGAAAAATTAATTACAACCATAGAACAAAGTTCTTCTGCAAAACCCGTTATGCGCGAAACAATTAAAACGCAATCCATCATAAATCTGAAATGGATATTCTTTTTGATTTTAGGTTTGCTTGGAGTGGAGTGGTTTGTGAGGAAGTTTAATGGCGGTTACTAAGTTAATATACCAATGTGATGATGAACAGCCGAAGATAATGTACCGATTAACAGCCGAAGAAAATGTTCCAATACCTGCAGACTTTCGAAGCAATTAGCAAATAGGGTTTATTGTCGGAAGGAAATTAATTTTTTATCTGGAATTACTATTAAGCATATACATTCGAGAATCCAAAATTAATAATTCATTTATAATTCGAAGCATAAACCATCAATGTTAGGTGTCAAATTGGCTAATTTGCTAATTTGCTAATCATTTCACTTATCCATTATCACAAACACATCCTCGTTTGGTTTTTTCATGTAGTATTTTTCGCGGGCGAATTTTTCGAGGGCTTTTTGGCTGGATTTTAATTCGTTGAGTTGCTGGTTGGTGACTTTTGTTTCTTTGATATAATATGCTGTTTTACTTCTGGCCACATTCAGATCGTGCATACGATTATACTGACGAAGAAAATTATTCTGATCGAAAAATGTCATCCAAACCGCAAAAACAAAAATGGTAAATACATATTTATTCAATAACAGGGAAGGTATTTTCCATGCTTTAATGCGGGCTCTGAATCTTTGAAAAATTGACATGCTTTTAGCTGATGAGTAAAATTATATCGAAACGCTTCGATAATAACGTTTGTGTATGCTTAAAATTTTGTGGATTGTTTAAAATTGTTGGCAGTGGGGGAGTGAACAGTAAACAGTGGGCAGTGGGCAGATTGACACCATGATAGATTTCGGATGGGAGAAAATATTATTTACTATTTTAAAATAAGTCAAAGTGGGCAGATTGACACCATGATAGATTTCGGTTGGGAGAAAATATTATTTACTATTTTAAAATAAGTCAAAGTGGGCGGTCAACAGTGGGCAGTGGGCAGTTTGACACCATGATAGATTTCGGTTGGGAGAAAATATTATTTACTATTTTAAAATAAGTCAAAGTGGGCAGTCAACAGTGGGCAGTGGGCAGTGGGCAGTTTGTAACATTGGAGAGTGTCGCTTCGAATGGAACTTATTTTAACATTGTAACTTTTTCAAAAAGTCGCAGTCGCAGTCGCAGTCGCAGTCGCAGTCGCAGATCGTCAGACTGGAGGTTTTTCCTCCGAAATAAACCTTGTAAACCATGCTAACCTTGGCAACCTTGCCAACTCATTTTAAAAACACATTCCCTGGCCAAACTGCGTTTTCGCCTAGCTCCTCCTCTATCCGGAGCAGTTGATTGTATTTTGCTATCCGGTCGCTGCGGGAGGCGGAGCCGGTTTTAATTTGGCCGCAATTTAAGGCAACTGCAAGATCGGCAATGGTGGTGTCTTCTGTTTCACCACTTCTATGACTCATAACCGAGGTATAATTTGCGCGTTGCGCCATCGAAACTGCGTTTATAGTTTCAGTTAATGAACCGATCTGATTTACTTTTACTAAAATAGAATTTGCAATATTTTCTTTTATTCCTTTACTCAATCTTTTTACGTTGGTACAGAAAAGATCGTCACCTACCAGTTGAATTTTAGACCCAAGTTTTTCCGTCATTAATTTCCAGCCCGACCAATCGTCTTCTGCCATTCCATCTTCTATACTTGCAATTGGATATTTTTTACACCAATTCACCCAGTAATCCACCATCTCTTCAGAAGTTAATTTTCTTCCATCCGACTTTTTGAAAATATACATTTTACTCTCATTGTCGTAAAATTCACTTACTGCAGGGTCAAGCGCGATCATAATATCTTCTCCCGGAATATAACCGGCACTTTCAATCGCATTTAAAACAATTTCTATTGCTTCATCATTCGTTTGAATATTTGGTGCATATCCACCTTCATCACCAACATTTGTGGAATATCCTTTTTTCTTTAATATTTTTTTAAGATGATGAAATACCTCCACACCCATTCTTAAACCATCTGAAAAATTATCTCCGCCAATGGGAGCTATCATAAATTCCTGAAAATCAATTTTATTATCGGCATGTGCACCACCATTTAAAATATTCATTAAAGGAACAGGTAAGGTATTCGCATTAACTCCTCCCACATATCTATATAAAGGAATATTCATTTCTATAGCTGCTGCCTTAGCACAAGCAAGTGAAACTGCTAATATCGCATTTGCACCCAACTTCGATTTATTTGCTGTACCATCCAATTCTATCATCAATTTATCCAATTGATTTTGATCGAGCACATTTTGTCCTTCTAATTCATCTGCAATAAAATCATTTACATTTTCCACCGCTTTTAAAACGCCTTTCCCTAAATAAATATCAGGATCTTCATCGCGTAATTCTGCAGCTTCATGCACGCCGGTGCTAGCTCCGGAAGGAACTGCAGCGCGACCAATTGCACCAAATTCTGTTGTTACTTCTGCTTCCACAGTAGGGTTTCCTCTGGAATCTAAAATTTGTCTTGCGAAAATGTTAATGATATGGCTCATAGTAATTGATAATTGATAATTGACAATTGACAATTGATAATTGATAATTGGAGTTAATTTATAATTGAATCTTTAATATTAATATTTTTTGTTAACTATAAAAAATCGATAAATATAATGCCAGGCTATAATTTTCAGGCAGTCAAACTGCCTACTGCCACTGCCTACTGCCACTGCCAACTCCCCACTCCTCAACCCATCATCTTCACAAACTCATCAAACAAATACCTGGCATCGTGCGGGCCCGGGGTTGCTTCGGGGTGATATTGAACACTGAATGCTTTTTTATCTGTGAGGCGAAATCCTTCTATGGTATTATCATTTAAATTCATGTGTGTTACTTCCATATTTTTGGATGCACGCACTTCCTCTTCCTTAATACTGAATCCGTGATTTTGTGTTGTGATCTCACATAAGCCTGTTACTAAATTTTTAACCGGGTGATTACAACCTCTGTGGCCATGATGCATTTTATATGTGGAAACGCCATTCGCCAATCCCAATAATTGTTGACCGAGACAAATTCCGAATAATGGCGAATTGCTGTTTAATATTTTCTTTACTGTTTCCACTGCATAACCCATACTTGCCGGATCGCCGGGACCATTGGATATAAAATATCCGTCTGCATTAAAATCCTGTGTATCTTCAAAAGCAGTTTTTGCCGGAACAACCTTTAAATAACATCCCCGCATTGAAATATTATCCAAAATACTTTTTTTCACTCCAAAATCATAAACTATCACCTTTTTTTCTGCATTTGCATTTCCGATAAAATAAGGCGTTTGTGTGGAAACCAAACTTGCCAGTTCGAGACCATTCATATCGGGAACTTCTTTTAATCTTTTGGTCAATTCTGCTATATCCGTAGTTTCACTGCTGATTATACAATTCATAGCACCTTTGCTGCGGATATGGCGAACAATTGCACGTGTATCCACATCACTAATAGCAACCAAACTCTCATCCAATAAATAATCCTGTATAGAATCCTGGGTAAGTCTTCTCGAATATTGATTGGTAAAATTTTTAACGGCAAGTCCGGAAATCTTTATCGAATTACTCTCCACATCCTCCTTATAAGTTCCGTAGTTGCCAATATGGGCATTGGTCATCACCAGAATCTGACCATAATAACTTGGATCTGTGAATATTTCCTGATAACCGGTCATACCGGTATTAAAACAAATTTCGCCTGTGGTTGTCCCTATTTTGCCTGCGCTGTAGCCGTTAAAGGCAGTTCCGTCGGCCAACAATATTACGGCGGGAACTTTTTCGAAGTTTTCCATTAAAACACAAAGTTAAACAAGAACACAGAAATGGTTGGATAAAAAGGCAATGGATTCTCTGTTTTGAATAAAAAGTAATACCTTTTTTATCCACAACATTATACAATAGACTCAATATGAGATAGTTGCTATAAAAAATTTGATGGTTTGAAAAAGCGGCAATCAAACTAATTACGATTTTTTTTCAGCGGAAATCAGCGGAATTTGATAGGCAAATTCAGCATTGTTATCCTTAACTATCCTCATGATCTCCAATAATACCTCATTACGTGTCTTAATATAATTATCCCATGTTTCGTAATTAAAGTGCATTTCAACAGAAATTTCGATGCCGAGATTTGTCAGATTATAAACCCCGACATTCACAGCTTCATTTTTTTTGGGGTGATTTTCCCCGTAGCTTTTTATTTGCTTAACAATATTGTTTAATTGTTCATGCGTGATATTATAGGTAAGTCCCATGTTAAAATGCACTTTTCTCGAGGTGCGTCTTGCGAGATTACTCATTTTATTATTTACGATATTTTTATTGGGGATGGTCATATAACTCGTATCAATTGTTCTGATACGAGTACTCCGGAATCCCACCTTTACTACTTTTCCGGTAACTCCATCCACTTCCACAAGATCGCCAACCACAAAGGGTTTCTCGGTGAATATAGAAATGCTTCCGAATACATTCTGCAGTGTTTCCTGTGCCGCAAAGGCTATGGCAATACCTGCAATACCAGCGCCAGCTACAATGGAATAAATATTAACGGCAAAAACAGATCCCAGTACTGCCAAAAATGCAATTATCCAGATGAGTATACGAATAATTTCCTTTAAAAAAACCACCAACTGGTCGTCCCAGGGATCTTCGGTTTTTAATGCGCGATGATTTAATACTGCAACTAAAAAATCCCCCAGACGGGATACCAACCATGCAACATTTAAAACAAAAAGAAATTTATATACACCATTAGCAATCAGCAGTACATAATTTTTTAATACCTCATTTTCCGGATCGAATGGATAATTAAGCGCTTTAAATCCGAAATAAATGGTTTCCAATACAATGAGATATTGCAGTGGCTTGAGAATTAGCCGCAAAAATTCTTCCGGCAATTCACTGGCATCGGTTCGTTGAACTAACCTGAATAATAATAAGCTTATAAACTTGGAAATATACCGTTTGAATAATATTACGAACACAATAACACCGGCAAGCCAACACCATTGCCGACCTGTATTTTGAAAAAACTCTGTGTTTAAAAATTCAGAAACCGATAGTAACATGTTACAAAACTAATCCCCATTAAGAAAATGAGCGAATTTCTTCGCAATTATTTAAGTCTGATACCCTAAAAAACCCAAACAATCCACTCCGAAAAAATTCACATCCGTTAAACACCGGTAAAATAAAAGCCATATCCTAATGACTGAATAAATAGACAAACCCTTTCATTTAAGGTGTAAACCCGACTAAAATTATATACATTTTAGGGGCAATTTTAACCCATGATCAATAAGCTGCTCACCCCTGTAAGAACAACGGAATATTTAACCGATTGGAAAGTTCAGAATTACCATTGGGCGCATAAAATAAAGGTGAATACCGGTGAAATGCCGGATACCTCCGAATGTTTGATCGCCATTATTGGAGTTAATGAAAGCAGAGGCAGTTTTCAAAACAGTGGCGCTTCTTCAGGTTCTGATATCGTTAGAAAACATTTATACCAACTTGCCATAAATGATTATGATCTGCATTTAATTGATGCGGGTGATATTCTGATCGGTGAAACGGTAGAAGAAACCTATCAAAATTTAAAAATGGTGATGGAGTGGTTTCTGGGACAACAGATTTTACCTATTATAATTGGTGGCAGTCAGGATAATACCATCGGGCAATATGCAGGATATGAATTTTTAGGTCAGGCAGTTAATTTAATGGTAATAGATGAACGTATCGATCTGGACGAACCGGAATTTTTACCTCCTTCCCGAACATGGTTACAAAATATATTCAGACACGAACCAAAATATTTATTTAATTATGCGGGAATTGCATATCAAACGCATTTTACTTCACCTGATATTTTGAAAGCAATTGATGCTTTATTTTTTGATTCCATTCGTTTGGGCCGCATGAAAGAAAATATTCAATTTGCCGAACCAGAAGTACGCGACGCGGATATTTTGAGTATTGATATTACCGCAATTCGCGGATGTGATGCTCCCGGAAATGCGCATGCTACACCAAACGGATTATCAGGAGAAGAAATTTGTCAGATGATGCGTTACGCAGGCATGAGTGATAAAATTACTTCCCTTGGTATTTACGAATATAATCCCATGTTCGACAACCAGGAATTAACAGCACAACTCGTTGCACAAATGATCTGGTATTTTGTAGATGGATATTATAATCGCAAAAGTGATTATCCTATTGTTTCAGAAAAAGATTTTACAAAATATATTGTCAATATCGCCGACAATGAATATGATCTCACATTTTGGAAAAGCAATAAAACAGGAAGATGGTGGGTTGAGGTTCCGTTTATTGTTCAGCAACGTTTCGAACGCCATCAATTAGTTCCTTGCGCTTATGAAGATTATGAGGCTGCAGTTAAAAATGAGATTCCGGAAAAATGGTTGAGGATATTTCATAAGTTGGGTTGATCGTTCGGAGTTCTGGGTTCTGAGTTCTGGGTTCTGAGTTCTGAGTTCTGGGTTCTGGGTTCTGGGTTCTGAGTTCTGGGTTCTGAGTTCTGAGTTCTGAGTTCTGGGTTCTGGGTTCTGAGTTCTGGGTTCTGAGTTCTGAGTTCTGGGTTTAAAGCGGAGGAAAATCATTCGGGCGTGGATTGTTTATTGTTCTTTATTCCTTGTTCTTTATTCGATATTAATTTAGGTTTAGGGTTTGCAAAAGTTTACATGGTTTGCAAAAGTTTCAGGCTTGTGATCCGATTGATGTTTTTTATTTTTTGATTGTTATTGGGCCCCCAGCCCCAAAGGGGAGCTATAGTTCACGTTTTAATTAATTTAAAATTTATTTCGGAGAATTAATCTCCAATGTTACTGACTGTGGACTGCCCACTGTTGACTGTTGACTTTTTTTACATGGTTTGCAAAAGTTTCAGGGTTGTGATCCGATTAATGCCTGCCCGACCACTGGCCGGTTTTGTATTTTTTGATTATTATTTATTATTTATCACCTTCTCCAATTGCATCCCTCTGCTTCCTTTCAATAAAATAGTTGCCCCATTAAATTGTTGTTCATTAAACCATTCCTTCGCTTCGTAACTATTCATAAATTGGATGATACCGGAAGTTTTGTGTTTTAAAAATTCGGGGCCAATTGTTACAATTGTGTCGAATTTATATCCTAAAGCAATTTGTAAAATTTCTTTGTGTTCAGATTCTGAAAATTCTCCGAGTTCGAGCATGTCGCCAATTAAAACGATCTTTTTCTCAGCTTTTAAATGATGAAAATTTTCCAGAGCAGCTTTCATGCTTGAGGGATTTGCATTATAGGCATCCAAAATAAAATAATTTCCACCGATCTCTTTTAATTCGCTTCTGTTATTTTCAGGATAAAAATCTTCTATGGCTGATTTGATATCGCTGTATCCAACATCAAAATATTTTCCGACACAGGCAGCAGCTAAAATATTTTCTGCATTGTAATTACCTACAAGATTCGAATGAATTTGAATTTCATCATCAACTTCAACTGATGCAAATTCATCCAGCAACAATATTTTTCCGGTCAAGTAGTCATTTTCCTTAAACCCATATTTTACCACCATTTTATAATCGCGAATTATTTCATCCAATAAATGCTGACCACTATTAACAAATAAAATTCCTTGTTTCTCCATCACATATTGGTATAATTCCGATTTTGCTTTAAGCACACCCTCTATCCCTCCAAATCCCTCTAAATGTGCTTTTCCAATATTAGTAATTAATGCAAAATCGGGGTCAGCAATGCTGCAATAAAATTCAATTTCTTTTTGATGATTTGCGCCCATCTCTATAATGGCAAACTCACAATCCTTTTTTACCGATAACAAAGTTAAAGGCACACCAATATGATTATTTAAATTTCCTTTAGTTGCCGAGGTAATATATTTTGCAGATAAAACTTTTGTAATTAATTCTTTTGTCGTGGTTTTTCCATTTGTTCCCGTAATTGCTAAAACCGGAAATTGGAATGTGGAGCGATATCTTTTTGCTAAATCCTGCAATGCAATTAAACTATCCTCCACCAAAAAACAATGATGATCGATTACATAATTTTCATCATCCACCACACAACAAATTGCTCCATTATCCAATGCCTTTTGTGCGAATTCATTTCCATTAACGTTAGATCCCTTCAAACCGAAAAACATTTCTCCTGCGGAAATATTTCGGGTATCAATGGTAACTCCATTGCAATGTTGAAACAGTTCGAATAATTTTTCAATGGTTTCGCTCATAAAAGAATATTGCAATAAATACACTCGTTATTAAATATTTTTTTATCGAAGTTCAATGGTGTTAATTATGTTTAATTAATCAATATTTTTACTTGTTTTAACGAAATATTTTGTTCCTTAACAATATTAAAAATGTAAAATCCCTTGGCTAAATCAGATACATCAATACTATTCGTTCCCAAATTAATTTTGAAGGTTTCAACTCGCTTTCCTTCCATTGAAATAATATTCAATTGACATTCTTCAGTTGAAAAGGATTTAATTTGAACAAAACCACTGGTAGGATTAGGGTAAATTAAAAAGGTTGTAATTGTACTTAAAGAATCAGGTATATTGGAAGAGTTTGAAAATGACATTATATAACCTTCACCATTAGATCCAATTGAATCTATAAAATGACCATTAGTAATATCTCCATCCATTTCACCATTAATATTACTCAAACCAATAGCATATAAAGTTCCATTATTCATCATAATGTTTCCAATGCGATCATCACCCGAAGCGCCAAAAGTCTTTGACCAAATTTTATTTAAAGAACTATCAGTCTTAACAAGAAAGGCATCTCTCTCACCATGATTTGGCTGGCAATCAAAATCGGATGATCTTGACCACCCTGAAAAATAGTAGTGTCCGTCCCCAAAATCATTCACTTTTAAAACTTCATCCAATTCGCTTCCTCCAAATTGCACAACATCAGTTAATAGAAGTTCAGAATTATAAAGACCTACAATAGCGTCTACACCACCTTTATTATCACTAAAAATTCCCGTATCAATTTGGTTGTAACCAACAATAATAAACTGGCCTTCAACAAATTTATACGGAGTAAAAAGGTTAAATTGAAAGTTAAAGGATCTATCAAAATTCTCTTTTACTACCTGTCCTGTAGAGTCCATTAGGATTAACCATCTGCCACCCGTTTCATCAATTGGCATTAAACCCGTTAGATCATAATCACTTGAACTTGTATTTACATTAATAAAATACTCATTTTCAGTTATTTCAGCTACAAAGGCACCATCATATCCAGTACCTCCTAAAACCTTAGTCCATTTAATGTTTCCCTGAGCATCAATTTTTAAGACCAACGCATCAGGAACAAAACCAGACCCAAAATGATAACCGACATCTCCGTTTATTGAGCCTGAATATGCTCCAATCAGATACCCTCCATCTTGACATTTAATAACATTATTTAAAACATCATATGAAGAACCACCAAAACATTTTTGAGATAAAATGTTTCCAGAAATATCTAGATTAATCATCCAAATGTCTTGGGATTCACTGTGGTTGCATGTGCATTCGATGGCCGAAACTTCTACAGTGCCGAATATTGTATAAGTAGAGTCGAGGTTAACAAATATGTCATTAATTTCATTAAGTGTGGTCGTATTGAATAATTTTTGCCATTCAATGTCAAAATTACTATCCAACTTTACAACCCATAAAGCCGCACCTCCATTAGGACAACAAACACCTAACAAATCAAAATCTGTTGAAATTGCTTTTCCCATACATATATACCCTCCATCAAGTGTAGGTTTTCCATCGGTTAACCAATCACTAACACTTCCTCCAAAACATTTTTGCCAAGTAATAGTAGGTTGGGAAAATGTATAGTCTGATAAAAAAATTAAGGCAATAAAAAGATATTTTTTCATTCAAGTAAATTCTATAAATTAAAAATATCGATAATAATAAAATATCTTATTTATAAAGGTAAGTTTAATATTTTTAGAATAAAAAGTTTATGTGCATCATTCTTTGATATGAAAAAGCTAACAGCGAAATAGACATGAAAATATGTTATCATTTTTGACCGTTAGTATCTAAAGCACCTAAATCCTATTCGAAACATATCAAAAATTTAGTGAGCATAAACATATCTAAATAAAAAAGCCTTCCATTTAACAGGAAGGCTTTTTATATAAGTTACGAACAGATCAGAATTTATTCATGTTCCTGTCGGTCTTGTTCACTTTCTTTTGTTTTTTGGTTTTCTTGAAGTGATTACCACCTTTAGTTTCATTATCAACATCACCACCTAAACGGATCATTGCACAACGGAAACCAATAGTAGCAGTAGCCAGATCTTCCTCCAAATAACGACGTGAGCCCGGTGAACACCAGAAAGCTTCATCAGCCCAAGATCCACCTTTATATACTCTTGCATTATCGCTGATCAAAGTAGACTTACCATATTCATAAGTAACACTTGAAGTGGAGTCTCCATCCAGATAATCTACTACATATCCTTTTTTATAGTTTCTGCGGTTTACAGATTCCTCATCTTTCACAGGGCGGTATTTAATTCTACCCAATGAATCCAATAATGGATAAGAATCTTCATCAAGGTCACGCACCATATATTCGTTACCGCGATAAGGATTAAGATCTTCCATATCAGCATAAGTAACTGCGCGATAAACATCGGCAACCCATTCGTTTACGTTACCGGCCATATTATATACACCATAATCGTTCGGCATAAATGAATATACCGGAGAAGTTACGATAGCATTATCATTCAATTTACCTGCTATACCCGCATAGTCACCTCGACCGCGTTTATAGTTTGCAAGCATTTTACCCTGAGCCCATTTTTCTTTTGCAGATGGCTGACGGAGTGAAGTTCCATCCCAAGGATAAATTCTTCTGTCAGATATCATCTCATTTCCCGGAACTCTGTTACCAATTAAACCTAATGCAGCATATTCCCATTCCGCTTCAGTCGGCAAACGATAGTCAGGCATAATTATTCCATCTTCCATACGAACAGTTCTTCCCATTTTTGGATCGGAAGCATATGGACTGTAATCTTTTTTACCTTTTTTAATACCGGTAGTATATTGTCCGGTCATATATGTTTCACCTGTAAAGTTATCTTCACCGGTTCCCATTGTATTTACGTCGATGTATTTTTTCTGGGCAAGTATCATTTCGTTTACACGATCGCTTCTCCATTTACAAAACTCCGTTGCCTGTAACCAGGAAACTCCCACAACAGGGTAATTTTGGTAAGATGGGTGACGAAGGTAATACTGCACATACGGTTCATTGAAGGCAAGTTCTTCGCGCCATACCAATGTATCCGGCAATGAGTTTTTGATAACTTCCGGAAAATCGGGGAACTGCTTGGATACCCAGTATACATATTCACGATATTGCAGGTTGGATATTTCGGTTTCATCGATATAGAACGATGAAACTGTTACCCTGCGGGCAATATTGTTGTATTCGAAGGTAACATCCTGTTCGGACCATCCTTGAACGAATGTTCCTCCCTGAACGAGCACAAGATTAGGTCCTGTGGCTTGTCCTGCGAATTTGTGTGCTTCAAATCCCCCCCATTTGGCATCGTTGTACTTAAAATTAGTAACCGACGACCTTTTCTTACAGGAAGTAGAAAATGCGAGCACAATAACTACAATTGAGAATACAATTGCAGGCTGAAGTTTTCTTTTCATACTTTGATCTTTTTACAGAGTTAACGCAAATGTATAAAACTTATTTTTACATTCATAGAACTGAGGGGCAATCGAGCATACTTTTTTGGCTATTTTTTTTTGTACGATTGCTATTTTCCTTAAAACTAAACATCAGCGACAATTCATGAGCACCCCCACTAACCCCTGCCAGATCGCCAATTGCTATATCATAACTATAAGCAAACTTAACCAAACCTTTCGATAAACCCGCACATATAACAACGTCGCTTAGATTTGAAGTATTGTGTTTAAAGAACAATCCCGACAAAATAATCCCCTTTTTTACATACAAACCTGCCTGAATCTGCTGAAACCCTGCCTGATTGGTGTATAAAGCAAATGGATTTACGATGAGTGGATTTTTTTTCTTCGGGCCTTGAATAAATACACCCGTTTGGCCTGAAATGCTTACGGGTATTGCATTGGTATTGTCTCCATAAAAACTCAATGTTGGTTGTGTGAGATGTGATGCTGAAAACCCAACGTACAAATTATTGCTGTATAAAAGCAATCCCGCCCCCAGGTCAATGGATGCGTCAGAAAGCACAGCGGGTGCGGCTTCCGATGATACATTCGGGTTGCCAAATGCATCATTAAAACCATACAATAAGTTTATCTGATCGTAAAACTGCAGATCTGCCCAATTCAACCGGTATTGCAAATAACTCAATTGCAATCCGAAATTCAAGGCCCAATTTTCTGAAAGTCTTGCCTGATACATGTATTGCATTCCAATTGTAGTGGATTGTAAGGCTCCATCACCCTGGTTATCCTGATAGGCAAAAACTCCAATACCACTTCTTATCGCATTGATGTATCCATCATAGGATGCCCGATAAGAAATGTATGTTTGTGGCATGTCGGGCCATTGATCGCGAAAATTTAAAATGATACGTGGCTGACTATAAGCACCGGTAAAAGCAGGATTTACGTATGTTTCGGATGCATGCCACTGGCTAAACCGAAGATCCTGAGCATTTAAGGAAAATTGTTTTGTAATGAACAAAAATGAAATTATTAACCTTACAATAAAATATTGATTAATCCCCAAAAATGACCTGAGAATGGCAATATTATAGGGATATTTGCGTTTAACTGACACTTTTAAAAATTGAATTCACTAACACCATAACAGGATCACAAATGTATAACAAAAGGAACCGGCTCATTCTGACTGCAATTTTAACGTGTTTATATTCCTTTGAAGTATTAGCAGGTGAACAATTTTCGGTGGATCGAAGCCTTAATTGGTCAGAAACACCGCGCATTTTTTCTTACGATGACACCAAAAAAATGGAAGCCATTCAATTTGATGGCGCTTCTTTCCGCTTCGAAAATGATGAAATGCTTCCGGTTTATGCCGAATCTTTTGATATCAGACAAGAAGGTGTTGTTACTATAACTATGGTAAATGCGGTTTATGAAGTAGTAACAAATGGAACAAATACCGGAAGAATTAATGAAAAAAATAAACAACAATTCAACGATGAGATAACAATTGAACACAGTATTGGTTTTGCAAAAAATAAACCACAACTCGATATACAATTTGTTCCGTTGAAAAAAAATAAACTGACAGGTTCGGTAGAAAAATTGGTAAGTTTTACATTGGTAATTACCATCACTTCAAATAATAATAACAATAATTATAAAACAACCGACGAAACAGATTTTACCGATCACTCAAAATTATCCGCCGGAACCTGGCATAAATTCAGTGTGACTAAAGAAGGTATTTTTAAAATAGACAGATCATGGTTAAATGCAAATGGTTTATCTGGAAGTATTAATTTTTCTACCCTTGGAATTTTCGGAAATGGTGGCGGTATGTTACCAGAGTCGAATGCAACATTCCGATACGATGATATTCAGGAAAATACTATCTATAAATTTGATGCAAATGGAAATGATTTTTTAGAAGATGGAGATTATATTTTATTTTATGGCCAGGCTCCACACAGATGGAATTATAATGAAAGCACAAAAGTATTTTCACATAAAAATAATTTTTATTCCGATAAGACTTATTATTTTATAACACCGGATATGGGTTCTGGGAAGTTTATTGAAAATCAAGCCTCACTTCCTACAGAAAATATTACCTCAACGAGTTATGATATAATGTCGTTTTTAGATATTGATAAAATTAATCTTATCAACTCCGGAAGAAATTGGTATGGAGATGTTATAGATGCATATACTCCTGAAAGAAATTATTCTTTTTCCTTCCCCGACCTGATTACGGGAGAGCCTATGATAATTCGCTCAAAGGCAGCCGGAGCAAGCCCTTCAGGGACAATCGCTTTAAATTATACAGCGAATACAACGGTTATTCCGGCAACCTGTATTATCCCATTACTTGTGAGTGGATTTACCGAAACTTATGCAATTGAAGCTGGCATTGAAACAACATTTACAGCACCCGCTTCCAGTTTTAATATGAATGTAAAATTTACGGGTTCGAGTGCATCTACTGCATGGTTAAATTATATTGAATTATTGGGTCGTGCAAATTTAAAATACAGCGATGCACAATTATATTTCAGAGATTCCAGAACTGTTGCACCGGGAAATATCACTAAATATTTTTTAGATGCCGATGATGGAATTTTTATTTGGGATGTTACCGATCGAATCAATGTAAAAAATCAATTATATGTTGCGGGCACTGATATTACTTTTATATCATCCTCTGATAGTTTAAAACAATTTATTGCATTTAATACGGGAGATGTTTTTTCTTCTGCAGACATTAATTACGAAGGTGAAGTATCAAATCAGGATCTGCATGATCTCACGCTCACTCCTGATTATGTAATAGTATCACACCCTGCTTTTTTAAGTGAGGCGCGACGCCTTGCAGCATATCACCATGATGTACACGGATTGGATACTTTAGTGGTGGATATTTATCAATTATATAACGAATTTTCTTCCGGAGCGCAGGACATTTCGGCAATTCGAGATCTTATGCGTATGTTTTATACTCGGGCTGCCGGTGATGAGAATTTAATGCCGCAATATTTATTATTATTTGGAGATGCATCTTTTGATTACAGATATATCATGTTTGATGCAGATAAAAATACGTTGAAAGTTCCTAATTATGAAAGTTTTGAATCTTTATCTCGTGGAATTTCTTATGGCACGGATGATTATTTTGGATTTTTAGATCTTACGGAAGGAGATAATATTGAAGAGACTTCTGAAAAACTCGATATTGGCATTGGACGACTTCCCGTACTTACATTAGAAGAAGCCACACAAATGGTGGATAAAATTATACATTATAAATCGGTGGAATCACTTGGAAGCTGGAGAAATTCTTTATGTTTTATAGCCGATGATGAAGATTATAATACGCATGTGGAAGATGCCGATCTTCTCGCAAATTATCTTGAAGATAATTATCCAATTTATAATATAGATAAAATTTATTTTGATTCCTATCAGCAAATTCCGGGTGCAGGTGGTGAACGTTATCCCGAAGTGGAAACTGCAATTTCCAATCGTATGTTTTCCGGTGCATTTATAATGAATTATCTCGGTCACGGAAACGAACAGAACTGGGCTCAGGAAAGGGTTTTAGGGGTGGATGATATCAATGGATTCGACAACTACGATAAACTTCCTTTATTTATTACTGCAACATGTTCATTTTCCAGATATGATAATCCCGATCGTCAATCTGCAGGAGAATTAACATTATTAAATCCGCATGGCGGTGCCATCGCTTTAGTAACAACTGTGCGTTTGGTTTATGCAGCCGCAAATTATGATCTCAATAGTAATTTCCTCGAACATTTATTTTTGCGTATTGATGGAAAATATCCTGCATTAGGTGATGCTGTTAGAGAAGGAAAAAATGCCGTGACAACCGATCCGAAAAATAATAGAAAATTTATTTTACTGGGCGATCCTGCATTAGTACTGAATTATCCGAAATACAGTGTTAAAACAACAACAGTAAATACTTTTCCAATTATATCTTACACAGATACTTTAAAAGCATTGGATAAAGTAACAATTACAGGCCAAATTAATGATGAAACGGGTGTGAAAATGACTTCCTTTAATGGAATTGTTTATCCTGCAGTATACGATAAACCTGTTACGATAAATAACCTCGTAAATGATCCAACTTTTTCTGGTGTAGGTTTTGGTCCAAGCCAACCCTTCTCCTTCGAACTGCAAAAAAATGCATTATATAAAGGAAAAGCAAGTGTGATAAATGGAGAGTTTACTTACACTTTTATTGTTCCTAAAGACATCTCCTACACATATGGAAATGGGAAATTGAGTTATTATGCTGATAACGGTTTAGAGGACGCGAACGGAGCCGATTTTAACGTAATTATCGGAGGAACTGCCGACGACGCGGCCGAAGATACGGAAGGCCCCGTTGTGGATGTATTTATGAATGATGAAACCTTTGTGTTTGGCGGACTTACCGATGAAGATCCAACTTTGTTGATCCAATTGAACGACCTGAATGGAATAAATGCTTTGGGGAACGCAGTTGGTCACGATATTACTGCAACTTTGGATGAAGACCAACAAACCATGCTTAAACTCAACGATTATTACGAGGCAGAACTCGACCAATATCAAAGCGGAACAGTCTCATATCCTTTGGCAGATATTTCGGAAGGAAGACACTCCGTAGTGGTAAAAGCCTGGGATGTTTATAATAATTCAGGGGAAGGATATACCGAATTTGTAGTAGCTGAAACGGCTGATCTGGCATTAAGTCATGTTTTGAACTATCCGAATCCCTTCACTACAAATACCTCTTTTTGGTTTGAACACAACCGTCCCGGAGATATTTTGGATGTAAAAGTGGAAATATTTACCGTAAGCGGAAAAAGAATTAAAACGCTGGAGCAACAGGTTTCCACTGATGGATATCGCGTTGACAATATAGAGTGGGATGGCCTTGACGAGTATGGTGATAATATTGGAAAAGGTGTCTATATTTACAAATTAACCGTAAAAGCAAGCAGCGATAATTCAAAAGCCAACGAGTTTCAGAAGCTTGTAATACTAAAATGATTTTTCACTCGTTATAGAATTCTTTATTTTTGCATTCCCAATTTTAACAGAACTTATGCTTACTATTCAGAAAATTTCGATGCTGGTTGTCTCTGTGATCACACTTTCAACTTCAGTTCAAGCTCAAATCACCATCGGTAGCGGTACCGGCGATGATTATTTAAATACAGTAACTACAGCAGTCCCATTCCTAAGAATCGCACCTGATGCGCGTTCCGGCGGTATGGCAGATGTGGGGATCGCAATTACTCCGGATGCCAACTCCATATTCTGGAATGCATCCAAACTTGTTTTTATTGATGATGAACACCCTTCCGGTCTTTCCATTACTTATACTCCCTGGTTAAAAAATCTGGTAAATGATATTTATCTGGCTTATTTGAACGGATACTGGAAAGTGGATGAACTTTCGGCTTTAAGTGCCTCTTTGCGCTATTTTTCTCTGGGAACCATCACTTTTACGGATAATTCCGGAAATGTTTTACAGGATTTCCGTCCTAACGAATTTGCCTTTGATGTTGCTTATGCCCGAAAATTGACGGATAATTTCTCTGCGGGACTTAATTTGAAATACTTATACTCCAACCTAGCAACCGGTCAGGTTGTTAATGGTGTGGAAATTAAACCGGCTCAAGGTGTGGCCGCTGATATTTCGATGTTTTATACCAACGAATTCAAAACCAGCGGAAAAGATTCTGAATTAGGTTTAGGTT
Source organism: Bacteroidota bacterium (assembly GCA_016706865.1). Taxonomy (NCBI): domain Bacteria; kingdom Pseudomonadati; phylum Bacteroidota; species Bacteroidota bacterium. The sequence continues at coordinate 829,368 of JADJIS010000002.1, read as the reverse complement.
TAAATATTTCGAATATCGGTAACAAGATCACTTATACTTCCAGTATTGAGAAAGATTATATTCCGACAAATCTTGGAATCGGTGCTTCTTACGGAGTGCATTTCGACGATTATAATAAACTAACGCTTGCGGTTGATCTCAATAAATTAATGGTTCCTACTCCGGATACAGCGGATTCAGATCCACAGAATGGAATTCCCGATTTTAAAGAACAAGGTGTTGTGAGTGGTATGTTCAGTTCTTTCGGCGATGCTCCAAACGGTTTCAGTGAAGAATTACATGAGGTAATTATTTCTACAGGATTAGAATATTGGTACGACAATAAATTTGCAGTGCGCACAGGATATTTTTATGAGCACGCAACAAAAGGTGGTCGCCAATTCTTTACCGTTGGTTTAGGTTTGCGTTACAATGTATTTGGATTAGATTTCTCTTATCTGGTTCCAACATCTAACAATCAAAATCCATTAGACAATACTCTTCGTTTTACGCTTATGTTTAATCTCGATGCTCTTCAATCAGAAGGTGGCGGAGGAGATGATGAAGGTGCTGACGGATGATATAAATAAAACTCTTTTTAAAAAGGCGATCTTAAGGGGTCGCCTTTTTTTGTGCAGGAGGGAGGAGAATTCCCTGCGGGAAAGGAGAGAGGAGAGAGGAGTAAGGAGTATTCCCTTCGGGATAGGAGTGTAGAATGGGAGATGATGGAAATTTATTTCACTTAATAGTGACTTAAAAAATGATAATAAAATTGAGCCTACAACGTTATTTATGGTGCTTTTCACCCTATAAATTACACGAATGAAAAATATTCCCGTAATTTCTACTTTTGTTTTTTCTGCGACATTATTTTCTAATTCCGTTCACGCTCAGATCACAATTGGAAATGGAAATTCTAACGATTATTTAAATACAGTGACCACTGCAATGCCTTTCCTGAGAATGGCCCCTGATGCACGTTCCGGGGGAATGGGAGATGTTGGAATTGCAACTTCTGCGGATGTGAATTCTATTTATTGGAATGCTTCAAAACTTGTTTTTGTTGATGATGATAAACCTTCAGCAATTTCATTTAACTATGCACCATTTTCTGATAATTTGATCAAAGGTATTTATTTGGCTAACTTAAACGGATATCAGAAATTAAGTGACAAATCCTTTTTAAGTTCATCTCTGCGGTACTTTTCTTTAGGTAATATGAGTTTTACGGGAACAGGAGTAATAAATGATTTTCATGCCCGTGAATTCGCTTTTGATGTTGCATATTCACGAAAAATATTTGACAATTTTTCAGCAGGTATAAATATGAAATATTTGTATTCTAATATTCCGACAATACAATTTAATAATGGTGTACAAATTAAACCATCTCAGGCAATTGCAGGTGATCTCTCATTTTTTTATACAAATAAATTTGAATCTGTTGGAAAAAATACAGAATTGGGTTTGGGATTAAATATTTCGAATATTGGAAATAAGATCACCTATACAAACAGTGTGGAGAAAGATTATTTACCTACTAATTTGGGAATTGGAGTTTCTTACGGAATAAATTTAAACGAATACAACAAAATAACCCTTGCAGTTGACCTTAATAAGTTAATGGTTCCGACTCCCGATACTTCAGATATCCAACCACAAAATGGAATTCCCGATTTTAGAGAACAAAATGTTTTTAGTGGAATGATAAATTCTTTTAGTGATGCTCCCTATGGTTTTAATGAGGAGTTACATGAAATAACAATTTCAACAGGAATAGAGTATTGGTTTGATAATAAATTTGCTGTGCGCACAGGATATTTTTATGAGCATGCAACAAAAGGTGGCCGACAATTTTATACGCTCGGCACCGGAGTACATTACAATGCTTTTGGAATAGATTTTTCTTATCTCATTCCAACTCAAAACAATCAAAATCCTTTAAATGATATTTTTCACCTCTCGTTAACGCTGAATTTAGATTCGATCGTTTCTAGTGTGAAATCACGGCACGGTGAAGGAGCTGAAGGGTGAACAAACAATTTAAAATGAATCGAATACACTTCAAAATTTCCCTGAATTTGACTGCTAAATTTAGGAATTTCCGTTCCATACATTATCTTTAAATTAATAAACCCCCAGATAATTGAGGGATTATTGATTTATAATGAAAAAAATCACCCTGTGTATCTTAATTTTTTGTGTAACTAAAACTGTTACATCACAGGTGTATTGGACCGAAACCTTTGGTTCGGGAATTAAAAATACGAGCATCGATCTGTTGGATACCGGTAATGGTGCATGGACAGAAGTATTGAACGGAGCGCAGGGTGTGAAGGCAAATTCCTTTTTTGCAAGTGTGGAAGAATGCGGAAATGCGGCAAATACCTGTGGTTCTGTTTGCCCTTCAGATGCGAGTTTACATGTTGGAAGTGTGAATGTAGGATTATGTGCAGGTGGCGATTGTGGTGCTGCCTATTTTGCCTCGGGCACTTCACTCACAAATAAAGATGCCATTTCACCGTTAATAGATAATACAGGACTTTATGGGATTACAATAACCTTTAATTTTATTGGATATGGCGAGGGAACGCAGGATGTTGGAAGCTGGTCGTACAGCTGTGATGGTGGTGGATCCTGGACCTTTGTAACCAATCTAACTACAAATTGCTGCAATGGCGGTGGATCTCCAATAAGTTGCACTGCATTTTCCTGTTTACTGGGTTGTCAGGGCAGATGGACTGCCTACACTTATACTTTGCCGGCTTGTGCCGACAATATCCCCGATTTTCAAATCAAATTTAATTGGAAGAACGACACCGATAATAATGGAAACGATCCTTCTTTTGCGGTGGATGATGTTACATTATCATTCCTGACATTACCTATCGAACTCATTAGTTTTAATGCAACAGAAATGTTGGATGAAATTAAAATTGATTGGACAACACAAAGCGAGATCAACAACGATTATTTTACAGTTGAACGATCTTTTGACGGAAAAGAATTTTATGCGCTCGAAAATATTTCAGGTGCAGGAAATTCAACAACACAATTAACTTATTCTTATAATGATCATAATTTATTAGCGGGCGCAAGATATTATCGTTTAAAACAAACCGACTATGATGGCAACTTTAAATATTCAGATATTATTCCATTAATTGTGAAACAACAAACTATTGTATACAATGCGCAACAATATCCCGATCAATTGATCTTATTATCGCATCAGTATTCTTTTGAAGATCTGCATTTTGTTTTATTTAATGCGGCTGGCTCAATGATAACAACTTTAGGTTCGAACGAAACCTCCAATTCCTATACTATTGATCTGCAAAGTATTCCCAAAGGCATGTATATAATTGCCGCAAAAAATGATCGCGGTGAATTTTTATTTAGGCATCAGTTTTCGAATTATTGATTTTTTGACCCGATTGAAGATCCTCATTTGGGCTAAAGCCCGGTGAGGTGTTCGTTTTTTTTATCCGTGGGTTAAAACCCACGGCTATTTGAAAATACTTCGGATTGCATAATATAAATTTACATCAAAACTTAATCCTTAGTGGGAGAAATGCCTACTCTTCACATTATCCTTAGCCAACCTAATCAATAACCCCCGGCTTTAGCCGGTGGGGTAAAAACACAAACTTCAACCGGCTTTAGCCCAAATGAGGATCATCATGATTAGATTAAAAAATCAATAATACGAACATTAAAAAATCAAATAATTATATAAAACTCCGCCCTTCAACTTACTTTCCAATTGAAAATCTGTTTGGGCTAAAGCCTGGTGAGGTGTGCGTTTTATTTATCCGTGGGTTAAAACCCACGGCTATTTGAAAATACTTCGGATTGCATAATGTAAATTTTACATCAAAACTTAATCCCCAGTTGGAGAAATGCCCACTCTTCACATTGTCCTTAGCCAACCTAATCAATAACCCCCGGCTTTAGCCGGTGGGGTAAAAACACAAACTACCATCGGGCTTTAGCCCAAACGAGGATCATCATGATTAGATTAAAACATCAATAATACGAACATTAAAAAATCAAATAATTATATAAAACTCCGTCCTTCAACTTACTTTCCAATTGAAAATCTGTTTGGGCTAAAGCCCGGTGAGCTGTGCGTTTTTTTATCCGTGGGTTAAAACCCACGGCTATTTGAAAATACTTCGGATTGCATAATATAAATTGAAATCAAAACTTAATCCTTAGTGGGAGAAATGCCTACTCTTCACATTATCCTTAGCCAACCTAATCAATAACCCCCGGCTTTAGCCGGTGGGGTAAAAACACAAACTACCATCGGGCTTTAGCCCAAATGAGGATCATCATGATTAGATTAAAACATCAATAATACGAACATTAAAAAATCAAATAATTATATAAAACTCCGCCCTTCAACTTACTTTCCAATTGAAAATCTATTTGGGCTAAAGCCCGGTGAGCTGTGCGTTTTATTTATCCGAGGGTTAAAACCCACGGCTATTTGAAAATACTTCGGATTGCATAATATAAATTTTACATCAAAACTTAATCCCCAATAACCTCCGGCTTTAGCCGGTGGGGTAAAAACACAAACTACCATCGGGCTTTAGCCCAAATGAGGATCATCATGATTAGATTAAAACATCAATAATACGAACATTAAAAAATCAAATAATTATATAAAACTCCGTCCTTCAACTTACTTTCCAATTGAAAATCTGTTTGGGCTAAAGCCCGGTGAGGTGTTCGTTTTTTTATCCGTGGGTTAAAACCCACGGCTATTTGAAAATACTTGGGATTGCATAATATAAATTTACATCAAAACTTAATCCTTAGTGGGAGAAATGCCTACTCTTCACATTATCCTTAGCCAACCTAATCAATAACCCCCGGCTTTAGCCGGTGGGGTAAAAACACAAACTACCATCGGGCTTTAGCCCAAACGAGGATCATCATGCCAAGAAATAACTATTCAATAGGCTGAATTTACCAATAACCGCTATCTCCTCCCTCCTATCACCCCGAAATCCTTAAATTTGCAGTATATTCGATACAATGAAAGACGCTTTACCATACCACCCGAAAAATAAAATAAGAATTGTTACCGCGGCGAGTTTATTCGACGGACATGATGCTGCAATTAATGTGATGCGACGAATTATTCAGGCAACCGGTGTTGAAGTTATTCACCTCGGTCATGACCGCAGTGTGGATGAAGTGGTTAATTGTGCAATTCAGGAAGATGTGCAGGCAATTGCCATGACGAGTTATCAGGGAGGACATACCGAATATTTTAAATATATGTATGATCTTCTGCAGGAAAAAGGTGCAGGACAGATAAAAATTTTTGGTGGAGGTGGAGGTACTATCTTACCAACTGAAATTGAAGAATTACAGAATTATGGTATCACCAGAATATATTCACCCGACGATGGAAGGTCTTTAGGTTTGCAGGGGATGATAAATGATCTCGTTGAGAAAAGTGATTTTGCAACAGGAATTAATTTAAATGGTGAGCTGAATAAATTATCCCTATTAAATGAAAAAAATTCTTCGCAGGAAAAATACCGAAGCATTGCGCGATTAATTTCCGCAGTGGAAAATAATACACCAGATGCTAATAATATTATGACGCAGGTGGAAGTGCTTATTAAGGAAAATAAAACACCTGTATTGGGAATTACAGGAACTGGCGGAGCAGGAAAATCATCATTAGTGGATGAATTAGTGCGAAGATTTTTGGTGGATTTTGATAATAAAACTATTGCAATTTTATCCGTTGACCCAAGCAAAAGAAAAACCGGCGGTGCATTATTGGGCGACAGAATTCGCATGAACGCTATAAATAATTCGCGGGTATATATGCGTTCTATGGCAACCCGCCAGGCTAATCTTGCACTGAGTAAACATGTGGATGAAGCAGTTAAGATATTAAAGGCTGCGAATTTTGATCTTATTATTCTTGAGACTTCCGGTATCGGACAAAGTGATACGGAAATTACGGAACACAGTGATGTTTGTATGTATGTTATGACTCCGGAATACGGCGCAGCTAGTCAGCTCGAAAAAATCGACATGCTTGATTTTGCAGATATTATTGCCATAAATAAATTTGATAAACGCGGAGCAAGTGATGCGCAACGCGATGTGAGAAAACAATTTCAACGCAATCATAAATTATTTGAGACCGATGTTGAAAAAATGCCTGTTTTTGCAACTATTGCATCGCAGTTTAATGATCCGGGAACAAATCAACTCTATCGCCATCTGATGGATACCATCAAAGAAAAAACAAAGGTTGATCTGCACAGCGATTTTCATATTACGGATGAGATGAGTAAAAAAATATTCATCATCCCTCCTCCCCGCACCCGATATCTCGCTGAAATTGCAGAAAATAACAGAGGATATGATAAAAAAGCGCTGGAACAAAAAGAAATAGCACAAAAATTATATGCTATCCATAAAACAAAGGAATTAATTGAGGATGAAAGTACAAAACTAAAATTAGAAGAGGCTTATAAAAAGACTTCGGTCAAAATAGAAAATGAAAATCTTGAATTAATAAGCAATTGGAACGACAAAGTAACATCCTACAAAAATGAAAACTATATTTTTAAGGTAAGAGATAAAGAATTAAAAATAAAAACACATTCCGAAAGTTTAAGTCATTTACAAATTCCTAAAATTGCTCTTCCTAAATATGAGGCTTGGGGAGATATTTTATTTTGGCAATTACAGGAAAATGTTCCAGGTGAATTTCCATTTACCTCCGGTATATATCCTTTTAAAAGAGAAGAAGAGGATCCAACCAGGATGTTTGCCGGAGAAGGTGGCCCGGAGCGCACCAACAGACGTTTTCACTACGTAAGTAAAGGCATGCCTGCAAAACGTTTATCCACGGCATTCGACAGTGTAACATTATATGGCAATGATCCCGATCATCGCCCTGATATTTATGGAAAAATTGGCAACAGCGGAGTGAGTATTTGTTGTCTGGATGATGCTAAAAAATTATACAGCGGATTTAATTTATCCGATCCTAAAACATCTGTGTCGATGACAATTAATGGTCCGGCACCAATGTTACTCGGATTTTTTATGAATGCAGCAATTGATCAGCAATGCGAAATTTATATCCGCGAAAATAATTTATTGGAGGAAGTAAATAATACTATAAAAGAAATTTACAAAGGAAAAGAACATTTACGACCGAAATATAATTCCGAAATTCCCGAAGGAAATAATGGTCTTGGATTATTATTATTAGGTGTTACCGGTGATCAGGTTTTACCTGCAGATATATATCAAAAAATAAAAAAACATACACTCAACGTTGTTCGCGGAACCGTTCAGGCAGATATATTAAAAGAAGATCAGGCTCAAAATACCTGTATTTTTTCCACGGAATTCGCTTTGCGATTAATGGGTGATGTGCAGGATTATTTTATTCACAATAAGGTGCGCAATTTTTATTCCGTTTCCATTTCAGGATATCATATTGCAGAGGCCGGTGCAAATCCAATTACACAATTGGCATTTACCTTAGCCAACGGATTTACCTATGTGGAATATTATTTAAGTCGCGGAATGCACATAAATGATTTCGGACCTAATTTATCATTCTTCTTCAGCAACGGAATCGATCCTGAATATGCAGTGATAGGTCGTGTAGCACGTCGCATTTGGGCAAAGGCAATGAAACACAAATACGGCGCCGACGATCGCACACAGAAATTAAAATATCATATTCAAACCAGTGGAAGAAGTTTACACGCGCAGGAAATTGATTTTAATGATATCCGCACAACGTTACAAGCTTTATATGCAATTTATGATAATTGTAATTCGCTACACACTAACGCATACGACGAAGCAATTACAACTCCAACAGAAGAAAGCGTTCGCCGCGCAATGGCAATTCAATTGATTATCAATAAAGAATTAGGACTTGCTAAAAATGAAAATCCGACTCAAGGTTCTTTTATAATTGAAGAATTAACTGATCTTGTTGAAGAAGCAGTATTAACCGAATTTGAAAAAATATCAGAACGCGGCGGAGTTTTAGGTGCAATGGAAACCATGTATCAGCGCGGACAAATTCAGGAAGAAAGCCTTTATTACGAAACATTAAAACACACCGGAGCATATCCTATAATTGGTGTGAATACTTTTTTAAATTCTAAAGGTTCTCCTACAATTTTACCCAAAGAAGTAATTCGCGCCACTGAAGACGAAAAACAATTTCAAATTACCACTCTCAATAATCTTCACGAATATTACTCCGACAAAACAGCATCCCATCTCCGCCATCTCCAAAAAACTGCAATTGAAAATAAGAATTTATTTGAAGCCTTGATGGAGGCTTGTAAGTATTCTTCACTGGGGGAGATTACACATGCGTTGTTTATGGTGGGCGGTCAGTATAGACGGAATATGTAAGATTCGAAGGGAGAAGAATCGAAGAATCGAAGGGAAGGATCTAAGGAAATAAAGGAAGGAAGGTGTGGTTAAGGATAAAAAAGGGGGCGATCGTTTTGGATTGAAAATTTTATATCTTGCTGATAACTTTTGCTTAGGAATAAAATTTATCGGTATTGATCAATTTAAGTCTTGATACTTGATACCTGATACTTGGAAATAAGAAAAGTGTATATTTAAATTGAATTACGATTAAACCCGTTCAAAAAAATATCGAATAAAATACAGCTATGAAAACTCTGATTTTATTAATACTCATTTTAATTACACCTATAATTACCTTTTCACAAGATGACGTTCCTAATAATTCACCGGATGAGGCGCCATTGGTAAATATTCCTGCTGGATTTTGGTCAAGTATTGGTCCGGAACCAGGTGATGTTGATTATTTTAAACTGGAAGTTACAGAACCTGGAGTTCTCGAAGTATTGGTTAATAATTATACCGAAGCTACAGGGGCTGCGCTTGCAATTGAAGTTACTCTTTTGGCAAATGATGGTATCACTCAAATTGCCTATAGTGTGGAGGGTTATGTGAGCTTTGATGTTCAGAAAGAATTTGCACTTTGCCCCGGAACTTATTACCTCTTAATTAATGAATGTTATTTGACAGATAATGATGCCGCCGATCCCGATCTTCTGTATACTAATATCCATTTAAATACGAATGAAATAACAGAATGTAATAACTGTTTTGCCTATGCAACGGAAGTTCCTATTGACACTTCTTTTACTACTAAAATTTATGGTACGAATAATTTATACCCTGGCGGAACAGATAGAGATTATTTTAAAGTGGAAGTTCCTGTTGCAGGTATAATGCACATTTATATTGATAATCCTTCTTCCTTAGAACTCGTGCTAAAGGTTTATGATGATGATACCACAACATCTGACCTTGCTTCCATTTTTGATGTTGACGCCGGACCTGTTAATCTTTCGACTTACACTGTAGTTTGCCCACGCACTTATTATTTTTATATCTATTCAAGTGAATATCCATCTTACGATTCCACATCCATAACAGTTAACATTGGTATTGATACCTCAGAAATTTGTGAATGTAATAATACATTTGAAGAGGCAATGTATGTTCCCATGGATACCACCTTTGTTACAAAAATGCACGGTACAAATATGGATTATGGAGATCGTGATTATGACATTGATTATTTTTATATTGTTTCACCATGTTATGGACAAATAGAAATTACTGTAAATAATCAAACAGAAAACACATATGGGTTCTATCAAGTGTTTTACACTGACGGGCCACCTGCCTTTTCAACAAGTCCTTCATTTCCCGGTAATACGTTTCATAATTATTTTCCGGGAGAAGAAGGAGATACCACTTATTTTTCTTTGGAATATGACTATAGTGTCGGCTATGATTATTATTTTGACACTGTGCTCATCACTGTTGAATTACATCCCTACGCCTCTGAAGAAATTGATTTTGAAAGCGACACATCACTTTGCACCGGCGATTCCGTAATGCTGTTTGTTGTTGATCCCGATGCCGATCATTATTTATGGAATACGGGAGATACCACAACTTCCATCACTATTAATGAGGCAGGAAGTTATTGGTTTACAGTATTTGATGATGCTTGTATTTTACATTCCGACACCATTGATGTTTCACTTCACGAAATTCCTACCGCAATAATTACTCCGGGTGGCCCTCTGGAATTTTGTGAGGGAGATTCTGTAGTGCTTTATGGATCAGGAGGCGATATATTAGATTGGATTCCTGGTCCCATAGCTGATAGTATCGTTGTTGATGATAATGGAACAATTCAACTTAAGGTAACAACGGATGGTTGTTACGATTATGCATCAGTATATGTTGAAGTTTATGAACTGCCACAACCCGAAATTTTTACTTCAGATCCTACTACCTTTTGCATCGGCGATTCAGCATTATTATTTACTACAGCAATAGGAGATATACTTTGGAATACCGGATTAACAACAGATACAATAATTGTATATGATGCGGGAGAATATTTTGTTGAAGAAACTGATATACACGGTTGTTACGGACAATCTGAACCCATTTTAATTGTAAATAATCCATTACCTGTCCCAGAAATAACCTTTGCAATTGGCACTTTTTTTTGCTCCACTTCAGAATCCTATCAGTGGAATTTGGATGGAACTCCTTTAGTTGGCGCGACAGAACAAACCTATATACCAACTGAATTTGGAAGTTACTCTGTAACCGTTATGGATGCAAACGGGTGTATGGGAACATCAGAAGAATATATGTTTCTTTTGGAAATTCCGGAATGGCAATCAAATATTAAAATATTTCCAAATCCGGTGATAGAATCATTAAATATTGTTTTTAGCAACGACCTGAGTTTTCTTTCTATGGATATTTTAAATTTACAGGGAGAAATTGTTTATTCTAAAATACTAATTGGCACCTCGCAAATTCAATTATCCAACTTAATGTCAGGACAATATTTTATTAAATTAACAGATAGCGATGGAAATATATTACTAAATCCTTTCACTTTAATAAATAATTGATATCAGAGATATCAGTTATCGCTTTCATTTTTGATTGGACATTTTACAACTTGGTGTTAACTTTTTCATAGAAATAAAATTTAACTGGATAAAAATTTAATTCCATTTATTAAAATCATCCAATTCTAATAATAAAAAATAAATCAACAACAGATTTCATATCTCCAAACTAACATCTACATACTAATTCCAATATATTGATCTCTAATTACTAAATACTAATATCTAACTATTCCCTTAACACCCCTTAACACTAGTTAAATTACACCTGCCTGACAATTCTTATGTTAAGGAATTTTTTTGGTGATTTTATTGCATATAGTTTTGGATAAAATAAATTCAAAAATTATGCAACCTAAATTCTACTCTCTTTTATTATTTGCATTTGTAATTAACATTTTACCAATGCATGCACAATGGTGCACTCCCGAAACTGCTATTCCTTATAATGCGAATATGCCAGGGATCACACATTTTATTTTGAATACTATTGACAGAGAATCTACCGATCTTGAAGATTATCCGAATAATAGTTTTGTGAATACCGGATTAACTACAACATTATTAAAAGGAGAACAATATTCCACATCCATAACACATACCATTGATGCAACAATTTGTGATGATATGAATTTAAGAATATGGATAGATTTTAATCAGGATGGCGATTTTATGGATATTGATGAAACAGTTTTATCGGAAGATCATCATGAAGTGGGCACTTTTGAAGATTCATTTACTATTCCGCTAACTGCCTTATCGGGTGCAACAAAAATGCGTGTGACAGCTAAAATGTCGAGCAATGGCGGACATATACTTCCCACACCTTGCGATATCCCTGCCGATCCTTTTGGTTATCATGGCGAATTTGAAGATTATGATATTATTATTTCCTCTGAGACAGGAATAACAGATAACAATACTGTTAACACTTCCATTAAATTATTTCCCAATCCCGCTACAAATACATTTTCTGTCTTGACTCAAAATGTTAATACACAAATTAGTGGATATACCATATCAAATATTAATGGATCTGTTATTTTGGAAAATGGAAATAATAATGCGACAACAAATAATATTATTTCCGATATAGATATCAGCTCACTTGCAGAAGGAATTTATATTGTAAAAATATTTATGGGTGATAATTACGAAACGCATCCGCTTGTAGTTATAAAATGAAATATTTTTTCTTAAGTGTGATTTCATGTCTAGGGTTAACGGGTTGCAAATATGATCATAAAACATCTGTTTGCGATTCCGTTTTTCCTTTTGTGAGCTATGAAAATACGGTGAAATTTATCATCAAAAATAAATGTTCACTGAGTGGTTGTCATCAATCTGCAGCAAATATCGGCGACTTTACCAGTTATGTAGAATTAATACCATCCATTGAAAATACTGCCTTTCAAACCTTTGTTATCGATCTTCAAATAATGCCACCGGAAGGAAATGTGGCACTCACCGCTGATGAAATAACCAAACTTAGTTGTTGGTTAGAGAATGGATACCCTGAAAAATAAGGGTTATAATTCAACCTGTTTTTACATCCCCCCAAACTTTCCTACATTTACATTACCTAAACCATTGTATGAAACACTTTTTAATACTTTTGATGCTGCCGGTTGCAGTTTCAGCACAGAATATTACGTTTGATCAGCGTTTGCTCGATTCAGTGAAAATGGAGTCTATCAAATATCAGGTCGGATATGATCTTGCTGTAAAATATGCAGAGGGAAATAATTTACCAATATCCTTTCCCACAGAAAATGGAGGACTTACTCAAATTCATAATTTAATAAACGGATTTCCGCATTATTATACAACCGATAATCTTAATTCCGCAAAAACGGATGGTGCTAATAAAGTATGGACAGGCGGAGGTGCAGGATTAAATTTATCGGGCAGCGGAATTCAATTGCGCATTTGGGATTCCGGTAAATTGTTGACAACACATCAGGAATTAAATACCCGTGCAAGTATGGGTTTATCGCAAACCGCAACTTATAGTAGTCACTCCACACATTGCGCCGGAACCATGATCGCATCAGGAGTTGATGCAAATGCAAAGGGACATGCATACCAGGCAACAATAAAAGGATTCGACTGGACTTCAGATATCGAGGAAATGACAACGGAAGCATCGTTAGGTATGTTAATTTCAAATCACTCTTACAGTTATATTGCAGGATGGTATTACAACAGCGGAACTTCCATGTGGGAATGGTATGGAGATATGAGTGTTGATGATAATGAAGATTATATTTTTGGAAATTATTTAGATAAATCGCGTGATGTTGATCTTGTTGCAAATGCAGCACCTTATTATTTACCGGTTGTTGCAGCTTCCAATAATAGAAATGATGATGTTCCCTCCGGAGCAACTTATAAATTAATGTATACCGGCGAACTATTGACTGCAGATGGCTCAGAACCAAAACCGGATGGCATTTATGATTGTATTCCCGGTGGATTACAAACAGCAAAAAATACTTTAACGATTGGAGCAATTGAGGATATTGTGAATGGATATATTAATCCCTCAGATATTATTATCACTTCATTTTCAGGATATGGTGCTTGTGATGATGGAAGAATTAAACCTGATATTGTTGCAAACGGAGCAAGTTTATATTCCTGTGTTGCATCAGGAAGTGATGATTATTCGAATTATTCCGGAACAAGTATGGCAACACCATCTACTTCGGGAAGTCTTGCCTTATTACAACAACACCATAATAATTTATTCGGCCACTATATGCTTGCATCCACTGCAAAGGCATTGGTGATGCATACTGCAGATCAACCCAGTGCAACCTTTGGTCCTTCTTACGCATTTGGTTGGGGATTATTAGATACAGAGGGCGCTGCATTATTTATTTCTAGTGTTGTTGATGAGCCTATTCGTATGCAGGAACTTAATTTATTAAATAATGAAACAGATAATTTAGCAGTGAAAAGTTATGGATTATCTCCAATTAAAATAACAATTGTTTGGAACGATCCTGCAGGTAATGTTCCGGCGGAAGCATTGGATCCAACAACAAAAATTTTAGTGAATGATCTTGATATCAGATTAACAAGGCTGAGTGATAATACCGTTTATTTTCCTTTCAAATTAAATCCATTAATTCCCGATGCACTTGCAACCAATGGAGATAATAATACGGATAACTCGGAGTGTATTTATATTTCTGCTCCTACTGCAGGTGATTACAATATTACTATTACACATAAAGGTTTATTAAGTGGTGGAGATCAGGATTATTCCTTATTGTTATCAGGATTAACTTGCAGCAATTACAGCACAACTGTTTTTGTAACAATTGATGCTCCATCAACCTATACTTTGCCGGATGGATCTGTAGTTTCTACATCGGGAATTTATAATACAATTTTTGGAACAATGTATGGTTGCGATTCCTCAATAATTACAGTTCTCACTGTCAATCCTTTAGTATGTCCAGTTCCGACGGGAGTGTTTTCCAATATGATAACATCAACAAGTGCAAAAATAAACTGGACTGCAGTTACAGGCGCAGAAAAATATCAAATTTATTATCGCCCGGTGGGAACTACAACGTGGTTAAAAAAATCGAGCGCCACAACTTCTAAAAAATTAACGGGTTTAATTTCAAATACGGCTTATGAATATAAAGTAAAAACTAACTGCGGAGCATTGGGTTCAAGTGGATTTTCACCGCTTCAAACATTTACAACTTTGCCGTTAAAATTTACAAGTGAGATTGAAAATATACAATTATCAATTTTTCCTAATCCGAATAACGGAAAATTTACTGTAGTTACCAATAATATTCCCGATGGCAATGTATTTGTTTCCATCGTGGATATTCAGGGTAAGATCTGTGTATCACGGAACTATTCCTGTATTGATGGAACCATTGAGATAGATGCAGAATTTGCGAACGGCATGTACTTTTTAAGGTTAAATAATACTATTTCTGAAGAAAGTTGTTTATTTACAATATTGAAATAATAATTTCCACACTAAAAAAAACAAACTTGTATAATAATACTTTTCAAACTCTATACCAATCCAAACTCAAACCGGGATTGAATTCCTTAAAGTCGCGGCATTTGCTTGTGATGATCACCGGAGTTTTAACACGAATTATCGGCATATATTTTATTGCTGTGGTAATAAGTCTATTTCTCGGATTTTTGAAGATGTTTACAGCAGATTCTTTTGCCGATTCCGGATTTGTGAAGTTTATAACCGGATTTATGTATGCAGTAATGGGACTTGTTGTGATAGGGCTCGTTAATAAAAATTTGAAAGTGCAAATTGGCGAAAGAAATCCGGAATTGGTAAAAAATAATACTTTAATGATTGGACTTACCATTGTATTTAGTGTTGTGGTAATTATTATTTCCTATTTGATAGGAACTTATTATTTAAATGTGGAATTTGGTTTTGATTTTATGTTGCGTTGGGCGGGTGCAATATTTTCAGTATTTGCACTGCTACTCCCCTACAATTTATTAAAGCGAATTGAAACATCTTACATTAAATCGTTTCGCAGTGTTTTTTTAAATGAGAGTATTCCGGCAATCGATAAAAATATTAGTTATACAGAAGAAAAACATTTGAGTCAGGAGGAATTTGAAGCATCTAAATTATTTACTTTTCAAAATATCTGGAGTTATGCGGGCAGTGATCATTTTGAAAGTACAGAAAATAATTTTCACGGCAGCAAATTAAAGGTACAACAAGAAGAAAGAAGTACAAGCAACGGCAAATCCGAAACCAAGATCACAGAAGTATTTAATGGTTACTTGTTTGTCGCAGATTTTAATAAAAACTTTAATGGCGAAACCTACATTTTTCCTGATGTTTCCCGTTCAGTTATGGGGGAAGTTTCCGGTGAATTTATGAATGAAATGATTCATCGCAAAAACACCAAATTAGTTCAGCTTGAAGATCCTGATTTCGAAAAAATGTTCGCAGTATATTCCACCGATGCCGTGGAAGCCAGATATATTCTCTCTCCAAAATTAGTGGAACGCATCACCACATTAAAAAATAAATTCTACCAGGATATATCCATTTCTTTCGTTAATAATAAAATTTACATTGCAATAAGCAGTGAAGACGCCCTATTCGCTCCGGGTATTTTTACAAGTGTAGATAATGAAACATTTCTCGAAAAACAATTTAATTATCTCCATGATCTGTTAACCATTCCAGAGCAATTTGATTTGAAAACGAGCATTTGGAAGTAGGAAGTAGGACGTAGGACGTAGGACGTAGGACTTGATATAAGACATTGGAAAAATGATAAAGGACTTACTTTAATTATCCCTAAAGGTATTTACATCGGTCCAAAATTTTCAATCTAACTATTAACCCTTTTTCAAACCTTACAAACCTTCCTTCCCTTAACGGACACAGGAATCAGGAATCAGGACACAGGACTTGACTAAGGACATGGGAAAATGACATAGGATTTATTCCGAATTAAGTTAGAAATTTTAGGCAGTAAGTAGGACTTACAATTAAATCGGCTTTCCCTTTTTTAACCTTACGCACCTTCCTTCCCTTGGTCGCCGTAGCTTTAGCGAAGGCGACCCCTTAGAACCTTCCCCTTCGAATCTTCATTTACGTTTTACCTGATCAATCTTCATCGGTCGGTTAAAACTTTCTTCCAGCGAAATAAATGTTTCTGTACGATCGATGCCGGAAATTTGTTGAATTTTATCGTGGAGTATTTCTTTTAGATGTAAAGTGTCTTTGCAGATGATCTTTACGAACATGCTGTAGGTTCCTGTCATATAATGGCAATCTACTATCTCGGGAATCTTTTCAAGGTCTTTTACAACATTATCATACATGCTGCTTTTATCGAGATAAACCCCCAAAAAGGCAGTGATACCATAACCCAGTTTCAATGGATTCACCATCAGGTGCGATGATTTAATAAGTCCAATTGAATCCATCTTTTTCATGCGAACATGGATGGTTCCGGGGGAAACTCCGATTTTTTGGGCTATTTCAGTAAAGGGAGTCATCGCATTCTGCATTAACATGTGCAGAATCTGGATATCTACTTTATCAATTCCGTAATTTTCAGACATATCAGAGAGAATTTTTTAGCTTATCGACAATGAATTCTCAAAAATATTCAAATATTTCTAAATTTTACAATATTTCATTAAATTATTTGCAATTATCAGAAATTCTTCTTTTCTTTGGGTCAACCTTTACAGGTTATTGGTTAGGCAACATTACCCCTAAATGGATGCAGCATGATGAGGAGCATGCTGCATTTCCTTTTTAATAGGGTTCCGGATTTACTTGCACACATCATCCATTATATTCAAATTACTTTCTAATAATTTTTCGTTTATGCTGTTCGTTGCATAAGAATGACAAGCGGCTTAGAACCTTAATTATATTATATTCGTAAAATTGATCATAGAATATGCGAAAAGCCCTTTACAGCATTTTATATTCATTCCCGGTTCGGTTGCTGATGCTTCATGTGAAACGCAATCATTTTTTATTACTTTCCTGGATCTTTTTGATCAGTATTTCATCAGGACTTGCAGGTTCACGTTATGGAATTTCTTTATTATTTCTCGATCCGGAATATATTGGTAAAGTTAATTTCAGCAGCTTTTGCATTTTAGGTGCTGCTATGGGAGGATTTTTTGTTGTGTGGAATGTTACGAGTTATATTTTAAATGCGCATAACTTTTCATTTCTGGCAACGCTGAATAAACCATTTGGCACCTATTGTTTAAACAATGCGGTGTTCCCCTTGTTATTTTTTATTATTTATATTTTCGAAATCATTGCTTTTCAATCAAAAGAAGGATTATTAAATCTGATAAATATTGCAGCAAGTCTGGGAGGATTTATTACGGGACTAATTTCTGTTATACTTATTTCCATGGTATATTTTTTCAGGACCAATAAAGACATCTTTCAGATAATTGGCATCATAAAAAAGAAAAAGAGTGCCGCGGCACAACACGATCCGGAGGAGCCCACTCATGAGGAAGTAATGTCGAAGAACAGGGTACATACGGAATATTATCTCAATAACAATTTTAGATGGAAACATACCAGATCCGCCGACCACTATCCTGAATCAGTTATCAGATCAGTGTATAAACAACATCATGCCAATGCATTTTTTATTGAAGTAAGCAGTATTATACTTATTATTCTTTTTGGATTATTAATGGATAATCCTATTTTCCGAATTCCCGCTGCAGCAAGCATTGTTTTGTTGATAGCAATATTAATTGTTTTAACAGGAGCCTTTTATTATTGGATGGGTCCTTGGAAACTGATATTTTTTATACTTATTATTTTATTTGTGAACGCGATGATGCATTCCAATTTAATGAGTTATAAGAATAAAGTTTATGGTTTAAATTATGATTCAAGTTCGGTTTATTCTCTCGAACAATTAAAAGTAATTTCAGATACCGCTTATGCAAATAAGGATATCAGAAATACACTTCAAATTCTTGAAAATCGAAAAAATATTTTTAGCGCTGGAAAAGAAAAACCAAAACTGGTATTTATTAATTGCAGCGGAGGTGGATTAAGGGCTATGTCGTTTACGATGCAGGTGCTCCAGCATGCCGACAGTCTTACAGATCATAAATTGATGCAGCAATGTCCGCTGATCACCGGCGCATCAGGGGGCATGTTGGCGGCTGCTTATTATCGGGAATTATATTTACAATCGTTAAATGGTGCTCCAATAAATTTAAATGATAAACAATATACCGATAATATTTCGGCAGATCTATTGAATGCCTTGAGTTTTACCATAGTGGTAAACGACCTTTTTTATCCCTGGCAGAAATACAATTACGAAAATGAAGTTTACAGAAAAGATCGCGGATACATGTTTGAAAAAATACTGAATGAAAATACCGATTCTGTGATGTTCCGACCCTTAGCATATTATAAGGAACCTGAATTTTCGGGTAAGATACCTATGATGATCTTCACCCCTACCATCATAAATGATGAAAGAAAATTATATGTTGGAGCACATCCTGTTTCCTATCTTGCAAAACCACAAAATAGAATTACGCATTTTTTTCAACCGGAAATTGACGGAGCCGATATACATTATTTGTTAGGTAATAATTCTACTGACAGCATATTATTTACCAGTGTGTTGCGCATGAATTGCACCTTCCCTTATATTTTGCCAAATGTGCATCTTCCAACTACTCCCGAAATAGAAATTATGGATGCGGGAATACGCGATAATTATGGCACTCAAACGGCAGCACAATTTATTGCCGTATTTAACGAATGGATACTCGAAAATACAAGTGGCGTAATTATTGTAAATATTCGCGCCATTGAACAGGAAATGCAGATCAAAAAAAACATGAGCAATGGTGTAATGCAAAAATTTATGAGTCCGGTAGAAAATCTTTATTCAAACTGGGTAGAAATTCAGGATTACCAAAATGATCAGGTATTAAATTATTTAGATGAAATTTTAGAAGGAAAAATGGAAGTGATCACTTTCGAATATCAACCATCTGAAAATAATAAACGCGCATCACTAAGTTTTCATCTCACCGCCGGAGAGAAACAGGATATAAATAATGCAGTGCATAATGTTTATAATGCGGAGGCGTATGATAAGTTGGAGGAGTTGTTAAGGTGAAGTGGGGAGTGGTGAGTAGTGAGTGGGGAGTGGGGAGTGGGCAGTGGGCAGTGGGCAGTTTGTAACACTGATGATTATTACTTCGCAGTGAACTTTTTTTATGAATTAAACAACTTCAACAACTTCAACAACTTCAAATGTTCCAACCAACAATTTTTGGTGCGGTATAATTATCCTCCGAACTAAACCTTGCAAACTCTGCTAACCCTGCATACCCTATTAACTTTCCTTCAAATGCAATAAGGCCACATTTTCCACATGATAAGTCTGTGGAAACATATCAACGGGTTGCAATTTAATTACTTCATATTTATCAGAAAGAATTTGAATATCACGTGCTTGGGTTACGGGATTGCAACTTACATATACTATTTTTTCAGGTTCCAGCTCCAGTAATTTTAAACAAACATCTTTATGCATTCCAACACGCGGTGGATCGGTGATCACAACATTGGCTTTGCCATAAGTATTTATAAAATCATTGTCGAATACTTTCGCCATATCACCATAAATAAAGGTGCAGTTATTTATGTTATTTGCTTCAGCATTCATTTTTGCATCTTCCACTGCAGCTTCCACACTTTCAACACCAATTACTTTTTTACAATGTGCAGCAGCTAATAAAGCGATACTTCCCAGTCCAGTGTAAAAATCATAAACAATGTCTTCCTTTTTAAGATCTGCATATTCCAATGCGATATGATATAAATTCACTGCCTGCGTTATGTTGGTCTGAAAAAACGATTTTGGTCCGAGGTTATATTTAATATTGTCAATTTGTTCGGTAATAAATTTATCCCCCGCAAATAAAATCATTTCCTGATCGTAGGTGGAGTCGTTATTTTTTTGATTGATACAATAATATAAGGAAGTTATTTCAGGAAATGTTGAAGACAAATGCTGTAACAAAGGAATTAACAAATCCGGTTTATTTTCCGCAACAACCAATATCACCATTAAACCGTTAGTTAGTGTATTTTTTACAATAACGTTTCGGAGGTAACCTGACTGATTTCGGAGGTCGTAAAAAGATAATTGATGTACTGTAGCATATGCTTTTAAAGCAAGGCGTATTTCATTGGAGGGATATGGTTGAAGGTAACAGTGTTTAATATCAAAAACATGCGCAAATTCTTTGCGAACATGAAATCCCAAAGCAGGTTTTTTTTCTATTATTTCATCGCGAGAAAACCTACCGGCAACATATCCTGAATTTGTAAAGGTAAATTCCAGTTTATTGCGGTAATATTTGTCAAAGGGTGCAGCCAATATCGGAAGAATTTCAAGCGGTTCAATTTTTCCAATTCTTCTGAAAGCATCCTGCACCAATTGTGTTTTAAATTCCAGTTGCGTTTCGTAGGATACATTTTGCCATGTGCATCCACCACAAACACCAAAATGTTCGCAAAAAGGAATAACCCGTAATTTCGAATACTCATGAAATTTGGCGGCATATCCTATCGCATAATCACTTTTCCCCTTTGTGATCTGCAGATCAATAACATCACCTGGAATAGTGTTTTCCGCCATTATCACCTTACCTTCTATTCTTCCGATACCAATTCCCTGGTCGGCTATTTGAGTGATGGTTATATTTTCTAATATCTTATATTGTTTTCTTTTGCGCATTGCCAATCATTTGAATATTTCCGTAAAGGAAATAATTTGGCAAAGTTAGCAGTATTTATAATCCCGCAAGGATATTTATTCAATACCTTGCAGGATTAACATTCTCAAAATTTTTGAAATCCAGCAGTAAATGTTTCTCCAACAGGGGAATTAATTTGGATAAAATATAATCCTACAGGGAATTCATTTACATTTATTTGCACCACATCTGTATCAAATAATTCAGTAGTGAGAACTTTTTGTCCAAATGCATTCCAAATTTCTATTAATTTAACACCCGGGATTTGATTGCGCATTTCAATATTAATTACAGTGTTTGCCGGATTGGGATAAATTTTTGCAGCTAACAATTGTTCTTGCTCCACTCCTTCTACAAAATCCGGATTTCTTAAATATATAATCGAACAATCTGAATAAGTTGTGTTATAAAAATTCCGAATTGAAGCAGCACGTTCTTTTAAGACGGAAACAGCATACCACGGAAAATAACCGTATCCGAGTGAATCTAAAAATAATGTATCATATGCAATTGCTGCGGGAAATGCCATATCCAGGCAAATAGTATCGCCACTATTTAAAGCCTGTGGTCCTACAGACCCTGTACTCTTTCGGTCGTATGGTGAATTATGGAGTGAAACTTCACTCCATGCATCCGGGTCGAAGATATTTCCAGGATAAGCATATCTGGTATTTACATCACCACCATAGCCATTTCCTCCATAGGTTTGTGAAGTCCCATCTTTCCATAATCCGGAAATATATTCATAATAATCATCTGCAACTTCCGGAAAGCCATTAACTTCAAAACTACTTTCCCAATGTTTAAAAGCATAAAGTGGGTGATTTAAAAACATGATACCCTGGGCTGGGCAAAATGGACCGTAATTTGGCGAAGTTGGACCATCAACAAAATCTCCGTTATACCCATAAAACATATTTAACATAGTATCACATCCTACATAATCATCATCATATGCGCCAATATCAAAATCAGAAAACATTCCAATAATAAAATCGCTATAATTATTGGTTGATTTATTTATAATTGCATAATTCAAAAATATACTTTGATCCAAAGCGCTATCAGAAGGAGCGTCAAATGCATATGCCATTGCATGAATTTCCAATCCTAGTTTTTCTCCTCCGCTTTCCATATGCAATTCAGCATCGTCATTAAAAATGAAAAACGCAGCTTGATCACCACGAATAATTGGATAATCACCATTTTCCGGATCATAGAGCATATTATTATTATAATCAAAAAAAGGAGCTAGAATTGCCGCTTCTCCATTTATCGGATCACCATTTCCGGGCCAATCAGATATGGATTCTGGAACAATATATCCTACTGTATTCCAGTTAGTTATATGATCGTCGATTGTACTTTTATTACAGACCCAAACATCATCATATTTTTCTGCATATCCCGGGTAATCATAATCAGTAGCAATGGGACCTGGCCAAAAGTCGTTTCCTGATTGACGATACGTTTGAGCTGCAACATGTAATAATCCCCCATCATCAATACCTCCTACCCAAAGTCCTGCTAAAAATATAGTAGAAACCGGAGTTTCGCCGACAACGGGATCAGGAAATATCATATGTGCTTCAATCTCATTATTATCAAAAAACAAAACTCCATCTGAGGCAAACAAAGCATCCATTTCATTGATGTGAAGAAAGTCGATTTCCTGCGCGGAAATTTTTGTCAATACAAAGACTAAAAAAAGTAGAGATGATGTTTTCATAACATTTTTTTTGATGTATATACAAAATAATTATATTCCATCAATACTAATGTCATGAAAAATTCTTTTCAATGACAGGAAGATTTTTTTTACATCAAACTGACAATCAAAAGCAATTATATTTGCTGTTCATTTTTTCAATATCAATTCCCCATACGAGAACATTAATATATTTTCCTTACTATTGTTTATTTATCTGCGATGTGGCATATTCCATACCATCCAATTTAATCTCCAAAATATAATTACCGGCAGCCAAAGGTTCCATGGAAAAAGAAAATATGTTCAACCCTTTTGATCCCTGTGTATTTAAAAGGTGTTTGATTAATTTTCCATTTAAATCATAAATTCGGATATCCACCTCACCTGATTTGGGCAATTCAAATTCTGTGGTAAAATAGTTTTCAAAGGGATTTGGATAAACTTTTGATTGTAAGTCATTTTCAGATGATAAAATATCTGCTGCATGCACATCATTACTTTCTAATTTCGCTATCCATGTTGCATTATTTCTGCTGGAAAATGGAAATGTTTCTACAAACTTTCCAAAATTTCCACTTACCCAAACTTCACCCGGATGATTATATCTTCTTTGTGATCCCGTGTAATCTCCCCAACGTTCATAAGCTCCTGATAAAACATTTACGTAAGTATCTCCGGTTTTAATATTTACTGCATCAGAGTATGCATACCAATTAAAATAAATGGCACTCATTCCGGCATTAACAGTTGGCGCTGTATGATCGAATACAATAATAGATTGATTATCACCATCATAATGTCCTGAATAAGAAATATTCGGATAACCGAAATCCAAAGTATCATCCCCAATAATATTTGCAACAATTGTTTTTTCTCCTTCCAGATCTGTAATTACACCATGATAAATTCCGCAGAAACCGGTAGCAGGATCAAGAGAATTCGAAACGAATTGAATTTGACCGTCCTCATAAAATGAACCTAATACCCTTCCATCATTAGTATCAAAAATATGGGTGAGATATTGCCTCGCCTGCGGAGGAACACCGTACTTTTTATTGGCGATGGAATAATCAATTTCCACTTCAGTTCCCGGATCATCCAACAATCCCGTAACATGCACAATAAATATAGTATCATTTTCCGGAGAAAAATTTCTATTGCTCAAAAAATACATATCAGGACCATAAGTAGTTTCGCCTCCTTTTACAGGATTTAAATTGCGAATGGGTTTACCTCCAAAAAATATATTGTCGTGAAAAACTGCATCTAAAGAATCTCCTGCATAACCCTTATCCAAACTCATTTGCCAGATAAGTGTTTCGCTGAAACCAGTTTGCCATGGTTCATCGGGAATAATTAAATTAATGGTAAGAAATAATTCTTCTTCCGTGATTGCCATCATTGGAAAATCAGTCCATAAGGTATCATTTTTAGGATTACCAGGCAAGGCATAAAAATTCCATTCACCAGTAGGATCATTTGTTTTAGAAAAAGCAACTGTAATTAAACTAGTTTCGGGTGTAAATCCATTAAGAAACAATAAAATAAATTTATCCGCACGGGGATCATACATTACCTTGGGATCAAAAGAAGATGCAGCAATGCCAAGTGTATCGGCAAAGGTGGACAAATAAACAGATTTCAATAAAGTTCCTAAAGTATCGTAGATGTAAATGGAGGAATTAATTACAGAAATTATTTTTCCATCATTTGAAATAGCCATATCATTATCGTTAGGAACTCCAGATCCCATGATATTGCCCTCCCATCCTGTCAATATTGCCGGATCCGGAAGATTATTTATTTCGGATTCTTTATAATTATTTTCGGAACCAAAGGTTCGGTTGCCATATAAGTCATTTTTAAGATCAATTAAATATCTTCTGTAGGTTTCTGAACCGGGAGCAGGCATTTCGAGACATAATAACTGAGGGTTCCACTGTGTTTTAATTTCTGAAAAATTAATGGTGGACTGCAAGGGAAATTGCAACACCTGCTTTGTTTCCTGAGCATTAATATTACTGGCCAGGAATAGAAAAATAGAGGTAAAAAGGATATAACGCATATTAAATCAAGTTCTTTAAATCAAATTTAGATAAAAAATAGTTACGCCTGTGTATTCTCTAGATATTTTAACAGAGAAAAGACCACTTATCCATATTAATTTAAACGAATCTCAAAATCAATTGAGCACTATAACATGACTATCCTTTGCACTTTTTTTCAGGCAGTGCATTGCAGCATTATAGATTATTTCGGATGATTTGTCCCAGTTGAATTCTTGCTTCACATTTTGAACGTCACTTGGTGAAGGGATATATTTTTTGCGATTAAACAAAAATTCTTCCATGGCATTTTTTATATCATCAATATTATCCGGATCAAAATACAGGGCATTTTTACCCGCAACTTCCGGCAGACTGCTGCGGTTGGAGGTAATGATAGGAACACCACATGCCCTTGATTCCAGCACCGGAATCCCAAATCCTTCAAATAAAGAAGGGAATACAAATGCATCAGCAGAAGCTACAATTCGTGTGAGGTCGTTTAATTGCAGATGACCGGTAAAAATAACATCCTCCTTAAATTGCATATTATCAAAAACTGCCTGGGTTTCATCTGTCTTCCATGCTAATCGGCCAACTATTATTAATTTTTGATCTGTGGCATTTTCCTTCTTTAAGAGATCAAAGGCCAACAATAAATTTTTCACATTTTTTCGGGGATGTACCGATCCAACATACACAAAGTAATGTTTGCCACCTGCAAAATTTTGCCTGGTTATCACCTTTTCCTCCTCCGGCAAAACAACATATTGATCATTTGCACCGTTATGTGCCACATCAATTTTTTTAGGATCGGTATGATAATGTTTCACAATATCATCTTTCGAAAATTGGGAAACTGTAATTATACGGGTAGCTTTTTTTGCGTATAGAGGGGTAAACTTCCTGTAATATTTACTCACGATTCCGGGAGTATGATCCGGATAATGTTCAAATCCAAGATCGTGAATTACGAGTAAAGTAGGCACATGGGTTTTTAGGGATAAAAATCCGTCGGTGGATATAAATACATCCGGTTTATATTTTTTAAATATTTGCGGGAGTGCATAATCGAACCAATATTTCCATAAATAGGGGTGTCGGGCAGGAGGCCAAACTTTGAGCGGGATAATATTGTCAGAAAAAATAAATTCAGGGTCCCAATCACGGTCGAACAAAAACAGGAAAGTATGTTCCGGGTGATTTCGGGTGAGGCGTTTCATGGTTTCATAAGTAAACCAACCAATACCTTCCAGCTTATCCTTAATAAGGAAACGGGTATTAACAGCTATCAGCATGTTATACAGTTGTTTTTAATCATTAAATGAAAAAGCGTAGAAGTATCCCGTATCACTAAATCTTTAAGTAGAAGTTTGTCGCCAGCGTGTAATTTGAAGCAATAATAACTATTTTTAGCATTCCAACAAAATAATGCGGAAAAATTTTATCACCAATATCAGCTTTCTGCTGCTGCTTAACTTACTGGTTAAACCCTTCTGGATATTGGGAATTGACCGCTCAGTGCAGAATACAATAGGCCCTGATGCCTATGGCGTCTATTTTGCGTTATTCAATTTTGCCTGGCTTTTTCAAGTTGTACTTGATTTCGGTATCAATAATTTTAACAACAGAATGGTGGCCCGGCAGCCGGAAAAATTAGGCCAATATTTATTTTCCACCCTGATCGCAAAATTTGTTTTATCTGTAGTTTATAGCATTTTAATATTTGTTGCAGCCATTGGTGTTAATTTTTCAAATGAACAAATTGCCATTTTATTATTGCTGATCTTAATGCAGATATTAATGTCATTTTATTCGTTTTTACGTTCCAATGTAAATGCCCTTCATCTTTTCAGAACAGATGCTTTTTTATCTGTTTTGGATAAACTCACCACTTCTGTTATTTGTGGATGTATTTTATGGACAAATATTTTTCCTTTTGAAATAAGTATAACAACTTTTATCTGGGTGCAGATATTTGGATATATTTTCTCCTTAGTTGTTGCAATTTTGATATTGTTCAATCAACATATAAAAATCAGATGGAATTTTGACAGTGGTTTAATTAAAGAGGTATTTTTAAAAAGTTATCCCTATGCATTATTAGGTTTTTTAATGACCGCCTACTTCAGGACTGATGGAGTGCTACTGGAAAGAATGCTCGGAGAAAATGGCGCCTACGAAGCGGGCATCTACGCATCAGCATTTAGATTATTGGATGCGATGAGTATATTGGGATTTTTATTTGCCGGTCTCTTAATGCCTATGTTTTCGAGGATGATAGAAAACAAAGAAAATATAAAACCCCTTTTTGAACTCGGATATACCCTGATGCTTATATTTTCTGTTGCTGCTGGAATTACCATTATATTTTACAGGTTGGAAATAATGCAATTATTATATAGTTCCGGCGACATTTATTCCGCAAATATTTTAGGGTTGTTGATGTTGAGTTTTATTTGTATCAGCATAACATATATTTATGGAAGTTTGATCACTGCCAGCGGTAATATTAAAAGGCTAAATCAAATATCACTTGTCGGATTTATTTTGAATATAGTATTAAACGTTCTGCTTATCCCAACCTACAAAGCGCAGGGCTCCTCAATTGCTACTGTTTCGGCTCAGTTAATTATTCTGGCCGCTCATATGTATTATGCTTCAAAATTGTTTTCCATCAAGGGAAGTGATCTACAATGGATGCGAAGTCTGGTTTTTATAGCACTGGTTATCATTTTAAATTTTGGTATATATGAATTACCCATTGCATGGTATTTTAATTTCATTATTGCCGGTTTAATGTCTGTTGCTGCTTCTGCGGCATCAGGACTTATCAAATTGACAGAGATAAAAGAGATGATACAGCCCGTGATGGCAGGCATTCGCAAAAGGGCTTGATTCTGATTGACTTTTTCTACCTTTGCCGTCTAAAATTCATGTATGGAACAATCCAATGATATAATCCGGTTAATACAGATCATCTATAAGTGGCGCAAACCCACCATAATTATTACAGTAATTGTGGCAATAGTTGCCTGTATCGTTACCTGGTTCTTTATGCCAAATTATTATAAATCGTCCGTTACCTTCTATCCTACCAATCCGATAATGTCAGACAGGCAGGTGTTATACAGCCAGTCGGCGGGAGAAATTGAGATCGACTATTTCGGAAGTGCCGGAGATGTGGACAGAATTTTAACAATTGCAAATACCAGCAGCATCATAGATTATATGATCAATCATTTTCATTTGATGGAACATTACGGAATAGATTCCACAAAAGAAATGGCGCGTTACAATACAAAAAAGGAATTCCTGAAAAATTACAGGGCCATTGAAACGGAATATGCTGCCATTGAAGTTTCCATTTGGGATACAGATAAAGATCTGGCGGCTAAAATGGTGACCCATATTGTTACAACCATTGATGGACACAATAAAGCAATGTTGTTGCGCGATAAAAAATTAGTAGTGGAAACCTTTAAGAAACAGGTTGCCATGAAAGATGCCGAGGTTGAAAATTTAAAGGATAGTATCGGAGGCATGAAAAAGGCTGGTATAAGCAGTGAGTCACTTATCATATTGGAAGAAAAATTAAAAGACGCGGTGGAAGACCTCAGCGTAAATAAAAAAATACTTGATCAAAATCTCACTTCCATTAATACCGATTTTTCAACTGTTAATATTACTGAAGAAGCATATCCGGCAATTAGAAAAGACAAGCCAGTTCGTTCACTCATTGTTATAGGTGTTACATTGGGTGCTTTTATATTTTTAGTGATACTTGCTGTATTGACAGAAAACTACAGAAAAATAAAAAGCAAAATAAAGAATGCGTAGTTTACAGGCACAACCTGTTGAATTAAATATTTTCCGTACCGCTGCAATTCTTGGTATTGTTGCCATGTTTGCCGGTATCTTATTATATGAGCCACTATTTTTTTTGGTACCCATTGCCTTTTTATTTGCATATCAGCTTATATTAAATTTCAAAACGATATTCTATCTGTTGCTGATAGTAACTCCGGCATCCATAGAATATTATTCTCCTACAGGCTTCAGTACAACATTACCAACTGAACCCATCATGTTGGTGTTCATGCTTACCTTCATTTTTTATGTATTTCTGAAACAGGAGTTGTTTGATAGAGCCTTTATAAGTCACCCTCTCACCATTATATTATTTATTCACTTTGGATGGCTGATGATAACAACTTTATTTTCAGCGGATATTGTGATATCTCTTAAATATCTTTTGGCTAAAACATGGTTTATCATAACTTTTTATTTTATAGGAGCACTGGTAGTTAAAAATATAAAAGATTTTAAAATAGTATTCTGGTGTTTATTTACTCCAACTTTATTGCTTGTGTTATTCACGCTTAATAATCATATGCATTACCAATTCCGGTTTAGTGAAGTGAATAAGACCATGGTGCCCTTTTTCCGAAACCATGTTAATTATGCGGTGTTTTTAGCTTTAACATTCCCTTTCTTATTTATTGCATCCACGTGGTACAAAAAATATACCTGGCAAAAAATGGTAATTAATTTAGGAAAGTTATTATTCTTGCTTGCAATATATTTCTCTTATACAAGGTCTTCATGGTTATCAGTTGCAGGGGCGTTAGTGGCATATTTTTTAATTCGTTACAATAAATTATTGCCGGCAGCAGGCGTATTAATAATGGTTGTTATTGCTTTCGTGATCTATATGTTGCACAATAATAAATATATGGATTATGCCCCGGATTATACCAAAACCATATACCATACCCATTTTTCTGAACATATGGAATCAACCATGAGTCTGGAAGATGTTTCAAGTGCTGAAAGAATATATCGTTGGGTTGCAGCGGTGCACATGATAGAGGAAAGACCTTATCTCGGATTTGGTCCGGGACAATTTTATTTTAATTACAAGGAATATACGATTAATAAATTCGAGACCTATATCAGCAGAAACCCGGAGCGATCAACGGTACATAATTATTATTTGCAGGTAACGGTTGAACAGGGTTTTATCGGATTGACAATTTGGGTGGTATTGTTGGTTTACATATTATATCTTGGGCAAAAACTCTATAATAAATTTACCGATAAACAATATAAATATCTCGCGATGGTTTTGACTTTATCCATCATAACCATAATTGTTAATATTGCACTAAGTGATCTTATTGAAGCCGACAAGATCGGTGCACTATGTTTTTTATGATGATGGCGATATTGGTGAATTTGGATCTGATGTTAAAAAGAAATTCAGATCACCCTTCCACAGAGTTCCTTCGGTAACTCTGTGGCGAAAATTAAGCTACCTTCATTCTTTCATTCTTTCATTTTTTACCCCACTACTTCATTATCTTCACACTCAACACTGTTATATCATCACTCACCTCTCCATCCTCCCCTTTAAAACGCATTATTTCGTCGATGATCTTTTTATTTAGAGCTACAACATCACCCTTGTAATTATTTTCAACAAGCGAAATAAGTGCATCAATTGGAAATACCTGGTTCGCTTCATTTACAACATCTGTTAAGCCGTCGGTAAAACAAATGATGGCGGTATTTTCAACAATTGGAATTTGTCCCATTTTAACGGAAGGAAGTTCGTCGAACATACCCAAAATAGTTGTCCCCTTATCTAAAAATTTATATCCGTGTGAGTTTACTAATATTGGAGGATTGTGACCGGAGTTTACATATTTTAATATCCTGTTCTTGCGATTGTATTTTCCCAGAAAAAGTGTGATGAACTTCTCCCCTTTTGTGCTCATTAATACAGCCTTATTTAATTCCTGCATGTATTCTTCAATGGTGGTAGGATTGCGTTTTGTAAGCTCGCGAATCTGTGCCTGAAAATTAGCCATCAACAATGCAGCTGCAATTCCCTTTCCGGAAATATCTGCAATACAAAAAAAGAATTCATCTTCACTTAATTGCAGGTAATCATAATAATCGCCTCCAATGTTTTGATGCGGAAGATAAATGGCGTCCATTTGCAATTTATCGTTAATAGGAAGGTTGTGTGGAATTAGCATATTCTGAACCTGCGCAGCTACTTCCAATTCTTTTTGAAATGCAAGAGTTTCCGATTCCTTTTTGAATAATCTTTTATTTTCTATTGCAACGGTAATAATATTTGTAACCGTTTGTGCAAATTTTATTTTATCTTCCAGTGGTTCATAACTTTCCACTCTTGGATTGCTCATCAATAGATATGCAAGTGGATTATCTTTATGAAATACCGGAATTAAAATGTCGTATTGTTTTAAATAATCTGGCAAGTTTCCGTTGAGTTCGGAGAGGTCGGTAAGTTTATTATATTTTAATAATGTATTTACTAATCCGGGATTTAATTCGGAAATAAATTTATTTCCCAATACAGGTTCCCAATCGCTGCCATTTTTACTGAACAGCAACATATTTTCCACACCGATCTGATCCTTTAAGGTCCTGTGAAATAATTCGAACAGTGCTGATGACGATTTATTAGAATTAATTGCTTTGGTTATCTCCAATAAAGAATCTATTTCCAGCTGTTTAAGTTTCAGCTGATCCCGCAACATTTCCATCACATTTAACCCGGCAATT
This sequence comes from Bacteroidota bacterium, assembly GCA_016706865.1. NCBI lineage: Bacteria > Pseudomonadati > Bacteroidota > Bacteroidota bacterium. Next base: position 797,704 of record JADJIS010000002.1, on the reverse strand, counting down.
GCCATAACGATATATAATTAAATATAAATTTAAACAAATTTATTTATGGTTACTAATCCAGTCGGCTTTTAATATCAAGCGCATCCCGTAACCCGTTTCCAACCATAAAGAATGCGAGCACTAAGATAGTGATTGCAAAACCGGGAATGAGTGCCAAATAGGGATCTGTTATTAAATTATCTTTATATTTTGAGATCATTAATCCCCAGCTTGGTGCCGGAGCCTGAACCCCAATACCCAAAAAACTCAAACCCGCCTCAGTCAAAATTGCATATGCAAAATTGGCAGCGGTTATAACTATAATTGGTCCAACAATATTTGGAAGTATGTGTATGAAAATGCTACGCATATCTGAATAGCCAAAAGTTTTAGCTGCCTGAATAAATTCCTGTTCCCGTACTTGCATTACCTGCCCTCTCACTATCCTAGCAATATCCACCCACATTGTTAAACCAACTGCTATAAAAATGGTGTAAAAATTCTGTCCAAAAGCAAAAACAATGGGAAAAACCAATAACAAAGTTGGTATGGCCCAGATAATATTGATGAACCACATAATTATATTATCTACCGGAATTAAAAATTTCGATCTTCTGCCTTTCATTTTTATATATGGTGGATTCCTTTTATAAAATCCGGCAAAAGCACCAAGTGGAATTCCGATAAATAATGCAATAATTACCGCAACAACTCCTACGGATAAAGAAACTCTTATACCCAATAAAATCCGACTCAGATAATCGCGCCCAAGGTCATCTGTACCAAACAGAAAATTTCGTGTGGAAAGGTATTTTGATTCAATAATTTTCTGTTGTTGCGCTACGGGAAGATCTTCACGGGTAATTTCATATAAAGTAAATCCCAATTTCTGACCTTTACTTGCCTCACCTATAAACCTTTCAACATAAATGGAATCTTTAACAAACTTATATGAGGTCAAAGGTACTGACCTGTAATCCACTTTTTTGCCAAATAATATCCAATTTATAAAATTTGTTTTAGGTGGGGTAAGTTCCAAAGGCTGTTTCAATACTTTGATGGAAAATCCGGGAGACTGGAACGCAAGTTCATTCATTTGATCGTTTGCATAGGGGGTAATATCGGGTGAGATCACATGTGAAAAAAGTGCAAGCAAAACTGCATACAGAATTGTAATTGTTCCAATCATTGCATTTCCATTTCGAATAAATTTATCGATGGATCTTACTTTTTGGTTATTGCTAATATTGTATTTGACCACCTTTTTTTTCCACCAGAATCGAATTAACAGGATAGGTGGAGAAAAAATCAAAATAAGAAAACTAATTATTACGAAAATCAGTAAACAACTTTTTAGAGAAGCCCCAATAAAATCATTTCCACCCGACGCGTATTGCATCCATCCACTGAGTAGCGACAAACTAACTATTGCGATCAAAAACCAGATGATTATTTTTTTATTTCGCAACAATGTGATAGGCTGTTTATTTTATCTAAATAAATTATATCCTCCTCCCCTTCCAGTAATATTTTCCAAAAACACCTGCCGGAGCAACCAAAATAATATAAATAATATGCAATATCTGCATGGGTAAAAATAACCAAAGTAAATTTTCTCTTCTAAAAAATTTAGTCACAGAATAGGCAAACAGGGTATCGATACAAAGTTTTGCCAAAAACTGGAACATTGCCAATTTTAATAAGGGAGGATAAAAAAACCCAATAACCAAATTGGTTACGATAAGTAAATTGGAGAGATAAACAAAAGCCAGAATTGCAGTTATTCTTTTATCTTCATAGTGTGTCGACTTACTTGTCCAACGAACTCTTTGATGCCAGAATGTAATAAAATCCTTTTCCGTATTTGTATAAACTATTGCTTCTTTATTTTTTAAATAGGCGATCTTGCCATTAAATTTTTTGGCCATTTTATGCATCAGCATCATATCATCACCACCGGGAATGTGATCAATATCTTTAAATCCATCCACAGCTAAAAATGCTTCTTTAGTGTATGCAAGGTTTGCTCCATTACATAAATTATAAAATCCATTTTGAATACAGGCTGCTGCAATTCCTACCAAACTTAAAAAATCCAAAGTCTGAAATTTACCCAAAAAGCTAGTGTCAGGGTAATAACTCACCATACCCGCTATCATAACAGGTTTATGTTGCTCATAATAATGAACAATTGTTTGTAACCAGTTGCTGCCTACATGACAATCTGCATCTGTAGTAATAATAAGCTCGCCACTTGCCTGCTCAACTGCCAATTGAATACCTGCTTTTTTATTAGCCTTTAATGCTTGTTTGTTTTGAAAAATGGCTGCAAGTGAAATGATCTTCAGATTATTAATATTCGCATTTTTTACAACTTCTGCAGTGTTATCAGTAGAAAAATCGTCGACAACTATTATTTCAAATAGCTCCCGATTATAAAGTTGTTCGCGTAAATCATCCAGCAGATTTTTAATATTTTTCTCTTCATTTCTAACAGGTATAATTACACTTACCTTAGTTGTACAATTTTTTTTACCCGCCGTATATTCTTCCAATTTTATCCAACCGAAAAGAAAGTACAAAATGAGCAAAACGTATAAAAAAATGCAAATGCCAACAATTATGCTGATCGCGATCATTTTACAAATGTATTACTTGATATTGGTTATATTTTTAAGAATTAACAGACATTCGTGATTTGTACTATGAGTTGCTATCACTTTTCCATAAAATCCCTTCCGCCAAACAGAAACACCGCAGGAATTTGGGTATAACTCAACTACCCTAAAATAAAAAAGGCTGCACCAGGCAGCCCTTTTTAAAATATTTTTTTTTTTAGAATGAAGCTGATAAACCAATCTGCATTAGAGCTAAACCATCCCAACCGATCTCAGCATAAGCGCCTAACATATCGGTGAAATAATATCTTGCTCCAATACTTCCTGAGTATCCGAATGGTGAACCGAAATCAAATGAGAATCCGTTGTCTACGTAATCAGGATCTTCATTGTAATATTCGAAATTCAATCCCATGTAACCAATACCAATTCCTACATATGGATCTAATTTGTCGCCTGTAGCAAAGTGGTAATTACCTCTAACTAATAACGCAAATAAAGAACCTTTGTAGCCTTCTTCAAATCCAGTTCCAGTATCCCAAGCATTTTTGTATGTTAAAAAGCTAACAGCTGCTCCTAATCCAATTTGATCGGTAAGAGCATGTTCATACTTAAAATTGAGTGGTCCAAATCCGCTGGAAGTGTAACCTGAGTTAAACTCATAGATGTCGTAAATGGATTTATAAATGTTGGGAAATCCAATCCCAACGGATACAACGTTCATTCCTTCTTCAAAGGACTGAGCTTTGGCTGATGTGCCGAATGCCATCATTGAAACGGCAAATACACAGAGAAGTGTTTTTTTCATAAAGTTGTGCTTGTTTAGTTTAAGCGGTAAAATTGTGCATTCATTCTTTAAATTCCAAATTGAAAACGGTAGATAAGCCCGATTATGAACATTTAACTATACACGTGAAAAATTTATAAGTATAAACTCCCCTAAATCAATAAGTTAACTTTTTTAATCCATTGGGGACTGCAATGAAGTTTCTAAAAAAGGGAGCAATCTTTCATCAATAAAATAATGACCCCTGTCCAATTTGGTGAGTTTACAGCGTAATAAATCCTTTGCAAAGTATTCAGCAACTTCAATTGGTATCACTTCATCGCGTAATCCAAAGAATAAAAAAACCGGAATTTTATATTCGTTTAATTTTTCTTTTACCAGGTCAATATCCGGATTAAAAGTACCCATACTGATCCAGGTATCATACAATCTTTGACGTTTTTCCCGGGTTTCCATATGATTATAAGTAAACTTATATAACCATGGTGAGATGAGGTTTAGCTTACGCGTGATATTGATGAACCCAAAAAACCAACCCGGATATTTTATTGTGGTCCTGAATAATTGTCGCCCCCATTTTGGATATACCGCAACATTGTAAAGTTTATTCGTCCTGATTCCATCGCTTGCCATTAAAATGAGTTCGTCAATTTGGGATGAAAAATTTTTGGAGATATAAAGAGCGCATTTTCCTCCCATGCTGAATCCCAATATAGAAAACCGATCTACTTTAAAAATGTCAATAAATTGCCTGAATAAATTAATGAGATCATCGGTGGTAAAAAAATCAGGTTCATTCCATTTCGAATTACCATGATAGGGTAAGTCGATGGCAATAACGGAATATTTTTTCCCAAGTGCCGGTTCCAAAACCAAAAAACTCTCCGCATTTTCACTGAATCCGTGAAAGGCAAACAACAACTTTGGACCTGTTCCAAAACGGATATAATGGATCTTCGAATGTTTGAAATTTAAATATCCTGAGTCTGTTATTGGCATTACGACCCAAAGTTAGAGTAAATGACGAGATGACCGTTTGATGAATGCTTTATTCAATAATTTGGGGTAGGAAGTGCATTAATTTCACACAGAACTTTTCAACAAGTAACTCACTTTATAGAAAAAGCAACAGAGGTTAGTTATCTTTGCCCTTTAAGATGCAGTCACCTGTTTGCTTAAATCAATTTTCCCGCCCGATTGCATTCCCATTTCATTTATTTTCATTTTTCTTATTAAAAAATAACGAATGCCTAAGGATAATTCGATAAAACATGTATTGATCATTGGAAGCGGTCCAATTATAATAGGACAAGCTTGTGAATTTGATTATTCCGGATCACAGGCGAGCAGAAGTTTGCGTGAGGAGGGTATCAAGGTGTCACTTATAAACTCCAATCCGGCAACCATCATGACTGATCCGGTTACAGCAGATCAGATCTATTTATGGCCTCTGAATTCGGCAAGTATTGAAAAGATCCTGATCGAGAATATTGAGAAAGGCACTCCAATCGACTCGGTTTTACCAACAATGGGCGGTCAAACTGCTCTGAATCTGGCGAAAGAGGTATCTGAAATTGGCATTTGGCAAAAGTATGATGTGAAAATGATCGGGGTTGATATTGAGGCAATAGACAGGGCAGAAAACAGGGAACTTTTCCGACAATTGATGGTGGAACTGGGGATAGGCGTGGCGAAGAGCCATGTGGCCAATTCCTTTTTGGAAGGGAAGGAATTTGCTCAGGAGATCGGTTTTCCGTTGGTTATCAGGCCTTCCTTTACGTTGGGAGGCACTGGAGGCGGTTTCGTTCAAAACAAGGATGAACTCGATGCAGCGCTTATGAGGGGCTTAACTGCTTCTCCAACTCATGAAGTTTTGGTGGAAAAAGCGGTTTTGGGTTGGAAGGAGTTTGAACTCGAACTTTTGCGCGATGCAAACGATAACGTAGTAATAATATGTGTGGTTGAAAATCTCGACCCTATGGGTGTGCACACCGGCGACTCCATAACAGTTGCACCGGCTATGACCTTGAGTGATACGAGTTATCAGAACATGCGCAATCTTTCCATAAAAATGATGCGGGCAATGGGAAATTTTGCGGGGGGATGTAATGTGCAGTTTGCCCAGGATCCTTATACGGAAGAATTGATAGCGGTAGAAATAAATCCTCGTGTTTCCAGATCGAGTGCATTAGCAAGTAAAGCAACGGGTTACCCAATTGCGAAAATTGCTGCAAAACTTGCCATCGGTTATCATTTGGATGAATTGAGTAATCAGATCACAAAATCTACATCTGCATATTTTGAACCTGCATTGGATTATGTGGTGGTGAAAATGCCGCGATGGAATTTTGATAAATTTCCGGGTGCCGATGATACTTTAGGATTGCAGATGAAAAGTGTTGGAGAGGTGATGAGCATAGGAAGAAGTTTTCAGGAAGCGCTGCAAAAAGCTTGTCAGAGTTTAGAAAATAATAAAATAGGACTCAGCGGAGAAAAGGGATTTTATAAATCGAGTCAGGAAATAATTGAGAGTCTTGCCAAACCGCATTGGGATAGAATTTTTAATATCAAAAAAGCAATGGATCTTGGTGTGCCTGTTAGAACAATTCACAACCAGAGTTTAATTGATCCTTGGTTTTTAATGCAGATACAGGAATTGGTGAAAATTGAAAAAGAATTACGCCGATATCAATTAAATAATATTCCGAAAAAATTAATGATAGAATTAAAACAAAAGGGATATAGCGACTTACAGATTGCAAATACGGTTGGAAATTGTACCGAAGAAGAGGTTTATAATTACAGAAGAAATCTCGGCATTAAAAGAACTTATAAATTAGTGGATACCTGTGCTGCAGAATTTGAAGCCAAAACTCCTTATTACTATTCTACTTTTGAAGATGAAAATGAAAGTGTAAGAAGTGATAAAAAGAAAATAATAGTTTTAGGTAGCGGACCAAACAGAATTGGGCAGGGAATTGAATTTGATTATTGTTGTGTGCACGGAGTTCTTGCAATTAAAGAAAGCGGGTATGAAGCAATAATGGTAAATTGTAATCCGGAAACTGTTTCTACCGATTTTGATATTGCAGATAAATTATATTTTGAACCGGTATTTTGGGAACATCTTTGGGAATTAATAGAACACGAACAACCGGAAGGTGTTATAGTGCAATTAGGAGGACAAACTGCGCTCAAACTTGCTAAACAATTACATGAGAAAGGAATTAAAATAATTGGAACTTCCTACGACAATATGGATATTGCAGAAGATCGCGGAAGATTTTCTGATCTGTTAAAAGAATTAAATATTCCTTATCCGGAATATGGTGCAGCAACAAATGTGGAGGAAGCAATTGAAGTTGCACATCGCATTGGGTATCCTGTTTTGGTGCGACCAAGTTATGTATTGGGCGGACAAAGAATGCGCATCGTAATAAATGATGAGGAGCTGGAAAAAAGTGTGATAGGTATTTTAAAACATTTCCCCGATAACAGAATATTAATTGATCATTTTTTAGACAGAGCTGAAGAAGCAGAAATTGATGCTATTTGTGATGGCGACAATGTGCATGTGATGGGCATTATGGAACATATAGAACCTGCAGGTATTCACAGTGGAGATTCCAGTGCAGTTTTACCTCCATTTAATTTGAGTGAAAATGTTTTGGATCAAATGAACAATTTTGCTCAAAAAATTGCAATGGCACTTAATATTCGGGGATTGATAAATATTCAGTTTGCAATTAAAAATGAAGTGGTTTATGTAATTGAAGCGAATCCACGTGCAAGTAGAACAACTCCTTTTATTGCCAAAGCATATCAGATACCTTATTTAAATATTGCAACCAAAGTAATGATCGGTGCAAAAAAATTAACGGACTTTACCTACGATAAAAAATTAACCGGTTACGCAATTAAAGAACCTGTTTTTAGTTTTGATAAATTCCCGAATGTAAATAAAGAATTAGGTCCTGAGATGAAATCAACAGGAGAAGCAATTAGATTTATTGCTGATTTGAGTGATCCGGCTTTTAGGGAGATGTATTCGAAGAAATCTATGTATTTGAGCCGATAGAGGAGAAAGGAGAGAGGAGAGAGGAGTTGGTTTTCGCTGAGGCGAAAAATAAGGAGAAAGGAGACCGTATTCGTTGGGACGAAAAATAATGAGAGAGGAGTTGGTTTTCGCTGGTGTGGAAATTGAGTAGACTCTTGTGAAAATCAATCGTTTTTTTATTACTTTTGGGTTATTAAATGTTTAACCCTTAAACGAGTAATATGTTCTTAGATTTAGCACATACTAAAATTCCTATTTATATTGAGACAAGGAAATTAGTAATAGAATGTTATAAGGCGATAAAGAATTTTCCATCTGAAGAAAAGTATGCCTTAGTTCAACAAATTAAACGAGCCGTAATTTCAGTGCACCTGAATGTTGCAGAAGGCGCATCAAAAAGTTCACCGGCTGAACGCAAAAGATATTATGAAATTGCAAGAAGTTCATTGGTAGAAGTTGATGCAGCTTATGATGTTGCTGAAGATCAATCCTATTGTAAAAAGGAAAATTTACAATCTCTTGGTGAATCTATAAAAATATGTTTTCACCAATTAAGTTTAATTATAAATTCACTTAAGTAGAATCTTAAAATTTAATGAAAATTATAAATAATGTCTAAGAAAAAACAAATACAAATTAGTATTCCTTATTGGAGCAATTCAAAATATAAAAAATTCTATTTGGCATCGCCAAATAGAAACCTCCTTTCTCCTCTCTCCTCTCTCCTTTCTCCTCTCTCCTTTCTCCTCCCATGAGCGACTTTGCGTGGATAGCATTTATATTAATAGTTTACATGATTGTGATAAGACCTATGGTGCAGGGGATTCTTAAACAGGACCCGAAATCGAAGGGAAATACAAATCCACCGAAAAATACTACGTCAAAAAAGAATGACGACGATTATGTAGATTATGAGGAGATCAAATGAGGTCAGAGCACGGTTCTTCATTCCTCGTAGGGTTCTTGTCCCCTAAAAAATAATTATTCAGACAAAACCCTGTGATGTAAAACTATTCTTTCTTCTTATTAAACAGATCATCCAATTTATCCTTCATGCTTTTCATTACTTCCTCCGTTTTTTCGGCAACATCTTTAAAGATCTCTTCTGTTTTTTCTTTAACGTCGACCGCGGTGTCCATTAATTTTTCTTTTACGCCCTCACTTAGTTTTCCGCCATTTACCATATTGTCGATTTGTGAATGAAATGACTTCGGCATTTTTTCTTTTAAATAGGCCGAAATTGTTTCAATAGATGTTTTCGCCTGCTCATCAGTAACTCCTGCTGATTCGGTAACTTTTTTTACTAATTCTTGCATAACTAGAAATTTATTTTGTTGTTAAATAATTTATTTTTTATCCTTCAATTTTTATTTATTTCATCTCCCTGCCTCAAAATCCACTCAGACCTCACAGGTTTCCCAAACCTGTGAGGTCATCGTTATATTTTGGCTGTTCATCGGTACATTGGTACATTTTTTTTGGCTGTTCATTGGTACATTATTTTCCAACCATTTCCGCCGGCACAACCCAAGCGTCAAATTCCTCCGCCGTAACATATCCCAACTCTACCGCCATTTCTTTTAATGTTTTATGTTCCTTATGTGCTTTTTGGGCAATTTCTGCTGCTTTATAATATCCGATCTTTGTATTTAATGACGTAACAAGCATTAAAGAATTGTTTACATGGGCAGCTATATTTTTTTCGATGGGTTCAATTCCCACTGCACATTTATCATTGAAAGATACACAAACATCCCCAATTAATCTTGCGCTGTGTAAAAAATTATAGATCATCATTGGCTTAAACACATTTAATTCAAAATGTCCGCTTGCACCGCCGATATTTATAGCAACATCATTTCCTAAAACCTGAGCAGCAACCATTGTCATTGCCTCGCATTGTGTTGGATTTACTTTTCCAGGCATAATGGATGATCCGGGTTCGTTATCGGGAATATGTAATTCACCAATACCACTTCTTGGGCCGCTGGACAACATGCGTATATCATTTGCTATTTTCATTAGAGAAACAGCGACAGTCTTTAATGCTCCGTGTGCTTCCACAATTGCATCATGTGCTGCAAGTGCTTCGAATTTATTTTCTGCGGTAATAAATGGCAATCCTGTTAATTCAGCAATATTTTTTGCAACTAATTCTGAATATCCCTTTGGAGTGTTAATTCCGGTACCAACAGCGGTTCCACCTAAAGCCAATTCACTTAAATGCGCTAAGGTGTTCTTGATCGCTTTTAATCCGTGATCCAATTGAGAAACATAACCGCTAATTTCTTGGCCCAATGTTAAAGGAGTTGCGTCCATAAAATGGGTGCGACCAATTTTAACAATATGCATAAATGCCAGTGATTTAATTGCGAGCGTATCTCTTAATTTTTCAATTCCCGGAATGGTATTTTCCATCAAAATTTTATACGCAGCAATATGCATCGCTGTTGGAAAAGTATCATTGCTCGATTGCGATTTATTTACATCATCGTTTGGATGAATGATCTTTTTTTCATCGGCCAATTTTCCACCGGAAATTACATGTGCGCGATAAGCAATTACTTCGTTTACGTTCATGTTGCTCTGCGTACCACTTCCTGTCTGCCAAACAACCAATGGAAACTGATCATTCAATTTCCCATCCAATATTTCATCGCATACCTGACCAATAATATCAGATTTACTTTTATCCAATACATTTAATTGGTTATTAGTAATTGCCGCTGCCTTTTTCAAATAAGCAAAAGCTGCAATAATTTCCTTAGGCATTTTATTAATATCCTGCGCAATTGGAAAATTTAAAATAGATCGTTGCGTCTGTGCGCCCCAGTAAACTTCGGAAGGGACTTCGATGGAGCCCATGGTGTCTTTTTCGATTCTCATTGGATTGATGATAGTTGATTTAAATGAGTAATGAGTAATGAGTAATGAGTTTTGCTCCTACTCTGTTTGATAATTAATTCTCCTTTTTGGAAGCCCCGATTAAGCCGGACAATTGTCTAAAACAACTGATAATTTCGTCTCCTAATCGTTTCATATCTTCCTTTCTGCAATGATATTGTAATTCACAAAAGTCAAGGGCTGTATCAACCTCTACCACCGAACTTCTTGCAATTTCATAAAAACGTTTTCTTTCAGTTTCCGATTTCCTTGATGATCCCTCTGCGATATTTAAATAAACAGAAAGTGCTGCCCTTCTGATTTGCTGCACTAAGTTAAATTTTTCTTCAGAAGGCAATAATTGAGTGACTTTATAACATTCAATTAATAACTTTTTAGCTGTTATAAACACAGGCATACGCGTATGCGCCAATTCTAAGAACATATTATTTATTTTTAAGGGTTAAAAAATATAAACAATAGTAAATTTACTAAAATTCCAACCAAAACCCGACTGACGTAGTCAGCGGAAACTCATTACTCATTACTCATTTCTCATCCTACACTGTCATAATCTCCGCCTCCTTCACCGCCAAATGTTTATCCACTTCTGCGCTGAATTTATCGGTGAGTTTTTGCACTTGATCTTCGCCGTCTTTTGCCATGTCTTCGGGGAGTCCGTCTTTTTGTAATCTCTTTATTTCTTCGTTGGCTTCCTTGCGATAATTGCGAATGGCAATTTTAGAAGTTTCACCCATATTTTTTGTTTGTTTAACAAGGTCTCTTCTTCTTTCCTCTGTTAAAGGAGGCATTACAAGACGAATTACATCTCCATTATTAATTGGAGTTAATCCGATATTTGCCTGGAGAATTGCTTTTTCAATTTCCCCCAACATTTTTTTATCCCATGCCTGAATTGTTATTGTTCTTGCATCGGGCAAAGCCAAATTGGAAACCTGATGTAATGGTGATAAAGCACCATAATATTCCACTTTGATATTATCTAAAATGGCAAGACTGGCCCTTCCCGCACGCACATGCGAGAGTTCCACTTCTAAATGTTTTATTGCCTTTTGCATTTGCTCCTGAGCCATGTCGATCACGAGACTAAGATCTTCTTCTGTCATGTTATTTTATTTTAATAGGGTATCTAATTATTAAATTGTGTTCTTCATTTTTTCATTCTTCATTCTTCATTTTCTTCCCCTTCCCTCAGACCTTCCAGGTTAAAAAAAAACCTGGCAGGTCGAGGGCCTATATTATTTATTAGAAACCAATGTTCCAACATTTTCTCCCGCTAATAAATTTAATAAATTTCCTTTTTTATTCATATCAAAAATAATAATCGGTAAATTATTTTCTGCACATAATGTAAAGGCTGTCATATCCATTACATTAAGGTTTTGAGCTATTACTTCTTTAAAAGTGATATTTTCATATTTGGTTGCCGCGGGATCTTTTTCAGGATCAGCGGTATAAACACCATCCACTCTGGTTCCTTTTAAAATTACGTCGGCTTCTGTTTCTATTGCTCTTAAACTTGCAGCGGTATCGGTTGTGAAATAAGGATTTCCTGTGCCGGCTCCAAATATTACCACTCTACCCTTCTCTAAATGGCGAATTGCCCTTCTTCGGATGTAGGGTTCACAAATCTGTTCCATTTTTATTGCAGATAGCAGTCGGGTGTATAATCCAACGTTTTCTAGAGCACTTTGTAAAGCCATTCCGTTAATTACTGTGGCGAGCATACCCATATAATCGCCCTGGGCTCTGTCGATACCTGAACCAACACCACTCATTCCTCTGAAAATATTACCACCACCTATTACGATGGCAACTTGTACGCCTGCGTCCGAAACTTCTTTGATATCGGCGGCATATTGTTGTAAACGGAGTGGGTCAATTCCGAAATTTTGTTCACCCATCAGCGCTTCGCCACTGAGTTTTAGCAGTATTCGTTTGTATTTAGGCGTCATTACGGCAAAGATAAAACTTAGTTGGCAGTAATAGAATGTAAAATGGTGTTGGAACTGCAATAAATCCATATAAATAGCTCGTAACTGATTTTAGTATTCCTATCGTTGTTTTTCCTTTTTTACTGCAGGATATAATTCCTGGTGCAAAAAATCCTTTGGAAATTGTTCATCATCAGGAAATCCAAGTTCAATATCACGTCCGGAATGAGGAATGTAGTTTGTTCTAAAAATATAATCCCAGATACTTAAACTGATGCCGAAATTGATGCCGTATCGGAATTGTGTTGGGAGATCTTTTGCATGATGCCAGATATGCATTTGAGGATTGTTGAGTAAATATTTCAAAGGACCCATTCGCAAATTAATGTTGGCGTGATTAAAATGCCCGATCACAAGGGAGATCATATTCGCCAGGAGATAATCATTTATACCGAATCCCAACATTGCCAATGGGATATATTGAATAGTTCGGTAGACCACATTTTCCATCCAATGAAATCGCAAGTGTGCTGCAAAACCCATTTGTTTAACACTGTGATGCACCTTGTGAAATTGCCATAACCAATTACTGCGATGTAATAATCGGTGAATATTCCACTGAATAAAATCTTTGAGAATAAATGCAAATAATATCTTTAGCCAAAATGGGAGTGCATTAATTTGTATTGCTATGCCATTTGTAATTCCGATGAGCGCAAGTCCGTCATTAAAAAGTGTGACAAAAACATTGGATATTGCATAATAACCAATTAATGAAAAAAGAAAAAAATTAAAGAACATGTAGAATCCATCCAGCCAAAAATCTGTTCTGATTATTTTTTGATATTTCCGCCAAGGAAAAAATATTTCGAGCATCCATACTATAATACTTATTGCTATAAGCCAATAGAAATAATTATCCCAGGAAGGATGTAAAATAGCATGAGAAAAATAATTCCAATATCCTTTAAAACCGTTAAGAAAAATATCTATATAATTGTTCATTCATTATTGATAAAAAGTGGAGTTTTATTCATAAACTTTCACACCTTCATTTAACCAAATGCCCCATTTTTTCGAATACGCATGCACCAATTCCGTTTCGCTGCCTGATTGATCAACAACGGGTTTATCTTGATTTATCCATTCGAAAATGCCTCCATATAAATTTACCACATTTGTAAACCCGGAAGCTGTGAGTTTTTCAGCAATCTTTTCACTTCTGTAACCTACAGAACAATACACTACAATTTTTTCATCCTTAGCAATATTTTGAACCCTGGTAATATCAAAATCTTCATATCCGATCCAAATTGCATCATTAATATGTGAAACATCGAATTCTTTTTTTTCACGGGCGTCTAAAAAAATGCTTATAGTATCTCCGGCAACATCTGCAACACCAATTTCTTTTGCCGAATGTGATAATAAAGTAGACAACATCAGGTCGAAACTTTTACTTTCCACATGGGTTTGCGCATTGATATTTTTTATCGCGACAAATAATGATACGATCACAAATAAAAATAATACTAAGTACATTTTTTTATTCATTTTAAATCTTTTGGACACTTTTATTAAACTTTAAATTTCCAAAAATAATTCCTGCAATATGATAAAAATACCCATAACTAACACAAATACACCGAAAGCGCCTTTTAATTTCTGACCGTGCACAAATCGACTGAGAAAGGAACCAATTAAAATACCGGTAATGGTTACGCCTGAAAATATAAGAATAAACTCCCAATTGATTGGTTGTCCGCTTTGAATATCGCCCGTAAACCCCACAAGTGATTTAATCGCTATGATAAGCAAGGAAGTTCCTATGGCCATTTTCATTGGAATTTTTGCAAATACTACCAATGCCGGAATGATAAGAAATCCACCACCCGCCCCTACTAAACCTGTTAAAGCACCTATTACCAGCCCTTCGGTAATAATAACCGGATAATTAAAATGTGCTTTCCCATCATATACAGGATCAGGAATTTTGCGTTGTTGTATCATACCGATTGCAGCAACAATCATAATGATAGCGAAAAACACCAGAATTGCAATTTCTTTAGTTAGAGTGAAATTTTCTGAAGTAAAAATAATATGCGGTATAGCTGGCATTAAAAAGGCCCTTGTTAAATATACCGCGATCAAACTAGGAAAGGAAAATACTATAACAGTTTTATAACTGATAGATCCCTTCACCATATTTGGTATTGCTCCAATAAGTGCTGTAAGACCTACTATAAAAAGCGAATATGCGGTGCTGAGTTCAGCATCAATATGAAATAAATAATACAGCACGGGAACAGTTAATATACTGCCACCGGCACCGAGCAGACCAAGTGTAAGACCTACAATTAAAGCACCTAAATAACCGAGAATTTCCATTATCCGGGAAAGAAATTATGTACCATAACTACGAATTGCCACAAAGATAAAACACATGGCAACAAAGAATTGTGACCTTTGTTACCATGTGTTAGAAATTTATTGAAAAGTTTAGAAAAACTTTATTTTACATTTCCCATTAATTTCCTGATCAAAGGAGAAATAACTATTAATACAACACCTGCAATAATAGCATATAAAGCGAAATCGCGATATCCTTCTGTATAGGATAACAATTTATCCATAGGTGTTGCATTTTCAATATCGGAGACAATACTTGCACCAAATAAACCGGCTACATATTGACCATATGCACTTGCCAAAAACCACATACCCATCATCATACCTTGCAGACGTGTTGGGGACAATTTAGTCATAATTGAGAGTCCAATTGGAGATAAACACAATTCCCCAAGCGTAACAACAAAATATGCAAGCGTAAATACATCCAAAGATGTCATTCCATCCGGACCTGCAAAAAAGCGAGTTGCATAAAATATGTAGTAGGCAATTCCGAGAAATAAAAATGCAATACCGAATTTAACAACAGTATTCGGTTCCACTTTTTTCTTCGCCATTGCTATCCATAAAATACCGATAAGCGGTGCGAAAATTATTACAAATAATGAATTTGCCGCGTTATTCACGCCATTAGGATCAAGTTTAATAAACCCTAAAACTTCATCTTTAAGATTGTTGGCAGCGAAGATGGTTAAAGAACCGCCGGCCTGTTCAAATATTGCCCAAAATATTATAGAAAATAAAATAAAACATAAGGCTGCAATTAATTTTTTAATTTCTGTTTTATTATGTTTCGTCATTTCATAAAAAAGCAAAATAAGCGCAGCAGGCCCAATTATATACATAAACCAATTTACATATTCAGGAGTGGCAACCATTTTCATAATAACAGGAATAATTGCAACAGCACCAATATACACCATGTATTCGTACCATTTTTTATTGAATCCTGATTTTGAAGGGTTATTTGGATCTGCAATTTTAATTGGTGGAAGACCAATTGGACCCATCGATTTTTTTGTATAAACAAAGGTGAGTAAACTGATGGTCATAACCACTGCAACCAAACCAAATGCAACATTCCAATGCGCATTTTCAGGAATAACAGAACCGAGCATATTTCCTTTTCCAATTGCGATACATGCGTATCCACCAAGCAGGGCACCTATATTGATTCCCGAATAAAATAAGGAGAATCCTGCATCTCTTCTGCTATCTCCGTCCTTATATAATCTTCCAACCATGGTAGAAATATTGGGTTTGAAAAATCCCGTTCCTATAATGTTAAAACTAATTCCCAAAAAGAAAAATTCGTGCGGATTAATACATAGAATTATACTTCCGGTGATCATTAATAGTCCACCCCAAAATAAAGATTTTTGAAACCCGAGAATTTTATCTGCAAACAAACCGCCAATAAATGTAAATGCATAAACAAACGCCTGAGTAGCACCATATTGCAGGTTGGCAACTTTTTCATCCATAAAAAGCTGATCAATCATAAAGAATGTCAGCATTCCACGCATTCCATAAAAACTGAATCTTTCCCACATTTCACTGAAGAACAAATACCAGAGTTGTTTAGGATACTTTCCGGCAAACGACTGAATTTTTTCCAATTCAGGATCAGTAGGATTTGGTGATTTATCAATAATTATTTCATCAATTGGTTCACTCATGATTATTATTTTAAATTAATTATTAAGAAAAAATCTTTTATGCGCCTCGTTCTTTTACAACTCTGTTAAGCCATTTAATAATGAACATTACCACAACACAAACTACGGCCGCAGCAACGAACATGATCATAAAAAATGCGGTTTTATTTGTGAAAATATCCCAGGAACTTGCAAGTGTTCCTGCTAATTTGCCTCCTATGGAAGTGATTAAAAACCAACCACCCATCATAAGTGCTGTTAAGCGCGGTGGGGAAATTTTTGATATAAACGACAATCCGATAGGACTTAAAAATAACTCACCAATTGTAAATACAGCATAACTGGAAATTAACCAGGCTGCTGCTGTTTTGTCGATAGCAATATTTGTAGACATTGCTGCAAATGCCATGAGCAACATACTTAGTCCGGAAAATAATACACCTAAAACAATTTTCCACGGTGTTGTGGGTTCACGTTTGCGTTTTGCTAACCAAGTTAATAAACCTATTATCAACGGAGTAAATAAAACGATAAAGAATGGATTTATAGATTGAAATAATTCAGGTGATATTACCTGCATTGTTTCTCCTTCCGCCGGCCATTCTTCTTTTGGAAGATTTTGAAAATAGGTATTTACTCCAACTGTAGTCATTACTTCTCCATTCGCATCCAATTGCGCAACAAAATTTTCATTCAATACAGGAATCGTATCTGTTGGCGATGCATCAATGGTTTGCAACATTCCAATTTTATCGGCGACGGGTTGTAGAGCAGGCGATATGGATCTGTCGGTATACGTATCAGCCCAAATTGTTTGAGCTGTTGAATTTTGATTATAGATCACCCAAAAAACAAGGGCAATTGCATACACCACCAAAATTGCCGCAATACTCGATTTTTCTTCTTTTTTTGCACGCACCCAAAGTGATACATAAAAAGTTACAATTGGAATACATGCAAACATAAACGCATCGGAAGAATCTGTTCCAAAGATCGTTCCTTTAATCATCCATCCGATAATTCCGAAAATAATTGCGGGAAGAAAAACATATAATGCAATTTTAGAAAACGGCAGATCATCAGGTGAGACCGGTTTTTTAATATCTGAATCTCTAACGTGACGAACAAAGGCAGCAAGGATAATAATTCCTATAAGCATTCCAACGCCGGCTGCGGCAAATGCATATCCCCAACCATAGGCATTTCTTAAATATGCCGCAACAAAATTGCAAAAGAAAGCTCCGATATTGATCCCCATATAAAAAATATTATATGCGGAATCCTTTTTGGATTTAAGTTCATCTTTGGAATACATGATACCTAAAAGCGTAGAGATATTCGGTTTGAAAAAGCCGTTTCCGACAATAATTAATAACAAAGATAAATACATGATATTATCGCTCCCATTAATTGCGAGGCCAAAATATCCCAATGCCATTAAACTTCCACCAATAAAAATAGCTTTTAAATATCCTATATACCTATCGGCTATCATACCTCCTATAAATGGTGCTAAATAAACCAAGGCGATATAAGTTCCAACAATGTCGATGGCAGTTCGGGTATCCATTCCTTTTCCTTCTGTATCTTTTAAATACAAAAAGAAAATTCCAACCATTAAATAATATCCGAATCGTTCCCACATTTCTGTGAAGAACAACACGTATAATCCTTTAGGATGTTTCTGTGTGAGTTGCGACATATTTTATTTTTTGGTGATTAAATTTAATTATTATCAATCAACATTTTTTTCTTTCATAACCCGATTTAAAAAACGCAATAAAATAAACATCATTGCGGCTGCAGCAACTGCAAGAAAAACGTTGGTCATAAAAAAATCAGCTTTATTATCTATTTTTTCAAAATTGCTCGATAAAATTCCTGCGAGTTTATTTCCCACCGATGTAGAAAGGAAAAATCCCCCCATCATGAGCGCTGTAAGGCGTTGAGGTGCCAATTTACTTACAAGTGATAGGCCCATCGGAGATAAACACAATTCACCAAAAGTAATTACACAATAAGTTCCATACAACCAATAAATGCTTGCCTTATCCGATTCGAGATCAGTTGCATTAACGGCTGCTACCATTACCCATGCAGATAAACCTGTAATTAAAAGTCCGATCGCAATTTTTGTAGGTGTTGTAGGTTCTTTGCCTCTGCGTTTTAAGAATCCGAAAATTCCAACTACAACCGGTGTTAGCAATATAACCCAAAATGGATTTACAGATTGATAGATGTTTGCCGAATACGCAAGATAATCACCACCTTCAGGAGGCCTTTTTTCAGCAGGCAAGGTTTGAAAATATTCTCTGGTTTTTTCTCTATTAATAATAAGGTCATTTATTTCTTTTTCTGCATCTTTATTTCCAGAATCAGTAAATTTTTGTCTCTCAGCCCTTAAACTATCTGTATATAATTTAAATTGAGCTTCTGGAAGATCAATTGTTTTATCATAGGTAAATGTTTGTGCAAGTTTGAGTGTGGATGCAGTGCCTTCTAAGGCAGTTGGCACTTTTCTATTGGAATATTTTTCCGCCCATGTTGTAAGCGCATCGCCATTTTGGTGAAATACTGCCCAGAAAATTACCAGACAAGCATAAACCGATAATAATGCGGCAATAGGTCTTTTATCTTCTTTATTCGCACGCAACATCAGCATCACAAAAAAAGTAATTACTGGGATACAACCAAATAAGAAGGCATCGTTGGTATCAGTTCCAAAAATATTTCCTTTTTCATTTTCAGGACCTGTTACTCCTTTAATAAAATAACCAATTAAACCAAAGAGTAGCATAGGTAATAACACAACGGCAAATATTTTTCCAACACTCATATCTCCCGGCTGAGCGGGTTTTAATACATCAGCTGATTTTATATGTTTGGTTCCTGCATAAAAAATAATAAGGCAGATTATCATTCCAAAACCTGCAGCAGCAAATGCCCAACTCCAACCGTATTCGATCCTTAAATAGGCAGCGACAAAATTGCAGACAAAAGCTCCGATATTGATCCCCATATAAAAAATATTGTAACCGCTGTCTTTGTTTGCCTTATACTTTTCATCGTTGTATAAATTCCCAACCATGGTAGAAATATTCGGCTTAAAGAATCCATTACCTAAAATAATGAACAGAAGAGAAATATAGAATGCCGTCTCGTTATGAATACTTAATCCGAAATACCCTATTGCCATCAATGCTCCTCCAATAAATATAGCTTTCCTGTATCCCAGTATTCTATCTGCTAATAAACCGCCAATAAAGGGTGTTAAATAAACCAATCCAATATAAGTACCGTAAACATCAGATTTTTTTGCATCTACAAAGCCCATTCCGCCATTTTCCCAGGCATCCTTCATATACAAGGCAAAAATTCCAATCATTAAATAGAATCCAAATCGCTCCCACATCTCCGTAAAGAAGAGCACATAGAGTCCTTTTGGATGTAAAGGTGACCTTGGTTGGCTCATAAGTATCCTGTTTTATTGGTGGCTAAAGATAAAAATGTTTTTGAAAGGGAAAAGTTTTACTTCTGTTATGCTTTGTTACCGGCAACCTAAAATCATGCCTTTTCTGCATTGAGTTTGCTGTTTTTTCGGCTGTAAAGAAAATATACTATCAAACCCAAACCGAACCAAATGAAAAACCAGAGCCAGTTTTTGGCTGTCATACCCGTTAATAGGTATAAACAGGAAGTTACGCCCAGCAATGGAATTAATGACCAGTTTTTTACAAATGCAAAAACGGCTAACACTATACACAGTAACCAGAATATTAAAGTGCTGATCTTATAGGTAATATCGCTGGCACCTGACTGAATGTTAAATAGATCGGGGAAATAACTTTTTGCGGCTACAGCCAAAATAACAATTGATCCTAAAATAATTGCCGGATATATAAGTTTTGCATTAAAATAAGGCATGTGAAATCTGCCCTTTTCTTTTTCCCTTCTAGGAATTAATAAAATTCCTCCGCATACCAATACAAATGCAAATAAGGTTGCGATGCTGGTAAAATCGAGCACAAAAGTTTCATCCGTAAATAATATCGGAATTCCAACCACCAAACCGGTGACAATAGTTGCGAAGGAAGGTGTTTTATATTTGGGATGAATTTTTTCGAATTTTTTAGGCAATAATCCATCGCGGCTCATGCTCATCCATATGCGCGGCTGACCCATTTGGAAAACGAGAATTACGCTCGTCATGGCTGCTACGGCACATACGGAGATAAGGGTTTCCATCCAACCAACATCATTTAGTCTGAAAACTTCTGCAAGTGGATCTCCAACTGCAAGGTCTTTATAATATGCCATTCCTGTAAGAACTAATGCTAACACTATATATATAGATGTACATATTACTAGTGAATAGATCATACCTCTGGGAAGGTCGCGTTGCGGATTTTTACTTTCTTCCGCCATGGTACTTACAGCATCAAAACCGATATAAGCAAAAAATACAGCTGCCACTCCTGCCATTACTCCTTTAAATCCTTCAGGCATAAAACTTCTTACACCATCATCATTAATTGGTGTCCAATTATCTATATCCAGATAAAATATTCCCACAAGAATTATTAAAACAATGATAGATAATTTAATAACCACCATGATATTGGTAATATTTCTGCTTTCCCGAACTCCAACGTAAACCAACCAGGTAATTAAAATATTGATCATTAAAGCAGGAAGATCGAATATGATGTGTAGTCCTCCAATTACCGGACTTGTATTCCATGCAGCACCCAATTCTGCATGTGCACTTCTGTAATTTGATGTTAACCAAGCGGGAAGATCAACTCCGATCACATTTAAAAGGTTTTCGAAATAATCGCTCCAGGCAAATGCAACATATATATTACCTATTGAATATTCCATCAAAAGTGCCCATCCGATTATCCACGCAACTATTTCTCCAAAAGAGGTGTAAGCATAGGTGTAAGCCGACCCTGCAACCGGAATACGGGAGGCAAATTCTGCATAACACATGGCAGTAAATCCGCAGGCAATTCCGCATATCACAAAAAGTATTATAACACCCGGTCCTCCACTTGCGCAAGCCGCTCCCATACTGCTGAAACTACCGGCACCAATAATGGCAGCAATACCGAAAAAGGTAAGGTCGCGAACAGATAGGGTGCGATGCAGACCCGAACTTTTATCAATATCGTCGGCAACATCTAAATTTTGGAGAACGGAAGAAATGGATTTTTTTCTGAATAGTTTATTCATATGGGCTCCGGTTGTCGGCTTAAATGTATGTATTAATGCTCAAGTTTTCAAATATGCGAATTGTTAAAAAATTATAAGACAATCGATAATAATAATGCCTATGGTTTGTTTGATAGCATATTTAATAATTATTTTGCAAGATGCGAAAAAGCAAATTACAGCGTTTTGCCGAGTTGGATACTTTTGAGAATGTTTTGCAGAACTACGATTTTCTTGATCCAGTTCTACTTGATCATGAAAAACAATTGGTAGATCCGAGGGGAAAATGGAATTCCCAAATTTTTAAAAATTCCAATCCCATTGTTTTAGAACTTGCATGTGGAAAAGGAGAATATACCTGCGAGATGGCAATTGCCGATAAAACAAAAAATTTTATTGGTGTAGATGTGAAAGGCAACCGGATGCATCGCGGTGCAAAAAGAGCACTGGATCAAAAAATAATAAATGCATTTTTTTTAAGAACAGATATTAATATTATTTCCACCTTTTTCGAACCAAAGGAAGTAAATGAAATTTGGATCACCTTTCCCGATCCACATTTAAAAAAAGGCAAGGATCAAAAAAGATTAACCAGCGAAAGATTTTTAAATTACTACAAAAAAATATTAATACCCGGCGGAATAATTCATTTAAAAACAGATGATCCCACTTTGTATCAGTTTACTTTGGATACTATTGATCAACTAAAATTAAAATTAATTTATTCCGATGATGATATTTATTCCAAACCTCTTCCTCATCCTTTTTTAGAAATTAAAACGTATTATGAGGGGATGCATTTGGCGGAGGGGAAGGTGATTAAGTATGTTGCCTTTTATTTAGAGTAGGCAGTGGCAGTGGCAGTGGCAGTGGCAGTAGGCAGTTGGCAGTGGCAGCGGCAGTAGGCAGTAACGTAATTGTGTTTATTTATAGGAAATAAATTTATCTGCGTTATTTATCATGTTGTTTATTAATTTGCCTACTTCAAGAGATTTTTCATTAAGTCTCTGAAAAGTGGCTTCATCAATATAATTACACTTGAATGCAAATTCTAACCATATCTGTGTTTCAGAGTTTTCAGCATCACTATCTGAGAGCTTTGATATGAAATGGTTTTTATATCGCCTTTTTCGGTAGGCCTCGCCAATATTTGCACATACACTTCGCGATGATCTTCTAATCTGGTCGGTTAATGAATATTTTTCTTCAATCGGAAATTTTTTAGAAATTTCGAATATTTCCATAGCCAACTCAAAACCTTTAACATAGGCGTAGAGTTCTTTAAAATCTGCCATTTATTGTAAATTAAGGGTTAAACAATAAATACAAATATCATAAAAAAATTAATATTTATATAAAACCCCTAAAAACATTAAAACACCACATTTAAGTCCAAATATTTCAATGCTACGATACTACTACTGTATTACTGCCACTGCCTACTGCCACTGCCTACTGATTATACTGCCACTGCCTACTGTTTATACTGCCACTGCCTACACCCCCAACCCCTCCATCAATTCCCCCAACTCATCATAATCTCTCACTCCCACTTCCATTTCTGCAACACCTTTAATTTGAATTGCATCTCCCATAAATTTAGAAACATCAAATTCTTTATTTGTAATATCGATCATGATTGGAAATTGATGTGCTGGTAAATCAAATGAATTTTCTTCCTCAGATAAAATAAATAATATATTTTTAGATGAAATAAATTGCGCATTTTCCTTAGAAGTTTTAAAAATTATCGGCAGATCACTATTAATTTTTAAACCCGTTGAATCAAAATATTCATCTCCCAATTCCAAAACATCCGGTTCGAAGAAATTGACGATATTTAGGACATTGTCCAAATCCTGATTTGCGAATTCAGCAACTATTTTTGGCCCGTGTATCCAGCCTTTTATGGCGAGTGCATTTTGGGGAGAAATGTAGTTTGGAGATTGTGGATCGAAACAAAAACCGATATAATCAACCTCGTATGCAGCAAAAAAACGCGCATCGGTGAGATTCGTGATGGAACCGGCTTTAAAAGGTATTTTTAGCGGCATAAATATTTCCGTTGACTGATTTGAATAACAAAGGAGCAAAACCTATTTTTGATAAACAAATATTATGGCGGAATATTCGAATAAAGAAAATTTTTTTGATCTGGTTTGGCAGGTTGTGCGATTAATTCCAAAGGGCAGAGTAAGCAGTTATGGAGCAATTGCCAAATATCTCGGCACCGGATTAAGTGCCCGCATGGTTGGATGGGCAATGAACGCATCACACAATGCAAAACCAAAAGTTCCGGCACATCGTGTGGTAAACAGAAACGGATTACTCACCGGCAAAGCCCATTTTGTCCCTCCCGAAAAAATGCAATTGATGTTGGAAAAGGAAAAGATAAAAGTAAAAAATGATCAGGTGCTGGATTTTAAAAAATTGTTTTGGGATCCTGCAGCGGAGTTGGAGGATTTGGAATTGGGGAAATAAATTCAAATCAAACTATTATCGTTTATTTTTATTTATGGTTTTTGTAGCGCTACAAAATTTTGTGGTTCTACAAAAACCATAAATAAAAATTTGAGGACTCTCTTGCCTCCATATCAAATTGAAGTTTATTTTTCGTTAATCGAAAATTTCAATTCGAAGTAATAATCCCCAATGTTACAAACTGCCCACTGCCCACTGTTGACTGGCCACTCCCTACCAACTCCCTCCGGCACCACCGCCACCAAATCCTCCACCACCAAAACCTCCAAATCCACCTCCGCCACCACCTCCACCACTTCCACCAAATCCGCCAAATCCACCACCACCCCAATAAGTTGTGCCGCGACCGCCAAAAGTAGTTCCGCCATTTCCTCCGCGGAAAAATTTGGAGAGAATAAATAGGATAACGAAAATTAAAATGATAACTCCCAAAACATTTGGTTTGTCTTGAGAATTTCCCATTGGTTCACCATCATATGCACCGGTTAAATATTTTATCATTTCGGTAGTTGCAGCATCAATACCCCCATAATAATTATTTTGTTGAAATGCAGGAGTTAATATTTCGCGATAAATTCTGCTTGCACGTGCATCGGTAATATAAGATTCAGTTCCATAACCTGTTGCGATGAACATTTTTCTATCGTCAACGGCAACCAATAAAACAATACCGTTGTCAAGATCTTTTTGTCCAACTCCCCATTTCCTGCCTATTTTATATGCATAATCAGAAATTTCAAAATCTTCAATTGTTTTTATAATAATTACCGCAATCTGAGTAGAGGTAGAATCGTTGTAGGCAGTTAATTTATTCTCAAGATTTGCCTCTTCTCCAGCCGGAATAATATCCGCCAGATCATTCACTAAACGTGGCGGTACGGGCCTGTCGGGAAGCTGATCATCATTTTGAGCGTATAACGAAATATTTATCAGCGATAAAATTCCGATAATAAAAATTCCTGCAGATCTGCGTTTAATCATCGTGAAAGGATATTTCATCACTTACTTCATTTACATCGGCATGATGAAAAGGAAAGAAATGTTTTAGTTGTTCGCCACTTTCGTTTATTGCACCAATAATACCATTTAAAAAATCACCCTGCGAAAATGAGGATGCCATATTATTTTTAATAGTGTCCCAGAAATTTTCCGGGACACTATTATTTATTCCTTCATCGCCAATGATTGCAAATTTTTTATCTTTTACGGCAAGATATATCAATACTCCATTTTTTAATTCCGTTTTATGCATGTTTAATTTAGCAAAAATTTGTGTGGCGCGTTTAATTACATCATCCCCACATTTTTCTTCCAAATGCACACGAATTTCACCCGAGGTAGCCTTTTCTGCCTGCGCAATTGCATGCATGATCCTGGATTTTTCTTCTTCCGAAAAAAATAATTTAGCTGTTGGCATTATTTATTTATTGTCGCTGAAATCAACCTTCGGTGCAGTTTCTGCTTCCTCCGGTGCATCAAAAGTTGCACGGGTTTTCAGTCCGAAAATACCTGCGATCAAATTACCCGGAAATTTTCTAACTCTGGTATTAAAATCTTTTACTGCAGCATTATAATCTATGCGTGCAACATTAATACGGTTTTCGGTTCCTTCCAATTGTGATTGTAATTCCTTAAAATTTTGAGTTGCAGTAAGGGTTGGATAATTCTCCACTACCAGCAATAAACGGCTTAATGATGAGCTAACTGCCCCTTGTGCCTGATTAAAAGCGGCCATTTGTTCAGGTGTTGCGGTGGATGGATCAATATTTATACTGGTCGCCTTTGCACGGGCTTCCACTATTTCGGTAAGTGTGCTTTTTTCAAAATCAGCAGCTCCTTTAACGGTATTTACCAAATTATCGATAAGGTCGAGACGGCGTTTGTAGGTAGATTCTACATCTCCCCATTTCTGATTAACTACCTCATCGGCGCTAACCATTTTGTTGTATGCGCCAACAACGTATAAAACAATTATTACAAGAACGCCGATGCCGATCCAACGCCCCATGCGCGGATTAGCCTTAGTTGTGGTTGATGCTGGTGTAGTAGTTGCCATATTTTAGTTTTTTGTATCCGTAAAGATAGAATGAATTGTTAAAACATAGGATATGACGCAGTTTTACCACTAATATTTTAAACCGATTTTGTTCTTCCTCCCACAAACCCGAATTTTGACCAAAATACTGCTATGAGCGAACTTGTAAACGAATTTAACACCTACCGTTCCAAAATGAACGATGTGATCCTCGGCAAACAAAACAAAGTGATCAACCGTCTTTTCAACCTCGATACCAATACCTACGCCGAAGGAGCTCTTTCTGTAAAAACGAAGGAGATGTTGGGATTGGTGGCGAGTATGGTGCTGAGATGTGATGATTGTATAAAATATCATTTGGGCAAATGTCACGAACTAGGTGTTACAACTGAGGAAGTTTACGAGATTTTTGCGGTTGCAAATATCGTAGGGGGCACAATTGTGATACCGCACACTAGAAGAGGCGCTGAATTCTGGGAAGAGCTGCAGGCAGTGGGGAGTGGGCAGTGAGCAGTGGGCAGTTTGTAACATTGATAAATTTTTCTTCGAATTAAGAATCTAATTACGAATTTAAATTAACTCTACTTTTTGGTTGGTGCTTATGATTGTGGAGTGTTTGAGAAATTGATATTTTTTTTGAGTTATCCTTGAATTAATTAACAAAAATATAAAGTGTTTTCTATGACCTAAATTAATAAATTCAATTTATTCATTTTTATTATATTTACACCTATTGTTTAATCCTTAAAAACAAAATAATGGCTGATTTTAAAGACCTTTATGCTTATAAGAAAGGTTTCGAGTTGTCGATGGAAATATTTGAAATAACAAAAAAATTTCCCCCTGAAGAAAAATATGCATTAACAGATCAAATTCGGAGATCATCACGAAGTATTTGTGCAAATATTGCTGAAGCATTTAGAAAACGTAGATATCCGAATCATTTCATTTCTAAATTAACGGACAGTGATGCCGAAAATTCTGAAACTCAAGTGTGGTTAGAATTTGCATTTAATTGTAAATATATTAATGAAAATACCTTTAATGAATTGACACAAAAATCGATTGAAATTGGTAAACTATTAAGCGCAATGATTAAAAACCCAAATAATTATCTTGATAAAATAAAAATAAAGATGGATTAGATAATTTTACGGTCGACAAACTGCCCACTGCTCACTGTTGACTGCCCACTTGAAAATGTTAGAGGATAAAAAGATTCTATAAATTAATAATATATAAATATAAAAGTAAAAAAATGTCAAACAACAACGACGAAAAAAAACTCTACCTCCTCGACGCTTTTGCGTTAATATTCAGGTCGTATTTTGCCTTTGCGAAAAATCCGATCATTAATTCAAAAGGACAAAATACTTCTGCAATTCTGGGTTTTGTGAATACTTTGAATTTATTGATGAAAAAAACGAACTCGACACATATTGCAGTGTGTTTCGATTCTATGGAGATAACACAACGCGAGGAAGTATTTGCCGATTACAAAGCAAACCGCGCCGAAACTCCGGAAGATATCAAATTTGCCATTCCTTACATTAAAGCAATTGTTAGGGCTTTTAATATTCCATTAATAGAAAAACCGGGATATGAAGCAGATGATATCATCGGAACCCTTGCAAAAAAAGCAAAATCAGCGGGTTATGATGTGTATATGGTAACCATGGATAAGGATTACGGTCAATTGGTGGAGGATGGAATTTATATGTTCAAACCAAGTTTTACAGGAACCGGATTTGATACCGTGACACTTGAAGATATTTTAAAAAAATGGGAGATTACGGATCCGCTGCAGGTAATTGATATTTTAGGATTGATGGGAGATGCAGTGGATAATATTCCGGGAGTTCCGGGTGTAGGTGAAAAAACTGCTAAAAAATTAATAGCAGAATACGGAAGTGTGGAAGGATTATATGAAAATACAGATAAACTTAAAGGAAAATTACAGGAAAATGTAGTGAATTTTAAAGAACAGGCAATTATGAGTAAACATCTCGCTACAATTATGTTGGATGTACCTGTTGATTTTGAAGAAGATAAATTGATAATTGAAGATCCGGACAGAGAAAAATTAGCTGCGATTTTTCAGGAATTGGAATTCCGCAAATTAGGTAAAGATATTTTAGGAGAAGGATATAGTGTTAATGCAGAACAAAAACCTGAACAACTGGATCTGTTCGGTCAGCCAATTAAATCAACGGGAAATAAAAGTGAAATTCAAAACGAAAGGGATGAAGTTGTTGCAGGAAAAAATATCACCAATGTAGACCATAATTATATATTGGTTACCACCCCCGAACAACGCAAAGATCTGATAACACAACTCAATAATCAATCGATATTTTGTTTTGATACAGAAACTACAGGAATTGATGCAAACGTTGCAGAATTAGTAGGGCTTGCATTTAGTTGGAAGGAACATGAAGGATTTTATGTGCCCATTCCTGCAGATCAAAAAGAAGCACAAAAAATTGTAGATGAATTTAAAACAATATTAGAGGATAATACAAAAACCAAGGTTGCCCAAAATTTAAAATACGACTATTTAGCATTAAAATGGTACAATGTAAATGTTGCCGGCCCATTTCAGGATAGTATGATAGCGCATTATTTATTAGAACCTGAATTGCGTCATGGTATGGATTATCTCGCTGAAAATTATCTTGGATATTCTCCGGTGAGTATAGAAACGCTAATAGGAAAAAAAGGGAAAAATCAATTGAGCATGCGCGATGCTGATGTGGAAAAAGTGAAAGAATATTCTGCGGAGGATGCGGATATTACTTTACAGTTACATCATCTTTTTCAACCGATGCTTATTAAGGAAGAATTAAATACTCTGTATAATGAAGTTGAAATTCCATTGATAGAAGTTTTAGCTGACATGGAATTTGAAGGAATTAATCTGGATGTTCCTTTTTTACAGGATTACTCAAAATTGCTTGAAAAAGACATCGCCGAAGCTGCAAATAAGATATATGAAATTGCCGGAGTGCGTTTTAATATCGATTCACCAAAACAATTAGGGGAGGTATTATTTATTAAACTTAAAATTCCATACGAAGGCCAAAAAACTAAAACGGGACAACTTTCCACGGGAGAGGATATTTTAGCGAAACTGGAACATAATTATCCTATCGCAAGTTTATTATTAAATTATCGGGAATTACAGAAATTAAAATCTACTTATGTTGATTCGCTTCCATTGCTTATCAATCAAAAAACGAGCAGATTACACACCACCTTCGCTCAAGCTGTTGCTTCTAGCGGACGCTTGAGTTCCAATAATCCGAATTTACAAAATATTCCGATACGCACTGAAAGGGGACAACAGGTAAGAAAAGCATTTATTCCAAGAAGCAAAGAATATAAAATATTAAGTGCCGATTATTCACAGATCGAGTTAAGAATTATTGCAGCATTGAGTAATGACGAAGGAATGATTGATGCATTTAAAAAAGGAATGGATATTCACAGTGCAACTGCGGCAAGAGTATTTAATGTTCCGCTAAATGAAGTTACACGAGAAATGCGAGGAAGAGCAAAAGCTGTGAATTTTGGAATTGCTTATGGCCAAACGACATTCGGACTTTCTCAAAATTTAAATATTTCCAGAACTGAGGCTAAAGAAATAATTGATAATTACAACATGCAATTTCCAGGAGTAAAATCATTGATGGAAAGTAATATTGAATTTGCACGTGCAAATGGCTATACAAAAACTGTTTTGGGAAGGAAACGTTATATTAAAGATATTAACTCACAAAATAATACTGTCAGGTCGCAGGCAGAAAGGATTGCAGTAAACTCCCCTATTCAGGGATCAGCAGCCGATATGATAAAGGTGGCAATGATAAAAATTCATCACGCAATTAAAAAAGCGAAATTAAGATCTACAATGTTGCTACAAGTTCATGATGAATTGGTTTTTGATGTGCATGAAACAGAAGTGGAGCAATTAAAAAAATTAGTGGTGGACAATATGGTTAATGCAATTACCATAAATGTTCCAATCGAAGCGGAAGTTGGTATCGGAGATAATTGGCTGGAGGCACATTAATAATAACTTTAGGAGATCTGATGAGAAAAATAGAAAATGTAAATCTTCAAAAAATTGTACTCAGCGTTGCAATTCTCCTGTTGCTTGTAAAATTTACAGCCTATATCATTACACATTCCAATGCTGTTTTAACAGATGCCATTGAATCGATCGTAAATGTAGTAGCAGGTGCATTTGGATTATACAGTTTAATTCTCGCATCCAAACCACGCGACAAGGATCATCCCTACGGGCATGGAAAAATAGAATTTATTTCTGCCAGTATTGAAGGAAGTATGATATTAGTTGCAGGAATTATTATTGTTGGAAAATCTGTTTTTAATTTATTTTATCCTCAAAGCATTCAAAATATTGGATATGGTATTATTTTGATCTCTTTTGCAGGAACAGTGAATTTTTTACTTGGGCTTATAATGGAAAAAAGAGGTAAAAAAGCGCAATCACTTACTTTAATAGCCGGCGGGAAACATTTACAAAGTGATGGATGGAGTACAGCCGGATTACTTGTCGGATTAACACTTTTATATATTTTTCAATATGAATGGATAGACAGTGCGGTTGCAATTTTATTTGGCACTTATATTTGTTATGAGGGATATAAAATAGTAAGAAAATCGGTAGCCGGCATTATGGATGAATCAGATTCTGAACTTTTGGATTCAATAATTACAACGCTTAATAAGAACCGCGAACCCAATTGGATTGATATACATAATATGCGGGTTATAAAATACGGAGCAAATTTACACTTCGACAGCCATTTAACTGTTCCCTATTATTTTACTGTAAAAGAAGCACACGACGAATTAGAAAAAGTAGAATCCATTATTCATAAACATCATGAAACTTCCGACGAATGGTTCGTGCATATTGACGCATGTGTTCCACCCGACATGTGCAAAATATGTTTCAAATTTGATTGCGCAGTACGCCAGGCAGAATTTGAACAAAAAATAGAATGGAATTTAGAAAATGTGATCAGAAACAGAAAACATGGATTAACTTAATCAGCTAATCTTTTCGTCAGGTCAATTTTATCTGTTTGGATCACATCAGGGTCCTTATCCAAAACTTCCTTTAATCCTCCGCGAGTTCTCTCTCCATAAATAACAACCTTTTTACCGGCCTTTTTAGCCAACAATACCTGTTCGGCAGTAATATTTTTGTTCGCTACCACTAAACCATTAAAGTTGTTTGATAATACATATTTAAAATCATTTTCGAAGGCACCAATATCCTGCATAACTATAATCGAACTATCTAATAATTGAATTTGATTTAATACTCTTATATCGGATGTTTCAACAATTGCGGTTTTCTTAATATCGAATTCGTTTATAATTTTTACTAATTGTTCACTTATAACCTGCGCATACTTTTCTCTTTCAGGATCAACTTCTAACTTAATATTGAAATAAAAATATTTGGTATGCAAAAACTCATTAAAATGTGTAAGAATCTGCTCCAAAGAGGAAATGGAATGTTTTCCCTTAGAAAACATAGAAAAATCGCCGTGAAAATCGCATTTATTTAAATCGGCAACTAACTGTTCGCGAACAAGACCTTTGAGGTCGGTTTTATTATCTAAAATCTTATCGTGAAAAATTACTACTACATCATCTTTCGACAATTGAATATCCATTTCAATACCATCAGCCTCATCATCCATGATCGCCTTATCAAAGCTTGCGAGGGTGTTTGCCGGGAGCTGACTAAAAAAAGTTTCAAATCCTGAACCTCCATGGCCAATGATGACTATATCCTTATTATCACCTATGTCACTCTTGGCACTGCAACCAATAAAAGCGGCAAAAACGAAAATAGATAGTATGGATGTAATAAATTTCACGAATTAAGTTTATTCATTTTCAGGATCTTTAATATGCAATAATAACCCCGATGTAATTAAATATTGTGCAATGATATACGTACTCATAATTAACAAGGATCCCGAGGTAATTTCTTTGTAAAACCTATTAATTGCAATCATGGAATCGGATCCTATAAAAAATAAAGCGCCGGCAAAAACAAACAAAAAACTGTATTGACTTGTTCTGCCGTATCTATTTATAGATGCAATACACATTGCAGTAATTGCGATCGCATAAACGATCACAGGAATTTTCATATCACCAAGGTGAGGGAAAACCACAATTAACAGCCCCAATGCATAAATAACCGGAAATATCATTATCCACAGTTTCTGTTTAGGCAACCCTGGATTCTTAGTTGCATATTTCCTAAAACTCCAAATGTAAAATATATGGCCAATTAAAAATGCAGCAAGTCCAAACATAAAAAACTGTTCATACACATCAACATAAATCAGCAAAATGTCGCCCACCCAACAAAAAAACAGAGCTGCGATCAATGGAATTACATTTTTTAAAGTCTTTCTGCAATTTACAATAACATGAAGCATCAACATTGGCATCAGCAAATACTTGGATAACACAATATATTGTTCATTATCAGAAATCAGTGTGTAAATATGCACAATGGCCACTACCATATACAGATTCAGGAATAACTGGTTATTTATTTTCATGGGCCTTTTTTGAAAAAACATTTTTAAATGGTGTAAAAACAACCAGAGATATCAGATTGATTACAATAAGCACAAACAGATCATATCCCGAATAATTACTAATAATATTGTTTTGCAATAAATAATTATAGAAAAATACCGTTGTTACCAACCTGAATATCTCCACAAAAAATGCATTTCTGTTTGCCTCCAAAATTAATCCTGCGGCTGTTACCGAAAGCAGTATCAAAAGCATAAACAATATATTGGTCAAAAGATCAAAATTGTCGAACGAAAATAAAAAATAGGAAGTGAAAGTAAGTATTAATACAAACTGCGCAAATACATAATAATTTAAATAAACAGGGATTTTTGTATCGTATTTTACCGCTGTGTCGGGAGTAATTTCAGGCGCGAATTTCGGGCCACCGAGTTCTGCCGGAAGCCATCCGGGTGGAAGAAATAGTAGTTTTAGTTTATCGGTAAATTTATGTGTATGACTCAGATCTTGTGCGAGATTCTTCCAAAAATCCAATTGGGCTCTAAGAGGATTCCAGGTGTTTAAAGGTTTGGTGATACCGTAAATTACTTCCTCCTCTTCCTTTTGAAAAGTTCCAAATAATCTGTCCCAGATAATTAAAGTTCCCCCATGGTTTTTATCGATATATTTCGGATTTCTTCCATGGTGAACACGATGATGTGATGGAGTATTAAATATGTATTCAATAGGCGCTGGCAATAATTTTATTGTTTTTGTATGTATCCAAAACTGATACAAGGTTTGAAACTGGCTAACCACTATAAATAACACCGGATTAAATCCCAATAAAGCTAAAGGCAAATAAAAAAGAAAAGATCCAAATTTTTGAAATGCTCCTTGTCGTAAGGCCACACTTAAATTATACTCCTCGCTTTGATGGTGAACAACATGTCCACCCCATAAAACATTTACCTCATGTGCAAGGCGGTGAAACCAATAATAAAAAAAATCAACTGCTATAAATAAAAACACCCAGGTCAATATCGTATCAGGAACTGTGAAAAACCTATAATGATCAAACAACCAGAGGTAAATTCCAACTACAAAAGCTTTTAAAAATGCCCCTGTTACTTGTTCAGTAATGCCTGCATTAATATTAGTTAAAGCATCATTCAACCTGTAATAACCGGTTTTGTTGAGTTTGTCGAATAGAAGTTCTATTCCAATAAGGAGAAAAAAAACAGGAATAGAATAAATGATATAGTTTACAGCTTCAGGCATGCAATGACCAATTTTTTCATAAATTTCCCCCTCAAAAATAAGCATCTGTTGGTTATTTTTTCGGATGTCATTTTTATGCATTTCAAATATCCCTTATCTTCACACCATGCGTTTATTTAGTATAGTAATTGTATTCCTCCTCAGCTGTTCGTCGTCGTCGAATCAAACGGCTCAACAACAGCAACAAAATCCAGCAGACCAGTTTTTACAAGATCGCACGCATGGTGTTTTATCAGACTCTGCAATGGTAGTTTGTGCTCATCCCGAAGCAGCGGAAGTTGGTATGAACATTTTAAAGGCTGGAGGAAATGCGATCGATGCCGCAATCGCAGTGCAATTTGCATTAGCCGTTGTATATCCCAACGCCGGAAATTTAGGTGGCGGAGGATTTATGCTTTTGCGATTAAAAACCGGAGATATTAATGCACTCGATTTCAGAGAAAAAGCTCCTTCTGCATCCTCAAAAGATATGTTTATTAATAAAGCGACTGGAGAAGTGGACAGGGAAATAATTGAAACTTCTCATCTCGCATCCGGAGTGCCCGGCAGCGTTGATGGCATGTGGACCGCACATCAAAAATATGGATCCATGCCATGGGAAAAATTAGTACAACCAGCAATTGAACTTGCACAAAAAGGTTTTCCATTAACACAAATGCAGGCAGAGGATCTCAATGATCTTCAAAATGAATTAAAAAAATTAAATAAAGGGAAAAACTATTTTATTAAAACAAAATGGTTAGGTGGTGACTCATTAATTCAAATGGATCTCGCAAACACTTTAATTAATATTCGCGATAAGGGAAGAGAAGGTTTTTATAGTGGCGAAGTTGCAGAAAAGATAGAAATGGAAATGAAAACACATAATGGAATTATTTCCCTGAATGATTTAAAAAATTACCATAGTGTTTGGAGAACACCTGTTTCCGGAACTTATAAAAACTATAAAGTGATCAGTATGCCTCCACCTTCTGCAGGAGGAATTGCATTAATTCAGTTACTTAATATGATGGAAAATTATCCATTAAAAAGATGGGGATTTCAATCATTAAATGCAATACATATGATGACCGAAGCAGAAAAACGAGTGTATGCCGACCGAGCAACATGGCTAGGAGACCCTGATTTTACTAATGTTCCGGCGCAACAACTCACTTCAAAAAAATATACTTCGCAAAGAATGTATAATGTTGATACTATTAATATAATCCCTTCAAAAGATATTGCTGCAGGTAATTTTCCGGATTATGAAAGTGAGGAAACAACACACTTTAGTATAGTTGATCAATATGGAAATGCAGTTGCAATAACTACAACATTAAATGATAGTTATGGCTCTCGAATTGTAGTTGCCGGTTGCGGATTTATTTTAAATAATGAGATGGATGATTTTAGTGCTAAACCCGGTGAACCAAATTTATATGGATTAATTGGCGGAGAAGCAAACGCCATTGTTCCTAACAAAAGAATGTTGAGCAATATGACTCCAACCATTATTTTAAAGGATAATAATTTATTTATGGTGATAGGAACTCCCGGTGGTTCAACAATAATTACAAGCGTTTTTCAAAATATTTTAAACGTTATTGAATTTGATATGACCATGCAGGAAAGCATAAATGCTCCGCGTTTTCATCATCAATGGGTACCGGATGAAATTAAACTGGAAAACAATTTTGATAAAACTACCGCCGATGCATTAACAAAACAAGGGTATAAAATTGTTTTTCGCGCTCCCATGGGCAGGGTTGATGCCATTTTACTGTATGATAATAAAATGATGGAAGGCGGGGCCGATCCCAGGGGTGATGATGTTGCGTTAGGATGGTGAAATAATCATCAGAAGGGAAATGGAATGCTGATTAATTATCATTAAATAAAAACCCTGAAAAAAACTATGAAACCACTAAAAGTTTTGATCATTTTCTTCTTATGTAATAGTATAATGTCGAGCCAGACAATAATTACCCTCCAACCCGGGCCGACGGAGGGCAAAGATGTTAAAATATGGAGTAATGAAAATACAACCAATTTCGGTGATGACACTGAATTAAAAGCAAATGCATGGACATGGAGTGGCAACGCAGGTAATGAAAGAGCACTTTTACAGTTTGATCTTTCCGAAATTCCGCAACAATCAGAAATTTGTTATGCAAAACTGAGTTTATATTCAAATTCTGAAGCGTCTTCACAAACAAATTCACAACTTTCGGGAACTAACGAAACATATCTTTGCAGAATTACTTCTGCTTGGGAAGAAGATATTGTTACCTGGGACACGCAGCCAACTTTTACAGAGGTTAATCAAGTTACCTTGCCGGTTTCCACAGCAGATTATGAAGACATTCTTGACATTGATGTTACTGAGCTTGTAACTGACATGTATAATGATCCTGCCAACAGCTTTGGTTTTATGCTAAAGCTTGTAAACGAAGACTTTTATAGAAGGAGACTTTTTGCATCAAGCGATACTGACGATCCAACACATTATCCTAAACTTGAAATTTGTTATAATTCTACTATAGGAATCGCAGATAATTCAGGATTAACTTTAAATATTTTTCCAAATCCTATAACACAAACGATAAATATTGAATTAAATTCACTTGTAATGGAGAGGTGTGAAATCAGAATCATTGACTTACAGGGTGAAATACTTTATACCCAATATTATAATACATTTTCTTCAGGCAGCGAATTAATTACAATAGGAGAAGAAGTGACTGCTAAAATAATGGGATGTGCTATCGTATCAATAATTTCAGATCAAATTCAGATAAATAAATTTGTAACAAAATTATAAGGTTCATTTTCTGGCAATAACCAATAAACGATCACCATTGCGGTTGAATAATTTCGTGTAGGGATAATTAAGCAGGTGTATTAAATATTTGATCTTATATTCTATACCACCACCTTTCATATTTAACTCTGCGGGTTTTTTAATTCTATTTACTACCTGAACATCAGTAAATGATTTAAGAAATAATGCCTTAATAGTTTTAGGTGTATATTCGTATAAATGGTATGGATTATCATAAAATTTTTTCCTTTTACCAAGTATTTTATAAAATAAAACCGCAAAATAAGTTGAAAATAAATTAAAAGTAGAAGGCACTATTACCACAGCAATTCCTCCCTCCTTTAAAATAGAATGCATGTTGGATACAACTGCTGCCGGATGGGCAAAATGTTCGAAAACATCGCCTCCATAAACACAATCCCATTTACCCTTTTGACTCTCAAGATTGATATTTTCGAAGTTCCCGCAAATTGCATCAATATCAAATTTTTCTTTTGCCTTTAAGACAGCAGATTCTGAAAATTCGATTCCGGAAACTTCCATACCCATTTGTTTAGCAGCAGCTAAAATATGACCCATAGCAAATCCAATTTCAAAAATATTTTTTGTATCCGGTTTAAATTTCAGAATGTTATTTTTAATAACCTGTATTCTATGTTCCATGGTAAGCTTATCCTTACTTTCTTCATAAGTTTGGTTGATCTTATTAAGGCCATGTTGTCCTGTCTCAAAATACTCGTCGCTATATAACATTCCCAATTCCAATTCATCGGGTTTAGGATCTAATGTAATAAGAGAACATTGATTACACTTTTTGAGGAAAAATTCTTTATTGTTCCATTTATAATAAAAAGGAGAATTATGGAACTTTGTATTCCCACAATTTTCACAATGCAAATTATTGGTTTGTCCCATTTGTGCTGCTTAAAAAAAACAAATATAGACGAAAATTTCAATTTGATTCGGCAGTCGTAATCATTGTTCCAACCAAATTTCGGTAGTGATCTGAATTTTCAAGTACTGTTAAACAGTTTCCTCCAACAACCAAAAAAATCCGGGCATCACAAAGTTCACTTCTGGATAGTTATATATAATTTGTGAGATTAGCAAAGTAAATAACAGGTTTCAAACTCCGGTTTTCTCATATAAAACAAAAAAATCAGCAGGAAAGTCAAGTGCAAAAAGGCTTTCATTCATCTAATGTTTTATTTTTGTGCTGAAATTGATTAAAAATGCATAGTTCAACTTATTATCGTTCAAACACTTGTGGCGAATTGAGATCGTCGGATATTGGTAAAACAGTAACACTTTCCGGCTGGGTAAATATTAAAAGAGATCTTGGGGAGATGGTGTTTATCGACCTGCGAGACCGTCATGGTTTGACACAATTGGTATTTATGGTGAAAACCGATGAAGCACTTTGTGATACAGCGAGAACCCTTGGCAGAGAATGGGTTATTCAGATCAGCGGAAAAGTTGCGGAACGCTCCAATAAAAATTCGAAGATACCTACGGGCGATATTGAAATAATTGTAGATGCTTTAACTATATTAAACGCATCAGAAGTACCTCCTTTTACAATGGATGATGATACCGATGGCGGAGAAGAATTGCGCATGAAATATCGTTATCTTGATCTTCGTCGCCCACAAATGCAAAAAAGATTAATGCTTCGGGCAAATATGCTTCGAGCTGTTCGCGAATATTTAGATGCAGAAGGATTTGTAGAAATTGAAACTCCAAATTTAATTAAATCAACTCCCGAAGGTGCAAGAGATTTTTTGGTTCCCAGCAGAATGCAGGCAGGTCTTTTTTATGCATTGCCGCAATCTCCCCAAATATTAAAACAATTATTAATGGTTGCGGGAATGGACCGATATTATCAGATAGCAAAATGTTTTCGCGATGAAGACTTGCGTGGCGACCGTCAACCGGAATTTACGCAAATAGATTGCGAAATGAGTTTCGTGAATCAGGAAGATGTATGGTTCATGTTTGAAGGGATGGTGAAACATGTTTTCAAAAAAACTAAAAATATCGAATTACCTGATTTTCAAAGATTGCCTTATTTAGATGCAATAAAATATTATGGTTCCGATAAACCCGACATGCGTTTTGATTGTAAAATACATGATCTGAATAATGTGGTTGGAGGAACCGAATTTTCTGTATTTAATACCGTAATTAATTCGGGAGGATTGGTTGCCGGAATAAATGCAAAAGGATGCAGCGAATATACCCGCAAACAAATTGATGAATTAACTGAATTTGTAAAAGCTCCCCAACGCGGTGCAGGCGGATTAATTTATATCCGATTTAATTTAGATGGAAGTATTAAATCGTCGGTAGATAAATTTTATTCGCAGGAACAATTAATAGCTATCGGAAAAGAAATTAATGCAGAAAAAGGAGATCTTATATTAATTGTTGGAAATAAAATAAATAAAACAAGAAAAGTTTTGGGTGAATTGCGTTTAGAAATGGCAAAACGCGAAAAATGGATAGATGAAAATAGTTGGAGTGTTTTCTGGGTTGTTGACATGCCATTATTTGAACCCGATGAAAATACCGGCGAACCCATATTTGCACATCATCCATTCTGTTCTCCGCACCTTGATGATTTTCAATATATGGACAGCGATCCTCTGCGTGTTCGCGCTCAGAGTTATGATCTCGTGATGAATGGTAACGAAATATTAAGCGGAAGTATCCGCGTGCATGATAAAGTTTTACAAGAAAAAATATTTACCATTCTCGGATTTTCAGAAGAGGAAAAAGAAAAACGTTTTGGCTTCATGGTAAATGCATTTCAATACGGAGCACCACCACACGGAGGTTGCGCATTCGGTTTCGACCGCTGGGTAATGTTGATGTGTGGAGGCGAAACAATTCGCGATGTAATTCCATTTCCAAAAAATAATGCAGGAAGAGATCTTATGATGGATGCTCCGGCAGAGGTGGATAATGAGCAGTTGAAAATTGTTGGGTTGAAGTTGTTGTAAACTCAACCATCCACCGAGTTCCTTCGGTAACTCTGTGGAAGGGCGGACTAAATCTTAAATCTCCACCTGATTCCTCAACAGATCATCCAACGTTTCTCTCTTTCTAATCAAATGCGCCTTACCATTCACAATAAACACCTCTGGCGGACGCATTCTACTGTTATAATTATTGCTCATAGTAAATCCATAAGCGCCTGCATTTTTAATTGCGAGAATATCTCCTTCGTGAATCTCCGTTATTTTTCTATCACGTGCTAGTGTATCTGTTTCGCAGATATATCCAACTACAGTATAAATTCTTTGTGTTCCGGTTGGGTTTGAAATATTTATTATTCCGTGATAAGCATCATAAAACATAGGTCTTATCAAATGATTTTGCCCACTGTCGACTCCGGCAAAAACAGTTGCCATGGTTGGCTTAATTACATTTACTTTAACTAATAAAATTCCAGCCTCACTTACCAAAAATTTTCCGGGTTCAAACCAAAGTTCGAGTTTGCGACCATATTCTTCACAAAACTCATTAAACCGTGTGCTTAATGTATTACCTAATTCTTCAATATCGGTAGTGACATCTTCTTCCTTATAACCAACTTTAAATCCACTTCCAAAATCGAGAAACTGTAAGTCGGGAAATTGTTGCGCTGCATCAAATAATAATTCTGCACCCTGCAAAAAAACATTGCTATCTAAAATATCAGAACCGGTGTGCATATGCAATCCGATAATATGCATTTTATTCGCAGTAACCACACGATGCACATGTCGCATCTGATAAACAGATATTCCAAATTTACTATCTATATGTCCGGTTTGAATATGCTGATGTCCACCAGCTTCGATATGGGGATTTATTCTGATACAACATGGAACAGTATTTCCATATAAATGTCCGAATTGTTCGAGCACGGAAATATTATCTATATTAATTGTTACACCTAATTCTACTGCTTGTTTTATTTCCTCAATAGAAACACAATTTGGTGTAAATAAGATCTGTTCGGGCGAAAATCCTGCGTGCAATCCAAGCTGCACTTCCTCAATAGAAACCGCATCCAAATCAGATCCCAGCGACTTAAAATGTTTTAATACTGCAATATTTGTTAATGCCTTACAGGCGTATTTTATTTTTACATCAACCTTATCAAAAGCCTTTTTCAAACGATTGAATTGTGTTGTCATTATTTGTGCATCATACACGTAAACCGGAGTTCCGTGTTCATCAGCGATGTCGAGTAAACGCACATCACCGGAATAATAATCATTGTTTTTGAGTTGCATAATTCTTTTTTTAACCGAAACAAAAAAGGCTTACCTTTTCGGGTAAGCCTTCGATTTATGTTACAACAAAAATCTTCACGACTCACCAAAAAGTGGGTAGCGTTTAGAAGATTTATGTTTACAGTTGTTCATTTCGTTATGCAAATATACACAACCTGATGGTAGTTGCAAATTATGCCATCATTCCAACACTTCGTTTTACAAATTCTGTTAAGTCATTTCCTTTCAATATACCTTGCGATAACAAGGCCAGATCGTGTAATTGTTTAACAGATGTTTGCTTTTGATCCTCATCCATTTTCAGAATTTTATTTATTAATGGATGATTTGTATTCACAACAAGATTATACTGATCAGGCATCATGGAGGCAAAATCCATCCCGTTCATATGGCTCATTTCTTTCATACGGCGCATAAATTCGGGTTTGGTAATTGATACAGGACTATCATCCGGCGATTGCGGATTGATAACAACCGTTCCCGCATTTGCATCAATTACTTTTTCAAATAATTCTTTAATTCCATTTTGTTCCTCTTCTGTTAAAACAGATTCTACTTTCTCATCCTTATCAATTAATTTATCTATAGTATCTGCATCCACTCTTTTAAATTGAACACCCGTTAATTTTTGTTCAAGCAGAGAAATAAAATGATTGTCAATAACATTATCTACTTCCAAAACATCATAACCCCGGTTTTTTGCAGCATCTACATAAACATTATGATCAATAGTGTTATTCGTATACAAAGCAATTTTCTGTCCGCTTTTATCTGTCTGACCGGCTTCAATATGCGCACTGTATTCATCGAAGGTGAAATATTTCTTTTCTGTATTTTGCAACAAACAGAATTTTTCGGCACGAGCGCTGAATTTTTCATCACTCAACATTCCGTATTTAATTATCACATTAATATTTTCCCATTTTTCCTCAAATTGCGCTCTATCCTGTTTAAATAATTCTTCC
Organism: Bacteroidota bacterium; assembly: GCA_016706865.1. NCBI lineage: Bacteria > Pseudomonadati > Bacteroidota > Bacteroidota bacterium. The sequence continues at coordinate 755,717 of JADJIS010000002.1, read as the reverse complement.
AGTTTATCGGCCACCTTTTTTGTGATATAGGCATTAATCTTTTTTACATTCAGATCACTCTGTAAATAACTTCTCGAAACATTTAAAGGAATATCGGGAGAGTCGATAACGCCGTGCAATAATGTTAGCCATTCAGGCACAATCTCCTTCACTTCATCCGTAACAAATACCTGATTACTGTATAATTGAATTTTATTTTTTTGAATTTCGTAACTCTTTTTAATTCTTGGAAAATATAAAATTCCGGTAAGATTAAAAGGATAATCAACATTCAAATGGATCCAGAATAAAGGTGCTTCTGTATAAGGATATAATTCGCTGTAGAATTTTTTGTAATCTTCATCTGTTAGATCTGCAGGTTTTTTTGTCCAGGCCGGCTCTGTATTATTGATGATATTCGGAACCTTTATTGTTTCAGTCGTTTTTGCATCATCTTCCGTATCTGTTTCCGATTCGTTTGTTATTGTTTCTTCCTTTTCACCAAATTGAATGGGAACTGGCAAAAATTTGCAATATTTATTTAGAAGCCCGGCAATTTTACTTTCCTCTAAAAACGATTCATTTTCTTCATTAATATATAGAATAACATCAGTTCCACGTCCCTCCTTTTCAAACTCTTCCAATGTAAATTCTGTACTTCCATCACATTCCCAACGAACTGCCTGAGAATCCGCTTTTGCAGATCTTGTCAGGAGTTGCACCTTATCGGCAACCATGAACGCACTATAAAATCCAAGTCCAAAATGTCCGATTATACTTTTTCCTTCCTCCACGCCATTATATTTCTCCAGAAATTCACTGGCACTGGAAAAGGCGATCTGATTGATATATTTTTTCACCTCATCGGCGGTCATTCCTATTCCTTTGTCGGAAATAGTAATTGTTTTTGCTTCCTTGTCTATTTTGATTTCAATGGTCGTACTCCCAATCTCACCGCTTACTTCACCAAGGGATGAAAGTTTTTTCAGTTTTTGAGTGGCATCAACAGCATTGGAGATCAACTCACGCAAAAAGATCTCATGGTCGCTGTATAAGAACTTTTTTATTATTGGGAAGATATTTTCCGTTTGAACGGCTATGTTTCCTTTTTCTATAGTCATAATGCAAAATTTAGCAGGACGCAACTTTCAAACGATATGCCATGCCATAGTTGCTGACAAATTGTCGTTAGTAATTCAGATCAGAAAAAGTCAAAATTCGCTAACTTTGTGACATAGAATTCAGAAAATAAGTGATGCAGGAAAACAAAACCAACCATAAACGGGAAATTGAAAAAAAGATCGAAACGCTCCTGCATACCTCCTGGGACCTGGTTTCCAAACGCAATTCTGAAATAGGAGATCTTTCAGAAGAAGCGTTGCAACTTGCCAAAGACATCAACAGCAAAAATTATCAGGGATTGGCATTGATGGAAAAAGCACTGTATGAATGTCTGGTTAATAATAATTATTACGATTCTATTAAGCTGTGTGATATTGCCTTTGGATATTTAAAAGGTGAATTCAGAAAAAATTATGCTCCCTATTATCATTTGAATCTTGGTAGAAATTACCATTTTACCGGCGATAATGTATTATCACAAAAACACTATCTCGAATGTATAAAATTGTTGGAACAAAAGCCGGAAAAAAATTATTACGAGAAAAAATGGATAGCACACGCTTATTACAATGTATTTATACTTTTTAATTTCACCGATACTGGATTTGCTCAGGAAGAATATTTAAACAAAGCACTAAATCTATACGAACAGATCGAAGATTTTTCAGGTGTGGCGAATTGCTATAATTCTTATGCAGTTTTTTATTTTAGGGCGGGAGAATATAAAAATGCATTGAGTTATTTATTAAAAGCCCTTGATCTTGCTGAAAAAGAAAACTCTATCTCATTTCTTTCTATCTATTGTGCAAATCTTGGATTGGTATATACTAAACTTAATGATTTTGAAACAGCACTACAATTCTTCAGCCGTGCACAGGCCTACGATGATCAAATAAAAAGCATTTACAACAGGGCGCATACTAGCAACCAACTTGGTGAAGCTTATGCTATTATGGGTAAACCAAAAGAAGCAATTAAATTTTTTATTACCGCAGAAGAATTATTCGATCAACTTGGTGTTACAAGGTCACTGTCCAATGTATATGAACAGCTTTCCGAGGCATATTCTGCGGTGGAGGACTTTAAAAATGCTTTTATCTATAAACAGAAATACGCTCAAACGCTAAAGGAAGTATTTAATGATGAGAAAACTTTTGTAATAGCTAAAGCGCGTAACGAATTTGAATTGGAAAAAAAGGAAAGAGAAGCGCAATTACTTCGTCAAAAAAATGAACAAATAGAAAAATATGCTCACCAGCTTGAAATATCTAATGATGAACTGAGACAATTTGCACACGTTGCAAGTCACGATTTAAGAGAACCGTTGCGTATGGTTACCTCTTATGTAACTTTATTAAAAAGAAGTCTGAAAGAAAAATTGAGTAGCGATGAAATAGATTTTATGGATTTCATTACTCATGGCACACAAACAATGCATAATTTGATTAGCGACTTACTTACACTTTCTGAGATCAATTTTGTGCGGCCTAAAGAAATTGTGGATTTTAATGATGTTATTAATACAGTCATGTCGAATCTACATACTCAGATACATGAAAAGAACGTGATCATAAATATCCCTGCAATGCCTACCATTACGGCAGATGAAACCCAGATGATACAATTGTTTCAAAACCTCTTTTCCAATGCGATAAAATATAATGTTGAAGATCAACCTATCATACATTTATCATATATAATTACGGGAAAAAATTATCAGTTCACTATTTCTGATAACGGAATTGGTATCTCGGAGGAGTTCCGAGAAAAAATATTTATGATCTTTCAGCGTTTACATTCCAGAAATGAATATTCAGGAACGGGCATAGGTCTTGCTATTTGCAAAAAAATTGTGGAACAGGCCGGGGGTAAGATATGGGTGGAACAAAATGACAATGGCGGAAGTGACTTTAAATTTACCTTACCTATAATCGCAAAACCCTGAAAAATGGATTGTGGAATAGATATTGTATTTACCCAAATATTCAACCACCACTTTTATAAAAATTTATAGTAAAATATACTATTTAATGAAATTTCAAAGCATTCTGATTCTATTCCTTTTGGCAACTATCTTGACTTCCTGCACAGTTTCTGAATCACTGCAACTTAAAGGTTACGATAATTTTAAGGTATCCAATATTATGTCGGATCCGAAAATAAATGCCGACATTACGCTACATAATCCGAATAAGATCGGGGCAACAATCAGAGAAATGGAAATAGCATTATCCGTTGACAATAAGGAAATCGGCATTATTGGATTTTCTGACAAAGTGAGGATAAAAAAGAAATCGGATTTTGTTTTGCCTATTGAATTCAACACTTCGTTAAACCAACTCGGTGGTGTTTTATCATTTGGTTTAACATCTTTTATTTCAGATAAAGAAATTCCGGTGGGATTGAAAGGAAGTATTACAGTGCAAAAATTTATTTTCTTCAGAAAAACATTTGAATTTAACTATGTTGATGAATTGGATGTCAAAAAAATAAAAGGTTAGTTTATTTTCTCCAGATAAGCAGCAGGCACATTTACAATTAATACCTGATTGATCATTTCCAAACGCACAATAAACTGTTTTACGTTTTTGATATTTATTAATTCTCCCTCGCAGTCTTTTAAAGGTCCGAAATTTATTTTCACTCTTTCGCCTTGAGCAAAATTTTCCGACGAAGCTTCCATAGGCAATCCGGTTTCAATAAATTTTTTTATGGAAAGTATTTTTTCCTCACCGATCATTGCGTGTTTTTTTTCTTGTTGCACAAAATTTACAACACCATCTATCATTCGAACGGAAGCAAATTGTGTCGGATCCACCTTAATAAACAAATACCCATTAAACAATGGAACCAGCACGTGTTTTTTACGATCGCTCCACTGACGAACTGTTTTAATAAGCGGCAAATAAACTATGAAATTGCGTTTTTGCATGCGCTCCATCACTTTTTTTTCAGACCTTGATCTGATATATAAAATATACCACTGTGGCTCCGGATCGTACTTGATGTCTGCAAATGGAAGGGAAGATATGGCCATTGAATACAATTATTTTTTGTCCAAAAGCTCTGCGGGACGCAACTGATAAATTCGTTCAATAATATCAACCACTAGCATACCTTCTTCCGCCGTAGTTGCTATTTTGCCGTTGTTATTTAGCACATCAACAATATTCTGGATAATATGATGGTGGTTGGATGCAGAACCTGTATAAGCACCATAATTATTTGCTTCCCCGGTTTTTTCCAATTCGGGTTTAACATAATCTTTAATATTACAAAACTTTACTTCATTCATGTATTGCCCGCCAATTTCCACGGTTCCCAGCTCGCCGATAATTCGAATACTACTTTCATAATTGGAATCATAAACGCTGGATGAATAATTTATCGTCCCCATTCCACCATTACAAAAATCAAATTGTATCAATCCGGAATCCTCGAATGCAGTTAATTGATGATGATTAAAATCCGCAAACTTTGCCTGAATATTTTTTATATCTCCAAATAACCAGACCATAGTATCTATAAAGTGCGAAAATTGAGTAAATAAAGTTCCACCATCCAGATCAGCCTTTCCATGCCAGGTATCGGTGTAATAATATCGTTCATCGCGATTCCAAAAACAATTAACCTGCACAATAAAAATTTTACCCAATAATTTATTTCTGACAATATTTTTTATCCAAACAGATGGGGGTGAAAACCTGTTTTGCATTACACAAAAAATCTTTTTCTGTTTTTGATGAGCAATATCGATTACATTAATACAATCCCTTTTATTTAATGCCATTGGCTTTTCTATCACAACATGTTTGTTGTTTTTTAAAGCCAAAATCGCCTGTTCTGCATGCAAACCATTTGGAGTGCAAACATTTAATACATCGAAATTATAATCACTTTCTAATAATGCAGATATGGATGGATAAAAAGGAATATTTAAATGCGTGATATTTAATTGTTCCTTTGACAGAATATCACAAACCGCAACAAGTTCAGTTTCCGGATTGCGCATTATCATTTCAATATGCCTTTTACCAATATGTCCGCAACCTACAACTGCAAATTTTACTTTACCCATGCCTGATCAATTAAAGTTTTGTCACTGCTCCGTTTTCCAATTTATATTGTTGATTTGATTCAAGGCATATTGCTATTCCTGTAGAATTAAAAACCAGTTTATGTCCTGCCTCGCTCATCCATCCTGTTTGTTTTGCAGGATTACCTGTAACAAGTGCATAGGCAATAATATTTTTAGTGACCACAGCACCCGCTCCGATAAATGCAAACTCCCCTATTTCTATTCCACATAAAATTGTAGCGTTTGCGCCAATTGTTGCACCTTTTTTTACCAGTGTTTTTTTAAACTCATTTTTTCTGATAACAGCACTGCGCGGATTAATTACATTAGTAAAAACCATAGAAGGCCCAAGAAAAACATCATCCTCACAAACAACACCTTCATATATAGATACATTATTCTGCACCTTCACATTATTTCCGAGTGAAACGTGAGAGGCTACATAAACATTTTGTCCCAACGAACAATTTTCACCAATGATGCAATTCGGCATCAAATGCGAAAAATGCCAAACCTTGGTTCCATTCCCAATTCGGGCGCCGTTATCCACCACTGCCGTTTCATGTATGAAGTAGCTCTTTTTTGACATATTAATTTATATTCTGCAAATATAAGTGTTTGACCAGAAGCCTTATCTTCGCCGACAATATGCGTTGCGGTAATAAAATATTGTTTTTCCTATTTATTATGTTCACCCTCATCTGGGTTTCCTGCAACAGAGAACTGGAGGGTGTTATTACTGCAAATCAAACCCCGGAAACACATACCGTTGCCGATACCATCATCCGTTTTGGAGAAAACAGACTCGAAAGCGAGGTTGATCTGCGTTGGTGGGGGGATGATGCGGACGGTTTTGTGACAGGTTATGAGTTCACTTTTGATGCAGTTATTACACCGGCAACCATCTGGACCTACACAGAATCGCAAGACAGCACCTTTATACTTGCACCACCCGCCGGAGCCGATTCGGCGGATTATGTATTTCATATTCGGGCAATTGACAATAACGGGGAAAAAGATCCAACTCCTGCATCACTCATAATTCCGGTTAAAAATTCACCCCCAACTATAGCAATTATAAAAGGTATAAATACACCTCTTAAAACCTTTCCCGTGTTAAAATTTTATTGGGAAGGAAACGACCCCGATGGAACGGATAATTTAATGCAATTTGAAGTGTATTTTAACGATACCTTAAACGAACCTTATATTTTAGATAAAACTGTTACCAGTGCAATATTTGAAGCGCAGGATCCAATGGTAACAGAATTAATTTGTGATGTTTATCAGAATGCAGCAACAACACCAAATGCAATTACCATTAACGGATTAATTGCAAATGCATGGAATAAATTATACATAAGATCAGTGGACCAGAGTGAAGCAAAAAGCGCTTTTGCTGTTTCCGATTCTGTGTATGTGAAAAAAGTAAACAGCAACGTTTTAATGGTAAATGGATATACTACCACAACAAATGAAACCTTCTATGCAAATAACTTAATTGCAAACGGAATAACTGTTTTTGACACCACACAAATATTTGAACAAACAGGTGGAAATTACACACAACAATCAGCAGATAATATTACACAGGGAAAAGTATTCGATCTTTTTGAAGTGATAATTTGGTTCAGCAATAATGCTGATAATTCTTTTTCGCTGGCACAAAAAACAACAGAAGTATTTTTTAATTCAGGAGGAAAAATGTTGATGAGTGTTTATATTTCTTCCTCCTTTGATCCGCTCAGTAATTTTCTTGATTTTACACCGATCGCAGAATTGGTGAATCCCGTGGATACCACGCTGATATTGGATCTTGGAGCACAATTAAATCCGCTTGATATAGAATATCCCACCCTTCAGGGAACAGCAATTGTAGGCATTGTAAAACCAATTATTTTACAAATTGGTGCAACACCTTTATACGAAGCAGAGCTCACAGCAAAAGATAATATTACTTTGTCATTAACACCCTGGACCGGACCTTCCATTGTGATAGCAAAAAAATCTGATTTCACAGGAAACACAAATTTTGTGATCTCCACTTTGGAATTAAATAAGTTGGATGGACTATTAAATATGCAGGATCTTTTTCAAAAAATATTGGTGGATGAATTCGGACTCTGAACAGAAGCAAACTACAATTAAAAAGATCGCAATTTTTGCTTCCGGAGCAGGTACGAATGCGGAAAATTGTATTCGATATTTCGAAGGAAATGCCAATATCAAAGTACAATTAATAGTATCCAACAAAAAAGAAGCAGGTGTAATTTCCATTGCAGAAAAAAATAATATCCCCCATAAAATTTATGAAAAAAAAGATTGGGAGGATGTTGAAAAAATAATTCAGGATCTAATTTACTTTGAGATCGACCTGATCCTACTTGCAGGTTATTTAGCGCTGATACCGAAGCAATTAATTCATGCTTTCCCTCATAAAATTATCAATATTCACCCCGCTCTTTTGCCGAAATACGGAGGCAAGGGAATGTATGGTAAGAACATCCATAAAACCGTTTTAGAAAAGCTTGAAAAAGAGACCGGAATAACTATCCACGAAGTAGACGAAGTATATGATAACGGTAAAATTATTTTTCAAAAATCACTGGGAATTTTACCCGAGGATACAATTATCACTATTGAACAAAAAGTGCGAAAACTCGAATATTATTTCCTTCCAAGAGTGGTGGAAAAATTGTTGTTAAGTAAAAAGTAAATCCGTTTTAAAATTAGTATCACTCCTTTCTAAGAACAAAATTTGACTTCAAGCCGGTAACTTTGTGTTTTCGTTTTCAAAACTCGTATATGCAATTTCCCGTTCAGATCAGATCCGCTTTAATTTCCGTTTATTATAAAGACAAGTTAGACTCCATCGTTAAAAAACTTAACGAACTTGGTGTAACTATTTATTCCACAGGCGGAACCAGAACCTTTATCGAGGAAATGGGCATTTCAGTAAAAGCGGTTGAAGACCTAACAGAGTATCCGAGCATATTGGGAGGACGAGTAAAAACCTTACACCCAAAGGTTTTCGGAGGGATTTTAGCTCGTCGCGAGGAGGAAGAACATCTTCAGCAACTTGCACAATATGATATCCCGACCATTGACCTGGTAATTGTTGATCTCTATCCTTTTGAGGAAACCCTGCAAAAAAGTGATGATGAATCGGAGATCATTGAAAAAATTGATATAGGTGGAGTTTCTCTTATACGAGCCGCTGCAAAAAATTTTAAAGATGTTATGATCATAGCATCAAAGGATGATTATGCAGATTGTCTTGAAATTTTATCTGAACAAAATGGAATAACTCAAATTGGTCAGCGCAAACACTTTGCAAAAAAAGCTTTTGAAATTACTTCCGATTATGACAATGCCATTTATAGTTATTTTAATAATGAAGAAAATTTCGGAGTTCGGTTTTCACCCAAGGTTGCTATGCGTTACGGAGAAAATCCACATCAGCAAGCTGCCTTTTATGGTAAGTTGACGGATGTATTTGACAAGTTACACGGAAAAGAAATTTCTTATAACAATTTGGTAGATATCGAAAGCTGTATCTATTTAATGGAGGAATTTGAAGAGGTTAAAAAACGTGGTTTAAGCACTTTTGCCATCATAAAACATACCAATGCCTGCGGACTGGCTACTGCCGCCACTTTGGAGGAGGCCTGGGACATGGCTTTAGAAGCAGATCCCGTTTCTGCCTTTGGAGGTGTTTTGATCTGCAATTCAAAAGTTGATCTCAATACTGCTTATAAGATCAATCAATTATTTTTTGAAGTACTAATTGCTCCCGATTATGAACCCGAAGCATTAGTTGTTTTACAAACCAAAAAGAATCGAATACTCTTAACTCAAAAATTATTTTCCTTCCCTGCTCAACAATATAAAAGCATGTTGAATGGCATTTTGGTGCAAGACAGAAACAGAAAGGTAACCGAAGAGCTACAATATGTAACGGAAATAAAACCCAATACGCAACAAATTAACGATCTTCTGTTTGCAGAAAAGGCAGTTAAACATTTAAAATCAAATGGTATTGCCTTGGTTAAAAACAATCAATTAATTGGTTGCGGAACCGGTCAAACTTCCCGGGTTGATTCACTGAATCAGGCGATCACAAAAGCTAAGAGTTTTGGCTTCGATATTACCGGTGCAGTTATGGCGAGCGAGGCCTTTTTTCCCTTCCCCGACTGCGTTCAAATTGCCCATGAGGTGGGCATTTCAGCCGTTATTCAACCGGGAGGCAGCATTCGCGACCAGGATTCCATCGATTACTGCAATGCCAATGGATTAGCTATGGTTTTGAATGGATTGAGACATTTTAAACATTGAGCAAGTTTAGTTTGATTTTAGCCTATATTAATATTGTTATCGATTACAGATAATTGAAAATTCATAATACTTCATTTGAGTTGATTTCAATCTGCTTTAATTCAACAATCATTTTTTCAACCTTCTGAATAAATATATATTTTGTTTTTCCATCAATTAATTCGTTTTTATAATTGATTGATATTTTCCTTCATAAATATATTTTACAATTCTTTAAACAAAATGTTGTTTATATCCTCTCATGTAAATAACAAACTTTAATTTTGCATCTTTATAGATATTTTAAGAAACGAACATGGGTATATTCAACTTTCTCACGCAGGAAATTGCAATCGATCTCGGCACAGCTAACACACTCATTATCGCACATGACAAGGTAATGGTAGATGAGCCGTCGATAGTTGCAATAGACCGGAAAACAGAAAAAGTAATTGCGGTAGGCAAACGCGCAATGCAAATGCATGAGAAGACCCACGATAATATAAAGACGATACGTCCGCTGCGAGATGGCGTTATTGCTGACTTTCAGGCTGCCGAAGCCATGATAAGAGGCATGATAAGCATGATATTTCCAAAAAACAGATTGTTTAAACCGTCTCTTATTATGGTTATCTGTATTCCCTCCGGAATCACGGAAGTGGAGAAACGCGCAGTAAAAGACAGCGCCGAACAGGCAGGTGCCCGCGAAGCCTGGCTTATTCACGAACCAATGGCAGCAGCGCTTGGTATTGGTTTAGATGTGCAGGAACCTATCGGTAATATGATTATTGATATTGGGGGAGGAACTACTGAAATTGCCGTTGTTGCGCTTTCGGGTATTGTTTGCGACCAGTCCATTCGCGTTGCTGGAGATGAGTTTACCGCTGATATTGTAGACTATATGCGACGCCAGCACAACCTTTTGATTGGTGAACGTACGGCTGAGGCGATCAAAATAAATGTAGGGTCGGCACTTCCGGAGCTTGATGAAGCGCCTGAGGATTATCAGGTGAGTGGTCGCGACCTTATGACAGGTATACCCAAACAACTTGTGGTTACCTATTCTGAAATTTCACATTCCTTAGATAAATCCATTTCTAAAATAGAAGAAGCCATTTTAAAGGCACTGGAGACCACTCCTCCCGAATTGGCGAGTGATATTCAGCGCAATGGTATTTATTTGACCGGTGGCGGTGCATTATTAAGGGGTTTGGATAAACGTATCAGTTTAAAAACCAAACTCGCAGTGCATGTTGCCGACGATCCTTTAAAGGCAGTTGTGCGTGGAACCGGAATTGCATTGAAGAACCGCGAACAATATGCTGCTTTACTCATGAACTAATTCTATGGATGAATAATGCGTAGCTTCTTTTTATTCATCATACGACACTATACAGTATTTTTATTTTTACTGCTGGAGTTCATTTCACTGTATTTTGTTTTCACCTACAATAATTATCATCGCACCTTCTTTATCAACTCTGCTAATGGTGTTACCGGAAATGTGCTGAATACTTACGGTAATTTTCAGGATTATTTTGCTTTGCGTGAGGTAAATGATAGTTTACTAATTGAGAATAGCAGATTAAGGGCGCAATTGGCCGAATCGAATAAAATAGATACTTCCTCCGTATATTCCGTAAAGGACTCCTTCGGTATACAATTATATTCTTATATACCGGCCGAGGTGATTGGCAACACGATTACTGAACCAAATAACTTCATCACACTGAATAAAGGCTCAAACCATGGAATTAAGGAGACCATGGGAGTAATAACTTCCAGCGGAATTGTTGGCAGGGTTGTAAAGGTTTCACCTAATTATAGCGTTGTTATGAGTGTTCTGCACAGTCAGTTCAGGAGCAGAGTTGCAGTTAAAAAAAATAATGCCACCGGACGTATGATGTGGGAAGGAAAATCGCCCACACATATAAGTATAGTAGAGGTTTCAGAACCCGGTCAGTTGCAAAAGGGAGATTCTATTGTAACAGTGGCAGGTTCCATTTCTGCTAAATTGGGTTCCTTTCCACCAAATATCATGGTGGGTATTTTGGAGGATTTTGGCAAGGATCAAGGTTCTAATTATTATCGACTGGATGTAAAACTCTCTACAAATTTTAACGCCTTAAAATATGTGTATGTGGTAAATGAAATAATGCGTGAAGAAAGAGAAACCATTGAAAATGAAGTAATAAATGCAGACAATTAACTGGATATTGCGTTTCCTCGGTTTGATTTTCCTTATCCTCTTTCAGGTATTGGTACTCAATAAGCTGAATGTGAGCACCTATATCCATCCCTATATTTATCCGATGTTCATTATTTTACTTCCATTTGAAACACCAAAATGGTTGTTGTTGCCACTCGCTTTTTTTGCAGGATTATCAATTGACCTTTTTATGGTAACCGGGGGCATGCATGCAGCAGCTTGTGTATTTATTGCATTCATAAGACCTTCACTTATAAAGTTTTATACACCTATCACAGGCTACGAAAACGTAACTTCCCCTTCCCTTTCAGAGCTTGGTGTGGTATGGTTTTCTCTCTTTGCACTTACCATAATTTTTATTCATCACAGCATATATTTTTTATTGCAGGTGTTTTGGATGAATGATATTGGATATCTTTTGTTAAAAATAATTTTAAGCACTGCAATTTCTACTTTACTCATTATCATTTTTGCTTTTCTTTTTTCCAAAAGAAAGGTCAGAAAATAATTATTTCGTTAATTACTTCAAACTGTATTTAATTGCAAAACATTTTCGAAATTTGCATAATATAATATTCTTCAATTTTTCAGGTTACACAAATGGCAGTCATTGAAAATTTAAAACCACGTAGTTATATAGTTCAGGGATTGATAGTGGCTATTTTCATTATTTTTTCATCAGACTTTTTATTTGCAGATCATCGACGATACCTATAAACAAATTGCCGATGACAGAGGTATTCGCAAAGAACAGGTGGATCCCGACCGCGGACAAATTTTTGATCGCAACGGTAAACTCATAGTATATAATGAACCCAGTTATAAACTTATGGTGGTGCCCTCACAAGTGAAGAATATTGATACCACTCGTTTTTGTGAGATTGTTGGAGTAGATAAAGCATTTTTCATCAAAAAAATGAAGGAGGCAAGATCTTACTCCCGTATGCGGGAAAGTGTTTTTTTGTCGCAAATTTCTGCTGATGAATTTGGGAGGATAGAAGAATATTTATACGAATTCAAAGGATTTTATACCGCAATTAGTCCGGTGAGAAGATATGCTTATCCGGCAGCTGCGCATTTGTTGGGATATGTTGCTGAAGTGGATTCAAACGATATTAAAAAGTCGGGAGGATATTATCGAAACGCAGATGTGATCGGAAAAAGCGGGGTGGAAAAAAGTTATGAAAATCTTTTACGTGGACAAAAAGGATATAAAAATATTGTGATAGATCGTTTTGGGCGCGAAGTAGGACCGTTAAACGATGGAAGTGAAGATGTTGCTCCTATCGCCGGAAAAAATCTAACACTAACTATTGATATTGAACTCCAGGCATATGCAGAACAATTACTTGCAAATAAAAGAGGAGCATTGGTTGCCATTGAACCTGCAACAGGTGAAATTCTGGCAATTGTAAGTTCGCCGAATTACGATCCTAACCTTTTGGTGGGAAGTTTACGCACCAAAAATTTTGCAAAACTGGTGATGGATGAAGAACGCCCCCTCAACAACCGGGCTTTAAGCGGATATTATCCTCCGGGTTCCACCTTTAAACCTGTTATGGCTGCAATTTCCATGGATATTGGAAGTTTGGCTTCCACCGATGGTTTTAGTTGTCACGGAGGTTATGCAATGGGAGGGCATACCGTTGACTGCCATAATCATCCATATGCCGGAAATGTGGAGTTGGGAATTGGCCATTCTTGTAATTCATATTTCTGCTACACATTTAAATATTTTATGGAACACAATCATGCAACTCCCACCGATGGTTTGCGCGATTTTAATGAACACCTTGCTTTGTGGGGAATTGGAACCCGCACAGGAATAGATCTACCAAATGAAAGAAATGGAAATGTTCCCGATCCGGAAGATTATGATAAAATATATGGCAAAGGAAGTTGGAAAGCTTCCAATTGTGTAACACTTGGAATTGGTCAGGATCAACTTATTGTTACGCCTTTACAATCATCAAATTCTATGGCAGTAATTGCAAACAGCGGATTTTTTTATACGCCTCACGTATTAAAATATGCTGATGATATAGATTCCATTCTGCAGGAATTTAAAGTAAAACATGAAACTGGAATAAGCGATTCCATATTTCCATATATTCAAAGAGGAATGGCAGGTGCTGTAAATTATGGAACTGCAAGAATTGCACATATAGATTCCATACAAGTTTGTGGAAAAACAGGAACTGCCGAAAATCCGCATGGAAAAAGTCACAGTTGGTTCAGTTGTTATGCACCGCAGGAAAATGCGAAAATAACAGTTGCAATTATTGTGGAAAATGGGGGATGGGGAGCGAGTTATGCAGCACCAATTGCAAGTCTGGTTATTGAAAAATATTTGAATGGTAAGATCAGTGAAAAAAGGAAAGTTATAGAAAAGAGAATGTTCGATGCTGACCTCATTCAAAAACCAAAACCCGAAACGGAAACTCCGGCTGATTCTGCAAAAACTAAAAATTTAATTCAAGCTGCAGTTCTACCAACTAAGAAATGAGAGAGAAGAATTCAATCATGCAAAATGTTGACAAGCTCGCTCTCGGGCTGTACTTTGCATTATTGGTTTTTGGATTGTTAACGGTATTTGCTGTGAGTTATGATCCTGATGTAAGTCGCTTTTTTAATTTTTCGCAAACACACGGCAAACAAATGATCTGGATGTTTATTTCCTTAATTGTTGGATTTAGCATACTCACCTTCGACAGTACTTTTTTTACAAAATTTGCTTTTATTTTTTATGGAATAATGTTGGCCATTCTTGTGCTTACTTATTTTGTTGCTGAGGATATAAATGGTGCAAGAAGCTGGCTACAGGTGGGTTCCTTCCAGTTTCAACCCGCGGAATTCGGCAAAACAGCAACTGCACTCATGCTCGCGAAATTTTTGAGTATGATAGTTGGTCAACCAAGAAATTTTAAGAATAAAATTATCGCTTATTTAATTCTCGGTGTGCCGATGGGAATTATCATTTTGCAAAGTGATCTTGGTTCTGCGTTGGTATATGCAAGTTTAGTGATTGTGGTTTATCGCGAAGGATTTAAGATCAACGAAGTTATTTTGGTTGTTGCTATTATGCTCGCATTTGTGTTCTCACTGCTCTATGATCACGTAATTATTATTTATGTATTATCCCTCATTATTATTGGTTATGTATTGTCAAATTCTATGAGGTTTATCAGAAGAGATAAACCAAAAGGAATTTTATTTATGAGTTTATTTATAATAGCGGTAATTGTATTGGTAATTGCCCTACAAAATATTGAATTCAGAATAATAGGAAGTATCGCCGGTTTGGCAATTCTGTTTTTTTCTTACATGGTAGTTCGCAAACAAAAAAATCATCCTGTTTGGCCGGCAATTATTATTTACCTTTTAATTGGAGCTTTTGTAACCTATGGTTCCGATTATATCATGACCAAAGTTTTAAAAGACTATCAGGCGGAACGTGTTTTAGTAACAGTAGGTGTAATTGACGATGACAGTGATCTTACTTTCAATATCACCCAAAGCAAAATGACCATAGGTTCAGGCGGAATTGCGGGTAAAGGTTACCTTGAGGGCACACTCACACAATCAGAACAGGTACCGGAACAAAGCACAGATTTTATATTTTGCACCATAGGAGAAGAATTTGGTTTTATAGGCACCTTTATTTTCCTGACTGTTTATCTTGTATTTATTTTGAGGATAATATTTATCGCAGAACGACAGCGTTCTCCCTTCTCCCGGGTGTATGCATATTGTGTGGCAAGTTTCTTCTTTTTACAGATCATGATCAACGTAGGGATGACGATTGGGTTAATTCCTGTAATTGGAATTCCGCTTCCTTTTATTTCTTATGGTGGATCTTCTGTATTGGCGTTTTCTATTTTGATATTTATTATGTTGAGGTTGGATGCAGATAGGTTGT
Organism: Bacteroidota bacterium; assembly: GCA_016706865.1. NCBI lineage: Bacteria > Pseudomonadati > Bacteroidota > Bacteroidota bacterium. Next base: position 740,096 of record JADJIS010000002.1, on the reverse strand, counting down.
TGATACTGAGATAATTGTTGATTTATTTCTTTTCTGGGGAAATTCTTTCACATTTTGCTACAATTATTCATGGGTTTATAGAATCCTTTTCCCACCTCATATATCTAATTCAGTAAAATAGCCAGTAGATAGGAAGGTTCGATCAAATGACTTTTTTGCGCATGATATTTGAACTATCACTACCTAACCAAACCCAAAAATAATGTTTAGCAATTTTCGAATTTTTATTCTTGCAATAACTCTTGTAACTTTTGCAGCTTGTGCCAATAAAACTGATGAGCCTGTAGAAACAGAAACAGAAGTTCAAACCACAACTCCCGCAACGGATGATAATGGTACAACTATTATTATTGAAGGCGGTGAAAAAGGCAAAGTAGAGGTTGAATCAAAAGAAGGTTCCAATGTGGAAATCGACCTCGATAAAAAAGGTGGCAGCATCAAAGTGGAAGACGGCGATAATAAAATAGATGTGAAAGTGAAAGATGATAACAAGAAATAATTAACCGGATAAATAATTCCGGTAGTATTTTGAATGCTTGATATATATATAATAAAAGCTCCTACGGGGGCTTTTATTTTTTGTATTGATCACCCTTTATAAAACATCCATTTCACAACTTCCCTGAATTTTATCTTTTTGCCATACATCAATATTCCAGTCCGGTAAATTCGTGACGCAATAAAGGTGGTGAAAATAAATCCAGCTATTAATGTTCCTATTGATAAAAATAATTGCCATGTGGGAACTCCAAATGGAACCAATGCCGGCATCACAACCGGAGAGGTAAACGGAATAATTGAAGCCCAAAATGCAAGTGGAGTATGCGGTTGCTGTACTACACTCATCATAATAAAAATGGAAGCGAGAATTAATAAAGTAACCGGCATGGCATACATCTGCACATCCGTATCATCATCTCCTGCAAGTGAACCAATTGCTGCAAATAATGCGGCATAAATAAAATATCCCCCTAAAAAATAGGTAAGGAAAATCAACAAATAATAATATACAGGATGTGCACTTAAACTTTCATACGCCTGTGTTATCACTAACATATCCGGGTCTCCTCCCTGAGCTGCAGAAACATTTTGCATCTCTGCAATTTGTCCTCCGAATACTCCTCCCAAAATAATATTTAATATGGTTATCAAAAATCCCCAGGCAACAAATTGTGTTAGTCCCACCAATCCAATTCCCAATATTTTTCCCATCATTAATTGAAAAGGTTTTACACTGCTTATAATTACTTCAATGATACGGGAAGTTTTTTCTTCCATTACTCCGCGCATTACCATTGTACCATAGATCAACAAAACTATATAAATGATAAATCCCATTGCATAACCGAATATACTTGCTACCACTGCATCTCCTTCCTTTTGTTTTGCTCCGGAAGTAACCTTATCATCAATAGTAACCTTGGGTCGCAATTTCAATATTTGTTGTTTGCTGAGGTTCTGATTCTTTAAATTAATTTCTTCCAGTTTGTCGGCAATTATACTCTCAATATATATTCGTGTTGTCAAACTCATCTGATCTCTGCTGTAAATTTCTATACCATAGGGTGCATCGGGCTGCATCTGAGGAATATACAACAGTGCATCATATCCGTCATCCAACTTAGTAAATTGTGTTTTTAATTCTGCGAGGGGCTGGGCATTGTATTTAAAATTAAAATACAATCCGGCAGTATCAGGCAATGCAGTAATTAAACCCGAATCATCCTTCACCAATATTTTTTGCGAACCTTTATTTGCAGTTGCAATAATTATAGGTAAAATACTTATTCCAAGAAATAACAGAGGCCCCAACAAGGTAAAAATGATAAAGGACTTTTTACGAACCCTTGTAATATATTCACGACTTACTATCAGCCAGGTTTTATGCATGATTGGCATCATTTACAAGGTGAATAAATATTTCATTGAGCGAAGGTAAAATCTCCTGAAATAAATTGATCTCTACATTTTGTTGGATAAAATTTTGCAGCAAAATGTTTCTACTGGTATCTCCTTTTAATTTAACTACCATCGAATTTTCATCTCTCACTAAAATCTCGAAGGTTTCGTTGGTATTTAAGATCGGGTCTCCGCTAAATCCAATTTTGTATTTATTTTCTTTAAAACGATTTTTAATACTGCTTACCTCGCCATCAATAACCATACTTCCCTTATTTATTAAAACAATATTTTTACATATTTCTTCCACCTGTTCCATTCTGTGGGTGGAAAAAATAATGGTTACTCCTTGTTTATGAAGATTATAAATTTCATTTTTTATCAATTCTGCATTCACGGGATCCAAACCCGAAAAAGGTTCATCCAGTATCAGCAATTTAGGTTCGTGCAAAACGGTAGCTATAAATTGCGTTTTTTGTTGCATCCCTTTCGAGAGGTCTTCGAGTTTTTTATTCCACCAATCGGCAGCATTTAGTTTATGTAGCCAAAATTCAGATCGTTCTTTTGCTTTTATTTTAGACAAACCCTTTAATCTACCCAAATAAATAAGGTGTTCGCCAACCTTCATCTTTTTATACATGCCCTTTTCCTCAGGCATATATCCGATATTGGAATAATCTCCCCCATTCATATTTTCGCCTGCAAAAAGAATTTGTCCCGAATCGGCAGCAAAAATTTTAGTGATAATGCGAATCAGGGTAGTTTTTCCGGCTCCATTTGGCCCCAATAAGCCAAAAATGGAATTTGCAGGTATAGAAAAACTAATATCCTTCAATGCCTGCACATCCCCAAAACTTTTGTTTATCCCATTAAAGGTCATAATATCCTGCATCCTGCAAATTTAATTTTATTTTTGTCGCCGAAACATTAAAATATGGACACCTATCATATCGGCTCTGACAAATTGACCATTGAAACGATCAGCAACATCCTCCACCAAAAAACAAAATTGGGTTTAACAGATGATGTGAGAAATGCAATTCAAAAATGCCGCACATACCTCGACAAAAAATTACATGAACGCGAAGAACCCGTTTACGGAGTAAATACCGGTTTCGGATCGCTGTGCAAAGTAAAAATTTCGGATGATGATATCGAACAATTACAATATAATCTCATCAGAAGTCACGCATGTGGAGTGGGAGATATTATTGATGATGAAGTAAATAAAATTTTATTATTATTAAAAGCACAATCACTCAGTTATGGAAATTCGGGTGTAAGTGTGGAAACTGTTTGGCGCCTGATCGATTTTTTTAATATGGATATTTTACCTGTTATTTATGAACAGGGTTCACTTGGTGCAAGCGGAGATCTTTGTCCCTTATCGCATATGAGTATGGCATTAATTGGTGAAGGGGAAATGATACACGAAGGACAAATCAGAAATACAAAATCAGTGTTGGATGATTTTAATTTATCAGCAATTCGTTTGGGTTCCAAAGAAGGTTTGGCTTTATTGAATGGCACACAATTTATGAGTGCGCATGCTGTTAAATGCTTGATGATGGCGGATCGCATTTCAAAATTATCAGATCTGATAGCATGTTTAAGTTTAGAAGCATGGGATTGCAAGGCAGAACCTTTTGATGCGCGCATTCATAAAATAAGAAATCAAAATGGACAAATAAAAACCGCAGAAAATATTTTAAATATTTTAACCGGAAGTGAAACATTTTTCTCACAAAAAGAACAAGTGCAGGATCCTTATTCCTTCAGATGTATACCTCAGGTTCACGGAGCATGTAAGGACGTAATTGAATACGTAAAAGAAATTGTGACAAGAGAAATAAACGGAGTTACCGATAATCCGAATGTATTTGCAGAAGATGATGCTATTTTAAGCGGCGGAAATTTTCACGGCGAACCACTTGCACTCAGTTTAGATTTTTTAGCCATTGCATTAAGCGAATTGGGAAATATTTCTGAAAGAAGAATTTATCGTTTATTATCCGGTGCAAGAAAATTACCGGAATTTCTCACCAATAATCCTGGTTTAAATTCGGGATTAATGATACCACAATATGTTGCAGCAAGTATAGTATCACAAAATAAACAATTATGCACGCCTGCAAGCGTCGACTCCATCTCCAGTTGCAACGAACAGGAAGATCACGTGAGCATGGGTGCCAATGCTGCGACAAAATGTTTACGCGTAGCAGAAAATCTGGAAAAAATTCTGGCTATAGAATTGCTGACAGCAGCACAGGCGTTTGAATTCAGGAGGCCGGCGAAAACATCTCCAACTATAGAAAAATTGTTTGAGGAATATAGAAAAGTGGTTTCTTTTAATGATTTTGATAGGTATTTGCATGAGGATATTAAAATGAGCGTGGAGTTTGTCAGAGAATATGATTTGTAAATTAATTAATTTAATAATTGCAGCATACAATTAAAATATTGATATTATTATGCTGGGGGACATCTGCTTTTTGTCAGTTTGAAAGGTCGGAAATATACTATCCTGAAAATAATATATATATTAAAAATAAAGTAAAAACTGTTACCGATTCTATATTTTTTACAAAACCATTTATAAAAACTTACGACAGCCTAGGAAGAATTACATCCTGCTATTACGAAGGCGCTACCCCAACACAATACAAATATGATCAATTTGGAGACACTTTGCTTCGTTTTGAATTCACGGTTAATACCAAGATCGAAAACATTTACGCAACCGAACTTTTTGTATACAACAAACAGGGAAATATTTTAAGTTACCAGAGTATTCGAAAAAATCATTACAATCAGAATCAGTCTGATTGCAAATTGCATGAATTTATTTATAATGATAAGGGTGATCTGCTATTTTTCCATTATTATTCTAATGAAAATTATCCGGCTGCCTATTCTCAAAATTTAAGGGCAGATGTAAATCAAATGGATCTATTTAATTCTTATGCATATTCTTTTGACAATAAAAAAAGGATCTTTGTGAAGAAACAACTTACAGGGGAGAATCAATGGAAAAAAATTGATAGTACATTCTATGATTTAAACAATAGGATAATTAAATTTAAAAGTTTTCAACTGCAAGGATATCTTGGTGAATCTCGCGTAAATAATATCACCAGATTCGAGGAATATTATTATGAAGCAGATAAAATAGTAAAAACTTCCTATAACACTTATACAAAAGGAACACCGGATATTATTTTTACCGATGATTCTGAAATTAATGAATATATTTATTTAACAAATGGCTTATTAAAACAACGAATTTGTACAAACGGAAATGGCGAGGGAAGATTGTGGGCTCAATATATCTACGAATTTTATGAATAATTAGTACTCGTTATGATATGGGATTTGTTTCGAAATAACTGCCTGATTCTCACCAATAATCCCGGATTAAATTCTGGATTAATAATACCACAATATGTTGCAGAAAGTATCGTTTCACAAAACATACAATTTTGCACACCGCTAGTCTAGACTCTATTTCCAGTTGTAACGAACAGAAAGATTACGTGAACATGGGCACTAATGCAGTCACCAAATGTTTGCGCGTAGCAGAAAATCTGGAAAAAATACTCGCCATCGAATTGCTGACAGCTGCACAGGCATATGAATTCAGAGGACCGGCGAAATCCTCTCCCATTATTGAAAAATTGTTTGAGGATTATAGGAAGGCTGTAACTTTTAATGAGTTCGATCGCTATATGCATGAAGATATTTCAAACAGTATAGGATTTATAAAAACATTAAATCTCGACCTGTAAAGATTGATCTTCATGAATAAATTAAAATTTACTTATGAAAGCACTCTGTCCTTTACTTTTTTTTATCATTTCCACTCCTCTTTGGAGTCAACCTCAATTGGAATTTGTATCTGATTTTGTTTCGCCGGTAAATATGACAATATACAATTTTGAGGAGGCAATACCAATGCCTGACACAGGTGAAAATATAATTTGGGATTATTCATCATATAATTTTACGGAAGCCTATCCAAATTATTTTGAAGTAATGGAAACAACGGACTTCGATGCAGACTTTCCGGAAGCTACACTTATAATAAAACGCTTTTCTGAATATTTCAGTTATAATAAATTTGATGAAGATGAATACACATATCTTGGTAATAATAATTTTGGCACATCTACAATATTGACAAACCCAAACACCTATTATGAGCTGCCTTTTGAATATAATGAATCAAAAATTGATACTTTTCAACTCGATGGAGAACCGGAGTCCGTTTCATTGCGCGAATATCTTGGATATGGAAATTTAATAACAGCTCATGGAACTTATTCTGATGTGATATTAATTCATGTTAAAGAGACAATAGATGACGAGGTGGAAGTTGATTATTATACGATTATTTCTCCATTAACTTTTAGGGGTATTTTAGTTTATTGGATAGATCCGAATTTTCTCACAAATACTTTTTCTTATGATCCTGTTCACTTTACAGATATTTCAGAATCAAATAATGATATTTCTGCCTTTTCTATTTTCCCAAATCCCGTAACTGATAAATTAAATATCGACATTAATAATATACAAGGCGATTATTCAATTTCTTTGTTTTCCATAGACGGAAGAAAAATTAAAGATTTTATGGATATAGATAATTTAAATATATCTGAAATCCCAGCAGGAAATTATTTTATTCAGCTAACTACTTTGGGAGGATGTTTTACTCAGAAAATTGTTAAGTTGTAAGTTTATATTGATGATGCTGGTAACCTAAGGGCGATTGACTGTTCCAGTCATTGATGAGTCTACTCATTCAAGAATGGATTCATTTTCCTCTCCCTTCCAATAGTGGTCGATTGCATATGCCCAGCATACACCTTCACATCATCCGCCAAAGGCAACAGTTTATTTTTAATGGATTCCATTAATGTGGTATAATTTCCACCTGGAAGGTCGGTTCGGCCGATGGAATCGTAGAAAAGAACGTCTCCACTGGCAATAAATTTATCCTTTTCGCAGTAAAAACATACAGAGTCGGGTGAGTGTCCGGGTGCTGAAATTACCTTCAAAACCGTGTTTCCAAATTTGATATCTACCCCTTCTTTCACAAAAATGTCGGCATCCGGCGACTTTTGATAGTTGATTCCCATGGAAGGAGCATAATTTAACACCTCATCCAACACAATTTGTTCCCCTTCGGGCATTAAAAATGGCAAATTGTAAGTCTCGGCAACATATTTGTTGCCTAAAACATGATCAATATGACAATGGGTATTGAGTAGGTAAACCGGTTTGAGCTTGTGTTCCGTAATAAAGGTGCTCAGTTCCAACTGTTCCTTTTTTGTGTAACAACCGGGATCTACCACAACACAATCACCTGTTTCATCGTATATAATATAGGTATTTTCGTAGAACGGATTAAAGGTGAATGAAACAATTTGAGCCATGAGAATATCGTTATTTTGTAAAATTTAATGGAAACCTTGAACTTTATTGCAAAACTACGTATTTTGCAAGGGTGAAGAGGACTGAAGGATGAAAGTTTACGCATTAAAAGGTTTAAAAACACTACTAATTGCTGCATTGTTGCTTTGCGGAACTGTGGCATTCGGACAAGGAACTCAAATTCAGTTCGGGCAAAACCGCGTACAATACAAATTATTCACCTGGCAGTTTTATGAGGGTGAACATTTTCTCGTTTATTTTAATCAGGGTGGACTCAATCTCGGAAAATTTGCAGCCCAAATTGCAGAAGCCGATCTCATTCAAATAGAAGATCTTTTAGATTATAAACTCAACGGCAAACCGGAGATCATTATCTATAATAATATTTCCGATTACAACCAAAGCAATTTTGCAGTTGGAAAAGAAGAACAATACAATATTGGAGGAGAAACGAAGATAATTGGAAATAAAATATTTGTTTATTTCGATGGCAACCATCAACATTTAAGAAAACAAATTCGCGAAGGAGTTGGAAAAGTTTTGATCAACTCCATGATATTTGGTGGGAATTTACAAGAGATAGTTCAAAATGCAGTATTACTGAATTTACCTGAATGGTTTACCGAAGGTTTGGTCTCTTATATTGGAGAAGAATGGAATTCAGAACTCGACAATCAATTGCGCGAAGGAATAATAAGTGGTAAGTATAAAAAATTTAATAAACTTACCGGTGAAGACGCACGCTTTGCCGGTCATGCTTTATGGTATTATATCGCCGAGAATTATGGAGAGGCAACAATTCCAAATTTGTTATATCTCATCAGAATAAACCGGTCGCTCGAAAATGGCTTTTTATTTGTTTTAGGGGAAGGTGTGAATAGCACCATTGATGATTGGTACAGTTATTTTTTAAATAAATATCAAAAGGAAGCAATTGAAAAAAATCAACTGACCGATGAATATTTAATTCCACGAAAAACTAAAAAACATGTTAACTATCATCAGCTATCCATAAGCCCCGATGGGAAAAATATTGCATATGCGATTGATGATTACGGAAGATTTAAAGTGTATATCCAGGAAATTGATTCCAAAGAAGCACGTAAAGTAAAACGCGGCGGATTAAAGACCAGAACTCTTGCTACTGACTTAAGTAATCCATTAATTAGCTGGAGCCCCGACGGAAAAAAATTAGCCATCGTTTATGAGAAACGATATAAAAATTATGTCACCACTTACAATGTTGAGGATAAGAAAAAAGAAACAAAAGAATTAACACGTTTCCAGAAAATCCTGGATGTATCCTTTGCAAAAATGAACAGCCGTTTGGTTATGAGTGTAATGAACAACGGTCAGAGTGATATTTATATGTATCATCTCACCAACGATCGCGTGGAACAACTCACCAACGATTATTACGATGATCTTAATCCTTGTTACGTGCAACTCAACAATGGTTATGAAGGAATTATTTTTGCTTCCAACCGCGACAAGGATACCATCTTCACCACAAAATCAATAGATTCCATTTTACCTGTTGGCAATATGGATCTCTATTATTACGATTACAATCACAAAGCAAAGGACCTTGTAAAAATTACCCACTCCAAAAAAATAAGTGAGAAGGATCCATTGCAATTCGACGAAAAACATTTTGCATATTTAAGTGATCAAAATGGCATTGTAAACAGATTCGCAGGATATCTGGATAGTTTATATGATCATACCGACACATTAGTGCATTATCCCGATTCCATTACAACAAATCCCGTTTACGATTATAACGATTTTACAACATTTATAAAATACGACTCCGTTACGCTTGCTGATATTTACAGAGATACTGCTTATATTTTTCCGGTAACAAATTTTGCAAGTAATATCATCGAACACGATGTAATTTGGAAAACTGGAAAAGTGGTGGATGTTTTTCAACGCGGAAAGGATAATATGTTTTACCTCACCAATGCACCCGACGACATGAGTGAAGTGAAAAATAACACACTTAAAAATACCACCTTCCGTAATTTCATCAATCTAAAAAGAAGGATGATGATGTAATCACTAAAATAAGTGTGGTTGACAGTGCTACTCAGCTTAAAACGGAAACAATTATTACCAGCACCGACACCATTAAAAAAGAAATTGATGAAGGCATGTATTTCCAAAGCGATTTTCCTGAACCGGAATTTGCAGTAGAGGGAGAAATAACTGATGCTGTTTCGCTTGGACAATCGGATAATCCCGATCAACAAAATATTAATACCGGTACAAAATTCCGCTCATCCAGAATCATTCCTTACCGAATTAAATTCTCAAGCGAATATGTTACCAGTCAGCTCGATAATAGTTTATTTGTAAATAAATACGAAAGTTTTAATACAACCGGAGGAGTTTATTCCACTCCAAATCTGAGTGCTTTATTTACTGTAAGCATCAGTGATCTTTTTGAGGATTATCGTTTTACCGGTGGAATACGTTTCCCAACTTCATTTTCTGGTGGCGAATATTATTTATCCTATTCCGATCTGAAACGCAGACTCGATAAAAAAGTAACCTGGTATTACCAGACCGAAAAAGCACAATACACCTTTCAACCTCAATGGTATCCTTTGGTGGATGCGGGTATTAAATCAAATATTGTAGAAGGTTCCCTTAAATGGCCTTTTGATGTTATAAGATCAGTGCGCGGAAGTTTATCTTACAGAGGTGAAAAAATTATATTTTTAGGTAACGACACTTTCAGTCTTAATTTACCGAATTACAAAGAAGATTGGCTTTCTTTAAAACTGGAATATGTGCACGACAATACTTTTCCAATAATGACAAATATTTTAAATGGTTTGCGTTATAAAGTTTGGTTTGAAATGCACAAACAATTTGAAGTAAATACTTCACAGGGATTAAAAGTGAGTTTGTTTGATGGATATTTAGGTGTGATAGGATTTGACTTCCGTCATTACCAGAAAGTGCATCGTCAAATTATTTGGGCAAACCGAATTGCGGGTGGAACTTCTTTCGGCACACAAAAATTAATTTATTATATGGGCGGAGTGGATAGTTGGATCGCTCCTGTATTTAATCAGAATATCGAAATTGATCAGAATGCAGGTTATGCATTCCAAACCTTAGCAACTAATTTACGTGGTTACGATCAAAATACACGCAACGGAAATAGTTATGCTGTATTTAATTCGGAATTGCGTTTCCCCATATTTTCTTATTTATTTAATAAACCGATCAAATCAGAATTTTTGAAAAATTTTGAGATCATTGGTTTTTATGATATTGGTTCTGCATGGCAGGGACTATCACCTTTTGAAGAAGATAATCCCTATAATAACGTAGTTATTTCTCAACCTCCAATTACCGTTGATGTAAATTATTTCCGCGATCCCGTTGTAATGGGAACAGGGCTTGGTGTAAGAACTACACTATTCGGATATTTCATTCGCGTCGACCGCGCTCAATCCATTGAGTCGTTTAGTTTGGGTGATCCAAAGTGGTATTTTTCTTTGAGTCTTGATTTTTAAAAACAAGGCCGCGAAGGCTCTAAGGGCGCGAAGTTTCGCGAAGATTTGTTTTGTGATTTTTTAAAGTCTATTTTAGGTTGTAAAGTGTGCTAATAATTTTGTACTATTAATTATTTCTTTTTAGCGCATACTTCGCGCCCTTAGCGTCTTCGCGGCCAAAAATACATTTCTTAACTTTGCATGGTGAAGAATTCACTCAAAGCCCACCTCTTTATTTTATCCGCAAATATTATTTATGGAATTAATTATTCTATAGGTAAAATTGTTTTGGAGCATATTCCTCCGTTTGGAATTGTTTTGATGACAGTTACAGGAGCACTTTTGATATTTTTTCTTTTACATTCCATTTTTATTAAAGAAAAAGTAGAAAAAAAAGATCAAAAGAAAATATTCTTTGCAGCATTATTTGGCGTTGCAATTAATCAGTTATTATTTTTTAAGGGATTAAGCCTTACCTCCGAAATACATAGCGCATTAATAATGATTACAACTCCTATTATCGTTTTAATAATGGCATGGATAATTTTAAAGGATAAAATAACTGTTCTTAAAGCATTGGGAATTATAACAGGCGGCATCGGTGTTGCAATGCTCATTTCTTCCGGAGCAAAGGATACTACCTCTCCCTCCAGTATTTCGGGTGATATTTGTATCATGCTGAATGCAACTTCTTATGCAATATTTCTAGTATATACCAAACCATTAATGCAAAAATATGCTCCACTCACTATTGCAAAATGGATATTCTTTTACGGATTTTTTTTCGTATTGCCATTTGGTATTAAAGATTTTTTAGCTATCGATTGGCAAACAATTCCATCAGATGCATTATGGGCTCTTGCAGTAGTAATACTCGGCGCAACGGTGCTGGCATATTTATTTAATATTCTCGGTCTCCAATATGGCAACCCTGCCTTAGTAAGTGTTTATATTTATCTGCAACCAGTAATAGCGACCTTAATAGCAGTAATAATGCAGTCGGATAAAATTTCCATCACTAAGATCATATCTTCCTTGTTAGTATTTGCAGGAGTAGCACTGGTAAGTTTTTCGGGAAATAATAAGACTTTGAAAGCCACAGTATAATCGTATTTTTGCACTCAAATACCAATTATGATACTATCCATGACCGGATACGGAAGGAAAACTTTTTCCCTCAACGGCAAAAATATTGTGCTCGAATTAAAAACGCTCAACAGTAAAACCTTCGACCTAAACCTGCGACTTTCCCCTTTATTCAGAGAATATGAAATAGAGATCCGCAATATATTGAATAAAACCATTGTCAGAGGAAAGACTGATTGTTCTTTGGGTTTTGAATTAACTGACGATAAAACCGGCGATATCAATGCATCAGCTGTAAAAGAATATTATCGTCAAATTAAAAATATTACCACCGATCTTCAGGTGAATGATGCTAATATTCTCGACCTGGTTTTTCGTTTACCGAATATAACCACAACATCCACCGATTCATTATCGGAAGAACAACATACAGAATTATTTCACCATTTGAATACTGTTTGCTCGCAATTACAAAAATTCAGATTGGACGAAGGAATAAATCTCGAAACCGATCTTGTTTTACACGTAGAATTAATATTAAATGCTTTAATTGAAGTGGAACACCTCGATCCATCGCGTATGGAACAACAACGAAGCAAAATGTTCAACGATCTGAAAGCCTTTGTAACCGAAGAAGAAATTGATAACAATCGTTTCGAACAGGAATTAATATTCTATTTTGAAAAAATGGATATTACCGAAGAAGTGATAAGATTAAGATCCCATTGTAATTATTTTGTGCAGACCATTAATGAATCATTAACGGAAAAAGGAAAAAAACTAGGATTTATCTGTCAGGAAATGAACAGGGAAATAAATACCATAGGTTCCAAAGCCTACCACGCAGAAATGCAGCGAAAGGTAGTGGTGATGAAGGATGAACTGGAAAAAATAAAAGAACAATTAAATAATGTTTTATAATGTCCGGTAAATTAATTATCGTAACAGCACCTTCAGGAGCCGGAAAAACTACAGTAGTAAAACACCTGTTAAATACAATTCCTTCCCTTGCGTTTTCAGTTTCTGCAACCACAAGAAATAAAAGAGAAAATGAAGTGGATGGAAAAGATTATTATTTTCTATCCAACGATGCCTTTAAATCTAAAATCGCGTCAAACGAATTTGTAGAATGGGAAGAAGTTTATCCCGGAAAATTTTATGGAACATTGGAGGGTGAACTTTCCAGATTGTGGAAAGATGGCAAAAACATCATTTTTGATGTAGATGTAAAAGGTGCTTTAAGTTTAAAAAATAAATATCCGGAAAAAACTTTATCCATTTTTATTCAGCCTCCTTCTCTTGAAATATTAATTGAAAGATTAAAAAAACGCGCCACCGAAACTCCCGAAACTCTAAAAACAAGAATTGACAGAGCAACATTGGAACTGAGCTTCCACGATCGGTTCGATTTTTCCATCGTAAACGACAAATTGGACATTACTCTCCAAAGAGCAGAGGAACTAGTGAATAACTTTCTGGGTTAAAAGTAGAGGGGTAAGAAAAAATATCACTTACATTTACAGTCTTATTCCTCACAATATGGTAACAAGCATTACTCAAGGTGTTAAAGTTAGTGTGGAAACATTCTTCCAGCACAACTATTCCAAAAATGGAGAGTTTGTATTTGCGTATCGTGTAACTATTGAAAACAAGAGTGAAAACACGGTTCAATTACTTCGCAGGCACTGGCATATTTATGACGGTATGGGCATTTGGCGGGAGGTAGAGGGTGAAGGTGTGGTTGGTGAAACCCCGGTTATTGTTCCCGGAGCCTTTCATCAATATGTATCAGGATGCAATCTTATAGCACCAATGGGGAAAATGAAAGGAACCTACCTCATGATCAAAAAACTCGATGGCAAACACTTTGATGTTGTTATTCCGGAGTTTCAGATGATAGCACCTTTTATGTTGAACTGATCTCAATCGCCCGGCTCATATCCCGATTTTTTAAGTATGGATAAAGCATCAGGGTCATTAAATAATTCTATGAGATCTACATCCGGATTTTCGCGCATGTAAGAACGCACTATCTGCCAACCGGTCCACACCGCGGCCCTTCCCGGTGATTCGGCAGGCATGCCGACAGAGGTTGGAGCTTCATCGGTATACCGCCTCTTTTCATCTCCCCGCTTTGAAAATAATAGTTCTTGTCCGGCTAAAAATTTCCATATTTCCCCTTCATTTTCCCCACACCAGATAATTTGTTCCTTTGTATAACCCATTTTTATGGAGTCTTCAACCTTTGGAAGCACACAATCGAGATAGTATAACATTTTTCCTTGAGCCAGCATCGCATCCAAAATAGTTGCATCGGCACCGAGATCTGCAATTGCACCATCCACAAGACTCTTCATAATATTTATAACTATATAAGGTTCCGCACAGCGGGTAATTATATATTGCGGCATATTATTTTCGAAGTTGCCAAAATTGGCAAAGTGTTCTCCCATATACATATCCAGTTCTATTCCCAGCGAAGTGCTGTCGAATAAAGTCCAATAAACAAAAGGGCCGATATAGGTATAAAATTGAGGTAAGGTGCTGTCGGGAAAATAATATTTATAATAGGTCAATGCCTTATTGAGATCTTCGGTAACGTCATCCAAATTTTCATATTCCAGATTTACACTGTCCAAAAGACGGTTCATCCATTCGTTTCCTCCTGTATTGGAAAATAGAGAATCATATACAGCATCAATAGAAAAACTATCGTTGGGTGTGAATCCCCAGAAATTTTTATAGTATGAACGGAACAGGTCCGGATGTTGATTTTCGATCTGAGCATAAATTTCCCCATAATTATCACTGTTTGCCGTCGACATTAATTTTTCCAATCTTATGATCTCCACATTCGGTGAGATTATATCAGAAATGTCAGGATCAGGATTTTTATTTTCCTTTTTACATGCAGAAAACAGAAAAACTAACAGCAATAAAATATACGTGTTAATGAAAAATGACTTATGTTTGTAGTACATGTTTGCTTTATCTTTGCTTTTCAACTGTAAAACTAAAAAGGTATGAAGAAAATTATATTATCTGTTGCAATATTTTGTATGGTGATAAGCACCGTACGCGCACAAGAGTTTCGTTTCGGACTAACCGCCTCGCCGGTTTTTGACTGGTTGAGAGTGGAAGGAGACCAATCAGAGAACATAGGAACCAAATTTGGCTTCCAATATGGATTACTTTTCGATCAAACGATAGGAAGTGTTGAAAGATATGCTTTTTCAACGGGCTTGATTATTAACTACGCAAATTCCGGAATTACTTATATAGATACTGTTGGCCCCGTTGACATAACTTCTGAATGGGATGCTAAAACACAATATATTGAAATACCATTAACAGTGAGATTGCGCACTAACGAAATAAATTATATTAGTTACTACGGACAATTTGGTGTAACCCCGGGAGTTTGTATCAAAGCAAGAGGTGATTATTCCATTGATGGAACTGTTTTATATGAGGATACCAATTTCAGAGATAAAGACAACGAATCTGGCTCTCAATATCAATTGCTGAATGTGAGTTTAACCTTAGGTGCGGGATTAGAATATTCTATGGCAGAAAATACCGCTATTATGGCGGGTATATTTTTCCAAAATGGATTTGCAAATGTTATTGATGATGATATCGACGATAATAGTTCAACTCTTAAACAATTCGGTATACGCCTGGGCGTTTTATTCTGATCAGATTATAAATAATTGAATTAAATTTGTCACGCCCAAAAAGCGTGACTTTTTTTATGAAAATAGCCCTCGCACAAATAAATGTACATATCGGAAATTTTGAAGAAAATTTTCTGAAGATCGCCGATTATATCACTAAAGCAGAAAATCAAGGGAGTGATATTATTTTATTTCCCGAACTCTGCGTTTGTGGTTATCCTCCCAGAGATTTTTTAAATTTTGATGATTTTATTGATAAGTGTTACGAAGTAATTGAAAAAATTAAACCACTCACTAAAAATATTGCTGTAGTGGTTGGATCACCATCGCGAAATCCTAAAATCGAAGGAAAAGACTTACACAATTCTGCATTTTTTATTTATGAGGGAGAAATAAAACATATCATCAATAAAGCATTATTACCTACTTATGATATTTTTGATGAATACCGTTATTTCGAACCGGGAACAGAATTCCAAAACATAGAATTTAAAGGAAGAAAAATAGCATTCACTGTTTGCGAAGATCTTTGGAATGTTGGAAATGATAATCCGATGTACAAAGCTTGTCCCATGGATGTTTTGATAAAGGATAAAATAAAACCGGAAGTGATGCTGAATATTTCTGCGTCCCCTTTTGATTATGATCACGCAGCAGGAAGAATAGAAACCCTGAAAGCTAATACAGCTAAATATAAAATTCCTGTTTTTTATGTCAACCACTGCGGAGCCCAAACCGATCTCATTTTTGATGGTGGAAGCATAGTTGTAAATGCCAACTCTGTTGTGTTTGAGGAGATGGAATATTTTGTTGAGCAGATGAGAATATTCGACCTGGATGAAGTAATTAATTCCGCAAAAACACAAACAGAAGATCATGTTCAGCCAAAAGAAAAGATCGATCTGATCTATCGCGCATTAATTACAGGAATAAAAAATTATTTTGAAAAATTAGGATTTAAAAAAGCAATTCTCGGATTAAGTGGTGGAATTGATTCTGCAGTTACCGCAGTTCTTGCAGCGGAAGCACTTGGTTCTGAAAACGTAATGGGATTATTAATGCCTTCCCAATTTTCCACCGGACATTCGGTTACCGATGCTTTGGCACTTGCAGAAAATATCGGAATGAAACATCAAACAATTCCCATTAAAAATATTTACGAATCTATTTACAGCGAATTAAATCCTTTTTTTGAAAATAAACCTTTTGATGTAACGGAAGAAAATATTCAGGCACGTATTCGCGGACTAACACTAATGGCGATGTGCAATAAACACGGATATATTTTATTAAATACAACAAATAAAAGTGAAGCCGCTGTCGGTTACGGAACTTTATATGGTGACCTTTGCGGAGGAATAGCAGTACTTGCCGATCTATATAAAACAGAGGTGTACGAATTAGTAAAATATATCAATCGCGATAAACAAATAATTCCGCAGAATATTATTACCAAACCACCAAGCGCCGAATTACGCCCCGGACAAAAAGATCAGGACACCTTACCACCTTATGATATTTTAGATAAAATATTATATCAATATATAGAATTACATCAAAGTCCTCAGGATATTTTAGCCCTCGGCTTTGACGAATTCACCGTAAAAAGAACCCTCAAAATGGTAAACAGCAACGAATGGAAACGATACCAATTTCCTCCCGTTTTGCGGATATCACCGAAAGCATTTGGATTTGGGAGGAGAATGCCGATTGAAGGAAAATACTTATCCTAAAAACCATTTGAATCACAGATTCTGATGGATTGCACGAATTTCGCGGATTTATTTACTGTTTAATTTCCATCTGCAGTCCCACGCCATAAAAACTCTGCAACCTCTGCACCTCTGCGAACTCTGCGGGAAACCCGTTCTGCAAGAAACTTTTCAATCACCCCAATTTATTTTAATTTTGAAACATGACCTTCCACGAACCCACCCGAAGAGGACCTTACCTCGCAATAGGCGCTGTAGTTATAGTTGCAATAATGAGCGTCGTATTTTTCTTTTCCTTTAAAGAATGCGGCAGATCAGGAATGCTCCGTTCCGGTAAATCGAGTGACGCCACAAGTTTATATCAGGTGTTTCCTGTGGAGATGCAAGGCAAAAATTATTTATTGAGTCTGGAAGGTGTTTTTAAAACCCGCATTTATGAACGCTCCGGTGGATTTACACAAAGAAGCGGTTCCACCGATGTTCGACTTACATTACGTGACTTAAGTACTGGAGAACAAGTTAACCGCGAAGTGCTCGGCGACTATCACGAAGCATTCACAAAAATATTAGGCGTGGGGCATGATGTGATATGGATGTATAACAAAAAAGATGGTTTACACGGAATTCAATTAGCCGATTTCGAAACAAAACATACACAGGATAATATTATCAGCGGAAACAGAGATCTCTCCGAAGGAATTGCTATGGCCAATGATTATTTAGGAAATTTAGAAGAATTATATGCCTACGATAAAAATTCCAATTCATTAATGATCACCACTATCACCGGAAAAAGAATTTTTATTGACGCAACAAATTTTTCAACTGTTGCCGCCCCAAATATTTCGGTAGAAACAAGAAGTTTAGATGATCTTATTTCCGACATAACAGAAAGAGCTAAAATGGGCGAAATGCCGGATATGGATGCAGTATATCAGGAGATAATGAAATCGGCTTCTGACTTAACATCATTTTCCGACATAGGACATACTGCTGACAGAGTAATGGGAATAGACAGTTGCACATACTCTTTTGATGGGAAGTCAGTTCGCACCATAGTTAAAAGCGATTGCATAATTCCAGTAAAAAAAGAAACAGGAAATAATACGGCAGGCAAATATATTTCACCGGTATTTTTATCAGAATATAATACCGAACTCAGTAAATACATAAATCCTACCTTTCTCGGAAATGAAAAAAGTATCATTTTTCATTCGGATAAAATCGGGGATAAAACAAACCTGATAATAACTTTATTAAATACAAAAACTTTAAAATCGGAATACTCTGTAAAGACAGGAATTATATTAAATAATCATGGTAGTTCTTATACCATTACGGGAAGTTTTAACAGAGGTGATACCTTATTTATTGGAATTAATAATCAACTATTATCACTTGATGCTAAAACAGGAAAGATATATTGGAAAACAACCATCAGCAAAGATGATTATTATTCGCAACTCTATTATTTAGGAGCAGCAATACAAAATGGGAAAACGTATTTTATTGCGGCGAGCAGCTATTTCACAAAATTAAGTCAGGATGGATTTTTTGTAAACGGAAGAACGGATTATAAGATCAATGTAATTGATGCCATTACAGGTAAAGAATTAAAAAAAATGGAAGCGATAAAAGGGAATTCTGAAACACTACCCTATTACCTCGGAATGAGTGATGGTAAATGTTGGTTTTATTCCCGTGAAAACAGCATTCACTCCAGATCTTTGCCCGATCTGAAAATTACCGATGATAGTTTTAGTTCCTTATTAAAAAAAGCAGGAGTGGAATCGCCTTTGGTAAATACAACAAGGTATGACGATGCAATGGAAGATAAATTTATTGGGATGGATACCCGCCACAACACCATTTATGTTACAACACAAAATGGATTACATTATGCTTATAATCTTTTAAATAAAGAAATAAAAGAAGTTGAAGCTCCGGAAAATAAAAATTATGAGAACTGGATGAGCGAAAATTCTTATGTAAAGTTTTATCGCATGCGTTTACAAAATATGTTTCAACACGATCTTTTATTACAAGACGGAAGGGAAATTAGTTTTGAGGAAAAAAATTCGGTTGCAACATTTAAAGTGAAAGAAAATAAATCCGACACCGAACCCAAAAGCACAGTTTTAAATTCCAATCAATTTATTGATGCAGAATTTTTAACTAATGGAATTTCACTCAACAA
Source organism: Bacteroidota bacterium (assembly GCA_016706865.1). Taxonomy (NCBI): domain Bacteria; kingdom Pseudomonadati; phylum Bacteroidota; species Bacteroidota bacterium. Next base: position 720,580 of record JADJIS010000002.1, on the reverse strand, counting down.
CCAATTTCAATTTACCGGGAAAGGACACTCCCCATTACGACTCAATAATTCCGAAAAAACATTTTATATCTGGCACCACGACAAAATTTCTCCCGAAGCTCATCAGATCATCACAAAATACAACTACGACAACGAAACCATAAATTGGAAACTCGATATAACAACACTTTTAGGAATCAAAGCCGAACTTATTCGTATTTACACTCTAAACGACAAGATCTATTTTGTATTCAAAACACATCCTGATCTGGATGATAATTTTGTTTGTGTAGCTATTAATTCGGAGACGGGGAAGGAAGATTGGATGTTTAAGTTTTGAGAGAAATGAATATCAGACAAAAACCACATACTCTGTTTATTATTGTTGCGATCTTTCTGTTCAGTATTTCTTTTTTTGTAATTGATAAATCATTTGATATCAGAATGCACGATACTTATTTCGTAATCGCAAATACATTTATTTTTATTTTGTTATCCTTGTTATGTATGTGTTATTGGCTAATTTATAAACTTACTTCTAAAATACTAATATCAATTATCTTAAGTAGATTGCATATTATATTAACATTAATATCAATCCTTATTATCGCATTTGTAATGACATTCGATCAAAATTTATTTGAAATAGCTATATCAAATGGGATACAATTTGCTGATATTAATTTAGTTATAAGAAATTCCTCTATAGTGCTTTTTTTAATATTCTCCATTGCCCAAACAATATTAGTGATAAATTTAATTGGTGGAATTTTTAATAGAATGCGACAATCTCCTTAGTGCCCCGGCAGTGCCTCCATAAGCGCACTATTTTGGGTTATATCAAACTTCAAATGGGACGCTGCCGGAATTGGAACGAGGGTGTTCAGGTGATTGAAATTAGCGAGCTTAACGAAATAATCCATCAGCGTCGCACCAAAGGAATGCAAAGGCAGTGTCTTCACTCCTATTAAATAATCATACTGTGAGACGCTGCCGATTCTAGGTTCAGCAGCGTCTCACCATTCTGAACGAATTGAAAGTTTAAATACTTTATTAAAATTTATTTTATTTTGAGTACTTGCGATTATCCGTGTTAAGACACTGCTGGGGCACTTTCGGGAAGCAGCTGCCGGGCATCTAATAAGCGTAGAATATCTTCACTGAAAATGTTAGTGTAGAATTTACACTAACCAACATAAAATACTTTGCGAAAAAAATCGATATCTCTATTCCACAATTATTTCCTCATCACCCTTATCAAAAAATCTAAATTCCGTTAAAAAGAAATCATCGCTTCCCATCACATGGATCTTTTGTTTATATTCGAAATACCATTTCCATTGAGTGCTGCGGAACCATCTTCCTTTTTTAATGAAGGCTTCTACGAATGGATGCACAACCAATTTAATGTACTTCTGATTTTGATTTTTAACGAGGTATTTAATTTTGCGTTCTATATCATCCACCAATAAAATACTGGCTTCTATTTTTCCTGTGCCATTGCAGGTTGGGCACACTTCTGATGTTGTAATATTTACTTCGGGACGAACACGCTGACGTGTAATTTGCGCAAGTCCGAATTTGGAAACTGGAAGTATGGTATGTTTTGCCCTGTCGTTTTCCATCGCTTCTTTCAAGGCATTGAACACAGTCCGTTTATTATCCGGATGGCGCATATCGATAAAGTCGATAATTATAATCCCACCAAGATCGCGCAAACGTAATTGACGCGCAATTTCACGCGCGGCTTCCATATTTACGGCAAGAGCATTTTGTTCCTGATCTCCTTTAACTGCAGTTTTATTTCCGCTGTTCACATCAATTACGTGTAATGCTTCTGTATGCTCTACAATTAAATATGCACCGCTGTCCATATTTACTGTTCTTCCAAAAAGAGATTTAATTTGTTTGGTAACTCCGTATTGTTCAAAAACCGATTTCGGATTATTGTGAAAGGTTACCATTTTTTCTGTACCCGGACTCACCTTCTTTACATAATCACGCATTTCTTTAGCAATATTTTCGTCGTTGGCGACAATATTGTTGAAGGAAGCATTGAGTACATCTCTTAATAAAGTATTTGTTTTTCTTGTTTCGCTGTAAACAATTTGTGGAGCTTGTAATTTTTCGAGTCGTTTTGTTATCTCGTTCCACTGTGCAACTAATTCGTTGAGATCTTCGTGCAATTTAGGTGTTGGAACTCCCTCAGCAACTGTTCTAATTATCACCCCAAAACCTTTGGGTCTTAATTGTTCAATTACACCCTGAAGTCTTTTTCTTTCAACTGCCGAATCAATTTTTCTTGATACACCAACCACTTCATTAAATGGAGTAAGCACAAGATATCTTCCAGCAAGTGATAATTCGCAACTCAACCTCGGACCTTTAGTTTGAATAGGTTCTTTTATTATCTGAACAAGTATATGCTGATTTTTAGCAATAACATTGTTGATCTTACCTGTTTTAACGATCTCCGGTTCTTTTTCAAAATTTGCCATTTTGGCCGGATGACCTTCCTGAGCTGCTTTGGTATATTTATAAATGGAGCGGAACTGAGGATTCAGGTCCGTATAATGCAAAAAAGCATCGCGTTCAAATCCAACATCAACAAAACAGGCATTTAATCCCGGAGTGATCTTTTTAACTCTTCCGAGATAAAAATCACCCACATTAAATCTGCTGCTTTGCGTATCGCGATGAATTTCAACAAGACGCTTATCCTCTAATAATGCAATTTCAGCTCCGGTTGGAGTTGAATTAATAATCAGTTCCCTTTCCAAAATAATTTTTTTTGGTCCCCTTTACAGGAATTATTTAATAAATGGTTTATCCCGATACTTACCGGAATTTAATGGAGGTTGGAAAATATAAAGGGTGGAAATTGTGACTTAACGCGATTTCTTCTTGTGACGGTTCTTTCTCAAGCGTTTTTTGCGCTTGTGGGTGGCCATTTTATGTCTTTTACGTTTTTTACCTGATGGCATACTAAGCTTTTTTTAATGATTTAAATTATGTATTTCAACTTCCACCTGATCAATAATGGTTTTATCGGTGGTAAGAGATTGCAATTTTTCCAGTTCCAAAACAGCTGCCGTTGTATCCTTTAATCCCAGATACGTTTGCGCCATCATATAACGGGCCTGCAAATTTAGGGAATCTTTTTGTAAAACACTGCCAAACCTTTCCAAAGCTTTATCAAACTGGCCGCTCATGACCGAAAATCTTCCCAATTCGAGGTTTACTTTGGCATTTCCTGGGTTTTGGGCGTCAATTTCCCTTAATTTCAAAATCCCTTCCATGGGATTATTTGTCCCTGAAACCAATACAGATGCCTCACCTATCGACGCTTCCAGGTCGCCGGGTTTCAGTTTTGCGGCAGTTTCATAACAATATCTTGCCCCATAAACCACATTTACCCGAATATTATCATCTTGTTCAAAATCGATAAGAGTTGCCAAAGCGGCCCCGGCTGTCATATAATTTTCGTAAGAAGGTTCATTATCAGCAATCTGGCGCAAATAATCGGCAGAAATAGATGGTTGACCAATTTTTAGCCACTCATCGGAAAGTTGTTTCAACAAAGCGGTTTTTGAGCCGCCATCTGCATTCTGCATATCCTCATGCATCTTGAGCAACGACTCGCCATTGGGATACTGAAGAGAATCCACAAGTTTCTCTCTCCTTAGATCATACACACTATTAACAGGAGGTTTGGTGCTGAATCCAAAGTAGAACACGATTATTATCAAAACCGCAAGTCCAACAGCCACTACATATCTTTTCACGCTATTATTTTATTTTGTTCTTTTTGCCGTCGCGCACTCTTTGTACAAAAATTTTGGCCGGTTTAAACACGGGAATCTTTTGTTCAGGAATTTCTATGGCAATGTTCTTTTTTATAATACGGCCTATCTTCTTTTTACGGGTTTTAACTATAAAACTTCCAAATCCACGCACGTAAACATTGTTCCCTTCCGCCATCGATTCTTTTATCTCCTTGCAAAAGGCTTCCACAACAACCATTACGTCCACTTTTTCAAGACCGGTTTTTTCTGTGATGCGGTTAACGATGTCTGCTTTTCTCATAATTACGACAGTTTAGTTTGATAATCAGCACTTTAAACTACAAAATTCGGCTTTTTATTTTATAAAAGTGCCGTTTTTGTGAAATTTCAGTTTCTGAATTTGGTATCAATAGTTTAACACTCTACAACAATAGTTCCTAATTAAAAGATTCCCGTTATAGAATATTCACCAAAACCACTTATGAAGTTAAAAACAAACTTCCACACAGGTTGTTTAAGGTTAAATTAAATATTGTATTTAAAAGTGTTGACCTCAAGTCTGATATGTTCGTAATATTGCTCCATAAATGAGCACTGATTTCACTAAAAAACTATTATTATGGTACGATACCGGCAAACGATCATTGCCCTGGACAGCAATTAAGGATCCATATAAAATATGGTTGAGTGAAATTATTTTACAACAAACGAGAGTGGAACAAGGCACTCCATATTATTACCGGTTTATTAAAAAATATCCCTCTGTTTTTAAACTTGCAGAGGCATCATTGGATGAAGTATTAAAACTTTGGGAGGGACTTGGTTATTATTCCCGCGCACGAAATTTGCATCATGCCGCAAATCAAATTGTTGAAAAACATAAGGGCATTTTTCCGGATAATTATGCAGCCGTAATTCAATTAAAAGGCATAGGAAAATATACTGCAAGTGCTATATTGTCGTATGCATATGCTTTACCTTATGCCGCCATCGACAGCAATGCCATACGCATTATTACCCGCTATTTTGGCATAAAGGAAGAAGTAGAAAGTTTAACAGCAAAAAATAAAATAGAATCGTACGCACAAAAAATTCTCGACAAAAAACAACCCGGTATTTTTAATCAGGCGATGATGGATTTCGGTTCATTGATCTGTAAACCTTTTAATCCGGAATGCAACCAATGTCCTTTAAATAAAAATTGTTTTGCATTTAAAAATGATATGGTGGAATTGCTTCCTTTAAAAGGAAAAAAGTTGGTGAGAAAAACGAGATATTTTAATTATCTTGTATTTATTTCCGACAAAAATATACTTATCACAATTAGAAACGAGAAAGATATCTGGAAAAATTTATATCAATTTCCACTTATCGAAGCAAAAACTAATTATACTCTTACCCAATTAAAAAGAGAGATACGTAATCGGAAAATAACATCCCAAAATCTTGATAAAATAAGAGCTTCCGATGTTTTTACACAACAACTCACCCACCAAACCATTAAAACGAGATTTTTCATAATAGAAATGAGCGATATTGCGGATATAAACCCGGAATCCTCAATAAAAATAAAGGTTTCAGCCTTAAAAAAATATGCATTTCCAGGGATAATACGGGAATTTTTGCAAAAAAATCCTTATTTTTAATGTCTGAAATACAGGTGTAATACTTAAATACGATCATATGAGTGGTGTAAACAAAGTAATACTTATAGGGAATTTGGGAAAGGACCCTGATCTCCGGAATTTTGAAGGTGGAAATGTTGTCGCAAATTTTACTTTGGCAACAACAGAAGTATATCGCGACAGAACAGGCAACAAAGTGGAACAAACCGAGTGGCATAATATAGCCATGTGGGGAAAGTTGGCGGAAATTGCCGGGAAAATATTGCGTAAAGGCGCCAAGGTATATATCGAAGGCAGAATTAAAAATCGTTCATGGGACGACCGTGATGGCAATAAAAGATATATCACGGAAATTGTTGCGGAAAATTTCACATTGTTAGGACCTCGCCCGGGTGGAACTACCAACACAAGCGGAACAGGAACCGATTATGAAATGACGCATACTCATCCTGAAAACGAAAAGGATATTATTTCGGATGATGATCTGCCGTTCTGAATAAGAGGTAGATCTAACTTGCAACGTATGTTTAATATTATTTCTTAAGAATAATATAATATCTCTTTAAAATATCTCTACAAGATTATTTATTTTTATGCGTTATTAAAAAATATGAATAAGAACTTATTGCTGTTAACTCCTTTTCTGTTCTCACTTGCATTTATTATTTCCTGTTCCACAGAAAACACTCCTCGTCCTGATGCTTATCCGCGTATTTATTTTCCGGAATTAAAAGAATTAGTTACTTACAACGATGAGCAATGTCCCTTTACCTTTCAATTACCTGATTACTACAGAATAAATAAAAATATTACTTTCTTTAATCAGGCTCCTGAAAATCCATGTTGGATGAATATTATTTGCGACGACCTGAATGCAACCATCTATTTAAGTTATAAAGAATTATCCGGAGAAGAATCGCTGCAGAAGCTAATTGAAGATGCTTATAAACTCACCTATAAACACAGCAGTCGCGCAGATTTTATTGAACCCCAGGAAATAGAAAATGAATTTGGTGTTCACGGACTTATTTATTTTGTTGGTGGAGATGCTGCAAGTAATTTTCAATTTTTTGTAACAGATACCATTACTAACTTTGTAAGAGGGGCTTTATATTTTAACAATCGCCCGAATTCAGATTCACTAAAACCCGTTGTACAATTTATGGTGAATGATATTCAAGGCATGTTGAGTAATTGGAAGTGGAAATAATTTATTAGCGTTGGTGGTAAAACAGGTTAAATCGAAAATTGCATACCTATGACAATTAATTTTTATAACTTGCTAAATTTACATAAAACCACATTTCATGAAAAACTCCATTCTAACCCTCCTATTCTGCTTTTTCGCTCATTTCAGCTTTTCCCAAACCGATTCGGTAACATTAAAAAAGAATACCATAGGTGTTGAAGTTACATTTTTTTTAGGTCAATTTCTTGGAACTATAAATGATGGATACGGATTTGTAACCAATGGCCCCTATTTGCTTACATACGAAAGAAATTTCGGTACTTTGTTCTTTAGAAGCGGATTTGGGATGTTGTATTATTCTAATAATCACACAGGCCATATTCAATACAGTTCCAATTCTGATAGAACGGAGTATTATGTAGATTATAGGTTTGGATTAGGACAACAAAAATCAATTGGAAACAAATGGTCATGGGCTTATGGTTTTGATTTCACAGGACATAATTATCTGAGTGAATATAATTCCGGAGACGGTGAAGAGTATGAATCAACGGAAACAGATAAAACATTTACTTATGGAGGTGGTCCTTTCTTAAAAATAAGTTATTCCTTATTTAAGAATCTAAGTTTAGGCACTGAATCAAGTTTATATTATACTCAAGGCTGGACAGTTTCACGTGAGGATTATGTGAATTTACCAGAGGAAAATTATTACGGATCAACATTTAATAAACAAGTTGATTTAAATTATCCAATTTCTGTGTGGCTTTCATTAAATTTTTAAACTATCCACTTCTTAAAAATTTTCTGCTACTGATATTAATATCCGAACTCCATTTTTAATCGGATAGAATTAGTGCTATTCCCACTGTAAAGTTTATTTACCTATTTAATCCTACATCTCCTACCTTTGCCCTGTGGGAATGCTGAACTTACAAACACCCCTCACTTATTTAAAAGGAGTTGGTGAAGCACGTGCTGAATTATTGCGGAAGGAATTGCAGATAGACAACTGCAACGACCTTATACATTTTTTCCCATATCGTTATATCGACAGAACTGATTTCAAAACGATAAAGGATATTCATAATACCATTTTAAAAGGGGAAGAAATAAAAGAAGTGCAGTTAAAAGGCAAATTAAAAAATCTTCAAATAGTTGGTGAAAAACGGGGAAAAAGATTAACTGCTACTTTGGATGATGGAACTGGATTTATTGAATTAGTCTGGTTCAACAGTTTAAGCTGGCTGCAAAAAAATCTGAAAGGTGATACACAATATCTGGTATATGGTAAACCTTATTTTTTCAACAGTATTTTAAATATCACGCATCCCGAACTGGAGCCTGCCGATTCGCCGGAATTTCAATTGGGTGGAAAGATACAACCGGTTTATTCGAGCACGGAAAAATTAAAGGCCCGGGGAATTACCGGCAAAGCGATCGCAAAATACACGCACAACCTAATAGAACAAATTTCTGATAATGATCTTTATGAAATAATTCCGGAATCCATCAAAACAAAATATAAACTGATAAATCGTTTTGATGCTTATAAACAAATTCATTTTCCTGAATCAGAATTACATTTACAACACGCAATACGGAGATTAAAATTTGAAGAATTATTTATTGATCAGATAAAACTCCTGCGTATAAAACAGTATCGACACAGTGTGAGTGTCGGATTTATTTTTAAAAATATAGAAACAACTTTCACTCCATTTTATACCGATCATTTACCCTTTCAATTAACGGAAGCACAAAAACGCGTTGTAAAAGAAATTCGTAAAGATCTGATAAGCGGTCGGCAAATGAACAGGTTATTGCAGGGGGATGTTGGAAGCGGTAAAACGGTAGTTGCTCTACTCACCATGCTAATGGCGATAGACAACGGATTTCAGGCATGTTTAATGGCGCCAACCGAGATACTTGCACAACAACATTTTCAGACCATCAAAGAATTATTATTACCTCTTCCATTAAAAGTGGAATTACTTACCGGAAGTATTAAAGGCAAAAAAAGAAAAGAAATTCTTGAAGATCTTGATGCAGGAAAAATCAATATTCTTCTTGGCACGCATGCATTAATTGAAGATCCTGTAAAATTTAATAATTTAGGATGTGTAGTAATTGATGAACAACATCGTTTCGGTGTTGAACAACGCGCAAAACTCTGGACAAAAAATAATCTCGCACCACATATATTGGTTATGACCGCAACTCCAATTCCGCGAACTTTAGCTATGACCTATTACGGAGATCTTGATGTAAGTATTATTGATGAACTTCCTCCGGGTAGAAAACAGATAAAAACCATACACAAAAAAGAAAGTGAACGGCTGGTTGTATTCGGATTTATTAAGGAACAAATAAATGAAGGGCGACAAATATTTATTATATATCCATTAATTGAAGAAAGCGAAAAATTAGATCTTAAAAATTTAATGGAAGGTGTTCAGGTAATGGAAAAAGAATTTCCACGACCCAAATATCAGATAAGTATCATGCATGGCAGAATGCGACCTGCCGATAAAGATTTTGAGATGCAGCGTTTTGTAAAAAATGAAACACAGATCATGGTTTCAACAACAGTAATTGAAGTGGGTGTAAATGTTCCGAATGCAACTGTAATGATAATTGAAAATTCGGAGCGATTCGGATTATCGCAATTACATCAATTAAGAGGCAGAGTTGGAAGAGGTGCACATCAGTCGTTTTGTATATTAATGACGGGAGATAAATTAAATAATGACGCCCGCACAAGAATTCAAACCATGATACAAACCAACGATGGATTTAAAATTTCGGAAGTGGATATGCAATTGCGTGGTCCCGGAGAAATTGAAGGAACGCGACAAAGTGGAGCGCCGCAATTCAGAATCGCCAATATTCAAACCGATGAACATATTATGCGTGAAGCGCGCAATACTGCCGAAGAATTATTAACCAACGATCAAAGTTTGGAAGCTGCAGAAAATCAATCATTGAAAAAATATTTATCACAATTGAGCTGGAAGGTGAAACAGTGGGGGAAGGTGTCTTAAAAGAAGGAGTAAGGAGAGAGGAGAAAGGAATTTGCGTCAATCCTAGAATAAAATTCGATTTTTTTATGAAAAGATTCAATTCGGAGGTAACAATATAATGCCTTCGATAACCCACTCATTACTCATAACTCATTACTCATTGAGATGAAAGTATACTTGGATGTCTTCCTCATTTAATAGACCATCCCCGATTCACGGCTAACGACTCATTTATCCGCCGAAGCTTCAGCGAAGGTGGACGATTCACGAATTTCTGCGCAAAAAAAGTGATCTGCAAAAATTATTTTCAACAAAATAAATTTCTGGCTTTCCAAAAACAACGCTTTTTACCCTGAAAACGGGCTGAAATCAAGCAAAATCAAGGGTTTTGGAGGTAAAATGTGTATAAAGTGTTGAAAATACAGGGGTTCCAGAGAATTCGTGTTTTGAAATGCCCGTAAACACTGTATTTTTGGCAACGTAAAACATATTTAATTAACTAATAAAACCAAGTACAATGAACAAAGGTGAATTAATTGATGCAATGGCAGCCGACACAGGCTTAACCAAAACACAAGCTGCAGCATGTTTAGACAGCATGATGACAAGCATTCGTAAAGTATTAAAAAAAGGTGACAAAGTTACTTTAGTAGGTTTCGGAACTTACTCTGTAAGCAAACGTGCTGCTCGTACCGGTCGTAACCCACAAACAGGTAAAGCAATTAAAATTGCTGCAAAAAATGTTGTGCGTTTCAAAGCAGGTAAAGAATTATCAGCGGCTGTTTAAAAAGAAATTTTCTTTTTTATTTAAAGGAGCAAAACTTATCGGTTTTGCTCTTTTTTTTTGTCAGGGTCAGGAGACATTAGTCAGGTGTAAATACATTCGGCTGCCGTGGATCAAACTCATTACTCATTACTCATTACTCATTGAGTCAGGAGTAAAAACAAACGGCCTACTCTGATCATACTCACTACTCACTACTCATCACTCTGCAAAATATTCAGGGTAACGAATTGCATATCATATAACTTTCGATAATATCCGTTGTGTGCTAAAAGCTCTTCATGCGAACCGATTTCTTTTACTTCTCCTTTATCGAGCACAAGTATTTTATCTGCATGTTGAATTGTGGATAAACGATGTGCAATTATAATAGATGTTCTGTTTGTAATTAGATTTTCAATTGCGTGTTGAATGATCTGTTCTGTTTCTGTATCCACTGAAGATGTTGCCTCGTCTAGAATTAAAATCCCAGGGTCAAATACCAATGCGCGAATAAATGAAATGAGTTGTCGTTGTCCGAGCGACAAAGTGGCTCCGCGTTCCATCACATTATAATTATAAGCACCGGGAAGTTGCATTATAAATTCATGTGCTCCCAACATTTTGGCTGCATCAATTACTTTTTCTTTTGTTATTGCATCGTTGCGAAGTGTAATATTATCCATGATGGTGCCGGAAAATAAAAACACATCCTGTAAAACCAGACCTATCTTTTTTCTAAGAGCCGACAGTTCATAATCGCGAATTGAAATATCATCAATTTTAATATCACCCTTCTGAATTTCGTAGAATCTGTTTAATATACTAATGATAGAAGTTTTACCCGCACCTGTAGCGCCAACAATAGCAAGTGTTTCACCTTCTTTTATATGAAAATTAACATCCTTCAATATCCAGTTTTCATCTTTATATGCAAACCAAACATGATCAAAATCAATTTTTCCTTTAATGGTATCGGTGTTTTTTGTTCCCGAATTTTCAATTTTTTCATCCGTATCCAATATCTTAAAAATACGATCGCTGCTAACAACACCCATTTGCAAAGTATTAAATTTATCAGCCAACATGCGCAACGGGCGAAATAAAATTGTGAGGTATAAAATAAATGCATTAATATCTCCTATTGTTGCCTTTCCTTCCAATACACTGTGTGCACCTTTCCAAACCATGAGAGCTGTTGCAAAAGCAATTATAATTTCCACCACAGGGAAAAAAATGGAATAATACCAAACTGATCTTATCTGTGCTTTTCTATGCGTATCATTTATCGATTTAAATTTTTCAAATTCAGATTCTTCTGCATTAAAGATCTGAACTATTTTCATACCTGTAATACGCTCCTGTAAAAAAGAATTTAAATGTGCAACAGCGGTCCGCACTTCCTGAAAAGTACTTTTTATTCCTTCTTTAAAAATATAGGTTGCATAAATTATTAATGGAAAACTAACCAAACTAACAAGTGTAAGTTGCCAATTAATAAAAAACATGAAAATGATCACAAAAATAATGGTCAACAGATCTGCAATTATTTGAATTGCACCTTCTGTAAATACAGAGTTTATTGTTTCGAGGTCGTTAATCGTTCTTGTGGTGGAAACACCAACCGGTGTGTTATTAAAATAACTCAATCGCAAACTTATCAAATGATTAAATACTTTAACACGCAGATTCTTTACCACACTTTGCCCTAACCAATTTGTGATATAGAGAAAAAAATACTTGCAAATTGATTCCGCAGATAATACGGCAACAGAAATGAGTGTAATTATGATCAAGCCATTCAGATCATTTTTTAGAATATAACTGTCAACAGTTACTCCAACGAGGTAAGGACGAAGCGGAACAAGTATAGAAAGCACTATTGCCAACCCGGAAGAAATATAAAATTGTTTTTTAAAGGGTCCGGCATAGGACATCAGCCTCCGAAATATTTTATAATCCGATTCTGATATGAGTTTTGACTTGCCTGTTGATTTTGTTTTCGATCCTTTAGCCATCCGGACTACAAAGTTGGTTGATTTTGAGAAATAATAAAACCGAAATTCAATAATTAACCAGATTTAGGAAATAAAAAAGGTGAGCCTTTGTAGTAATTAAAAATAAAAGGTCAACTCATTAGTTCTGTAATTGCATTAAATGCCATAAATCCCATTCCGGTTTTTATTGCATCTTCATCAATATTAAAAGTTGGTGTATGAATATTTGAAGTAATTCCTTTTCCCGGATTTCCGGTTCCCAACCTGTAAAAACAAGCGGGAATTTCCTGCGAATAAAAAGCAAAATCCTCTGCACCCATTCTTGGGGTGGTAGTTATAACATTATCAATCCCTAAATAATTTATAGCTCTATCATAAACTCTGCGAGTAAGTGCATCATCATTTTTTAAGACAGGATATCCTTTTGCAATTTTTAATTCCAATGTTCCTCCTAATCCTTCCACCACTCCTCTTGCAATTTTTTCAATTTCAACATGTGCCTTATTACGAACATCTTCATCAAGAGCTCTAAAAGTTCCTTCTATATATACAGAATCAGGAATAACATTTGTTGCTCCATTTGCAATTACTTTTCCAAAGGTGAGCACTGCCGGTTGAAAGGGTGAAATAACTCTGCTCACTACTTGTTGCAGTGCAACTAACATCTGGGCAGCCATCATCACAGGATCTTTTGTTTCATGAGGATAAGCGCCATGTCCGCCTTTACCATTTACGGTAATATAAATTTCATCTGTGCTTGCCAACATGGTCCCAAAACAAAAAGCGAGTTTACCCGCTTCAAACGGAGTAAAAACATGTTGCGCAATAATAGCATCAACTTCAGGATTTTTTAAGACTCCTTCTTCTATCATCACTTTAGCACCACCCGGTAATTTTTCTTCCGAAGGCTGAAAAATTAATTTAATGCTTCCTTCAAATTCATTTTTTAATTCGTTGAGTATTTTTCCTGCACCTAATAAACAACTTGTGTGAACATCATGACCACATGCATGCATCACACCTTCATTTTGTGATTTGTAATCCACTTCATTTAATTCCTGAATAGGAAGTGCATCCATATCAGCACGCAACGCAATAATTTTTTTGGAAGGATCTTTTCCCTCAATTATTGCAACAACTCCGGTTTTTGCAATATTATTTTTAAAGGGAATTCCGTATTCCGTTAATTTCTTCTGAATAAAAGCGGAAGTTTCAAATTCCTGAAAGGAAAGTTCGGGATGTTGATGTAAGTGTCTGCGACAATCGCGAATTTCTTCAAAATTTGCTAAAGCAAGCGACCTGATCTTTTCTGCAAAATATTCGCTCATTGTTCGGCAATATTTATTAGATCTTTCACCACATATGCGCTGGGATATTCTGTAATTATTTCCTGAAGATCGCGATTGGCGTCAAAACGATTGGTGTAATTTCCTATCCGCACTTTATAATTTGGTGCTTCAAAAACAATACTCGCATTGTAATCGGAATATCTCTGTAAAAAAAGTGCTTTTGTATCCTTAGCAGTTATCAGACTCGTTCCTGCAAACACCTGTATCCTATAGCCTGGAAGTTCACCGTGTTCTTTATTGAAGAAAATATGTTTTTCAACTAAAGCGCCTGCTCCGGCATTATCTTTAATAGTAATAGTTCCTGTCTGGGCAAAACAGCCAAAACCTAACAATAGCAGTATCGCAGAGAAAATTGATTTCATTTTAACCTTAATAACACGAAAGTAATAAAAATTATTTTGTGATTGGTAAACTATGCATAAATAAATCCGATTAGAAGTTTACTCCCTGCATCAAATTTAAACGAAAATTATCGCCAATTATTTCACTTCCATCATCAACTCCACTCCCTTTGAAGTACCTATTCTGTCGGCACCGGCTTCAATTAATTCCTCGGCTAAAGCCTTTGTCTTTATTCCACCTGAAGCTTTAATTTTTATTTTTGCCTTTAAGGCTTCACGCAAATTTCTGATGGTTTCCACATCGGCACCGGGACCATTCACACCGGTAGAAGTTTTTACATAATCCACATTAAATTCATTTGCGATCTTGCAGATAAGATCAATTTCTATTTCCGACATTAATCCGGTTTCGATAATGATCTTCATTACTTTATTTTCTGCATGCACCAATTTCGTGATGGTCTCAATTTCATTTTCAACTGTATCCCAATCATTATTTTTTACAGCAGCAATATTTATAACCATATCTAAATGATCAGCACCTTTTGCCAATGCATCTTCTGCTTCTTCAAATTTACTGATGAGAGAAGAATAACCATAAGGAAATCCAATTACTGTAACTATATCGATCCCAGTATCTGCAAGAATCGGAACCACATCTCCCAAAAAATATGTCGGCACACAAACTCCAGCAAAATGATATTGCATCGCCTCCTCACATAATTTCTGCACCTCAGCAATTGTAAGATCAGGTTTCAGGGCGGTGTGTTCTATGTATTTATTTAGATTTTCCATTGAAGTAAAATGTTTGCTATAAATGAGTAATGAGTTATGAGTAATGAGTTTAGTCTGATGACGGATGAAAATTCGATTTTCTCATTAAACTCTTATTTCGGAGGTTACAACATTATACAATCGTTTACGCACTCATTACTCATAACTCATTACTCATTTTAATTATTCCTCTTTCCCATGACAATTTTTATATTTCTTTCCGCTTCCGCAAGGGCAGGTATCATTTCTTCCCACCTTTTTTTCCACGCGAATTGGTTCCACTGCTTTTCTTTCCGGTTGAGCCGGGCCGCGGCTTCCGGGAGCTGCTCCACCATCATCGCGGGTTTCTTTCAGGTTGCTCATATCGGTGCGTTTTTGAGGTGCTGCTGTGCGCACATCATCGGCAGTTTTAAGTGGAACATACCCTTTAAATAAAAAGGAAACGATCTCTTTATTTAATTCGCTAAGCATTTTTTTGAACATATTAAATGCTTCGAATTTATAAATTAACAAAGGATCCTTTTGCTCGTAAGTTGCATTTTGAACCGATTGTTTCAGGTCATCCATATTGCGCAAATGGTCCTTCCAATGATCGTCAATTACTATTAAACTTATCATGCGTTCAATAGCAATATTTATTTCATCTCCGTTTGTATCATTTGCCCTTACTAAATTCACCATTACATTTAATCCCTTTCTTCCATCGGTGAATGGTACAATTACATTTTCGAGTGTTTCGCCACGTGAAGAATATAGATCTTTAACAAGAGGATACACTTTATTTAAAACAGCCTGACATTTACGTTTGTAATAATCCTTGGCATTGGTATATAATTTATCTGTAAGTGTCTCGGGTTTATCAGATTCAAATTCTTTTTTGGAAATTTCGGTTTCCATGCTGAAGTAACGGATAACATCTAAGGTGAATGCTTCATAATCTTTACTATCGACATGTGTATTTACCAATTCATCACAGAGATCATAAATGGTATTATTTAAATCGATGGTTAATCTTTCTCCTGAAAGTGCGTGATTTCTTTTTTGATAAACAAGAGAACGCTGATTATTCATTACATCATCGTATTCCAATAATCTTTTTCTTATTCCAAAGTTATTTTCCTCTACTTTTTTCTGTGCGCGTTCAATGGACCTTGTGATCATGCGATGCTGAATTACTTCGCCTTCTTTATATCCCATGGTATCCATAACCTTGGCAATTCTTTCGCTTCCGAATAAACGCATTAAGTTATCTTCCAACGATACATAAAATTCACTGGAACCCGGATCTCCCTGACGTCCCGAACGACCGCGCAACTGCCTGTCCACACGACGCGATTCATGTCGCTCAGTACCAATAATTGCCAATCCACCCGCATCAACAACACCAACTCCCAATTTAATATCCGTTCCACGACCAGCCATGTTGGTTGCAATAGTTACTGAACCAGCCTTACCTGCATCCGCAACTATTTCTGCCTCGCGCTGATGTTGTTTTGCATTTAATACGTTGTGTTTAACTCCCTTCATTTGCAACATCCTGCTAAGCAATTCACTTACCTCCACAGAAGTTGTTCCAACCAGAACCGGACGACCATCAGTCACCAATTGTTGTATACGATCAATTACAGCGAGATATTTTTCTTTACGTGTTTTATAAACGTAATCTTCAATATCTTTTCGGATAATATTTCTGTTAGTTGGAATTGCAGTTACATCCAATTTATATATTTCCCAAAATTCACCTGCTTCTGTTTCTGCTGTTCCAGTCATGCCACATAATTTGTGAAACATGCGGAAATAATTTTGTAAAGTAATGGTCGCATACGTTTGTGTCAACGCTTCCACTTTTACATTTTCTTTTGCTTCAATTGCCTGATGTAAACCATCACTATATCTTCTTCCTTCTAATATACGACCGGTTTGTTCATCTACAATTTTCACCTTGCTATCCATCACCACATATTCCACATCTTTTTCGAAAACGGTATATGCTTTTAATAATTGTTGTACCGAATGTATACGTTCACTTTTAACTGCAAAATCTTGCATAAGCTGATCTTTAGCTGCTATCTGCTCTTCTTTGGTCTGAGCATTACGATCAATTTCTGCTATCATTGCCCCAACATCGGGAATAATAAAAAATGTAGGATCATCACCACCTTCTGTAATTAATTCAATGCCTTTATCGGTAAGGTCAACTGAGTTTTGTTTTTCTTCAATAACAAAAAATAAGTCGCTGTCAATTTCCGGCATACGTTTGTTGTGTTCCGAAATATAAACTCCTTCGGTATCACTTAATAATCTTCTTACACCTTCTTCACTCAATAATTTTATGAGTGCATTATTTTTTGGCAACGCGCGATGTGCACGGAAAAGATGGATACCACCTTCTTTCGTTTTTCCCGCTTCAATTAATTTTCTTGCTTCCGTTAAATTATAAGTAAATACTTTTTTCTGTGCTTCAATTAATTTATGGATACGAGGTTTTAATACATTATAAACTTCAGCATCACCACCTTTAGGTACCGGACCGGAAATAATAAGCGGAGTTCTTGCATCATCCACCAAAACTGAATCCACCTCATCCACCATTGCGTAATGATGTTTGCGCTGCACTTTTTCATCTACTGTGCGAACCATATTATCTCTCAGATAATCGAAACCGAATTCATTATTTGTTCCGTACGTTAGATCTGCTAGATATGCGTTTCTTCTTTCCGTAGAATTTGGTTGGTACTGATCTATACAATCAACACGCATTCCCAAAAAGTTAAAAATCGGTGCATTCCATTCCGCATCACGACGAGCCAGATAATTATTTACGGTTACAATATGAATTCCTTCACCTGGTAATGCATTTAAATATGCAGGAAGTGTTGCAACTAAAGTTTTTCCTTCCCCCGTTGCCATCTCCGAAATTTTACCTTGGTGTAAAACAATTCCTCCAATCAACTGAACATCATAATGTACCATGTTCCATTTTATGGGAACACCGGCGGCTTCCCATTCATTCTTATAAATGGCCTGATCGCCATTAATAACAACAAAATCATTATTTACTGAAAGATCACGATCCAATTGAGTAGCAGTAGATACTATTTCTGTATGTTCTGTAAAACGACGAGCAGTTTCTTTCATAACTGCAAAAGCTTCGGGAAGAATGATCAACAATATCTCTTCGATCTTGTTATCTCTTTCCTTCATTAACTCATCTATTTCTTTATAGATCTCATCTTTGCGGTCAACGTCATCGAGCTGAGGTGAGTCGGGTTCCGACTTAAGCAGCTGAATGCGATCGTCGATCTCCTTCAAATGATCCTTTATCCTTCTCCTGAATTCCGGAGTTTTATTGCGGAGTTCGTCATTGGAGATCTTTTCAAGTTTTGCATATTCCACTTTTATCTGCTCAACCAGAGGCATTATCGCCTTTATGTCTTTTTCGTATTTATTACCACCAAATAATTTGGAGAGTACGTTGGATATTAAACTCATAGATATTTTTACTCAATTTAAGGTTTGCAGGAAGGCAAAAGTCGTTCCCCGCATGAAGCGCAAAGATAGGGATTGTAAAAAGGTATCTGTTATTTTAACCCAAGTAAAGCCAAAATCTGCCCGAAATAGCTATGAATATGCGATTGTATTAGCTTTACAGCGAATTTCTGACATGAATTATACTGCTGAAGCAATTTGTGAGATACTTAAGTGCCGGGGACAAATTGTCAGCCCCGATGCCGGAATCGAACATTTATTGACAGATTCCCGCAATGTGGTTTTTGGCGACAGATCTCTGTTTTTTGCTATAACCGGCAAACAACTTGATGGCCATCACTATATAAAACAGGCCCATGAAGCAGGTGTTAAAAATTTTGTAGTGGAGCATATTCCCTCCCAAACATTTTCAGATAGCAACTATTTATTGGTTGAAAATTCAATAAAGGCACTTCATAAATTAACCTCCTTTCACAGAAAACAATTTTCAATTCCGGTAGTAGGAATTACGGGAAGTAATGGAAAAACTATTGTAAAGGAATGGTTATATCATTTATTAAAAATAGATCTTGATATTGTAAGAAGTCCTAAAAGTTATAATTCGCAAATTGGAGTTCCCTTGAGTGTTTGGATGATGGATGAAAAAAACGAATTAGCCATTTTTGAAGCAGGCATTTCGTTGCCCGATGAAATGGATGCATTGGAAAATATTATTCATCCTGAAATTGGTATCATCACAAATATAACTAAAACGCATAACGAAGGTTTTACAAATGATATTGAAAAAACAAAAGAAAAATTAAAATTATTTACAAATTCCAAATCAATAATTTACAGAAAAGATTATACAATTATTGATGAATTAATTTCCTCCGATCAAAATAAATTAACCTGGAGCACAAATGTTGCTTTAAATGCAGATATTTTAATTAAAGATATAGAGATACTTTCAGAGGAAACATTATTTACACTTTTATATAAAAACTTTACTTTACATTTTGCAATTCCATTTATTGATCAGGCTGCATTTGAAAATGCAATACATGCTTTAATAACTGCACTGCTTATTCACGAAAATAGAAAAACGTTAAACGATAAAAGCATTGAAAACATTACGCTTCAGGCTAAAAATCTACCGCCGGTAAGCATGCGCCTTGAATTAATAAAGGGCATAAATAATTGTATTATAATCAACGACACCTATAGCGCCGATCTAGCCTCCCTTGACATAGCATTACATTTTTTAAAACATCACAGTATAGGATCACACAAAACTGTTATTTTAAGTGATTTTGATGAAAGTGGTGAGGAAGCTTCTGTTTTATATAAAAAGATCGCGAATTTATTAAAAGAACTTGCAGTAGAAAATTTTTATGGCATCGGTGAAAATATCTTTTCCCATAAAAATTATTTTAAAGATTTAAACTGTTCTTTTTTTGCAGATACAACATCTTTTATAAAACAATTTAACTCGTTGAACTTTGAAAATGAGATAATTCTTTTAAAAGGTGCGAGACGATTTCAATTGGAAAAAATAAGTGCCTTGCTCGCATTAAAATCGCATGGCACTGTTTTAAAAATTCAACTAAATAATTTGGTACATAATTTAAATATGTACCGATCATTATTAAAGCCGGGTGTAAAAACCATGGTTATGGTAAAGGCTTTTTCTTATGGCAGCGGACAAGCAGAAATTGCGCGTGTACTTTCGCACAATCGCGTGGATTATCTGGCAGTTGCTTATGCCGATGAAGGTGTGGAACTGCGCCGGCAGGGAATTAAATTACCAATTATGGTTATGAATCCCGAACCGGAAAGTTTTGATCAGATCCTTCAATTTCAATTGGAACCGGAATTGTATAGTTTCAGAATTTTGAACAATTTTTTAGATGTACTGGCTGCAAAACAGAGTTTAGAAAGCACAGAGGCAACTTTTTCCTTTCCAATTCACATAAAACTGGATACAGGCATGCACAGGCTTGGGTTTGAGGAAAAAGATATTGCAGCTTTACTGGAAATAATTTCTAAAAATCCTCAAATAAAGATCGCAAGTGTTTTCTCCCATCTTTCTTCAGCCGATGACAGGAAACAGGATGCATTTACAGCAGAACAGATCAAAAAATTTGAAAACTGGTCGCAAAAAATCACCCAATCTTTATCTTATCCCGTTCTTCTGCATATTGTAAATTCACCCGGTATTACACAATTTGCTGATGCTCAATACAATATGGTAAGATTAGGTATCGGATTATATGGTGTTGATCCATCAGAATCCATGCAAAACAGATTATTACCTGTTAGCAGCCTGCATACAACTATTGCCCAGATCAAAGAAATAACTGCTGGCGATAGCGTTGGTTATGGAAGGTCTTTTATTGCAGATAAAAACATGCGCATCGCTACAATAAACATTGGATATGCAGATGGTTTTTCCCGCAGAATGGGGAATGGCGCCGGTATTGTTTCCATTAGAGGCAAAATGGCTCCTGTTATCGGCAAGGTTTGTATGGATATGACCATGGTGGATATTTCCTCCATTTCAGAGGCCAAAGAAGGCGATGAGGTGGAGTTATTCGGTTCTATTATTCCGATCACAGATTATGCTGCAAGGCAGGGTACCATCGCATATGAAGTTATGACCTCCATATCACAAAGGGTGAAAAGGATATATCTCCAGGATTGAATTGAATTGCCATTTTTGAGCAATATTCCCATTTTTCGTGGATTTTCCGATTAAATTATTAACTTTATAGTTAGGCAAAGTGTCGGAAACAAAGTTTATCTGTCATTGTCTGATACAACGGAACAGGGTTTCTTTGTATCATAAATAATAACATGGGTGTGAAACAAACCCCTAAAAAAATATTACTCCTCTTAGTTTCACTCACTGCGTTGGTTTTTTCCACTGCAGCTTGGGCACAAAATAATAATGTACCACGCTCTCAATCCATAAAATTTATTCCCAATCAAAATCAGTGGGCTGAAAATATTTTATATAAAGCTGAATTTAGTTCCGGTACCGTTTTTCTTGAACAAAATGCACTCACCTTCGATCTTGTTGATCAGATAGACCTTATGAATGCACATCACGCACATCATACTCAAAATGACGGCAGCAACGATATAGATATTATTCATAAACACGCCTATAAAATGTTTTTTGAGGGTGCCAAAACCGATGCACAATTATTAAATAGAAATCCTTCAAAAGAATATTATAATTATTTGTTGGGAAACGACCCTTCAAAATGGGCTAAAAAAGTTTCCGGTTTTGGAGAGGTTACTTATAATAATTTATACAGCGGAATTGACCTGAGAATTTATAGTTCAGGAATTAATATGAAGTATGATCTTATTGTTGATCCGGGTTCAGATGTTTCAAAAATACAATTTCGTTACGATTGTGTAGATGATATTCAAATTCAAAACGGAGAATTAATTATTACAACATCCATTACAAATATTACCGAATTAAAACCATATGCCTATCAAAAAAGAAAGGGTCAAATAGTTCCAATACCATGCGAATATGTTTTAAACGGAAATACCGTAAGTTTTTATTTTCCGGAAGGATATAATAAAAACCTCGAATTAGTAATTGATCCGGAATTGGTTTTTGCTTCTTATTCAGGTTCGTCGGTAGATAATTGGGGATATACTGCAACCTATGACGCTGACGGCAATTTATTTGGAGGCGGTATTGCATTTGGTTCGGGATACCCAACAACTGCCGGTGCGTATACTACATCTTATCAAGGTGGCTCTACCGATATTAGTATTTCTCTATTTAGTGCCGATGGAACATCACTTATTTACAGCACATATTTGGGAGGAAATAATTCGGAGTTGCCCCATAGTTTAATTGCAACAGAAGATGGTGAATTAATTATTTATGGGACAACGGGCTCTTCCGATTTCCCGATGTTACCTTCCAGTTACGACGACACTTTTAATGGTGGTGTTGGAGTTACAGTTGATGGAATAATAAATTTTTCATCAGGCATAGATATTTATGTTGCAAAACTTTCAACGGATGGAAGCACTTTAATCGGCTCTACATTTATTGGAGGAACCAATAATGATGGCATGAATTTAAAAGATGGATTAACTACCCAATTTAATTATGCCGATTTTGCGCGCGGGGAAGTTATTCTCGACAATGCAAATAATATTTTTGTTGCATCCAGTACTACATCCTCTAATTTTCCCGTTACCGCAGGAGTTTTTCAAAGTACATTATCCGGTGATCAGGAGGGAGTGGTATTTAAATTAAATGAAGATCTTTCCTCTTTGATCTGGTCGTCATATATTGGAGGAAGTGAAGAAGATGGAGCCTATTCCATGAAAATTAATTCGTTGGGAGAACCGGTGGTTTGTGGTGGAACCGCAAGTAATGATTTTCCAACAACTGCTGGTGTATGGCACTCTACTTATCTCGGTGGAATTACTGATGGCTGGGTTGCAAGAATTAGTGATAATGCAACTTCTTTAATTGCAAGTACATTTGTTGGGACAAATAATTACGATCAATGTTTTTTTGTAGAAACAGATGATGGGGATAATATTTATTTCACAGGTCAAACTAAAGGGGCTTATCCGGTTACTCCAGGTGTATATAGCGAAGCAAATGGAAAACAATTTATAACAAAATTAAATCCCGCATTAACCACTGTTGCATATTCTGCAGTTTTTGGATCAGGCGGTTCTGCAATTAATATTTCACCAAGTGCATTTTTAGTTGACGAATGTGAAAATGTATATGTGAGCGGATGGGGTGGATCGGTAAATTCAAGTTATAATGGTTCAACAGGTTATACCACCGGGATGACAATTACACCCGATGCTATACAATCTTCAACCGATGGTGATGATTTTTATTTTTATGTTTTAGCAAAGAATGGAGTATCACTTTTATTTGCAAGTTATTTTGGTGGGCCTTCCAGTCCCGAACACGTTGATGGAGGTACTAGCCGATTCGATAAAAACGGAGCAATATATCAGGCAGTTTGTGCAGGTTGCTGGGGCTTGAGTGATTTCCCTACAACAACAGGAGCCTACAGTGAAACAAATGGAAGTGATCTGTGTAATCTCGGTGTGATAAAAATTAATTTTAATCTCTCCGGAATTTATGCAGCAGCACTTGCCGAACCTTCCTTATCAGGATGCGTTCCTTTTAATGTCGATTTTACAAATACAAGTATTGGAGCTGTGGATTATATCTGGGATTTTGGAGATGGCACTCCCGGGTCTACTTTATTTGAGCCATCACATACTTACACAACTCCGGGAACTTATGATGTAATGTTAATTGCAATTGATTCTAATAGTTGTAATATCGCAGATACTTCTTATCTGGTTATTAATGTTTTAAATGATAGTATTTCTGCAACCTTTGAATATTCCGGTGACGAGAATTGTGATAGTTTAATTGCAACTTTTACAACAACAGGTGTACTTTTGGCTACCACGAGTTACGATTGGGATTTTGGTGATGGCACATCTTCCACTTTAACAAACCCGACACATACTTATTCAGATCCCGGTGAATATATAGTTACTTTAATTATTACCGATCCTGAAAGTTGTAATGGCGTTGATACATTTTCTGTCACCATTAATTATTTATA
Organism: Bacteroidota bacterium; assembly: GCA_016706865.1. Taxonomy (NCBI): domain Bacteria; kingdom Pseudomonadati; phylum Bacteroidota; species Bacteroidota bacterium. The sequence goes on along the minus strand of JADJIS010000002.1, from coordinate 696,639 downwards.
TGAATTTAATACCGGATTTGAATCAGTGGCTTTAGGATGTATTCCCATTGATGCAACATTTACAAGTAACTTTACCGATGGTGATACTTATTTGTGGAATTTCGGAGATGGAACCTCTGATTCCGGTGAAAGTGTAGTACATACTTATACAATTCCGGGAGAATATTACGTGGAATTAATAACTTATAATTGCGGCATTCCCGACACTGTTACTCAGCTTGTAATTATTGATGGATTACCTACTGCATTTTTTGATGATGACCCTTATTATATTATCGTAAATACTTTAGTAACCTTTACTAATCTCAGCACAAATGCCGTAACTTACGAATGGACCTTTGGTGATGGTGGCACATCTACCGATAAAAATGCGCAACATGTTTTTACAGAATTGGGGACTTATAATGTATGTTTAACTGCAACAAATACTAACGGATGTTCCGATACCTACTGCAGAACAGTAGAATCTGAAGCATCCGGGGTAGTTGATATTCCAACTGCATTCACACCAAATGGCGACGGAATAAATGATGTTTTATTTGTAAAGGGATTTGGCATTCAAAATATGCAGTTATTAATTTTTAATCGCTGGGGCGAATTGGTATTTCAAACACAGGATTATAAAATTGGATGGGATGGAAGTTATCACGGAAAATTACAGGAGATGGAAGTATATGTTTATTCATTGACCGGGAATTTTGCCGACGGAATTTTATTTGAGAAAAAAGGTAATATCACATTATTAAGGTGAGAAAAATTATATCCATATTATTTGTGTTCATAGTAGTTTTAAAAACTGCTTCAGGGCAGGATGTACATTTTTCCCAATTTTTTGCTGCACCGCTTTTGGTAAATCCAGCCAACACCGGAAATTTTAATGGCTCTGTTCGATTAGGATTAAATTATCGCGATCAATGGTCGAGCGTTACCGTTCCGTATAAAACTTTTTCTGCCTATAGTGATGTTGCGATACAACCCAAAAAATCTGTCAACAGATTAGGTCTTGGACTTGTTGCATTTAACGATCAGGCTGGAGATGGAGCATTAACTACAAATAAAATTTATTTCTCCGGGGCATATCATATTGGTTATACCGAAAAAGATGCGTGGCGATTAGCAATAGGATTAACAGGAGGTCTCGTACAAAAATCTGTTGATCTTAATAAACTTACCTTCGACAGCCAATGGAACGATTTTGAATTCGACCCTGCATTATTAAATAATGAACCCGTATCAACAGAAGTGCTCGATTATGTAGATCTTGGAGTTGGAGCATTGTTAACTGTTATTCCTTATGAAGGCGAACGATATACTTTAGGATTTTCGGCATGGCATATCAACGAACCGGAAGAAACATTTTTTAATAATACCAATACGGTTGGTGTAAAATATACACTAACTGCCGGAGGATTTTTCGCCACTTCCGGAATTGCAAGTTTCCAACCGCAGATCTATATCTCCACACAAAAAAATTCTTTAGAAATGGTTGCCGGAACAAACGTAAGTATACCGGTAAATGAAGAAGAAAATATGTACACCTCCATTTTTGTGGGAGGTTGGTATCGTTATAATGATGCAATTTGGATGGTGGGAGGTGCACAAATAAATCACCTCACCGTTTCTGCCAGCTACGATCTCAACATTTCAAAACTCCGCACCGCCAGCAGCGCCATGGGAGGCTTTGAAATTGCACTCGCTTATGTGTTTAATAACAGAGACAAGAAAGATCCTTTGAAGTGCCCGGCTTATGAATAAAATAATGAAAGAATGAAGGAATGAAAGAATGAAGCCCGACGACCTCACAGGTCTGGGAGACCTGTGCAGGTCTGAGGGAAGGAGAAGAAGAATGAAGGAATAGGGGAACGCTGATGACGCAGATTAAGCAGATTTAAAAGGATAAAAAAAGAATAATGAAAAAGGATTAAGAATGCTTTTTAAAATAATTTCAATCCAAATACACCTTTTTAGTATACCGACCTTCATCTGCAATTATTTCTACCAGATAAATTCCGGGAACTACGGTTAATTTAATTTCCGTAAATTGATCTTGTATTTCCCTAGAATATACTTCTTTCCCATGAATATCATAAAGATGGATTACAGGATTATTATTCTGCCCATTCAATTTAACATAAACAGTTTTATCAAAACTAAACACAGTTCCATCAAACGTGTTTTCATTTTCTACATCCACATAACTCACCATACTTCCGGCAGCAATTGGAGCATCACATTCCAATTCAAATGCATAATCCTTAATAATTAATCTTTTACATGAATCCTCAATTTCGCATCGTATCCATCCATAATGAATACATTCATCACTACCAATAAATTTTACACCGAGGTATTTATTTTCACCTTCTACGGTATTCCACGGATGCGTACCAAAGGCATAATGCCATGCCGAATCAACATAAAATCCGTAGGACATCACCTGTAAGCTAGAATGTTGAAAATATTTGTAACTGTCTATTAGAACGTTTGTGTATAATGCTGCTGGAATATTATTAATTCCACCTCCGCTTGAAGTTGCCGGATCTCCAAGAATTCCATTAATAGACCCGAACGGTAAGACCCAATCTGCTTGCCTAAATCGAAGTTGCGAATCTGGATCACTATATCCAAGATAATGATAATAAGATCCCGATGTTCTTAAAAACATGAAATCAACTATACCATTATTATCCATATCAATTCCAATTGTTGCATTGTCTAATTGCAATTCTATATCAGGATCCAGATCGGTATAGATTACTTGAGCATCTGCCTTATTATTATAAAAGAGTAAAACTATTGCCATTTTTGCATAGTCTACTATAGTAAATTTATTCGTTTTCATATTCAGTTCGTTTTTATTAATCTTTTGGTAACTGTAATATTGTTTCACTTTTAATCTTAACAAAATAATCCTCCCCTACGAAGGAATTATTTACAATGCTTCGACAATTGTCAATTATCAATTGTCAATTATCAATTACTCACTGCGCTCATCAAATTTTTCCCTATCGATAAATGAAACGCCGTTCCTTTTCCTGGTTTCGAATCTACCCAAATTTCGCCGCCGTGGCGTTCTATTATTTTTTTGCAGATGGCAAGTCCAATTCCGGTTCCGGTATATTCTTCGTGGGTGTGGAGGCGTTGGAAGATGACAAATATGCGTTGGAAATATTCCTGACTTATTCCGATGCCGTTATCTTTAAAAATTAATTCCCATTTATCTCCGAGATCGTTTACGGAAATAATGATTTCGGGTTTGCGTTTTTTGGCTTTGAATTTTATGGCGTTGTCGACGAGATTTTGAAATACTTGTGTTAGTTGTAATCTGTTACCATAAACTGTGGGCAAATTTTCCGATAAAACCAGTGCATCATGCGATTCAATTTTATCTTTTAATACACGATTAATGGTATTGAATATTTCGTTGAGATCAATTTTTTCGTAACCGGTATTAAATCTGTTGATGCGACTGTATTCCAATAGATCGTGAATAAGTGTTTGCATACGTTTGGCACCTTCCACCACAAAACCCATAAATTGTTGGGCGTCTTCATCTAATTTATGGATATAACGTTTATCCAAAATCTGAATAAAACTGGTAATGGTTCGCAGAGGTTCTTGTAAATCGTGTGATGCCACGTAAGCAAAATGTTCTAATTCCTGATTTATTTGTGTGAGCTCTCTGTTTTTTTGTTCGAGAGCATCTTCTGTTTTCTTTTTCTTTTCTATATTTTCGATGATCGCAACCGTTACTATTTCATCGGTAATATCATTCATGGTTGATACTACAGCTTTAGCCCAAAATGAATTTCCGTCTTTCCTGACATATTTTTTTTCCGTGATATAGGTTTGAATTTCCCTATTAAAGATCTTTTCTATCCATTTTTTGGTTTTGTGATAATCGGAAGCATGCGTAATGTCGAGTAGATTTTTACCTTTTAGTTCTTCTTCACTATATCCCATCATTTCGGCGAATGCGGGATTCAGGTCATAAATAATTCCAGGGCTTTTTGTAATGAGAATCCCCATTGGAGAACTTTCATATACAGCTCTGAATTTTTCTTCACTTTCAATTAATGCTTTTTCACTTTTTTTCTGCGAATCGAGATCTTCCACCAATCCAAAAACGATGTTTTCGGTAGCAGAAATTTTCATGATATTTAAGGTGACTCTAACCCAGGTAATTTTTTTATCCTTTTTTACAAATCTTTTTTCTTTGTAGATCTTATTCACTGCTCCGCTTATCAATAATTTCCAGTATTCAAGCGCATTATCTCTATCGTCCTCAAAAATAATATCCATGATATTCATTTCCCTTATTTCGTTTTGAGAATAACCCAAACGATCTAAAATAGAAATATTCGCATCTACAAAATTTCCATCAAAATCAAGGAGCATGAGGCCGAGCGAAGAATTTTTGAATACCGTTTCAAATCGGGCTTCGCTTTCTTCAATTTTATCTTGTGCAATTTTCAGTTCCTCCAGGTCGCGTATAATAAATATTCGCAACTCCTGATCCTGAAACTGAATTGTTTTGCCGGTAGCTTCAATATTGCGAAATGTTCCATCTTTTCTTACTATCCTGGATGAATATAATTGATTCGAATTACTAGAAACAATTTCTTCCACCTTTTTATGAAACTCCGGATCAATAAATTGATCGTAATTTTTACCTATTATTTCCTCATCCGAATCGTAACCCAAAATTTTAACAAATGCCTTATTAACCAATTGGAATTTACCTTCAAATACTATTCCCATACCATCCAACACATTATCGAAAAAGAATTGCAAACGCATTTCATTTTGTTCCAGTAATTTATGTTTTTGGCTAATTTCGGTAATATCCCTACCTATACAATAAATGAGTTTTTTTACCTTGTCTAAACTTGCATCATAGGAGAGTGTTTTAACTACACCATTTTTACATTTAATTCTCAATTCATAATTAATGACATCATGATCACCGGTTTTAAATAGTTCTACTTGCTGAAGTGCATTTGTTAAATCCTCTTTTAAAACAAGATCCCAACCAGCATTTAAGGCAAATAATTCCTCACGCGAATAACCTGAAATTTTTTCATAGGCCTGATTAAAATCGATTATTTTTCCATCGAGTTCTGCAATAAGCATAATATCTAAAGACATTCGAAAAAACAATTCAAAGTCAATAGAAATATCCGGTTTTAGAATGCTTGCCTTATCAGTCATTTCCTATAAAAAAATTATACCATAACAATTTGGAATACATTGTAATGTAAATTTATTGTTTATTTTCCGCATTTTATCAGAAAAGTCACTCTCCTATCACCAGTGGCGGTTTGGATGCCGGACCAAATTTTCGCTGAATAAAAGGATTGATAAAAACAACTGTCAGGATCAGCAAGGTGCCGACATAAAAACCCGGTTGTAAGTACTCGTTTTCATTAAAGAAAAAAATTGCCATTAAAATTCCGTAAACCGGTTCCAGATTTAATGTAATAGAAGCCGTAAAAACACTGATATATTTTAAACAATATAAGGATAAAGTAAAAGGAACAACGGTGCATAATCCAGCTAATAAAACTAAATATACTATGTCGTTAACCGAAGGTTGCAATACGAGTTCAGGATGTGCATTTATATAAAATGGCATTAAAATACACATTAATAAAAACCCGATCCCAATTTCGACAAAGGCAATATTTAAGGGTGCTGCCTTTGTGATTATTTTTTTATTGAATAAAGAAAAAATGGTTGCGAATAACGCAGAGACCAATCCTAAAATTATTCCTTCCTTATAGTCTCCCGAAAATCTAAAAACAAGATAAATAGCAGGTATAACAATTATTGCCAGTAACAATTCGTACCAAATAAATTTCTTGCGAAATAATATGGGCTCCAAAATAGATACCATGAATGAGGAAGTTGCCAAACACGTTAAAGCAACCGAAATGTTTGCGGCTTTAATAGAGCCATAAAAGGTGATCCAATGTATGGTAACCAGTGCTCCGATACCGGCCAATTGCATCACGATTTTTAAATTCAATGCCCTGAAACCTTTCCACAATGCAGGAATTGCCAATAATATCACTACCGTAATTCCCATGCGGTACCATACCAACAAGGTTTCTTCCAATTGGATTATTTTACCAAAAACAGCGGTAAATCCCCACAGAAATACACAAATATGATATAATAAATATGCCTTTTTATGTTCAGCGTCCATCAATATTATTTAGATAATGCCATTATCAGCAAAACTATAATAATTTTTATCGCCAATTATCAAATGATCTAAAACAGTTATCTCCAATAATTTTGCAGCATCCTTTAATTTTTTGGTGATAGAAATATCGGCATCACTTGGCTGCAGATTTCCGGATGGATGATTATGTACAAATATGATCCCTGAGGATAATTTTTGCAGCGCGTTGCGCAGAATTATTTTTACATCAACAACAGTTCCTGATAATCCGCCGGTGCTTACCTTTTCCTTCTCAATTATTTTATTTGCCTTATTTAAATAAAGCACCCAAAATTCTTCATAATGAAGATCGGATATCAATGGATATATTAATTCATAAATATCTCTGCTGCTTTTTATCTGCAATTTTTTTTCCGCCTCCGATAATTGCCTTCGCCTTCCCAATTCCAGCGCTGCAATTATGGCCAGTGCTTTAGCAGTACCAATACCTCTGAATTTTTTAAGATCTTCCACGGCAAGTTTTCCGAGTTCATTAAGATCGTTGTTAAATTGGAGCAAAATTCGCCTCCCCAATTCCACCGCGGTCTCTTTGTTATTACCACTGCCGATCAAGATTGCGATCAATTCTGCATTTGATAAACTTTGTCTGCCACGCAGCACAAGTTTTTCCCTTGGCCTGTCTTCTTCGGCAAGCTGAGGAATAGTTACGTTTTTATTTTCGGGATAAATCATAAGGCCAAAAATAAAGTATAAACAAATATCACCCGATTAGAAAGCCTTACACGGCAAAAAAAAGCCTGACAAGAGATACCTGCCAGGCTGAAATATATTGAAAAACGAGTTTAAGCTGCTGCTACAACGGCTTTTTTCATAAGTGCTGATTTTATGTTCGCAGCCTTATTTTTATGAATAACGTTTCTTTTTGCTAATTTGTCAATCATTGAAATAACATCCGGAAGCAATTTGTCTGCTTCAGCTTTATCCGCTGCATTTCTGAATTTTTTGATCGCATTACGCGTGGTTTTACCATAGTAACGATTCTTCTCATTGCGTTTTTCAGCCTGGCGAATTGATTTTTTAGCCGCTTTATGATGTGCCATTGTATTTCTTGATTTTTATTTGGAGTGCAAATATACGGTGGTATGTTGATAATTCCAAGAATTGAAGACTTTTAAAGAATCGAAGGGAGAAGGGAGAAAATTCGAAGTGTTAGGATCTAAGGAAAAGAAGGAAGGAAGGGTGGGGAAAGGGTTGGAAGGGTTTGCAGGGTTGACAAGGTTAACAGGGTTGAAAAGGTTCAATGCGGAGGAAAATCTTCAGGGTTGTCTATCCGTTTATTGTTCTTTATTCTTTGTTCTTTATTCGATATTATTTTTGAGTTCTGGGTTCAATACGGAGGAAAAACTCGCGGGTGTCGTTCCGATATATGCTTGACCGGCCACTGACGGGTTTTTTATTTTTTGCTTGTTATTGGATATTAAATTGGGATCACTTCGAAGAAAAAATAGCAATTCATACCAATTGCGACGGGCCCCCTACCCCATAGGGGAGTAAGTGCGGAGTTGTAATGAAAGATAATTTTCCACCCGAAGCGAAAATCTTCAAATGTTACATACTGCCCACTGCCCACTGTTTACTGCACCAATCACCCAATCATCCTCAAAAACGCCTCCTCATCAATAACCTCTATACTCGCTATCGCCTTTGCCTTATCAAGTTTAGATCCGGCATTTTCGCCAACTACGAGGTAATTGAGGTTTTTGGAGACAGAACCGATAAGTTTTCCTCCGTTGTTTTCTACCATTTCTTTGGCTTCGTCGCGGGTGAATTTGGTGAGAGAACCGGTGAATAAAAAGGTTTTATTATCGAGTTTGCCAGATTCTGCAACTGTTTTTACATTTTCGAGGTTTAAACCTGCTGATTCCAGTGCCAGGATCATATGTTTATTTCCCTCATTATGAAAGAATTGCGTAATACTGGATGCCACTTTTGGTCCTATTCCTTCAATTTGTGTTAATTGATCTTGGGTACAATCGAAAAGTTCTTTCAGGTTGGAAATAGTTTTAACAAGATCTTTCGCCGTTTGCGTACCTATATGCCTGATTCCCAGCCCATTGATCAATCGCCATAAAGGTTGTTTTTTACTGAGTTCAATGCCTTCCTTCAAATTATTTACACTTTTTTCCTTCCATCCCTCTAAAGTAAGCACCTGATCATAATTAAGATGGTAAACATCAGGAATCGATTTTAACATACCAATTTTAAAAAGTTCACTCACCGATTCACGGCCAAATCCATCAATATCCATTGCATCCTTGCTCACAAAATGAATTAATCTTTCCTCTGCCTGGGCAGGACACTCAGAATTTATACAGCGATAAACTGATTCCTCCGCCGGACGAACAATTTCCTGATGACAGGAAGGACAATCTTTTGGGAAATGTATTTTTTTTATTTTCGAAGTATCCCTTTTTTCTTTTACTACTCTATCTATATAAGGAATTACATCACCTGCTCTTTGCACAATTACAATGTCGTGAATATGAATATCTTTTTCACTAATTATATCTTCATTGTGCAGCGAAATAGAAGATACTGTTACACCACCAACATACACAGGTTTAACTTTTGCAACCGGTGTAATTGCCCCTGTTCTTCCGATTTGAAATTCCACATCAAGCAATTCTGTTTCTACTTCGCGAGCCTTAAACTTAAAGGCAATTGCCCAACGGGGATGATGGGAAGTGCTACCACATTGTTGTTGTAATGCAATGTCGTTCACTTTAATTACCATGCCATCTATTTCATACTCATAATCGTCGCGTTTATTTTCCCATTCTGCAATAAATCTTAATAATTCGGGAACGGAATTACATATTTTTTTTTCTTTTTTGGGGATCTTAAATCCCAGCTGACCTAATAATTCAATATTATCGTAATGATGAATTAATTTTTTCCCCAGTAATTGATTTTCGTTTTTATCCACTGCATAAGCCATATGATAAATAAATGCCTCTAATCCCCTCCTTACTATTTCATCAGAATCTTTTACCCTTAAAGCACCTGCCGCAGAATTTCGTGGATTTTGTAATATCTGTAATCCATCTTCCTCTCTTTTCTGATTAATTTTAGCAAACGTATTTTTATTGATCACCACTTCTCCTCTCAACTCTACTTTATTAATTCCACTTGCAGAAAATTTTGCGGAAAGGGGAATTGATTTCATGCGTTTTGCATTCGTTGTTATCTCATCTCCGCTAATTCCATCACCTCTAGTTGCAGCGCGCACCAACAGATCATTTTCATAAATAAGTGCAATGGAAGAACCATCAAATTTTGGTTCTATACAATATTCTATGTTTTGTTTTCCTGTTAATTCTTTAACGCGTTTATCAAATTCGTTGAGATCATTTTCATCGTAACTATTTTCCAGCGACAACATGGGCACTGAATGTTCCACCGAAGGAAAGTCGCTGGTTAAAGTGCGGGCAACACGCTGTGTAGGCGAGTCAGGAGTAAGCAGATCAGGAAAATTAATTTCAAGATCTTTTAAATATTTGAACAGTTTATCATATTCAAAATCTGTGATCAATGCTTTTGCATCCACATAATATTTCCAGTCGTGAAAATGAATTACCTGTTTTAATTCATCAATGCGATCGCGGGCAGCATCGTGGTCAATATCCGTTTTACCTGCTACCTTTAATAATTGCCCACTAAGAAGGGTAATCTGCTGTTGTAATTCGTCAGAGTAATGCATTTAAATTTATTGATCGGGAAAAGTATTTAAATATAAAATATAAATCACATTTCAGAAATATTATTTGTGAGGGTTGCCAAATATTTCATCAATAGCTTTTGCCAATTCTTTATCTTTTGCAGTAACAATATCACCTGCATCATGCGTAGATAATGTTATGTCAACTTTATTATAAACATTACTCCAATTTGGATGATGATTTTGTTTCTCCGCAATTATTGCCACTCTTGTCATAAATGCAAATGCTTCTGAAAAATCTTCAAAAACAAAAGATCTTTTTAATTGATTATTTTCTTCCTTCCACATAACTTTAAATTTTAAAAAATGAATTTAATTTTCGTTTATTGCACTACACTTATTTTCAAGGTATTTGTCCGCGCCATTTCTTTAACAGGCATTGTACCTAAATTTATTACAATATCACCTTCCTCCAACAAACCATCCTGTTTTAAATGTTGCTGAACTTCCCTGAAAGTATTATTTGTTCCTCTCATACCATCGTAGTAAAAAGCCTCTACTCCCCATAACAAATTTAATATATTTACCACTTCCGGATTATTGGTAAAAATATAAATTTTTGCTTTTGGCCGGCAACTTGCAACCATAAATGCAGTATAACCTGTTTTTGTCATACCCATTATTGCTTTTGCATGTACTTCACCGGCAATATTGCATGCATTAAAACAAATGGCATCACTCAAATAGGTTTTTGAATTTTTATCAGGCGCATGTCTTCTGTTATAAACAATTTCTTCTTTTTCTGCTTTTTCTAAAATTCGCACCATCGTTTTTATTACCAGTTCAGGATATTTTCCTGTTGCTGTTTCTGCACTTAACATTACGGCATCAGCTCCATCCAAAACCGCATTTGCAACATCAGTTACTTCCGCTCGGGTTGGATGCGGACTCTCGATCATGCTCTCCATCATTTGTGTTGCTATAATAACCGGAGTGGTTTTCAGTAAACATTTACGGCAAAGTTCCTTTTGTGTAAAGGGAACATTTTCCACCGGCATTTCCACTCCCAGATCCCCGCGTGCTACCATAATTGCGTCCGTTTGATCAATTATCTCATCTATATTTTTTAACGCCTCCGGTTTTTCAATTTTTGCAATAACACGTGCATGATGGCCATGATGCTGAATAATATTTTTAAGATGAATAATATCTTCTGCTTTTCTTACAAATGACAATGCGATCCAATTTGCTCCGTGATCGAGAGCAAACAGAAGATCTTTATGATCTTTTTCTGTTAGTGAGGGGATTGAAACCTTTGTATCAGGTAAATTCACTCCTTTTTTTGAGGAAATTGGTCCGCCGAATACCACTTTTGTTTTTACGGTATCCTTGTGGTTTGTTTCCAGCACCTTCAATTCAATTTTACCGTCATCTATCAAAATTGTTTCACCGGCTTCCACGTCGTTTGGAAAATTTTTATAGGTGATGTATGCCTTTTTATTGTCACCTACCATTTCATTCGTGGTGAATTCAAAAAGGTCACCATCATGTAAAATAGTTTGAGGAAGCACCTCTCCTAACCTGATCTTTGGCCCCTGAAGGTCAGCAAGGATACTCACATGCGTGTTAAACTCAACGTTGGCGCGTTTTATGAGTGATATTGTTTCTTTATGTTGATCATGTGTTCCATGAGAAAAATTCAATCGGAATACATCCACTCCTGCCCTTATCAACTTTGTGATCATCTCGTAATTACTGCTAACCGGACCAAGTGTTGCAATTATTTTTGTTTTGTTCTTATTTAATTTCATTTCAACTTTTGATATTTTATTTGATCTTCAATTTTCAACCATTATGGGATGAATATTGTTTCCATGATTAAGCTACAAAGGTATCTCCCCAAATCTTCTTATAATTCTATAAGTAAATTATTCTTCGATTTTATCTGTTCCACATCCAGTATCACCGCTGCCTGAACGTTTTCGAGCCCTCTTAGTTTTTTCAGGATCTCATTTTTTCTGGTTTTATAGTAGTCGCCTTTGATCAATAACACAAAATCAAGCTCCTTATATTCGGGTAAAAGGCACTCGTTTGCGTGTTTATTCTGCAATAAATGAAAAACAGAGCGCGTAATTGCCTCGTCGAAATCAAATCTGGCAAAATTCATTTGTTTTTTATTGAGGGGGTCGGTGAATTGAATATCCTCTTTTTTTGCCAAAGTTTTATGCAGAGTACTGTTTATGAACCACGCTAAGCGGTAGTCCTGTAGCGCTGTTACGATACCTATCAGCAAGAAATCAAAATCGGGATTTATTTTCAATTTTCGTTTCGCCACAATGCTTTAAATATAGGCTCAAAGGTAACAAGACGTGATAATATCTGCTCATACTTGCACAATCCACACACATTCCTTTATCTTTGCACTTTATTATTAAACAGTATCCTCCTTTATTGGTTGGACCATTAAAACCTAAAACAATGTCAGAAATTGCAGAAAAAGTAAAAAAGATCATTATTGATAAGCTTGGTGTAGACGAAACCGAAGTTGTTCCTGAAGCCAGCTTTACCAATGATTTAGGCGCTGATTCATTAGACACAGTAGAGTTGATCATGGAATTTGAAAAAGAATTCAATATCTCTATTCCTGATGAACAGGCTGAAGGCATTACCACAGTAGGTGACGCCATTGCTTACCTGGAAGAACATGTAAAGTAATTTTTATTCCATCACATGGCATTTAAAAGAGTTGTAGTAACTGGGCTTGGGGCTTTAACTCCGCTGGGCAACTCTGTACGCGAGTATTGGGAGGGGTTGGTAGCCGGCAAGAGCGGCGCTGATTTTATTACCCGTTTTGACGCTACCAACTTCAAAACCCGTTTTGCCTGTGAGGTTAAAAACTTTGATCCCACAACCGTAATTGATAAAAAAGAGGTTCGACGTATGGACCCATTCCTGCATTATGCTATGGCTGCCGTTGAGGAAGCTGTAAAAGATTCGGGAGTTGGAGCTCATAATGTTAACCTCGATCGTGTTGGTGTTATCTGGGCCAGTGGTATTGGTGGCTTGAAAACCTTTGAAGAAGAGGTTTCCTACTTTGCCAAAGGTGATGGAACACCGCGTTTCAATCCGTTTTTCATTCCAAAGATGATAAGCGATATTGCTGCAGGCATGATTTCTATTCGTTATGGTTTCAGGGGAGTGAACTTCGCTACGGTTTCAGCATGTGCATCCTCCACCCATTCCATTATTATTGCCGCCGATTGCATTCGCATGGGAAGGGCAGATATGATAGTTTCCGGAGGAAGTGAAGCCGCAGTTACCGCTGCAGGTGTTGGCGGATTTAACGCAATGAAAGCGCTCAGCGAAAGAAATGAATCTCCACAAACAGCTTCCCGTCCTTTTGACTTCGACCGCGATGGTTTTGTTTTAGGCGAAGGCGCAGGTGCTTTGATCCTGGAGGAATATGAACACGCTATAAAAAGAGGTGCTACAATTTATGCCGAATATATGGGTGGCGGAATGAGTGCCGATGCCTATCATATGACCGCACCCCATCCGGAAGGACTTGGTGCTCAATTGGTTATGACTGACGCCTTGCGCGACGCGGGAATGACCATTGGCGACATAGATTATATAAACGTTCACGGAACCTCTACTCCGATTGGTGATCCACAGGAAATTAAAGCTATACAGGCAATTTTTAAGGAGCATGCCTATACTATTAATATAAGCTCCACAAAGTCGATGACCGGTCACCTGCTGGGTGCTGCCGGCGCTATTGAGGCAATTGCTAGTGTTATGGCACTCAACAGCGGCATCATCCCTCCAACAATAAATCACTTTACCGACGACCCGGTTTTTGATACGAGACTCAACTTAACTTTTAATAAAGCACAAAACCGCGAACTGAATGCTGTTTTAAGTAATACTTTCGGATTTGGGGGACATAACGCTTCCGTTATTTTTAAAAAGTTGAGTGACTAACTGCTTGGTAAGAACATTTCAAAAAATTTATAATTGTTATTTCGGATCTGAAAAGATCTTTTGCCGAAAGCTGAAAAGTATTACGGGAAGTTCTCCAGTAAATCATAACGTATACAAACTTGCATTTCAGCATAGTTCGGTTCACAGCACGGTTCACACCAACAACGAACGTCTTGAATTATTAGGCGATGCCGTTATCGATCTGGTTATTGCAGATTATCTCTTCAAAAAATATCCCTACAGAAGTGAAGGATTTTTAACGGAAATGAGGAGCAAAATTGTAAGTCGCGACCAGCTTAACCGTGTTGCCTTAAAAATTGGTTTGGGAGAAATGATGCAGATCAGGCGCGGCGGTACCGATCTTACCAAAAGCAATGTGCTTGGAAATGCACTCGAGGCGCTGGTTGGTGCTATTTATATCGATTCGGGATATGAGGATGCATCTATATTTTTCATGCATAAAATTTTGGTCCCTCATTACGAAATTGAAGAATTGGAAAGCATAGTCTACAATTTTAAAAGTAAAATAATCGAATGGTCGCAAAAAAATGGCCGTGAAGTGCGTTTCGATCTCCTCGAAGAACATGAATTAAAAGGAAAACGCATGTATAAAATGGGCCTCATGCTCGACGCCGAACTCATTGCCGAAGACACCGACTACAGCAAAAAAAGAGCAGAACAAAAAGCCAGTGAAACTGCTTGTAGAAAGTTGGGGATACATGTTGATTAAAAGGTTCTGGGTTCTGAGTTCTGGGTTCAGGGTTCTGGGTTGTCGATCCGATTGATGTTCTTAGCCCCCAACCCCATAGGGGAGTAAGTTTTCGTTTACATTGAATGTTCACTTCGGAGGATAATCTCCCAGGTTATCGATCCGATTATTATTTTTTATTTTTTGATTGTTATTTGATATTTATCCGGGTTTACTACGGAGGATAATCTACCGGGTTGTCGATCTGTTTATTGTTCTTTATTCGATAATATCTCGGTTCCATTCGGAGGAAAATCTCCCGAACTATCGATCCGATTATTATTTTTTATTTTTTGATTGTTATTTGATATTTATCCGGGTTTACTACGGAGGATAATCTACCGGGTTGTCGATCTGTTTATTGTTCTTTATTCTTTATTCGATATTATCTCGGTTCCATTCGGAGGAAAAATCTCCCGAGCTATCGATCCGATTATTATTTTTTATTTTTTGATTGTTATTTGATATTTATCCGGGTTTACTACGGAGGATAATCTACAGGGTTGTCTATCTGTTTATGCCTGCCCGGACACTGACGGGTTCTTTATTCAATATTATCTCGGTTCCATTCGGAGGAAATTCTCCCGGGCTGTCGATCCGATTAATGTTTTTGGCCCCCTACCCCATAGGGGAGTAAGTTTTCGTTTACATGGAACATTCCCTTTCTTGTTCACCCTCAAAAAAAACCCGCAGCGAACTTCGAAGAAGTTCTGCTACGGGTCGAAACCTGATCGTAAAACAAAATAAATTAATCTTCTAACTCAAATTTTATCGGTATGGTAGTTTTAACACGCACCGGACTGGCATTTTGTTTTCCTGGTATCCATTTTTTCATGGACATAATTGCGCGCACTGCTTCTTCATCACAACCATAACCAATTCCTCTTACAGCTGTTGCATCAGAAATTGTTCCATCAGTATTGATAATAAAACTTACATAAACAATACCTTCAATTCCATTGTCACGTGCATGACGCGGGTATTCAATAGTTTCGCCCAAATACTTCATCATTGCCATTGTTCCGCCAACATATTCAGGCATTTGTGAAGGGAACAGAATGTAATCTTCTTTTTTTATTACAGGCTCAGATGTTACTGTATTAATGATAGGAGTTTCTCCGATAACTGGATTGTCGATCGTATAATTATCGATCACTCTATTTTGAAGATCATCAATTGTAGGAACATCATCTATCAAAACATTTGGATCTGCAGTAGCAACCATTTCATTAAAAGCCTGGGTTGCTTGTTGAACTACTTGTTCTTGTGGAGGTGGAGGTAAAACTTCTTCCACCTTAGGTAATTTTGGTTCAAGATTAACAACATCAACTTTTACCACAATATCTTTTGTAAGCATTTCCGGATGTTTTTTCGAGAGGCTGAATGCGGAAACCGCAGAAGCCAAAAACAATCCAATAAACAAGGAAATTCTTAAAAAACGGGATGAGTCTTTGCGTAATTGATAAGCACCATAAGCCTGGTTGCGATCCTCGAAAACAATGTCATCTATTGTTGATTCGAGATAGAAGTTTGGATTTTTCATAGCAGTTAAGTTTTGATTTTAGATTGAGATGAAATAGTAAAGAATATTCCATAAGCAACTGCTGTTATTTTTTTAATTTAAGTGCGTCAATCTCCTCTTCTGTAATATCCTGGATGGCATAAGTAGCAACATCGCATATCACCATTTCATCCAACACATCCACCATGTTTTTATAATTTGCATTTTCTGACAATTTGATGATACACACCAACCCCTTTTCATTTCCAAAAAGAGCATTCACACGTTTATTATTATCATATAATAAATTGCGAAGTCCATCATTTTTATAATCAGTCTCCTTTAACTTATCCAATTCATCGGCTTTATAATAATAGATGTTATTATTTTCTCCGACGAGGATGGTCATTATTCTATCACGACTGATAGTTGCAGGATCATCGGTGTCAATTGGCATATTCAATACCATTGCATTATTTTCCAGCAAAGTTGTAGTAAGCATAAAAAATGCAATTAGTAAAAATGCAAGATCAACCATTGGGGTAAGATCAACAAGAGGAGCTTTTCTTTTTTGGGCAGAGCTGCCGGTTACCATTTGTGCCATAACAAAATATTTAGGGTGATGAAATAAATGTTATGATGCTATAAACGGATATTTACACACAGGGTTATATGCAAATGGAAATTATGATATAGTTATGACACGAAAATTCTTATGACAAACCCCTAATTGAAAGTAGGTTTTCAAAGTTTTAATTTATGCAGTAATTTATTCTTTCACAAATATTACTCCTGAATCAGCATCTGATGTTTTAAGTTTCAACAAATAAATTCCTGAAGAATATTTATTTACCGGTATTTGAAAGTGTGATGCTGTTAAAGATTCAGTCATTACAATTTGTCCTGCACTGTTTATGATTTCGATTGAAAGAATATTTCCGGCAGAGTATTCAACAAACAAAATATTCTCTGTCGGATTTGGATAAATTTTTATTGAATTTAATATAGTTTCGTTTATGGTTAGTCCTTCATCAATCAACCCATTACAATCATCATCCAAGCCATTTAATATTTCTTCTGCAGCTGGATATATGTTTGGATTTGTATCATCACAATCTGTGTTGTCAAAAACAAATCCATCCGGTAATGCGCAGGATAGTGAATCAACAGTTACATTTCCAAAGTTATCTCCATCTGCATCTTGGTATGAATGGATATAAACAATATTATCATCAATAATTCCATCACAATCATTGTCTAAATAATCGCAAAGTTCCGGAGCACCGGGATAAATTAAATTGTTTGCATCATTGCAATCGGTGGAGTCTAAAGCGTAACCTGTAATAAATTCCAGACAAGAATTTGTAAAAATATCTACATTACCAAAACCATCTGCATCAGTATCAAGATAAAAGGTGTTTATAGTTAATCCTTCATCAATTGCGCCGTTGCAATTGTCGTCTATTTCGTTGCATATTTCAATTGCTAAAGGGTTAATTTCTGCATTCAGATCATTGCAATCGGTGTTGTCAATTACGTATCCAGATAATTCAAAACAGGAAATGGAATCATTTGAAAAATCTCCAAATCCGTCTGAATCCATATCTGCATACCAGGTAATAAAGTCAGCATCTTCATCGATCAATCCATTGCAGTTATCATCAATAGAATTGCAGATGTCCTCTGCTGTCGGATAGATTAAATTATTTGTATCATTGCAATCTGTGCTGTCTGTAACATAACCCATAGGCAGGTTGCAGGCAATTGTATCGTGCATAATATCCCCAAACCCATCACCATCTACATCAGCGTAATATACAGAGTTGCAAAAGCCGAGTTTTACTACCCAATAATTATAACCGGTATATGTTTCAGTTACGTCAAAGTCTGTAGAGTAAGACATTCCAACAAGCACAAAATTCCCATCACTTGAATAAACAATTTCATAGGTCGCATCGTAATCACTGCCCCCTACTGATCTTTGCCACAAAATGTTTCCAGTAGTATCAATACCAACTAGCCAATAGTCTGATGCACCATTGTTCGCTGTTATATCACCATCGGCATCTTGTGACGAACTTGCAAACGCATAAACGTTTTCGGATACTTTAATTATACCTCTTTTACCACTCTCTCCTCCACTACCACCATAAGGTCGTTGCCATTCCAAATTTCCCATAGCATCCACAAAAATTACCCAGCAATCAAGCGAACCATGAAACCCAGTCACAAGTCCGTTATTCGAATAGGTTTCCCCGGCAATTAAAAATCCTCCGTCAGCTTTTTCCACCACTGAATGAGCTATATCCGTTACCGAACCACCGTATTTTTTCTGCCAAAGCAAGACACCATCCACGGAAATTTTAATTACCCAATAATCTGCATTTCCCCAACCACCGGTTACATCCCCGTCGAAACCGTATGAATAACCTACAGCAACAAAACCGCCATCCGATGTTTCGATTATCGCTTTAGCTTCATCAGAATCAGTAGAACCGTAGCATTTTTGCCAGTTGAGATTACCCAAGGTATCAATCTTTAGGATCCAATAATCTAAGGCTCCATGTTGCCCTGTAACATCTCCATCATTTGATTGAGATCTTCCCGCTACAATATAGCCTCCATCAGAAGTTCGTTCAATATCAAGGGCAGTATCACTAGTTGTTCCACCGTACGTTTTCTGCCATTCAATATTGCCGAGATCATCAATTTTTATGATCCAATAGTCATCCTCACCTTGATTCAACGTCACATCACCATCATTAGATTGTGTCGAGCCTGCCAAAACATAGCCTCCGTATATTCCAAGACACACAGCATAACAATAATCATTTTCTGACCCACCATACGTGTACTGCCATTCTATGACACCGTCAACATTGGTTTTAACGACGTAAAAATCTCTTTCTCCTTTGTTTAAAGTAATATCTCCATCAAGTGAATTTGTATATCCTACGGTAAGATAACCTCCGTCAGGTGTTTCAATCACGTCCATGGCCCGATCGTCATTATTTCCTCCAAATCCCTTTTCCCATATTATTTCTGGAGATTGTGCCCAAATTGGGTATGAAGAAAAGAATACTAATCCGATAGAAAAAAGAAAAATTAATAAATAGTGTTTCACTTTATGGTTTTGTTAGTACCAAATTAATTAAATTATAATTAAATGCAAATTATTTTCCATGAATTTGTGACATGTCCAATTTTTTTTGTATTTGGAATTGTCAATATCGTAAGTTAGATTTGGTGAAACATTTTTTTTCTCACACCTTAAAACCTTACACGATGAAGTATTCTATTTTACGGAGATTGGGTTTTATTAAAAACCTGACACATGGGTTATTCTTGTTTTCAGCATTAATTTTTTGCGATGCATTTGCAAAAGGAATTTCAAACACAAACATGTATGGCAACGGGAGGGGCTTTTCAGAATATGACGGAGAAAAAGATGATACCATTGTACATCAAATTGGAGATACGATAGATATTTATACTTCAGGTTTGGATACCGTTTATATTACCTATGCCGAACCTATGCCGGATTCACTGCTCGAAAACGGATGGGTCATCAACAATCCGAATAAACAGATGGTGGTGGAGTTGCACCATCAAAATGCACCGGTAAACCAAGGATCCATCGGCGTAAACCTTACCGATTTTTTTGAACCGAATAAAGCAGCTTTCGCAAATAATACAAATTACACTGAAGCCCCTGACCCTTGGGA
Source organism: Bacteroidota bacterium (assembly GCA_016706865.1). NCBI lineage: Bacteria > Pseudomonadati > Bacteroidota > Bacteroidota bacterium. Next base: position 676,776 of record JADJIS010000002.1, on the reverse strand, counting down.
AGCCGTTTCAGCCCTGGCACCAAAAACAATACGGATTTTCAGCGGGGCTAGTGCAAAATTTATGCACCCAATGGGTTCTTATGATCCGGTGGAGAATATCAGTTATGGTGGGTATGGATATAATTGGAAGGAGATGATCTCGTATTTTGATATGAGTGATGATTTGGAGGACGCACCTGAAATTACGCCCGGAGTTTTACATTACGATGAAATTGAAGAGCAATTACAAGATCCGGATTGCGTAGGTTGCAGTGATTGGATCGATTCAAGATTAACAAAACGATTTCAGGATTTTTACCAAAAATGTATAGACCAACCTACTTATAATGCAGCACTTCTTACAACACCTGAAACACGCCCATTATATATTAATGAACTGATACTCTTGATTGAAAAAATAGAGCACGATAACCCCGGTCATGATGTAGAGGTGATCTATTGCGTAAATATTGAATCGCAATCCACAACCGAAATGTTGGAAGTAATCGATTATTTATGGGATAAAGGAGTAAACCTGATCGGTGTGGAAATGGGCAATGAGGTGGCAAATACATTCGGTGAATTGTCGATGGGATTCTCTGATTTTGATCATTATTGGGATTATATCAACGGTGGGAATTATGAAGGTTTCGGAGGCACGGAAGAAGATGAGCTGCGCGATGCTTTGCAAGATGTTATGGAGGATGATCACAACTTTTTAGAGGCAATAAAAGGTCATTCTGCCTATTATCATATCAAAATTGGACTACCTGCCATGAATACTCCAAATTGCGGGGCTTCCTGGGGATTTAATTTATTACCTCCTTTCGATCCATATGAAGAAGGGCATACTGTTGTAAATACCACCCCACCGATTACAGAACCTGATACAGGAATTGAAGACTGCGAATGCGATTATCCTGATTGGAATGTGCGTATGGCAGAATTCTATGATGAAGTATCTAGTGAAAGTTTTTATCTTTTCGATGCTATCGTTTTTCATCCTTATTATACAACAACCAACACCAGTGTAGATTGCGAGGTAAATTCAAATTGGCGAGATCTGATGTTGCAGCTGCATCCTGGATTTGGAGTTGGGGCACTGGAAGGTACGGAAGAAATTACTGCCTATCTATATACACCTGAATGGGAGTACGCAACAGTGGATGAGGACCTTGAAATTGCTTTTCTTGAAATTTCAGGTATTCCGGCAGACGACTTGAAACCTGGTAATTTCAAGGAGTTTGTGCTGGATGGAATCGACCATTCATTTACCGAACATGCACATCAAATGCAATTTACAGATTCCGATGAAGGACCTACTACTAAAGAGATCTGGATCACGGAATACAATCTTGATGATGAGGTAGTGTTGGTAAAACCACCGGATGAATTTACGGAAGTAAATACCGCCCGATTTAAAAACTTTGAGGCAAGCATATCAAATACATTTGCGCATGCCGTATTGCTCCAAAATTGGTTTTTATGGAATGTAAAAATGAGTTACGATCCTGATTACAGCAGTAATTTAATTACAAGAACGACCATCCAGAATTTTCTTGGTGGATCATCCACCATGTTGATGACGAATTCCCAACAATCAGATCAGGAGGGAATCGGTGAAATTGTCAGTTGTGACAGTGCGGAAATTGCCCCATATTTTGTGCGCAGGGCAGCATATTATGCCGTACAATTATGGCGAGTGATTCACGATAATGATCTGCAATATCTAAGAACTGAAACCACGATGGCAAGTTTAAATGATAACATTGCTCCAACGGTTTTTATTGATGTTGATCCGCTCGATCCGAAACTGATTGTTTTTTATTCAAACAGTACCGAACTAACACAAGATTTTTATATTCATCCCGGTGATGTTGTGGAAGCTTTTGAAGAAACAGGTTTTGAGGCAATATTAAGTACCGATATTGATGCTTTAATTCTTGATGCCGATCAATTATATTCTACCGCGGGGTCTGCCGCTGTGTTTGATATCAATAGCCAATACAATACCTGCGCCAATACTGTAAATAATGATAACTACTTTGAAATAACAGGTTTGGATGATACCTATTCTCCTAATTTAACTTGTCCAGGAGCATTTTCAACAGCTTCCCCAAATGGAGTTTGTGTAAGGTTGCCTGCAATTTCAATGGGTTATTTTGTAGTGCCGATTGAAATTGAAGAAATAATGCGAGAAGGAAATATTCAGGATATTTATTCAATTTATCCGAATCCCGCGGGAACATATTTCATAGTACACCAAAAAAATACTGGTAGTGATAAAGTACCTAATTTAAATATAAAAATTTATGATCTATTTGGAAGTTTGATCCAATTATCGGATGTTATTGAAGGACAAATAGTTGATATTTCCAACCTTTCTCCAAGTGCTTATCAAGTTGTAATTGAAACTGAAGGATTGCACAAAGAAACAGAAACTTTAATTAAGATGAAATAAGTAGGTATTTGAACTTGTTTTTAAATAAATAACCCGCTATAATTTATAGCGGGTTATTTATTTGGATTGAATTCAACTATTAACCTGCAGAATAATAATACCAACTATTCTTTTTTTAATTCCTCTTTCTCCTCCACCTTCACAGCATCTCCATTTTTCAAAATATTCGTAATGGTATTATAAGGTCCGCTTACAATTGTTTGTCCGTCGGTCAAACCCGATTTAACCTCAATATAATTATCATCCTGTAATCCGGTAACTATTATTACTTCCTTCACTTTATCTCCCTCAAGCATATAAACGATCTCATTAATTTTTTTATCTCCGGAGGTGCTTGAAGTATCTTCGCTTGTTGCAACAGCTTGAATTGGTATGGTTAAAATACTTTGTGCGACATTTGTTTTAATTTCAACTGTTGCGCTCATACCGGGATAAAAATAATATTTATTACTTCCTTCTTTAATAAGATCGTTGTAAGATTCCGGAAGCAAATAAATTTTAACTTTAAAATTCGTAGCCTGTTCTGTTGCTGCCGATAAAAGACTATTACTTCCGGCAGAGTTTGCAATTTGGAAAACCACTCCTTTAAATTTTCTGTTCATATATGCATCCACTTCAATTTCTGCAGTGTCACCTACATCTATACGCAATACATCATTTTCACTAACATCAACCTGTATTTCCATCTGTGTAAGATCGGCAATGCTCATTAACTGGTCGCCGGTCATTTGAATGGTACCTAAAACTTTTTCTCCTTTCTTTTTATTTAATCCAACCACTGTTCCGTTTGCAGGTGCATAAATAGAAGTGCGTTTAAAATTATTGCGCATTTCTTTTAACATCGACTCCGAACTTTTTACAGTGTATTCCATTGCGGTAACACTTTCCTGTGCAATACCATATTCCGCTTTTGAAGTTTCGAAACTGAGTTGTGCCTGCTCATATTCCATTTGAGAAATTACCTTGTCTTTTAATAATTGGGTACTTCTGTCGAAAGCAATTTTAGCATTATCAAATTGCAATTTACTTTGTAATACACGCGCTCTTGCACTCGACAATTGCGCTTTGGTATTATCTAAACCTGCCTGCGCTTGTTCCACCTGAGTTTCATATAAGTCTGGATTAATGCGCATTAAAAGATCACCTTCTTTAACCTTATCACCTTCCTTAACAGCAAGATCCACTATCTCACCTGAAATTTCGGCAGCAATTGCAACTTGTGTTACAGGATAAATTTTTCCACTTGCAGTCACAGTTTCCACAATATCGCGTTTTTGTACGGTATCGGTATTTACAACAATACCTTTGCCTCCACCAAACCAGCCCTGACTGTTACCAATAAGATAAATTACTACAAGAAAGGCTATTATGCCTCCAAAAATTTTAACTAAACGCATATTTATAATTTTAAAAATCCAATGGTTTATCTAAATAATAATCAATAATTTTTGCTTTGAATATCAGATCGTATTTTGCCTGCACTAAACTTGATTCCGCCTGGGCCAAAACATTTATCGAATTTGTATAATCGAAAGATGATGCAGTACCCATATTAAATTTCTTTTCCGCAAAATCGAATGCACTTTGAGAAGCTTCATAATTTTTTAATGCCGCATCATAGGAAGCAATTGCAGCTTTCATATCGTTTACTGCTTGTGTTATACTTTGACGCAAAGCATTAATTGCAATTTGCTGATTGAGTTGTGTATTAATTATAGTGAGTTCCGCATTTTGTTTATTTAATAATACCTGACCGTTATTAAAGATCGGGACTTGTAATGATAATCCAACAACCTCGCTCAGGTTATTATCTAGCTGCACATTAAAGGCATCAGCTTCCGTAATATAAGGAGGATAAATTGCATTGGAATAATTAGTGGAAATTTGCCCGATCAAACTCAGTACAGGCATAGCACCCGCAGCAGCAATTTTTCTGGAGAGTTCATCACTCATCAATTGATATTCATATTTTTTTATGCTCGCTTTATTTGCAATTGCATAATCTGCAACATCATTTGCATTGGGAACCGGAGCACTTAAAAGATTTTCCAATTTTGTAACATCCGGAAAAACAATTCTTATCTGATCATCCGGTTTCATTTGCAATAATAATTTTAGATCGAGATATGCTCTGTCTAAATTATTTGCTGCCTGAATAGAAGATAATTTATCTTGCGCCAATTGTGCTTGTATGGTCAATAAATTTCCCTCCGGTATACTTCCTGCATTCACGAGTTTTTGCGAATTTGATAATTGCAATTCGGTAGTACTTATTTTTTGAGTTGCGATCTTTACTTGTTCTTCTGCAAACATTACACTTAAGTATGCACTTATTACTTGAAACTGTGTATTTTCTACAAGCTCTTTATAATTCATGGTAGATACCTGCAGATCAGTTTTACTTTTCTTGATCGTATTATTTATACTACCTCCGCTGAATAAATTCACCTGAGAGGTTAATTGGTAACCATTTGTTTGAAAATTATTTGCAGTAGGAATATTTGTAACAGGGTCGATAGTATAACCAAAATTGGAAAAATAAGAAGTTCCCAGATTTAAATTTGGCAGTAATAATAAACGACTCTGTTGAGATGCTCTTGCTGTAAATTCAACTCCCGCAGCCCCTTGTTTTAGTTGCAGATTATTCTCCGTTGCAATATCAATAGCCTGTTGTAACGAAATTGTGGATTGGGCTATTGAAAGCTCACCTAAGCCCAATAATATTGCAATAAAAATGATTTTTTTCATGACCGGTCAAAGTTAATTCAAAAACGATGAGTTAAATATCTTTTTGAAGGAATTAAGGTAATTTTAAGAGTAGATGAACTAAACCCCGCAAATGTTACAGATAATTGAATGTTAGCGAGTTATTTGTCACATTTTGCTCCAATTTGAACAAAATTTCCAGTTTTTACTCTTTGATTTTGAGTGTATCAAACTTTATTTAACAGTTACCTTTGTCACAATGGGAATAATATCAGATCCGGATGCATATTTTATGCAGGAGGCATTAAAACTTGCCGATAAGGCTTTGGGAGAGGATGAAGTGCCGATAGGCGCAATAATAGTCTCCAATAATCAGATCATAGCAAAGGCGCATAATTTGGTAGAGCGATTGAAAGATCCCACTGCTCATGCCGAGATGCAGGCTATTACTGCTGCCTGCAATCATTTCGGTGCAAAATATCTCGTGGATTGCACCCTTTATGTCACCCTGGAGCCATGCCCTATGTGCGCCGCAGCCTGCCACTGGGCTCAAATTGGAAGAATTGTTTATGCTGCATCCGACCCAAAAATGGGATATTCGCGTTACGGCCATCTCCTACACCCCAAAACAGATATCAGCACCGGAATTGAAGGCGATAGAGCCAGGGAATTGTTGGTGAATTTTTTTAAGGGGAAGAGGTAGTTTTGTTCGGGGTTCTGAGTTCTGGGTTCTGGGTTAGATACTGAGTGTGCCACTGAGACTGTGACTGCGACTGGCTAACAGGGTTGTAAAGGTTTGCAGGGTTAGCAAAGGTTTAAGACGGAGTAAAATCATTCGGGCGTGGATTGTTTGTTGTTCTTTATTCCTTGTTCTTTATTCGATATTATTGTTCTGGGTTCGGTGTTCTGGGTTCTGTGTTCTGGGTTCTGGGTTAGATACTGAGTCTGCCACTGAGACTGCGACTGCGACTGGCTGGCAGGGTTGTCAAGGTTTGCAGGGTTAGCAAAGGTTTAAGACGGAGTAAAATCATTCGGGCGTGGATTGTTTGTTGTTCTTTATTCCTTGTTCTTTATTCGATATTATTGTTCTGAGTTCTGAGTTCTGAGTTCTGGGTTCTGGGTTAGATACTGAGTCTGCCACTGAGACTGTGACTGCGACTGGCTGGCAGGGTTGTCAAGGTTTGCAGGGTTAGCAAAGGTTTAAGACGGAGGAAAATCATTCGGGCGTCGATAGTTTGTTGTTCTTATTCCTTGTTCTTTATTCGATATTATTGTTCTGCGTTCTGGGTTAGATTCTGTGACTGCGACCGCGACTGCGACTCCTATTTCGTCTCACTTGAAAATTTATTCTCCCTTAATGAACCCGACTTTAATTTGATAGGTTTACATTTACAGTTGCGTGGTTTATCGGTCGCAACTTAACTTTGCTGTTTGGTAAACCATTTCAATACTTTAAAAAATTAACTAACAAATAAACATTAAAAACTATGGCATTTCAACTACAACCGCTCCCTTATTCAAACGATGCTCTGGAGCCGCATATTGATGCAAAAACAATGGAAATCCATCATGATAAACATCATGCTGCTTATACAAACAATTTAAATAATGCAATTGCAGGAACTGAATGGGAAAATAAAACGATAGAGGAAATTCTTGCAAATGTTTCTAAGATATCTCCTGCAGTTAGAAATAACGGGGGTGGATTTTACAACCACAATTTATTTTGGGAAATTATGGCGCCGAATGCCGGTGGCATGCCAACAGGCGATCTGATGGATGCAATAAATTCGCAATTGGGTGGCTTTGATAAATTCAAAGAAACATTTTCAGCTGCTGCAACAACACGTTTTGGTTCCGGATGGGCATGGCTTATGGTTGGTGCAGATAAAAAGCTTGTTGTAAATTCAACACCCAATCAAGATAATGCACTTATGGATGTGGCTGAAGTAAAAGGAACTCCTATACTCGGTATTGATGTTTGGGAACATGCATATTATTTGAATTATCAAAATCGCCGCCCTGATTATATCGGTGCTTTTTACAATGTTATTAACTGGAATGTTGTGAGCGAAAAATTTAAGGCAGCAACTAAATAATTTTAATTTTTAAAATAAAAACCTTGTTGAATTTTCAGCAAGGTTTTTTTATTGTTTCTTCCAGCGCATTCTTCAATTACCTATTGCATGTTATATAAAAACGCAATTACCCGCAAACCCGGAATTAATTTTAGCCAGGGAATTACCACATCAAATTTAGGTGAGCCCGATTTTTTTAAAGCAATGGCGCAACATGCCGAATATGTAAAAACCCTGGAGTCATCAGGCATTCAAGTGAAAACTCTGGAAAGTGATATTAATTTTCCGGATGGATGTTTTGTAGAAGATACTGCGGTTGTTTTCCAGGAAGCTGCAATTATTACAAATCCTGGCGTATCCAGCAGAAAAGAAGAAATAAAAACCATCAACAAAATATTAAATACGATAAAAAAATTGTATTTCATTGACCATCCCGGAACCTTAGAAGGTGGCGATGTTTTAAAAATTGAAGATAAATTTTATATAGGATTGAGCGATAGAACAAACGCTGAAGGCATTCGTCAATTCGCAGAGATAACCGCAAAATTTGGGTATCAAACATTTGCATTAAAATTGGAGGATATTCTTCACCTAAAAACCGGAATAGCATATATCGGCAACAACAAAATTATAGGTTGGCCTTCTGTATTAAAACAACAGGAGTTCGAACAATACCAAAAAATTGAGATACCACCTGATGAATTATATGCATCGAATTGCATTCGATTGTCTGAAAATATATTGATAATTCCAAAAGGTTTCCCAAAGACCAAAAACATACTCACAGAATTAAATTATAATATTATTGAATTAGACATGTCGGAGTTTGAAAAGATGGATGGTGGTTTAACATGTTTATCCTTATTATTTAATTAGTAATGGCTTTAATTTTTTTGTATCAAAAATATAGCAGACCTTAACATTTTAAGTTGTTATTTTTGATAAGGATTGCAATAACACATTCCTTTAAATAATAGTTGAGAACTAAAAAACATACTATTTTATTGCTCTTCAGTATTATCGCAATTACTGTCAGCAGTTTCACTATGCGTTTTTCAGTGATCCCACCTGTAATTTCTCAACCTGTTTTTGATGGCGCTATTCCAATGGGCAATTTTGAGAAATTAGAAATTCCACTCAAACGGGTTAATAATCTTTTTTTGATAGAAGCTCGTATAGATAGCTTAGAAGGAAATTTTATATTCGATACGGGTGCTCCGAAATTAGTTCTAAACAAAACATACTTCAGAAATTGGAAACTTTCCGGTGGTTCCACCGCATATGGAATAGCCGGTACAAACACACAGATTTTTCGTCAGGTAATTGATTCTTTGATAATAGATAGTTTATATTTTACTGATCTTGATGCCGATGTTGTTAATCTAGGTCATATAGAAACTGCAAAAGGAGTTAAAATATTAGGCCTGCTCGGAGCCAATCTTTTTACTGACATGGAGATGGTGATTGATGAAAGAAATTCTAAGCTCATATTATATAAATTGGATAAAGCAGGTGAAAGAATTTTTAAGGGGGATATAGATACACTAATTCCTGATATTGATATTCCTATAGAGTTGTATAATGATATCATCTATTTAAACGGAGAGAGTGCAGGTAAAAAATTGCGGTTTTGTTTCGACACCGGTGCGGAGATCAATGTGCTCGACAATACTGTAAATAATAAAGTGCTGAGTCATTTTTCATTGACAAACAGAGCAGTATTAGGTGGAAGTTCTGATCAAAATGTAGGAGTATTACGAGGTGAGCTTGACTATTTGATAGTTGACGAAGATTCTCTTAAAAATATGGCTTTTGTTTTGACCGGTTTATCCAGCTTAGAAACAGCATATAATACCACCCTTGATGGCATACTCGGGTTTCCATTTCTGGAAAAGGGATTAGTGATCATTAATACCAAAAAAAAGAAATTATATCAGTATTTTTATAAGGAGGAAACAAGATGAACAGATCAAATCTCATCAAAATTATAATCGTATTTATTCTCGGATTAATTAATCCGGAGATTTTGTTTTGTCAGATAACCAGCGAAGTGATCCGCGTTGAAGACGACAAATTGGTAATACGCATCGACAAAAGAAATGAGGAGGAATATAAAAGCCTGATACTGTATTTTGGATTAAATGAGGATAGCCTTTTTAATTATAGTAAAATAGGACCACTTGCAAAAGAAGGCTGGACCTTAACCAGACTCGAAAAAAATTTTGCTGAAATATCCAAACCTTTAAATGCTGATATTGCGAAATTTGATTGGGGGAGTCAGCCCATATTTTTTGACAATATCAATCCACCCGGCGAACCCGGATACCCCGGGCCTGTAACATTTGGTGCAAATCATTTTAAAAAGGAAAGAAATGTATTTGAAAATGCTGCAGGTGAAACCATATTTTATTTAAAAAATAATGTAAATGCTTCAAAAGTTTTTCTTAGTGGAAATTTTAATAATTGGAAAGAAGATGCGACTCCTATGCAAAAAACAGACAGCGGATGGATAGCAAAAATAAAATTGATCCCCGGAAAATATTTTTATAAATTTATTGTTGACGAAAATTGGATATATGATCTCAATAATGATCAGAAAGAAAAAGACGGATACAGCAGCTATAACAGCACTTATTTCAGATGTAACCATACATTTGTTTTAGATGGATATCTCAACAAAAAAAATGTGTATGTAACCGGAACATTTAATGATTGGAGGGAAAAAGAATTGGATATGGAAAAAACTGCTACCGGATGGCAAATTCCAATTTATTTAAATAATGGAACACATAGTTACAAATACATAGTTGATGGGGAATGGATGACCGATCCCGGAAATAAAAATATTAACAATGATGGAATGGGAAATTTCAACTCGGTGATCGCTATCGGAAATACTACGGAATTTATTTTAAAGGGATTTCAAAATGCGAATCAGGTAATTCTTTCCGGAACATTTAACGAATGGAATTCAGGGCAATTAATAATGCAAAAAACTGAAACAGGTTGGAAATTACCTTATGTGCTGGCTCCCGGAAATTATGCTTATAAATTTATTGTGGATGGAAAATGGATAGTAGATCCTGACAATCCTTATAAAGTAGGAGGAGCAGAAGAAACAAATTCGGTGAAAGTGGTTGACCCGAATTTCACTTTTGTTTTAAATGCATTTCCAAATGCAAAACAAATATTGTTGAGCGGCAATTTTAATAACTGGTCTGATCCCGGTTATACCATGCTAAAATCAGATGCCGGTTGGGTATTTCCTGTTCATCTTGATAAAGGGAAACAATTATATAAATATGTAGTGGATGGAACCTGGATGGTTGATCCGGGTAATCCTTTGTATGAAGAGAATGAGTTTGGGACGGGGAATTCGGTTTTATGGGTCGAGTGAGATATAGGACATAGGACATAGGACACAGGACAAAGGACTGGACTTAGGACAGGGAAAAAGGACATAGGACTTAAAAAAACTAAACCTGAAAATGGATTTATTCAAGAAAATTTTTAGAGGTGTTTAATTTAATTATCAAGTGTGTTTACACCTCTGAAATTTATCAAAAGTTTAATTTACAAGTTACAGGAGAGTAAAATTTTGTGCGAAAATTTAACGAGTTACTTCTGTTAATAATATCCTAAAAAAAAATCCTTTTAAATCCCCCTGATCAGCGTCATCCGCGCCTGTCCGCCTACCGGCGGATTCCCCTTTTTTATTCTATTATTTGTTTTCCTATGTCCCATTTCCATCGTCCTGTGTCAAGTCCCGTGTCCCGTGTCCTTCATCCAGTGTCCTATTCCACAGTTACCGACTTAGCCAAATTCCTAGGTTGATCCACATTTCTGCCTAAACGCACAGCAATGTGATACGCGAGTAATTGTAGTGGAATAACACTTAATAAAGGAGTTAACGCTTCCTCTGTATCGGGAATACGAATTACGTGTTCGGCCATGGCTTCTATTACGGTGTCGCTTTCGGAAATGATGGCGATGATTCTTCCTTTACGCGCTTTAATTTCCTGAATATTGCTAATGATCTTATCGTGTGCACTCATATTTGTTGCAACAACAACTACGGGCATATTTTCATCTATCAATGCAATAGGACCATGTTTCATTTCTGCAGCGGGATAACCTTCTGCATGTATGTAGGATATCTCTTTTAATTTTAATGCGCCTTCTAATGCAACTGGAAAATTAAATCCTCTTCCCAAATATAAAAAATTACTAACGTGCATATATTCTTCCGCCATCTGTTTAATATGCTCGTTCGATTTTAATACTATCTGTACCTTTTCGGGAATTTTACTTAATTCAATTGCAATTGCCTGGTATTTACTTTCGGGAATTGTTCCTCTTTTTCTTGCAATACTTAATGCCATCATCGTGAGCACAGTAACCTGCGCTGTAAATGCTTTAGTACTTGCAACACCAATTTCAGGACCCGCATGTGTATATGAACCGGCATGTGTTGTGCGCGGAATGGAAGAACCAACAACGTTACAAATTCCAAAAATAGTTGCTCCCTTTGCTTTTGCTAATTCAATTGCAGCGAGCGTATCTGCAGTTTCTCCACTTTGTGAAATTGCAATCACAATATCCTCTTCACTGATCACAGGATTGCGATAACGAAATTCACTTGCATATTCCACTTCAGTTGGAATGCGTGCAAGATCTTCAAATAAATATTCTCCAACTAATCCCGCATGCCACGAAGTTCCGCAACCGATAATGATTATTCTTTTTGCGTTTATTAATTTCTTTTCGTATTCTTTTATTCCTCCCAACACGATAGAATTTTTTGATCCGATCAATCTTCCGCGCATACTGTCTTTAATGGAATTAGGTTGCTCATAAATTTCTTTGAGCATGTAATGATCGTATCCACCTTTTTCGATCATGTCTAATTGCATTTGCAATTCCTGCATGTAAGGAGTTATTTTTTCGTTGTGAATTGTTTTAATTATCAATTCATTTGTTCTGTTCACAACAGCAATTTCTTCATCATTTAAATACACAACATTTCGCGTATATTCAACGAGCGGACTCGCATCACTTGCAATAAAAAATTCATCCTCCCCTATTCCGATAACAAGTGGCGATGATTTTCTGGCAGCAATTAAAATATCGGGATTATCTTTTGATATAATTACAATTGCATAAGCACCGATCACCTGATTTAATGCAATGCGTACCGCTTCCACCAGGTCCGTTTTTTCATTTAACTGAATATCCTCAATCAAATGAATTAATACCTCTGTATCGGTATCTGATAAAAACTGATGACCGCGTTTAATTAATTCTGTTTTTAGAGAAGCGTAATTTTCAATGATACCATTATGTATGATAGCGAGATTTTTGCTTTCACTTACATGCGGATGTGCGTTGGTGGTATTTGGTTCACCGTGTGTTGCCCATCTGGTATGACCAATTCCGCAAGTGCCTTCGGTATTTTTTCCCTCCGCCTCTTTTTCGAGTTCGGCTACTTTACCTGCAATTTTGTAAATGTTCAGATCGCCGTTTAACAATGCAACTCCGGCACTGTCGTAACCGCGATATTCCAAACGATGCAGGCCTTTAATGATAACCGGGTAAGCCTGACGATGCCCGATATAACCTACTATACCACACATACTTTTATTTGTTTATCGTCGTGTATGTAATAGAGAGACTTGGTTTAAAAAAATCTCTTTCTGATTGAACTCCACCTAAAGTTACGGCATTTGGTATTCTGTTTCCAGGCTGACAAATTAATGCAAATCCATAATTTTCGATGGAACCTTGTAATATCTCCTGCACATGTTCAGTAATTATGTATTTATACTGTAATACCGACCTGCCCGTCAAACTTTCTACCCGGGTAACATTACCGCCAATATTATTTGTTCCGAAATTATCATCCACAATAGATGAGTATACTTCAATACTATAAAGTGCTATATAATAAAAATTATGTCCTGTGGAATCTAATTGCACTAATTGGATCTTTGGTGGCGGAGCAAAATTTCGTCCATCGTCGGCAGTAACTGATAAAATAAGTTCAGCTTTATTTATAGAAACATCCTGCAGATTTTTAAGCGTAGGAAATTTCACGATGGTTCGCAATCCTCCGAAACCCTGCACATAGGTATTCTGTTCTCCATTTATGGAATCAGGAAATAATAATGCTGATTGCACCGGAGTTGCTGCTGAATAACTATGGGTAAATCTGTTGGATTTAACTCCCGTAAAAGGTAATACCACCGACAGGGAATCTGCTTCACTGTTGTGATAATAAATACGTAACCCGGAGAGTGTGGAAGTCATATCAAAATACATGATACCATTGGAAAATCCATCTGTAATTGTATCGGTTTCAATATATATTCCCTGTAAAAACTGGAGAAAACTTGTATCATTTTCCAAAATAGTAGTATCCAGATCTAATAAATTTTGCCCGAAGGAATCGAATAATTTAATACGTAAATGTGGTTCATATATCGAACCATCGGCCAGCACAACACTATCACTTAAATTTGGTACAAATTCCTTCTTTTTGCCAATAGCAATTGGCAACACATGAAATCTTGCATCGGAATAATATAATTTTCCGGATTCCATTCGCTCTATCATACGATAAACAGAAACAGTGTGACGCGCTTCTGTATCACCATAATAACCGGCGTAATCCATGGTAACTACGATAGAATCAATTCCGGGAGCATCACCAAAAAATAAATTGTTGGTTGGCAGCATCACCTGAGAGTAAATATTTCCAGTGGAATTGCCATACCGTTCACTGCTGATACTACCCAATGCAAAAAATACATTCTGACTGGTAACAACGGAATCGTCAGTCTCGGTATAGGTTACAATTTTAAAAGTATCTACGCGTGTTGAATTGAGAAAGTCTTCCTCAGGTAGTAATTCTTCACCAATAAAATTCGATTTTCGGCATGAAGCTGTTAATATCATCAACCCGCCAACAATAATCAAAGCTGCATTTTTCATCAGGCCTATAACGGAATGTTTATGGAAATTATTGATCCAGTTGGTTATAAAATTCGCTGTATTTTGTCAGATAATCTTCCTCTGTAAATTCCAGTACCGGTTTTCCTGATGCTTTCAAATACTTAGAGATGTCTTTATCAATTTCTTTACTACCGATTATAACGCCATCAGAAAATGAAGCAGCCCCTTTACACAATCCGATATGATTGTATTCGGCATATTGTGCCAGGTCGTCCTTTTCGATATTTACGCTAATGGGAGCTTTTTCTAAAAACTTATCCTTAGAAAGAGTTTCTTTAAACATACCATCATACATAGAGTAAACCACTTTGGTATTTTGAAACACCGGTTCACTTTTGTAAGCGGTTTTAATATACATAGGGATAAGACTGGTCATCCATCCATGGCAATGAATAATATCCGGTGCCCATTGGAATTTTTTCACGGTTTCCAATGCAGCTTTACAGAAGAAAACCATACGTTCGGCATTGTCTTCATAGAACTGATCGTTCTCATCGTGAAAAATATATTTGCGTTTAAAAAGATCGTCGTTATCCAAAAAATAAACCTGCATACGTGCACCTGGAACAGAGGCTACCTTAATTATAAGAGGGTAATCATCATCATTAAGAATAATATTCATCCCACTCAATCTAACCACTTCATGCAAACGGTGTCTTCTCTCGTTGATTACACCGTATCTAGGCATTAATACCCGTATCTCGCTCCCCTGATCCTGAATATATTGCGGAAGTGCCCTTGCTATATCTCCGATATCTGATCCATTTAAATAAGGCTGCATTTCCTGCGTTATAATCAACACTCTTTTCTTACTCATAGATATTGTAGTTTAGTTAATTTGCGTAGCCGCAACTTCTTAAGTCTGCTTAGAAGTTTAATTTTGAGCTGCAAAGTTACAAAATATAGTTCAGAATGTACTTATGCAAGTACTTTCAGAAATTAAATGAGGAATAGTAAAAACCGACTGAAATACAGTAAAATCAGGGCATGCAGATCATAAAACACCGCAATACGTTAACACCTTTACTCCAAAACCTTAGGGCTTCCGGGCATAAAATCGGTTTTGTTCCCACCATGGGTGCACTTCACGAAGGCCATATTTCCCTTATTTCGGTGAGCAAGGGCTCTACAAGCATTACTGTTTGCAGCATTTTTGTCAACCCAACCCAATTTAACGATCCTAAAGACCTGGAAAAGTATCCCAGACCCATAGAAAGCGATATAAATATGCTTGAAAAGGCCGGCTGTGATATATTATACCTGCCGGAAGTGACCGATATTTATCCTCTCGGTGAGGCTGCAACCGAAAAATTCAGTTTTGGGGGGATAGAAACCCTCCTGGAAGGAGCTAGTCGCCCCGGACACTTTGCAGGAGTAGCACAAGTTGTAAAGATACTTTTAGAGGTGGTTTTACCCGATAAACTGTTTATCGGACAAAAGGACTATCAACAATGTATGGTCCTTACTGCACTTATAAAACAAATGCAGATACCCACTGAAGCGGTAATTTGCCCAATTTATCGGGAATTGCATGGTTTGGCGATGAGCTCGAGAAATGTGCGTTTATCCCCGGAACTTAGAAAAAAAGCCGGAGCAATTTATGCCACCTTAAATTATGCATCTTCTTTATTGCGAATTTTACCTACATCCGAAATCGAAAATATCGCTGTGAATTCTTTAAATGTTTTGGAGGATTTTAAGGTTGATTATTTTGAAATTTTAAATGCGGAGAATTTGCAACCTATAAAAAGTTTATCTGATACTGCGCGAGTTGTTATTATAACATCCGTGATTGTTGGTGGCGTTAGGTTATTGGATAATTTAGTTGTAGACCTACCAGGCTTTACAAACCTGTGAGGTCGGGTTGAGAAGGTAAAATTTAATCGTAAAATAAACTTTCGGTAATTGACTGTTACTTATCCCTATAAAATTTAACAAGAAAAAATAAATTAAATAGCCTTCGTTGGTCGTAACTTAATTTATAAATAGAGACTCGCAAATTCAAAATGGAACTAAATTTCTAATTGCGTTTGATAAAATTCAGCTATATTTGAATTATCTCTATGTCAAAAATTATACTCACATTATTATTTTTTAGATGTCTTTTTGAAAACATTTCACTAAGTGGGCAAAACCTTTTACCAAATCCTGATTTCGAAATCAGAACAGCATGTCCGCATTATACATCCGGACTTTACCAATTAGATGAAACACACATCAAAGATTGGTATATACCTACCGATGGAACATCTGATTATTATCACCCATGTGGTGATAGTATATTTGAGACAGAGGTGAGCGTTCCCACTAATTTATGCAGTGCATATCAACCTGCTCATTCCGGAATCGCCTATCTAGGCAGTTTCATATCACATAATAATACAAATTACAGAGAGTATATACAAGCTCAATTAAATGATTCATTAATTGCTGGAGAATATTATTATTTTGAAGGATGGCTTGCGCCGGCAACCAGAATAATTGAAGGTGACATTGTTAAACTATTAACTTCAGACGCCATAGGATTATATTTTTCAGAACCACGAATAACAGACTTTTTTGAATATGATACATTGGGTGTTGACGCTCATGTTAGTAATGTTTTAGGAAATTTTGTAATAACACCCGGTGGTTGGACGAAAATGTCGTGTTACTACTTAGCAGAAGGCGGTGAAGCCTGGTTCACAATGGGGAATTTCAAAGATGAATTACATACTGCAAAAATCCCTATACCGGGTTATACTTATCCTGAAATTGCAGAGGAGAATATTTATTTTTTTATTGATGACCTTTCGCTTACCTTATGTAACGGAAAATTTTTACCGGATACAATGTTATGTGAAGATGATATTTTATATTGGGATATAAATCTGGGGCCCGGCGATTATCTGTGGAGTAATGGAGATACTACAAGGTTTACAACAATTTCTACGCCCGGAATTTATTGGTTACAATATACAGATAGTATTGTAACATTAATAGATAGCTCCATAGTTACATTCCATATTGATACTACATTTACATCTGTACAAGATAAAACGATCTGCCCCAATGAAATACCCTATAATTTATCCTCAACAGAATTTTATGATGATTATTTATGGAGCACTGGTTCAGATTTAAATTCAACTTATATTTATGAAGAAGATACCTATATTTTAACAGCACATATTGTATGTAACACCTATATTGATTCGTTTAATATTTATGTAGTTCCGCCATTGGACGACAGCCTTTTACATTTTACTATACCTGACACAGTTGTTTGTGCTAATAATTGGAGCCTGAATGTTGAGGGGCCTAATGGATTTACAAAATATTTATGGAGCAATGGAGATACAATGCAATCAACAACAATTACTGAACCTGGAACTTACAATTTGCACTATGCATTACCATGTTATGATTTCTTTGAATATTTTACTGTTAAGGAGGATATTTATTTTAATGCCCAATTAAATCTTGGCAATGATATTGACCTCTGCGATTTTAATTCACCTGAAATTATTTTGGATGCCGGAGAGTTGCCAAATTATTTATGGAATACCGGAGAAACCACTCAAACCATAATAGTAAATTCCGTTGGAGAATATTCCGTTACCTCAACTACAGGATGTAAAATACTTTCAGACTCTATTTTAATATCAGATTGTAGTTTGTTGTCTGATGACATTTATATATTTCCCGTACCCTCCTTTGGCAAAGTAACAATTAAATCAAGAGATGAATTATTTCTCGAAAATGCAACACTGGAAATTATGTCCTTACAAGGTTTACTTTTGCAATCAACATTTGATTTTGAAAATGAGGTCTCCTTTGATTTTACCAATTTTATGAAAGGATATTACCTTGTAAAATTATACTCGAAAGAAAAAGTATATTTTTTTAATATGATACTGCAATAAATTACATTTGAGTTAGCTTGTTAATTGATCGGAGCCGTATGATTCTTTTGCTAGTATCCAGATAAGACATTTGTTAATTTGATAATCGGGTAATTTGTTAATTGATGCCCCTTGAGGTCGCGAGTATTCTCGACTGTTTCATTCTCAGTTCCCCATTCTTTTCGGCTGGTAATTGGTACATTTTCGGCTGTTCCATTGGTATAATTTCGGCTGTTCCATTTACAAATTTGCTATTTGGCTAATAATCCCATCAGGGCTGGCTGATCCATTGGTAAATTTTCCTCCCCCTTCCCTCAGACCTCACAGGTTAAAAAAAACCTGGTAGGTCGAGGGTGCCCGTCAGGGCTGGCTGTTCCCGTCAAAAAAAACCGGGCAGGCATTGGTACATCGGTACATTTTCGGCTGTTCCATTTACAAATTTGCTATTTGGCTAATAATCCCATCAGGGCTGGCTGATCCATAGGTAAATTTTCATCCCCTCCCTCAAACCTCACAGGTTAAAAAAACCTGGTAGGTCGAGGGTGCCCGTCAGGGCTGGCTGTTCCCGTCAAAAAAAGCCGGGCAGGCATTGGTACATCAAGGCTGTTCATTGGTACATTGGTACATTTTCCGCTACCTTTGCACCCGCTATGCGTATTGAAATCTTAAAAAGCAAGATTCACCGTGTCAGGGTAACGGAGGCGAATCTCAACTATATCGGCAGTATAACTATTGATGAAGACCTTATGGATGCTGCAAATATGATAGAAAATGAAAAGGTTCAGGTGCTCAACCTTGGAAACGGGGAACGGTTGGAGACTTATATTATTAAGGGAGAACGCGGATCCGGCGTGATATGTCTGAACGGGCCCGCTGCACGGAGGGTGGAACTGAATGATATTGTGATCATTTGTTCGTATGCCTCCATGGAATTTGAGGAGGCAAAGAAATTTATTCCTACTGTGATCTTTCCTGACAGCCAAACTAATTCACTTAAATAAAAGGTGGGAAGGAAGCTCTTTTTTAATATTCTGAAATTTGTGATATTCCTATCCATTGGAATTGCACTCATTTGGTATATAACAAAAGATCTTACACCGGAACAAAAAGACGAATTGCGTTTGTCGTTTCGTTCGGCAAATTATTGGTGGGTGGCTTTATCTATTCTGATCGGAGTATTCAGTCATTATATAAGAGCGCTTCGTTGGAAAATGATGCTTAAACCCCTGGGTTATGATCCGCGTTTAAAAACAACTTTTTATTCGGTGATGATAGCTTATCTCACCAATATGGCAGTGCCGCGTTTAGGAGAGGTAACACGTTGCGGAATTATGCAGCGATATGAAAAAGTTCCATTTGATAAAGCCTTGGGAACATTAGTTGTTGAACGCTCCATCGATCTTTTATTTTTATTTTTGGCAACCTTTCTATTATTTGTAACACAATTTACACTCATATACGATTTTTTTAATGAGAAGGTGATCATTCCTATTTCAGAAAAAATTTCCTTTAGCACCACCACAATAATTATTATTATTGCAAGTGTTTTGACTTTTATTTTCCTTGTCTGGTTCCTCATTAAAAAATTTAAACATACAGAAGCCTACCTTAAGTTAAAAATTATGGCAATGAATGTGCGTGATGGTATTTATTCTATCCGCCATTTGAAAAACTTCAAACTTTTTATTTTTTATTCTATATTGATCTGGGTCTGTTATTTTTTAATGGTTTATGTTTGTTTTTATGCAATAGAACAAACAACACATTTTGGATTAAACCAGGCATTGGCAGTTCTTGTTTTTGGCACAGTTGGAATAATAAGCACACCGGGAGGTATAGGAGCCTATCAACTGATCGTAACGGAAACATTAGTGGCACTCTACGGGCTCGACCGCACCTATGCAATATCTTTTAGCTGGTTGGCCTGGAGCGCACAAACAATTATGATTATTTTTGTGGGAGTAATATCCTTATTACTTTTATCACGGGTCACCCGAAAAGAACTTACGCATGAAGAAGAATGAAGTTATATTAGAAAAAATTTGTGATGAGAGATCACTTCTGCAAAAGTTATCGGTATGGCGCTTTCACAATAAAAAAATTATTTTTACCAATGGATGTTTTGATATTTTACACAAGGGGCATGCATGGTTATTAAATAAAGCAAACGGATTAGAAGATAATGCAGTACTCATAATTGGATTAAATTCAGATGCATCGGTTAAAAGATTAAAAGGAGAAAGCAGACCAATTAATACTGTGGAAGATCGCGCATTATTATTGGCGAGTTTATATGCCGTTGATGCAGTTATTATTTTTGAAGAAGATACTCCTGATCAGCTGATTAAAATGATTAAACCGGATGTATTGGTGAAGGGTGGAGATTATAATGCAGACGAAATAGTAGGAGCCGACACCATGAAATTAAATGGTGGAAAAGTAATTATCATTCCTTATCTGGAAAATTATTCCACAAGCAAAACAATAAATCAACTCGCAGATCAATAAATTTGCGCAAAGAAAATAAATTTAAACTATAAATTACACAATATGAATTTCGAACTTACCGAAGAGCAACTCATGATAAAACAAGCGGCAAGAGATTTTGCACAAAATGTTTTAAAACCCGGAGTTATAGATCGCGATCGCGAAATGCGTTATCCCTATGAAGAGGTAAAACAAATGGGTGAACTCGGCTTTTTAGGAATGATGGTCTCTCCTGATTACGGTGGAGGCGGAATGGATACCATGAGTTATGTACTTGCAATGGAAGAAATTTCGAAAGTAGATAGTTCATGCAGTGTAATTATGAGTGTAAATAATTCGCTGGTGTGTTGGGGATTAGAAAACTTTGGAACCGAAGAACAAAAAAGAAAATATTTACCGGATCTCGCTTCCGGAAAAAAAATAGGTGCCTTTTGTTTGAGTGAACCTGAAGCAGGAAGTGATGCAACATCTCAACGCACCACTGCGGAAGATATGGGTGATCATTATTTATTGAACGGAACAAAAAACTGGATCACCAACGGAGGAACGGCGAGTATTTATTTAGTAATGGCACAAACAAGTGTTGAGAAAGGTCACAAAGGAATAAATTGTCTTATTGTTGAAAAAGGCATGGACGGATTTATTGTCGGAGCGAAAGAAGATAAACTCGGGATTCGCGCAAGTGATACACATACTCTATTATTTAATGATGTAAAAGTTCCTAAAGAAAACAGAATTGGTGATGATGGTTTCGGATTTTCTTTTGCGATGAAAACATTAAGCGGCGGAAGAATTGGAATTGCATCACAAGCATTGGGAATTGCTGCAGGTGCCTATGAATTATCGTTACAATATGCAAAAGAAAGAAAAGCTTTCGGAAAAGAAATAGCACAACATCAGGCAATTCAATTTAAATTGGCCGACATGGCAACCGAAATTGAAGCTGCGCGATTATTAATTTATAAAGCTGCACAATTAAAAGACGCACACGAAAATTATGACCTCGCATCAAGTATGGCTAAAGTATTTGCAAGCGAAGTTGCCATGCGCACCACAGTGGAAGCAGTGCAAATTCACGGCGGTTACGGTTACGTAAAAGAATATCACGTTGAACGTTTAATGCGCGATGCAAAGATCACACAGATCTATGAAGGAACGAGTGAGGTGCAGAGGATTGTAATTGGGAGAAGTATTCTTAGGTGAGGGGGGGAGTGGTGAGTAGTGAGTTGATTCACGTATGCAGTAAGTTTTTTCTACTGACCAAGTCTATCGATAATCGTGAGGCGTGAATCGTGAGGCGTGAGTTCGCTTTTCGATAGCCGTATGAGTTTACTCCTGACTAATGACTCTTGACAAATGGCGAGTGGTGAGTTTGCCTTGATTGGAACTTAAACTTCGCATTTTACAATGAGTAATGAGTTATGAGTTATGAGTAATGAGTTATGAGTAATGAGTAATGAGTAATGAGTGCGTCCCATTTAGGATTTATGATCAATTAATAATTAAATATTCCTTTCCACGCGAAGTAAAATCACCCTCCCGACTACATTCTCAACTCTCCATTCTCAATTCACTCGAAGCAAAATCATCCTCCCATCGAACATTGTCAATTATCAATTGTCAATTATCAATTACTTTACCCGATCCTGCAACATTTTTCTTCACATCTTTAGGATTTCCGTAATAAATAATATCACCTGAACCTGCAATACTTGCCTCGAGCATATTATTGGCATAAACCTTTGCACTTCCGCTTCCTGCAATATCACCGGTAACATCTTCTGCAATTAAATCATTTAACATAAAATTGCCCGAACCTGCTATACTGAAAGTTACTTTTTTGGTAGTCCCTTTTAGCGTGATATTGCCACTTCCAGCTATATCACCCTTTAATCCTGCAGATTGAATAGATGCATCTATATTTCCGGAGCCTGCTACTGAAGTTGCAATTGTTTCATTATTTGTAATAATATTTGTTGATGTAAAATTTCCGCTTCCGGCAACATTAATTGTTTTTAAAGCAGCGGTACTGAGATAAATTTTTACATCACCTCCCTTGGTATTTTTATATTGGTTGTCTTTAATTCCAATAGTTAGTTTATCGCCCTTCTGCAATACCTCTATTTTTTCAATTGTTGCCGCATCTGCATCAATTTTCAGCGTGGCTGCATTATCTTGAGTAAAAATAATATCATAAGGCACTTCAACATTTAATTCCGTAAATGCTGAAATATCTACGTTTTTTCCCTCTATTTTAAGTACGTTTCCGGTAAAGGATTGGAGAATTAATCCTGTTGCAACAAAAAACACGATGATGGTTGCAAATAAAGTTACTTTTTTCATGATCTGATATTTTTATCTTCCAACCTGAAGTCGTTTGTGTCCCATTTATATTTTAGACACAAAAAACTTCCGGTCCGAAAGACCGGTTAATGAATAGGAAACCAAGTTAACTGTTTAAAATGAAAAATTATGCGAAGAATCCCCGATTTTAACTTTTTTTAATGTAGAAACCTGTTTCAGGCAATAAGATCCGTAATAAGATCAGGCATCAGACCCAAAACCAGAAGTATGATGACACCCAGTATCAAAACCAGTTTATAACTGAAATGTATAGGCACAACAGGAATCTCACTATTGGTATTAAAGGCATTTGCCATTACACGGAAATAATAAAATACGCCCACCAAAGAGGTGACAACAGCAACCACTACCAACCATATCTGATCGGCCTGAATAGCATTTGCGAATACGGCATATTTTCCGAAGAAACCTGCCAATGGAGGAATACCAGCCAGCGATAACATGGCAAAGGCAAGAGTAACGGCAAGCATTTTATTTTTAACAAAAAGCCCTTTTAAACCGTCGATGGTATTTATACCTGTATGATCTTTAATGATGGAATAAATGGTGAATGCTAAAATACTGGCAACTCCATAAGATGCTAAATAATATAAAATATATTCATAGGTATTTACTTGCAATGTTGCAACGGCAACCAAAACATAACCCGCATTTGCAATACCTGAATAAGCCAATAATCTTTTAAAATTGGTTTGGTATAACGCAGTTACATTCCCTACAATTAAAGTGAGAATTGCAACTACAGTAATTATCTCTTGCCAATTATCGGTTTGTACTAAACCTGACATCACTATAAAACGAATGAGGCCACCAAAAGCTGCAGTTTTAACTACGGTCGCCATAAAGGCGGTGATCACACTAGGAGACCCCTCATATACATCCGGTGCCCAGAAATGAAATGGCACAGCGGAAATTTTGAAAATAAAAGCTCCGAGAATTAAAAAACATCCTGTAATAAATAAAGCGGGTAGATCCCCTTCAGAGGCATAAATAAAATTAAATATTCCCTGCATTTCAAACGTGTGGGCAGTTCCATAAATAAATGTTATTCCCAACAATAAAAAACAGGAAGCAAAGGATCCCATTAAAAAATATTTTAATCCCGCCTCATTGCTGAATAAATTTTTTCTGTTACTCGCAGCAAGAACATATAATGGAATGGAAAGTATCTCGATACTGATAAATAACATTACCAGACTTTGAAAAGAAACGAGCAATATTCCACCTATCATCGAAAAAAGAAACAAAGAATAAATATCCCCCAGGTGTTCCATGTTTTCCCGGAAATAATATTTGCTGATGATGAATACACCCATGGTCAATAAGATCATAATTATGCTGAATCCATAGGAAAATGGATCGAATTGCAACATATTTCCGATAATATCCTCATAACCGCCATTTAATTTTAAAAAGATGATACATAGCGCTGCGATACAGGCGAGTAACACCAACGGCAATGCAATGCGCTTAAATTTAAACACCCCCACAAACATGGACGCAATACCTGCTGCTGCTAAAATTATAATTGAGGTCATTTATTTAATTATTGTTCCGTTGATCTTTGTTTGGTATTGTAAAATAATATCACTCACACTTTGTTCAGTAAGATTTGTTATCAATTGCGGATAAACGCCGAAAACAAAAATTAATATCACAATAGGTATCAATACCCATTTATCCATAGTATCGAGATCGGAAAAGGTATTCGTTTTATTGTTTACCTCTCCCAACATCACTCTCCGATAAGCCGAGAACATATAAACTGCTCCTAAAATAACCCCGCTACCTGCAAGTAAACACAACCATGGGTTTACTCCGAAAATAGAATTCAACAACATAAATTCTCCCGGAAAAGCATTGGTTAACGGCAATGCAACACTTGCAAGTAATATCACCAAAAATAACCCTGCAAATAAAGGTGCCTTAGTTCTTATTCCACCCATGGAATGAATATCGTGATCATGAAATTTGCGGTATAATATCTGACATACATAAAACAAACCAACTACATTAATGCCATGCGCAAGCATTTGATTTAATCCGCCCTGTAAACCCATTTGAGTTGCAGTAAATAATCCGGCAGTAATTAAACCAACGTGTGCTATACTCGAATAGGCAAATAATTTTTTGAGATCTTTTTGCACCCAGGCAATTAAAGAAGCATACAGTACACCTATCGATGCAAAAACGATCACATATATTCCATATTCTTCCACGGCATGTGGAACAACCGGAATTACCCAGCGAATGATACTGTATAAACCCATCTTCAGCATAACTCCTCCCAACAGCATAGTTGCAGGCGATGGAGAATAGGTGTAGGTATCCGGTTGCCAGGTATGAAAAGGAAATACCGGAATTTTAATTGCATATGCAAGCATAAATGCCAGGAATAAATACAATTGAATATTTACCGGAATATTTAATTGATATATAGCTAAAATATCTGTTGACGGAGTTTCACTTTGTATACTCAACCAGATAATGGCAATAAGCATAAATAAACTTCCGAAAAGGGTGTAAATAAAAAACTTAGCGGTTATCTTTTTATTATCTCCCCTTCCCCACCACAACACAAGAAAATACGCAGGTATTAATGCAAGTTCCCAGAAAATATAATAAAGGAACATATCCAGTGAAACAAAAACGCCGTTCATTGCACCTTGCATGATCAGTAAAAAGGAGTAAAATATTTTTGGATTTTCGTATTTGTCTTTAAAGGAGGAAAGAATAATTAATGGAGATAAAATATTAGATAATAATATCATCAATAAACTGATACCATCCATACCAATATGGAAACGAATTCCCAGCATATTAACCCATGCCTCATTAATAACAAACTGAGTTCCTCCTGCTATATCAAACTGACAATATGTGACTATACCCAATGCTAAAGATGCAAGTGCCGACACCAGCGAAAATTGTTTCGCAAAATTTTCAGGAAGAAAATAAATGATCAGTCCTGAAACAATTGGTAATAATATAAGTATTAATGTCAGCATGAATTACATCAAAATAATTAAAAGGATAATTCCGCCCATGCCCAAAGCCATGGCGAATAAATAAAAACTTACATTTCCGGTTTGAATACTTTTTAATTGTGTTGCAATATATCCTGTGGTTTTCGCCGCACCATTCACAAATCCATCAATAATTTGCAGGTCGAATATTTTATAAAAAAATTCACTTAAGGCGTGTAAAGGTTTAACAATTACAGCATTATATATTTCATCTATATAAAATTTTTCATTTAATATTTTACCGGCGCCGTGCATATCAACATCACTTTCCGGAACGGCTTTGCGTTCCAAATATTTAATGCGTGCAGCCACAATGGTTAATACAATTGCCATACTTGCAATAAACATCAATATCCATTCGGTAGTAGTATCTAAATGATGTTCGTGAATGGGGACGATATCACTAAAATAATGCATCATCATTTTATCTCCCCCAAATAATTCTGGAATATTTATCAATCCCCCAAAGATCGCAAGCACACATAAAATGATCAAAGGCACAGTAATTACTTTTGGCGATTCATGAATTTTACTTTTTGTTTGTTCATTCATTCTCTCGTCACCTCTGAACACGAGATAATATAATCGCATCATATAAAATGCAGTAAATAATCCGGCGATCAATCCCAATCCCCACAAAACCGGACTGCGCATATAGGCCCCAGCTAAAATATCATCTTTAGAGAAAAATCCGCTGAAAGGAGGCACAGCCATTATTGCCAAAACACCAAATCCGAAGACCCAATGCGTTACTTTCATATATTTTCCTATACCACCCATTTTGCGAATATCCTGCTCTCCGTGCAAACCGTGAATAACAGAACCTGCACTGAGGAATAATAATGCCTTAAAGAATGCGTGGGTAATTAAATGAAAAAAAGCAGCTTCATATGCACCAACACCAATTGCAAAAAACATCAACCCTAATTGACTAACAGTTGAGTAGGCTAAAACCTTTTTAATATCATTTTGTTTTAAGGCGATACTTCCAGCAAAAATAGCAGTCACTATACCCACCACCATTATTATATCCATTGTAATTGGTGCCAGTGAGAACAATAAATTACTGCGCACTATCATATAAATACCAGCAGTTACCATGGTTGCGGCGTGAATTAATGCACTCACCGGTGTAGGACCCGCCATGGCATCGGGTAGCCAGGTATATAATGGAATTTGTGCGCTTTTACCACAAGCTCCGATAAATAATAATATGGTAATGATGGTTATGATGTTTGTATCGGGCACGTAACTTGCGCCAGAGCTCACATCCAATTTATTGTTAACTCCTTCAAAAGTAAGAGTACCTAAATATTGGAACATGAGAAATAATCCGATCAATAAAGCGAGATCGCCAATTCGATTCATAATGAAGGCTTTGCTTGCTGCCTTATTATATTCCTGATTTTTAAACCAGAATCCAATTAATAAATAGGAACATAATCCAACACCTTCCCAACCCACGAACATCAGCACGTAATTATTTGCCATTACTAATGTGAGCATGAAGAAAATAAATAAATTCAGGTAAGAAAAGAATCGGTTAAATCCTTCATCACCGTGCATATAACCGATAGAATAAATATGTATCAGACTTCCCACGCCGGTTATCACCAGCATCATTAATATGCTGAGGTGATCAATTAAAAATGCGAATGGAATTTCCATCCCCCCAACACTAAACCAGTTAAAAAGCTGAACATTTATTTCCGGAGTGGAGCGCAATTCAAAAAATAATACCAAAGTAAGAATAAAGGAAAGCACTATCCATGCACTAGCGTGCCATCCTGCAACTTTTTCGGAGATCTTATTTTTTAAAAAAATATGTATCAAAAACCCAAGCAAAGGCAATGCTGGAATCAGGGTAACTATTATATTGAGTGTTTGTTGATTCAAAAGATTACCATTTAAGTTTATTCAATGCGTTAATATCCAAAGTTTTTGTATTTCTATAAATCATCACCAACATCGCCAATCCGATCGCCACTTCTGCTGCAGCTACCACCATGATAAAAAACACAAATGCCTGACCTGCAGGATCATTGTTATAGGATGAAAATGCTGCTGCCATAAGATTGATGGAATTCAACATTAATTCTATGCTTAAAAATACTACGATCAAATTTCGGCGCATTAAAATACCGATCACACCAATGCTGAAAAGGATAAGACTCAAAACCACATAATTTTCCAATGGAATTGTAACCAGTTGCTGACTTAAAGTTCCGGTATTATCCATTCGACGACTCCTTTTTATTTATAATAACCACACCAACCATTGCAGAGAGGAATAAAATACTGGTCAATTCGAAGGGAATTAAAAATTCATCGAATAATACTTTTCCCAAGGTTTGCACAGATCCTGTTTCTGCGTGCAGCGAATCGGCAACATAGGTTAACTGTGTTTGATAAAAACTCGCAAATAATAAAATGAATACCATTCCACCGGTGAGCACAGCAGCAAATCGCAAAAGATTACTTTTCGAAAAGGTAGAAGATGTGTTTAAATTGAGAAACATGAGCACATATAAAAACAATACCATAATAGCTCCTGCATATACTATAATGTGCACAATGGCTAAAAATTGCGCGTTGAGCATAATGTATAAACCCGCAACTGCAAAAAAACAAACCAATAAATATAATACACTATACATAGCATTGCGTTGAAACAGCATTAACAAACTGCTTGCAATTGCGATCCCTGAAAGAAAATAAAAAAATATCTGGGTCATTGGTTGTGAATCAAATTCTTTCTAATTGTTTAATTGGCGCCCTCGCGGGTTCCTTTTCTTCTGATATCAATATCAATTCGGTCTTCTTTTGCAACTCCTTCCACCAACATATCCTTGGTATAAATAAACTGATCGCGGTTATAATTAGATAAATTAATGCGATCGGTCAGATATATTGCGTCTTTAGGACAAGCTTCTTCACATAATCCGCAAAAAATACATCGCAGCATATTTATATTGTATTCAGTTGCATATTTTTCTTCGCGATATAAATGTTCCTCACCTTTTTTTCTTTCTTCCGCAACCATTGTTATTGCTTCTGCGGGACAAGCTACAGCGCATAATCCGCAGGCTGTACAATTTTCTCTTCCTTCTTCGTCTCTTTTTAATACATGTAATCCGCGCCAAACCTTACTGTGTTCGCGGGTTTCTTCGGGATAATTTACGGTGACTTTCTTCTTAAAAAAATGTTTTATCGTAATGCGCAATCCCCCCAACAATGCAGGAATATACATCCTCTCCATAAACGTCATTTGTTTATTGGAAACTACTTTACTTCTGTTTGTTAGTTGTTGCATTTTATGTTAAGGTAACTACTATTAATTGATACATTTACTTTTATGACCTATGACTTATGACCTATGACGTATGACCTATGACATAGGACCTATGACGTATGACCTATGATATGACTTATGTCCTATTTCCTACTTCCTACTTCCTACTTCCTACTTCAACTAAACAAAATCACCGCCCCCGTGATCAAAACATTTAATATCGACAACGGCAATAATACTTTCCATCCCAAATTCATTAACTGATCGAAGCGGAAGCGCGGTATTGTCCAGCGCACCCACATGAAAAAGAAAATGAAGAATAATATTTTAGCAAAAAATACTGCCACACATATTAAAGCGAACCACACTTCTCCAACAGAATTCTGCACAGCATCCATTCCCGGAAAATTATATCCTCCAAAATAAAGTGCAGATATCATTGCAGAGGAAATAAACATATTTACGTATTCTGCAAATAAATAAAATCCAAGTTTCATGGAACTATATTCGGTGTGATATCCTCCTACTAATTCTGTTTCTGATTCCGGAAGGTCGAATGGCGTTCTGTTACATTCGGCAAATGCACAAATAATAAAAATTAAAAACCCGAGGGGTTGAATAAATACATTCCAGTGCATTCCGGCCCAGGCACTTTGTCCTTCCACTATATCACCAATACTTAAAGAACCCGACGACATAATAATTGCAATAATGCTCATACCCATGGCAAGTTCATAACTTATCATTTGTGAGGAAGCCCGAACAGCACCCAATAATGAATATTTATTATTACTAGCCCAACCACCTATCATAATTCCGTAAACTCCTAAACTTACTACTCCTAATACATATAATATTCCGATATTAATATCTGCTACTTGTAGTGGAACTTTAACACCCCCAATGGTAACTTCAGGTCCCCAGGGAATAACGGCGCTTGTCATTAATGCCGTGGTCATTGTAATTGCAGGACCGGCAATAAATAAATATTTGTTTGATGTTGCAGGTAAAATTTCTTCTTTCATAAACATTTTAAGACCATCTGCAAGCGGCTGTAATAGTCCAAATGGTCCTGCGCGATTTGGTCCGAGTCTATCCTGCATAAAAGCAGCAACCTTTCTTTCCGCATAAGTGCTGTAGGCAGCAATAGTGAGAGAAAGCGCAAAAAGCACTACAATTAAAATGATTTTAAAAATTAAAACTGCAGCCATGGTTTTGATTAGCAAATTAGCCAATTAGCAAATTAGCAAATGGGGATGTTTTCGTGAAATGATAAATTGTTTTTTTGTTCATGTTTTAATTTCTATCTGGAAATTAATTATTTTTCATTTAAGCTTGCGGCTTACTTTAATCTTTATTTTAGAAATTAATTTTCAAATTACCCTAATGCAATCATTTGCTAATTGGCTAATTTGCTAATTATTGTATTTTCTTTTGCACTACAGGTAATTCGTAGGGCAGTTCATAATGATTTTGTGCAATAACGGAATGGTTATCAATATGTGCCGGGCCTTCCACAACCCAATCTTTGGTTTCTTTTTTATCGAAACGGCACTCGTTGCAAATAAATCCTTCACTTTCTCCCCATTTATCTTTTCTTGAGGTAACTCTTAAAACTTCTTCTCCCTGATACCACAATGTTACCTTCCCAGAACATTTCTCGCAATTGCGATGCGCGTACATTGGTTTTGTGAACCAAACACGGCTTTTAAAACGGAAAGTTTTATCGGTAAGCGCTCCTACGGGACAAACATCAATCATATTCCCGCTGAAATCGTTGTCCACTGCTTTTTTAATATAAGTTGAAATTTCGCTCACTTCTCCCCGGTTAAGCACCCCATGAACGCGTTGATCGGTAAGTTGGTCTGCAACCTGCGTGCAGCGGTAGCAAAGGATACAGCGATTCATGTGCAATTTTATCTTATCGCCGATATCGTCACTTTCGAAGGTTCTTCTTTTAAATTCGTATCGGCTGGAAGCCACGCCGTGTTCATAACTAAGGTCCTGGAGATGACACTCACCGGCCTGGTCACAAATGGGGCAATCGAGAGGGTGATTGATCAGTAAAAACTCCACAACGCCTTTGCGGGCTTCAATTACCTCGGGTGATGTAGTATTTTTCACCTCCATTCCATCCATAACGGTAGTTCTGCAGCTCGCCACTAATTTTGGCATGGGGCGAGGGTCTTTTTCCGAACCTTTGCTCACTTTTACAAGACAAACCCTGCATTTTCCGCCACTTCCCTTCAAACTCTTGTAATAACACATGGCAGGAGGAACATTCACCCCTATCATTCTTGCAGCCTCTAAAATTGTTGTCCCCGCAGGAACTTCAATAGAAATATCGTCGATCGTAACTTTTGGCAAAGTGGCTATTAATTTGAACCGTTAATGTTATGGTTTTGGCGCTGCAAAGTTACGGATTAATAAGAGGATAAAAAAAATTGGAGCACATATCTTTTTGGGTTCTTTCGAAGGGTCGGTCCCGCTTTTCGCTTCAACTCCTCGCTCGTTCCTCGCTGCGGGGTTTCCGCTACAATCGGGTGCAGATAAAATACCTTGCAATTTTTTCGAGGGCTGGTCGGGGGACTTCAGTAAATTTTACATTAATTTCAAATTAAAGCGCCAGCCTGAATTTATGGTTTATCGTAGAGTCGCAATGAATTGCGGCATTACAAAATCACATTGTTATATCCTGGATGATTTATTGCCAATTTGAACCTATTCCATTAAATATTTTACCCTAGTCCCTGAGACAATTTTTTATTTATTACCCCTACTTTGTAACAAATTTTTCATTTTATTACCTTGTTTTTGTAACATAGACCATCAATTTTAACCTTACTAATTTAAGGGGTACGATACCCCCTAATCCATTTTTTATATTTTTACATTAGAACCCTTGCTAACCCAACCTATTCCCTATGCGAAAAATTAAACTCATTTTTTTATTATTCCTTTTACCAATTACGCTTTTAGCGCAAGGTGTACTTGACGGAATTGAAATATCGAATACGACATTAGATACGGAAAATAATTCTTCACCCGGAACTTTTATTTTACCTGATATAGCACCTACATCCACTGCCGAACAAACAGAAGCCTTCCATTTTATCATGCAATATCAAATGGGAGTTGCAGGTACGGGTTTTTACAAAAAGGATGAGTATATAGGTTTGTGCAGCGCAGAAAGTAAAAAAGGAGGACCTTGGAAACCTATAGATGGTTATAAAAAAACATTATGTGGAAATTTGATCGAAAAGTCAACTCCCCCTTCGGCCGACTATGGTTATCCTATACATTATGGTGACGACAGCGATTTCAATGCATGGGTGGATCCGCTTGATGTATTTAAATTTATTGGCGATTCGTCCACACGACCGGGAGTAATTGCAGTTACCACAAGAGATTTTGAAATACGTGAAAAATTAAAAGGTACATTGCACTACGAAATTAACTTCCAAAACAGTGATGCAGATATTTACGTTACGGATGAAACATTAAACTACCCGGAAAATAATCAAACTTGCGTTTATGGGCCCTGGGTTTTGGATCTTGGACATAGAGGATCGCCTTTAGTTATTGTTCCCTCAGGTTTTACATTAAAAAAAGGTTGGGCAGAAATTCATCCTATTCAACAAATGTGGCAGACGCAGGATCGCGGAGCGAATATTTTTACTTATGACCTTCTATTCGCCAGAGATAACAGTACAAGATTTAACAGTATCAGCGATTTCGAATCTTGTAATGGAGATACAAAAAAAGTATGGATACCAGAAAAGATGGAGAATAGTTATTATGTAGCTATTGAAATTCCCATAGAATCAGAACAATATAATAATTATATCCTGACACAGAATTCGGCAAATGGAATGGAAATATTAACCGATGGAAATGTAATTGTACCGAAGTTGGTTTATAAAAATAAAGTTCTAGCAACAGTTCAATTACCGAATGCAAATTATAAAGCTGAATTTGTGGAAATGTGCAAATCAACAAATAATACTTTGCAGGGTTATTTAAAAATAACAACCTCACTTTTATTTACAGAGCCTGGTGCCTATGCTTTCTGCACACTATTACTGGAAAAACAAACTAAAAGAAAACAATTTGATGTAAAATATATCATTACCACTAAAACAATAAAAGTAATAAATAAAGAGGTGATTGAAATAGAAACTAACAATAATTTTATATCAACTCCTTTAAAAGCAATATTAAAAATATCAGGTAACAATTCAATAAATTCTGAAATTATCTTAATGAAAGATGTATTGCAGGTTGTGGATAAATCCATAAGTATTCAACACAAAATTTTTAATGCGGAATATTTAAAAGTTGAACTTCTTTCACCTGCTTTTTCAGGGGAGGGTTCCACGATCCAATTTTTCGAATCACCAGATGGTATAGGTCTCAATGCTAATCTAAATGATTTTAATGGAAGAGATATTACAAAACAAATATATTTATCTGTAGTTGAATCAGATCCCAATATTGCTGACCGGGGAATAATTTATACCCTGGAGATGGTTTTTAATATTAAACCTTATGAAGAACCCTTTCCTTCTATAATAGTTAATCCCTCCGTTCGCGAGTGAAATTAAATTGAATTTCAAATGGAAAAAAAACACGTGTATTGGATAGATCTTATAAGTGTTGTGTAAATTTGTTTTTTATGCCCGAACCACTACTCCTCCGATCCCAAACCAGCATCGTTTATGTGCTTACCATTTTTATATATTTTTTCTTTGGGTGGATATTATATTCCATATTGATGGGAAGTAACGATCCTATTGCAAGTATGTTGGCAGTGGGTTTAGCCTGTTTATGGCTTACCTATTCCATAAATGTTATTTTATCGCTTAAAGTTGTTTTGTTTTATGAAAGTTATTTAACAATTATGGCATTTGTAACGCGAAAAAAGATCACTATTCAATATCATGAATTCAGCACTTTTCATTATGTTCCGAAAACTGTAAAGAGTTTGGGAAGAATTGCAACAAAAAGTGAAAACGATAAGATAAAATTAACTACAACTGACGGCAAGGAAATCTATTTCAGAGAAATGCAGTTCGATAATTTTTCCTCCATGCGCGTATTCTTACAAAAAATAATACGTGGAGAACATTTAGATTAATGGAATTAATTATTCTATCATCAAAACAGCACCTTCATCAACATCCTCATTCTTTACCTGTAAAAAATACATGCCTGATGGCACAGGTAATTGTATGGAAACAGTATTATTTTGAGGGGAAATAAATATATTTTGTTTATTCACTTCTCTTCCCATTATATCAAATATCTGTAGGGATAATTCGCCGGAATATCCTCCTATTTCTAAATTAAATTCTCCGTTTCCCGGATTAGGATATACACTGATATCTGCAGATACAATATCATCAATTCCTAATGCTTCACAATTCACAAAAACATCGTCCGACGAAATTGAACAACCGTCTTCATTTGTGATCATTACAGTGTAGTTGCCACTTTCGTTAATATTGATCAGATGACTGGTTTCCCCGGAAATTATTTCACCATCCAGATACCAGGTATAGGTTGCATCATTTAAAATATACGTAGTTAATTTACAGTCGTCAACTATTATTACAGGAGTTTCCGGTGCTGATGAAATTTCGATTCTTAAATGAACGCAGAAAGTTGTGAAACATGCACCATCCGCCTGAACGTAATAAGTTGTGCTAACATCAGGTGAAACAACTAAATTATCATCCGTGCTGATGGGGGTTGATTCACAATTGTCCTCATACCATATCCAACTTGCCATTGAACCTAAAGATCCATTATCAATTGTTAAGGTAACAGTACCTTCATCACATAAAATTGTATCCGTGGCTATTATGCCGTCCGGCACAATGGATTCGATACATTCTGAATAAGCGCAGATCGAAAAATCACCAAAGGCATCATTATTTACTTCCCACAAACGCAAGAATATTGTAGTGCCTGCCGGTGCCAGTACTATTGCGAAACCAGGCATTAGATCAGCATAAGAACTTCCATCCGCAATACAACCGGAAGGATAGTTATTTAGGTCGGCACAAGAACCATGATAGATCTGCATACCCATATCATTTACCGTTGGTCCATTATCAGTTTCAATTATTACAAATTCTCCGGCTGGAACGGTAAACTGAAACCAAATATCTCCCTCACTATCACCATCGCAGGTAACAATAGCTTCGTCAGAATTTGTGGCTCCCACATTTGTACCATCTACAAACAAACAACTTTCATTTACTTCAAGAACGGTTGCATCGCAAGGCCAGTCATTAACTGGAGGAACGATTTTAGAATTTACCTTATTGAAATTTTCAGCAAGTGGTTTCACGGAAATGTTTTGCGATAACACAATTCCGGCAGAAAATAAAAGTAAAAAAAAGGCAAATAAATGGTTATTGAGGTGCTTCATTTTGGATGAAAATATTTTCAAAGATAATAAATTTGGAAAAGCTGTAACATTTATTCTATCTGAAAGGTCAAAATACATAATCCCGGTACGGAATTATACCTTAGCACTATGAAAATAAGAGAGGCGTTGGTTACAGACATCCCCGAGATTCAAATTATCCGCCATTCTGTAAAAGAAAACATTTTATCGGATCCCAATTTAGTTACAGATGCCGATTGTTTTGAATACATAACAAACAGAGGCAAAGGATGGGTTTGCGAGACGAATAATTTATTGGTTGGATTTGCTATTGCCGATCTGCGGGAAAATAATATATGGGCATTATTTATTTTACCCGAATATGAAAAAATGGGTATAGGAAAAAAATTACACGACACTATGTTGAAATGGTATTTTTCTCAAACTGACAAAACTGTTTGGCTCAGCACCTCACCAAATACAAGAGCGGAAAAATTTTATCGAAATGCTGGTTGGAGGGAAGTTGGAATTTATGGTAAGGGAGAAATTAAATTTGAAATGTCCTCCGCCGAATGGAATGAGGTTTCAAATTGAAATTTTAAACTAAACAAATCATATTTTTAAGTCATTTTTACAGCTTAATACCGTTCTAGCACTGTTAAAAAATTTTTAACCTTACGCCAATTAATTACTTTTATGCAAATCTTCTGCCCATAAGATGCTTTTTAATTCCCTTGGTTTCGCCCTGTTTCTGCCTATAGTATTTATACTGTATTGGTTTGTTGCCAACAGAAATCTTAAATTTCAGAATGTATTACTATTAGCATCCAGTTATTTTTTTTATGCATGCTGGGATTGGAGATTTCTTTTTCTTTTACTGTTTTCCACCCTATTGGATTATTTGTCGGGCTTAAAAATTGAAAAGGCGAAGAATAAAAATCACAAGAAATTTTGGTTTTATTTAAGTATCATTATTAATCTCGGATTTTTAGGGTTTTTTAAATATTTCAACTTTTTTGCAGAATCCTTTGGAGAGCTGCTATCCCAATTCGGACTACAGGTAAATCCATGGACCTTGAAAGTGATCTTACCCGTAGGTATTTCCTTTTATACTTTTCATGGATTGTCGTATGTAATTGATATATACAAAGGCAGAATTAAGGCTGAACGCAGTTTTCTGATATACGGAGTATTTGTAAGTTTTTTCCCTCTTTTGGTTGCGGGTCCCATTGAAAGAGCTACACATCTCCTACCCCAAATTCAGAAAAAAAGAACTTTTGATCATGATCACGCCGTTGATGGATTAAGGCAAATATTGTGGGGGTTATTTAAAAAAATTGTGATTGCCGATCAATGTGCAATTTACGCAAATGAGGTATTTAACAATTCAGAAATGTATTCAGGAAGTACTCTTTTATTGGGTGCCGTATTTTTTGCCTTTCAAATTTATTGCGATTTTTCAGGATATTCTGATATTGCAATTGGCACTGCAAAACTATTTGGTATAGATCTGTTAAGAAATTTTGCCTACCCCTATTTTTCAAGAGATATTGCTGAATTCTGGCGACGATGGCATATATCACTTTCCACCTGGTTCAGAGATTATTTATATATTCCGTTAGGAGGTAGTAAGGGAAATGTAGTTACTAAAGTGAGAAACACCTTTATCATATTTATAATCAGTGGATTCTGGCATGGTGCAAATTGGACATTTATAGCCTGGGGTGCACTTAATGCTATCTATTTTATCCCTTTATTGTTATTAAATAAAAACAGAAACAATCTGGATATTATTGCTGCAGGAAAATATTTACCTGGCATCAAAGACTTCTTTAAAATGATCCTGACATTTATGCTGGTGGTTTTAGCTTGGATATTTTTCAGGGCAGATGATCTTCCACATGCATTTCAATACATTTCTACCATATTTTCAAATTCACTTTTTAAAGATCCGCTTCTCATACCGACTACTGTAAAGGTTTTTGTTCCAATTTTCCTGATAGTGGAGTGGCTTGGCAGGGAACATCAATTTGGAATTTCAAACATGAGAAACATTAGATCCGGAGTAATAAGATGGAGCATTTATTTAATAATATTAGCAGTTATATATGTTTATTCAGGTAACAGTCAGGAATTTATTTATTTTCAATTTTAATTTTTATGAAGAAATTTCTTGCACAAAGTTTTGGTTTTTTTCTTATAGTCTTTATAATATTAATTATATTGAATTTTCGCTTTAAACAAACTATAACACCATATGATTACTTTGGATTTCAATACAAGGAGATATTACATCCTGTTTATAATGCCAACACAATAATTTTAGGCACATCACATGCAACACATGGTATACAACCTGCCCTATTAAATGATACGGGAACAATAGTTTATAATTTCGCCTGCGATGGTGCCAATCCGGAGTTTTATCAAAATTGGTATCAAACCATATTCAAACCTAATTATCCAAAGCCCGACAAAATTATTTTTGCAGTGGAATGGTTCCTTTTTGATACGGAAGAACTTTGGAGAACCTTTGAACATGATGCACTATATTACCCAACCAATATTTATTTAAGCAGTTTAATCAGCAATAAAGGTCTGAATAAAACTACGCTGATAAACAATAGATTTCCGGTTCTTAAAAACAGAAGGTCGCCACAAAGGCTTATAAATTATGATCCATATCCATATTTGACAGCAGAATATAATGCGGGGTTCATTCCGGTACAGGAAATTGGCAGGCCGATCAACGAATTGGAAATAGAAAATTTTAAAATTGAAAAAGATCAACAAAAGATATTTGAAAATTTAATTAATACCTTTATAAAGGAAGGAATAGAATTGATTTTTATAAACCCACCCGCTTATAATTCCTCTGGAATTAAATATAAAAACTCGGGATTGCAAAAATATTATGATTCCATTTGTGTTTCAAATAACATTCCTTTTTTACAATATAACACTGAGAGGCGTTCATATATAAACAATGACAAAAAATACTTTAATGATGGTGGACATATGAATTATGCCGGCAGTTCAGAGTTTTCAAAAATGTTAAAAAATGATTTGGACCAATAAAATAATAGAGAATAAAATAAGCGAAAACACCGAATTGAAATTTAATGCACTGTTAATTACATTTCTGATCGGTGATTCTGAGTTTACTTACATCTAAACCCTTTTCTCTTGTCCTTTCAATTATTGCCTGATATTCTTTCTCATCCATTAAGGGTGTCCTCGACAATATCCACAAATATTTTTTATTAGGATGACTCACCACAGCATAACTATAATCATCTGCCAGATCAATTATCCAATATTTGCCTTTAAAAGGCCAGAAAAATTGCACTTTCAATTTCGCATTTCCTGAATTTTTTTCAACAAATGCCTTGCCTTTTATATAGGATAGTGTTCCTTTTACACTATCCTTATTACACCTGTTTTCCACAATAATATAACCTTTATCGGTTGGGGTGTATTCAGCAGTGGTGCAATGGCAACCTTTCTGAAATCGTTGAGGAAAGGAGGCAATTTCATACCATTTTCCGGCATATTTTGCGAGATCCACATTTGGAACTGTTTGCATTGTTTGTGCTGACATATTTGTATATGCTAAAATTGAAAATAAAATGATTATAAATCCCTTTTTCTTCAACATTGTTATAAATGTTAAGTTATTCATTGAACTATAAACAATGAAACGGGGATAAAGTTTAAAAGTTTCTTTTGTATTGAGAGTTGAGAATTAGCACTGACTTACCAATAGAAATCTTAACTCCAATCCGACGAAAATCCAAAAATTGTCAATTGTCAATTGTCAATTGTCAATTGTCAATTTTTTTACTTTTCTGTTAAACAAAAAGCCGCTGATAAACCTCCTCCATCTTCCCCGCAGCCCTCACCTCAATATTATATTTTTTAATATTCAGCGATTTCATGTTGTGTTTGGAGATATAAATAATTTCGAATCCTAATTTTTCTGCTTCCATTATGCGTTGTTCAATTCGGCTTACTCCGCGCAGTTCTCCGCTCAATCCTATTTCTGCAGCGAAACAAATATTCATTGGCATAAAAGTATCTTCAATGGAAGATAAAAGCGCACATGCTATACTCAGATCAATTGCAGGATCTTCCACCCGCAACCCTCCCGCAATATTTAAAAACACATCCTTATTTCCGAATGCAAATCCTCCGCGTTTTTCTAAAACTGCAAGCAACATACTCATTCTTCGCAGATCAAATCCTGTTGCTGTTCTTTGCGGATTTCCATATACTGCAGGACTCACCAATGCCTGCACTTCAATTAACATCGGTCGCATACCTTCCATGGTGGCAGCTATAGCTACTCCGCTTAACGGTTCATCCTTTTCGGTAATTAATAATTCACTGGGATTATTTACTTGTTTTAATCCATCACCTTCCATTTTATAAATACCAATTTCACTTGTGGAACCAAAACGATTTTTAATGGTGCGTAAGATCCGATGGGTATAATTTCTATCACCTTCAAATTGTAAAACAGAATCCACCATGTGCTCCAATATTTTTGGTCCTGCTATATATCCTTCTTTATTAATATGTCCGATAATAAAAACAGGAACATTACTTTCTTTGGCATAACGCTGCAATTGTCCGGCACATTCTTTTATCTGCGCAATACTTCCTGCAGTTGCATCTACAAAATCGGAAATTAATGTTTGGATGGAATCAATTATTACTAAACCAGGTTCCAGATTTTTAATCTGAGTAAATAATTTTCCGATAGAAACTTCCGTGGAAATAAATAATTCAGGATTTTTTCCTTTTAGTCGTTCAGCGCGCATTTTAATTTGTTGCTCACTTTCTTCACCACTCACATATAAAACTTTTATTTTTCTTAGCTCGAGAGCGAGTTGTAATAACAAAGTTGACTTGCCTATTCCGGGTTCCCCGCCAACCAAAATCAGACTTCCGGGCACTATTCCGCCGCCAAGTGTTCTGTTCAATTCGAGGTCGATGGTAACAATTCTTTGTACATCTCCCGCTGCAATTTCATCGAGTAAAATGGGTTTATTTCCCCGTTTATCAGGTTTTTCCTCCTTCCAGATCTCCTTTGGCTCTTGCCTTTCCACAACTTCCTCCACAAAAGTGTTCCACTGGTTACAACTGGGGCATTTCCCTTGCCATTTTGGCGATTCGAACCCACATTGCTGACAAAAAAAGGCTGTTTTTGATTTAGCTGCCATGATTTAATTATTGTTTTTAAGAGCTTTTCGCACAAATTATAACGTGTATCTTTGCCCATCTTGTGATGAACAGGGCAAATTAAATCATTTTTTTCGTGGATAGGACAGAAGAATTTAAACAAAGCATCCTTAACGGTTATAATTTTCAGGGAACATCCATAGTTCTCGGGACTGCTATTTACGAACATCAACCCATAGCCCAAACCCTGGTAAAAGTGCCTTTGCGCATGATGAACAGGCATGGTCTTGTTGCCGGAGCCACGGGAACCGGTAAAACGAAAACGCTTCAGGGAATTGTAGAGCAACTAAGTGATAATGGAGTGGCTGTTCTTATAATGGATATAAAAGGGGATGTGAGCGGAATTGCGATGGAAGGAATTCCGAACCCGAAAATTGACGAACGCATGCAGAAGATCGGCAAGGATTGGAAAGCGAAGGGATATCCTGTGGAACTTATGAGCATAAGCAATGAAACGGGAGTTCGTTTACGCGCAACAATTTCAGAATTTGGACCGGTATTGTTTTCCAAAATTCTCGAATTAAATGATATTCAGGAAGGCGTTGTTTCTCTCGTATTTAAATATTGTGATGATAAAAAATTACCCCTTTTAGA
The DNA here is from genome assembly GCA_016706865.1 of Bacteroidota bacterium. Lineage (NCBI taxonomy): Bacteria > Pseudomonadati > Bacteroidota > Bacteroidota bacterium. The sequence continues at coordinate 635,256 of JADJIS010000002.1, read as the reverse complement.
CCTTAAAGATTTCAGAAAAACATTAAATTATCTCACCAATGAAGGCAAAAAAGAAATTGAGTCAGATTACGGTGCAATAAGTACTTCAAGTGCCGGCACAATATTGCGCAAGGTAATAGAAATTGAAGAACAGGGAGCAGATCTATTTTTCGGAGAAAAAAGTTTTGAGGTGGAAGATCTTTGCAGAATAAATGATCGCGGTCAGGCTTACATTAATATTTTGCGTTTAACGGATATTCAAAGCAAACCGAAATTATTTTCCACCTTCATGTTGTGTCTGCTTGCGGAGGTATATAATACTTTTCCGGAAATTGGAGATAAGGAAGATCCTAAACTTGTAATTATTATTGATGAGGCACATCTCATTTTTAATGAGGCCAGCAAAAATTTATTGGAGCAAATTCAAACCATAATTAAACTTATTCGATCTAAGGGAGTTGGAATATTTTTCTGTACCCAATTACCAACCGATATTCCGGCAGAAGTTTTATCTCAGTTAGGATTAAAAATTCAACATGCCTTGCGGGCCTTCACAGCAAACGATAGAAAAGCAATAAAATTAACATCCGAAAATTATCCCCTTACAGATTTTTATAAAACAGAAGAATTATTAACAAATCTCGGAATTGGTGAGGCATTAATTACAGCACTTAACGAGAAAGGGTCCCCGGCTCCCTTGGCGCATACATTATTGGTTGCACCACAATCGCGCATGGATATTCTTTCTCCGCAGGAAATGCAAAACCTTATTAGTAATTCAAGTTTGGTAAAAAAATATAATGAGGCCATTGATCGTGAAAGCGCTCATGAAATATTAAACAAAAAGTTAGAGGAAAGTGAAAAACTTGCCGAAAAAGAAAAACAGCTGAAAGAAGAGGAGAAAAAAATTAAACAGGAGGAGCGTGAAAAAAAAGTGAAGGAAAAGAAACAACCACCACTCATAGATAAAACAACCCAACATCAGATCACCCGAACAGTGATCAATGTTTTGGAGCGTGGAATACTCGGTTTATTAAAGAGACGTTAATAACAAGGTTTAAAATATTCAAGAAAAACAAATTATTTTGCAAAACAAAAAATTTAAACTATGAAACAACTTTCGATCATACTCATTGCTGCGGCATTCTACCTTTCTTCCTGCGTACCTGCAATTAAATTTCAGGATGCTGTTGCTGCCCGCGATAAATGTTATCAGGATACAGCAGTGTTGCACAGTCAATTGCGCGCAAAATCAGCTGAAAATGCGGAACTTACCAAAATGGTAAAAAACTATGAAGCGCAGATCAAATTCATGCAAAAGGATTCCGTAGATGTGCATTCGCGTTACGACAATATGGTTAAAGCAAATGAACAATTGCGCCAGATCGAAGATCAATTGAATAACCGTATCAATCAGTTATTAGCCCTATCATCTTCCGAAAATCAGGAATTGCGTGAAGACCTGCAGCTAAAAAGTGATGAACTTATTGCGAAAGAAAAAGAATTGAACAATAAGGAAAAAACCTTATCCGACCAACAAAAAAGTATAGAACAGCTCACTGCCGATCTGGATGCACGTTCAAAAAGGGTGAAAGAATTGGAAGATATTTTAAATAAACAGGAACAAACGGTTACTGACCTCAAAAATACTATTGATAAGGCATTGGCAGGATTTAGTTCCAGCGACCTTACCGTGGAACGCAAAAACGGAAAAGTATATGTTTCGCTAAGTGAAAAGTTATTATTTGCATCGGGAAGCACAGTGGTTGACCCTAAGGGTAAAGATGCCTTGAAAAAGTTGGCTGATGTATTAAAAGCGAATGGCGATATTTCGATAGAAATTGAAGGTCACACTGATAATGTTCCAATGAAAAGTGCAAGTTTTCCGAAAGACAATTGGGATCTCAGTGTATTGCGCGCAACCAGTATTGTTAAAATTCTAACAACAGAAAATGGTCTGGATGCAAAAAGAGTAATTGCAGAAGGACGCGGAGAATTTTTTCCTGTTGCTGATAATTCAACAACAGAAGGCAAAGCAAAAAATCGCCGTACAGAAATTATCCTGAGTCCTAATTTGGATGCATTGTACAATCTGATCAACAGTAAATAATTTATTAAAATATAATTTAACGCTCATCTCCGATATTTGAATGGCCGCTATAAAAGTTAAGAAAGACGAGATGTCGTTTATGGAACACCTGGAGGATCTCCGGTGGCATATAGTGCGTATAGTAGTGGTTATTGTACTATTATCAATAGTATTTTTAATTTATCCCGAATTTATTTTTGATAAAATTATTCTGGCTCCTAAAAATCCGGATTTTATCACTTATAAGATATTTTGTAATGTCGGCGATCGTTTTAATATAGATGGATTGTGTTATACCACTTTAGATTATAAATTGTTTTATCTGAATTTATCCTCCCCATTTTTCTTATATATTAAAATTGCCTTTATGGGAGGGGTGATTTTCGCCTTCCCTTATATTTTGTGGGAGATATGGAGATTTGTGAAACCTGCTTTATTGAGTCACGAAAAAATGAATTTAGGTGGTGCAGTATTTATTGCAACACTATTATTTTATATAGGTGCGTTTTTCGGATATTTTTTATTAGCACCCTTTTCCATCAATTTTCTCGCAACATTTACTTTGAGCGATCAAATTGAAAATCAGTTCACCTTCGATTCATACCTCGGTATTTTAACAGGGATGATATTATGGACCGGACTTATTTTCGAAATTCCGATGATCGCATATTTTCTTGCGAAATTGGGATTATTGGGAAGAGAATTTCTGGCTAATAACAGAAAATATGCATTCATTATTTCTCTAGTTTTAGCAGCAATAATTACACCTTCAGGCGATGCTTTCAGTTTGTTTTTAGTAGCTACTCCACTGTGGGTGTTATACGAGGTAAGCATAGTGGTTGTTATGGTGGTGGAGCGGAAAAGAAAAAAGGCGCTGGACAATGCTTAAAACTAAAATGTGACATATTTTAGTTTGCGTACTTTGTTAATATGTGTAAGACTTTAAATCTTTTCGATACTTCTGTTAACTTTGTTGCATGCAACCCAAAATCATCGCAATCGGCTGCGACCATGCAGGTTTTCCATATAAGGAAGCTGTGATCAATTATTTAAAAGCGCAAGGATATCGCGTTGTCGATTTCGGAACGCATTCTCTCGACTCTGTTGATTATCCCGACTTTGTTCATCCTCTTGCAAAAAGTATTGAAGCGGGAGAATCTGATATGGGAATTGTAATTTGCGGAAGTGGTAATGGCGTTTGTATAACTGCAAATAAACATGCAAAAATAAGAGCTGCAATGGTTTGGCGGGAAGATGTTTCTGCACTTGCACGCCAACACAACAATGCAAATGTTATTTGTATTCCTGCCAGATTTATTTCGCTGGAGGAAGCAATTCAATTTATCTCTGTTTTTCTAACCACCGAATTTGAAGGAGGAAGACATCAAAAACGGGTGGATAAAATTTCTGATCTGTGATATCTCCTTGTATGAAAAGTATTTCTTTATTGTTGATCTCCTGCATTTTATTTGCAATAAATATTTTTGCCCAAACAGAAGATCTTGGAGTTAAGTATGCAAACACCATTACTTCTTCTGAATTAAAAGAACACCTTTCAGTATTAGCCGGCGATTATTTTGAAGGACGGGAAACCGGAACAAAAGGATTGGTTATGGCTGCGGAATATATTTCAGGTCAATTACAAAAATCAGGTATACCTCCTCTAAAAAAAATTGGTGGCTATTATCAGGACTATCCAATAATGGAATATGGTTGGGAAACATCCACAATTGCCGATAAAAATAATTTATTTGGTTTAATGAATGATTTTTATGGATATATAACATCAAATAATTCATTATCATTCACAGCGGAAGAGATCGTTTTTTTGGGTTATGGAATAGACGATTCTCTTTACAGCGATTACAAAGATTTTAATGCTAAAGACAAAATAATTTTAGTAGCTTACGGAGAACCATTTAAAAACGGCAAATCATTGATCACCGGTTCTGATACGCTTTCATCCTGGACAAAAGATTGGAGGAAAAAAGTAAATGCAGCAACAAAACACGGAGCAAAATGTATTTTAATGATAGACCCGAATTTTGCCGAAATTGTTTCTGATCCTCAATGGCGCAACTTTTTAGAGGGAAGTTTATTAAAATTGAAATCGGAATACAAACAGGCGGATTATGTAAATAATCTTTTTATTTCGCAAGCTATGGCGGAAAAGTTATTGGGAAAGAAAAAGAAATCGTTACAAAAATCTATAGATAAAATAAATGAGACCGGGCAACCTGAAAGTTTTAGTTACAATACAACAATAATATTTAATCTTGTTAAAGCAGAACGCATTGTGTTTGCTGATAATGTGATAGGGTATATAGAAGGAACAGATCTTAAAGAAGAAGTGCTTGTAATATCTGCCCACTACGATCATTTAGGAAAACAGGGAGATATTATTTACAACGGGGCAGATGATGATGGCTCCGGAACAGTTGGAATTATGGAAATTGCCGAGGCAATGATGAGTGCAAAAATAAATGACGAAGGCCCGCGCAGAAGTATATTATTTATTGCATTTTCCGGAGAAGAAAAAGGATTGTTGGGGTCAAAGGCCTATGCTGAAAATCCGGTTTTTCCAATGGAAAATACTGTCGCCGATCTCAACATTGATATGATTGGTCGCGTAGATGAAAAACATAAAAATGATTCTAATTATGTATACATAATCGGTTCCGATTTTTTAAGCACTGGTTTACACAGTATCAACGAGGCAGCGGCAAAAACGTATACAAATCTTACTTTAGATTACACATATAACAATACTGAAGACCCAAATCGTTTTTATTACAGAAGCGACCATTACAATTTTGCAAAAAACAATGTACCGGTTATATTTTATTTTAATGGAACGCATGCCGACTACCATAAACCAAGCGACGATATTGAAAAGATAAATTTCGACCTGTTGGCAGAAAGAACAAAATTAGTATTCTATACATTATGGATTCTGGCCAATCAGGATGTGAGAATAAAAGTGGATGTACTACAGGAATAAAAAAAATCGTATTTTAATGCCCTTAAATCAACACAATGATAAGGAGCACACTTTGCCTGTTTCTGATATTTTTTACGGTTAATTTATTTGCGCAAACCGTCCATACTGTTGAATCTATCCCCAACCCTAAAACTTCCTATGGAGGGCTTGTAAGTAATCCGGATAACGTTTTAAGCGCCTCAGCGGTATCCACTATAAATCAATTACTACTTGCTTTGGAGGACTCTACCACTGCACAGGTTGCTGTTGCGGTTGTAAATTCCATCGGTGATAAGGTGCCGGGTGATTTCAGAACTCAATTATTCAGATATTGGGGGATAGGGCAACAGGAAAATAATAATGGTTTACTGATATTATTGGTAATGGATCAGCGCAGAATGGAATTTGAAGTTGGGTATGGTCTAGAAGGAATTTTAACGGATGCTGTCTGCAAACGAATTCAGGAAGAATACATGGTACCTCTTGCTAAAGAAGGCCGATTCGACGATTGTGTGCTTGCAGGTGTTAATGAAGTAATTAAAATTTTATCCGATCCTATTTATCGCGAAGATGTTTTGGCCGAAAGTTTAAATGAATACGGATATAAGCCCTGGTGGAGGGAAAATGCAAGCATAGTAGGATTATTTATATTCGGAGCCTTGTATTTAATTGGTGCAATTGGCGGATTTGCAGGTCAAAAAAAACGACTAAAATCGGCTCCCGCATATGTTAAAAACAATGCGGATGAAAATTATCTTAAAACGAAATTTTTAGCTTTAAATATAGGTGTACCTGGCGCCTTTTTAGCCTGGCAGGAAATTGCCGGTTCTGTGCGAATATTTGAGGCGGCAATATTTATTTATGGATTTATTATGGTGTTACTGGTGGAAAAAAGATTTCGTGTAAATAAATATATTTTTAAAGAAACAGCAAACAAATTACCACAGGAGACCTATAATTTATTAGCTAAATCGCATAGCAAAGGTTGGCTGGCAAGTACGATATTATTTCCTTTACCTTTTATTTTTTATAGTTTGTTCAACAGAAATAGAATGAAAGAACTGCGCAACACTCCTCCATTAAGTGCAGATGGAACGGCTAACCTGAATAAATTAAATGAAATTGCAGATGATGGTTTTTTAGAGGCATTTCAATTAACAGAAGAGAAATTAAGATCAGTTGATTATGATGTTTGGAAACATCCAATTACGAATGAAATAAAAATATTTCGTTACGAAAATTATTTCAGCAAATACAGCGCCTGTCCGAAATGCACTGCCAAGGCATATCTCATGACAAAAAACGAAACCTTATCCTCTCCAACCTACGAATCAACGGGAACTGGACAAAAAACATATGTTTGTTCATCTTGTAGTTACACAACCAAAAGTACTTATACCATTCCAAAACGCACACGTTCAAGTTCATCGGGAAGTGGCAGTTCGGGAGGAGGAGGTGGTGGTAGTTTCGGTGGAGGAAGTTCAGGCGGCGGCGGTGGCGGAAGCAGTTGGTGATATATTAAATACTGCTTTTTATTCTAAAATAATTGTATGCATTCAAAAAAACGCAGAATTGCGAAAACGAATTTATTAAATACTTTACAAAAAGCCTTTCATCTTAATGCACAAAGTGCACGACAAGATATTCCTGTTGATGAGATCAGGGAGACACAAAAGATATCACGAAGGAAATTTATTGAAACAACAGGGAAAGCAGCCTTATTAACAACAATTGGAGCTTCTGCATTTTTGCAAGCATGTACATCAAAAAATAAACCCGAAATAGTAATTGTAGGAGCAGGTATTGCGGGATTAAATGCAGCACACACATTAAAAAAAGCAGGTTATCTCCCCAAAATTTACGAAGCATCCCCCAGAACCGGAGGAAGAATCTATACTGCAGTTGATATGCTTGCTCCGGGATTGACAACAGAACTAGGAGGAGAGTTTATCGACTCCACGCACGATGATATTTTCGCTTTAATTAAACAATTTGACCTTCCTTTAATTGATACCTTTGTTGAATCAGAAAAAAATTTGACGCATGCCTGTTATTATTTCGACGGACAAATAATTAAAGATGAAGATATCCTTCAATTATTTTTTCCCTTTACCGATCAGATACAAAAGGATATTGATTCTTTGAGTAATGTTATTTCCTATAAAACATATAATGAAAATGATCTCCGTTTGGATCAGCTTTCCATCGCTGATTATCTAACAGGAATTGGTATTTCCGGATTATTATATAAATTATTGGATGTTGCATATACCACAGAATATGGATTAGACATTGCAGAACAATCTGCGATCAACTTTTTATTATTGATGGATCCGGGAATGAAGGAAGAATTCTATTATTCAGGATATAGCGATGAACGATATAAAATTTCCGGAGGCAATCAATTAATTACCGATAATTTAACCCGGACCTTGCAATATCAATTAAATATGGGTTATGCTTTGGAGGCAATTCATACTAAAAATGAAGGAGATAAAATTGTATTGGATTTTATTAAAGCAGGTGGAGCTACTGAAAGTGTAACTGCGGATTTTGCAATTATTACAGTGCCATTTACAATACTAAAAAACATTAAAATAGACTATCCCTTATCTCCCCCAAAAATAAAAGCAATTAATGAAATGGGTTATGGAAAAAATGCAAAATTCTTTTTGGGGTTTGAAAAAAGAATTTGGCGCGAACAAGGTTTTACAGGTTTTGCATTTGGTGATGAAGCAATTCAATGTGGCTGGGATAATAGTCAGCTACAAAAATCGGAAAGAGCAGGTTATACCATTTTTACCGGTGGAAAAGAAAGTGATATTCTGTTAACCGGAACTGATAAAGAACACGCCGATCGTTTTTTACAAGGGATAAATCAATTCTTTCCCGATGTAAAATCATTTTATAATAATACCTCTGCAAAATTTCACTGGCCCACCTACAATTATTCCAAAGCCAGTTATACCTGTTTCAAACCCGGCCAATACACCACCATAGAAGGAGCACAATCGGAACCCAATGGCAATATTTATTTCGCTGGTGAACATTGCAGCTTCGATTTTCAAGGATTTATGAATGGAGCGGCGATGACGGGGAGAATTGCGGCGGAGGGGATTTTGAAAAAGTTAACGTAGTTCAGAGTTCTGGGTTCTGAGTTCTGGGTTCTGAGTTCTGGCTTACTCACCACTGACCACTCACCACTCTCCAAATGGTCATTAGTCAGGAGTCAAGTGTTTATCTTCGCATCATGCTCCACGGACTAAAGTCCGTTGTTACAAAATGTTTCGTCCCTTCGGGACTTTTTGGTTGGTTTTAACCGGAGAGTTCAACTCAAATCAAAAACAGCAAATGGGAGCGTTCGATTTCGTTCGGTTTTAAATTAAATTTTCAATTCGAAGCGAAAATCACCAATGTTACAAACTGCGACTGTGACTGCGACAGGCCCCCAACCCCATAGGGGAGTTTTCGATTTCGTTCGAATAAAAATACATCTTCAATTCGAAGCAATAATCTCCAATGTTACAAACTGCCCACTGCCCACTGTTGACTGCCACAGGCCCCCAACCCCATAGGGGAGTTTTCGATTTCGTTCGAATAAAAATACATCTTCAATTCGAAGCAATAATCTCCAATGTTACAAACTGCCCACTGCCCACTGTTTACTGCCACAGGCCCCCAACCCCATAGGGGAGTTTTCGATTTCGTTCGAATAAAAATACATCTTCAATTCGAAGCAATAATCTCCAATGTTACAAACTGCCCACTGCCCACTGTTTACTGTTTACTGAGACTGCCACTGCTACTAATAACTCCACTTACTATCGTATTTTTACCACCACAAAATAACGCCCACCCAACCCGTGGCATTATTCTTGTTTTTGAGCCAAAAAATATAATTATGAAAGCCATTACTACTTTTTCGATCGTATTATCCCTTTTTCTGACATCTTGCACGATCAATCTGAGTCCTTATACTTCCTCCACGCAGGCAAAAACGAATTTTAATGAGGATCAATTAAAGAAGGTGCAGTTTTATTTGGAAGGAACAATAACTCTTTACAGAGAATTAGGAACATCTGAAACAGAGATCACCTCCGGAGAAATTCAAATAGTTAACGGAAAAAAAGTAGAGCAGATCGTAATTGCAACCGGAACTCCGGGAGTTGTTGTTAAGGCCGAAAGTAAGGACGTTTTTCTTATCAGTTTCGATACCGATGGAAGTTATCTCCGTTTTGGTGCTAACAGCGATTATTCCGGTCGTTATACCATGATGGCAAAAAGTTGGGAGGGCAGAACTGGAATTATAGAATACGCAGGCAAAGAATATAAATCTACCTCAGAAAGTATTTATGCTTATCTCAGCGTGAATATGAAAAAAATTGATAATACTTCGGTTGAAAGTAAAACGGCAGGTGGAAGAACGATTGAATGAGTGATGAGTTATGCCCGCCCGGATGACCCGGTCGGACGGGAATAATGAGTTTGTTTAATCTTAGATGATAACTCACAGTTGCTTTTAAAAAATGTTCAAATTGTAGAGATGCAATGCATTGCGTCTCTACAATTTGAACATTTTTTAACGATGAACTCAGAACCCAGAACACTGAACTCAGAACCCAGAACACTGAACTCAGAACCCGTCACTCAAACCCCACTTCCGGATAAAACGCATACCAAGCAAACCAATAAGCAGTAAATCCATTCAATACAGTTAATTGATTTCCTTTTTTATCTCCTTCAACACAATTTCCAAAAGCATCGTAAATATTTCCGGAGTCGTCTTTAAATACGCCGGGTAGTTTATTATTTATTGAAGAATATTTTATATTTTCTTTATTTTCAAATGCATTCATAAAATTATCGCGTTCGCTTCCTACCACAATAATATTTTTATTAAATATGGTATCATTTAAAATTCTAACTCCACCTTTAAAATTATTAAAGCGATAACATTTTGCTTTTTTACCTTCTATAATTCCGAATAACCTTTCTTTCTGAAATAAGGTATCACTTTCGTATTGCACCTCAAAATAAATATTTTCATTTTCCCTATAAGCATCATAAGGATATTCCAAATAATTGCGCGACATTCCGGTTTCGGTGGAAAGTACTTTACTGGTAGGATATAATTTTTTCCAGGTTTCCCAACTTGTTTCTATCACAGGAAATGTTTCTGCAGTACTATCCATTAATTCACCATTCACGCATAATTGTTTCATCTGACACCAAGCGGAACGGGTTGTTCTGTCGTAGGGAATTATATTGCTGTTGAACAACATTCCCGAAACACCAAAATCGGTGAGTTTACCATTTATTTCACGATTCCATGCCATGCCGGACCCGGTTAGGGGACAATAATTAATGGCGATCTTTTTTCCATCCAGTTCATCATTTACGATCTCGTGCCAATTTAAAATTGCGTGAGGATAACATTTTATCTCATTCCCTATTTTTAATCCTATCACCAGGTCTTCATCCGAAAGAAAATCAACTGCATCCACATCAATAAATTTCGGATCATCAATGGACCGAATACAATCCAATCGCTCGCAACCGGATTCCACTAATTCGAGGTCGATGCGCCAGGTGTCGTACACTTTTTTTTCTGTAGATTCTATCTTTTCATCCCCAGTTGTATTTTTTTCACTTTTACAGGAATTAAAAAATAAAAACAATGGTATTGTTACAAACCATAAAATGGACCGGAGATTTATTGTAAATTTCTGTTGCATATTTGTGCCGTAAAATTAAGATCAAAAATAATATGAACTATAATACAAGCGAGATCGACCATCTCATAAGAAACAGAAGATCCATAAAACCGGAAAAATATACCGGCGAAAGAGTGCAGGATGAAATCATCAAAAAAATGATCGAAAATGCGAGCTGGGCACCAAATCACGGCAAAACCGAACCCTGGAAATTTGTGGTATTCACCAATAATGGGTTACAGGAATTTGCTGAATTTCAGGCAACAACCTACAAAAACATCACCCCTCCCGATCAGTTCATTGAAGCAAAATACCAGAAATTTTTATCTGTTCCGCTATTGTGTTCTCATATAATAATGATAGTGATGACACGTCAGGAAAGTGGTAAAATTCCATTGAACGAAGAAATTTGCGCCGTTGCATGTGCTGTTCAAAATATGTTGCTCACTGCTACTGCAAATAATATAGGTGCCTACTGGAGCACAGGTGGTATGACTTACAAGGACGCCATGCGTGGCTTTTTACAATTGGGAGATAATGATCTCTGCCTTGGAATGGTATATGTAGGAAATTTCACCGAAGAAGTAATGCCGGCAACAAGAATTTCGGTTGAAAATAAAACGGTCTGGGTGGGATGAAAAAATATCACAACTCGGAAAATGAAAAGGGATACTTTATCGTTTTTCACATCTGAGTTGTGAATGCAGGTCGCCATAACCGATTAATTCTTTACTTTTACACCCATTATTGATATTTGTGCTGATAAAATAAAATTCATGAAAAAGATCATACTGCCTTTATTTTTGTTATTAACTATAAATTCCCTTTTTGGGCAAACGGATACTACGGTTGTTGCTCCAACTACTGAGTTAGAGGATGATGATCCATCCAGAGACCGTATCATCATGAATGTGCATTGGGACGGTTGGTTAGGTGCCCCTGACTCCTTTAATGTGAAAGGATTGTCGAGCGGAGTAGGTTTTCATTTCTTTTACGATATCCCTTTAGGTAGCGATAATGTGAGTTTTGCAGTGGGTGCCGGTTTCAGCTGGTCAAATTATTTTAACAATTCCCGTTTTGATTATGATACTGCCGGAAATACCTATCCAATTAAATTTGATGATACCATAACCTGGAAAAGAAATAAGTTCGTGATCAATTATTTTGAGGTTCCTTTGGAATTCAGGTTCAGAACCAATGAAAAGAACGGAAACCGTTTTAAGGCGGCGATCGGATTTAAGGCCGGTTATGTTTTAACAAATCACACCAAATTTGTTGGCGACGACTGGGTTTCTCCAAGCGACGATGAGATTAAATACAAACAATACCGTGTAAAAAATCTATCTAATTTACAATATGGTCCAACACTGCGACTGGGATATTCAAAGGTGAATATTGAGGCTTATTACGGTTTGGCACCTATATTTTCTGATGGGAAAGGTCCGGCAGGAAACCCGCTTACAGTGGGCATTTCGTTTAATCCCTTCTGATAAAAATAATATTTGTTTATAAATCCTCCCCCTTATTCGGTGGGAGGATTTTATTTTTATAGCATATTTACCTTTCTTGAAAGAACTTGATCAATTAAGTGCTAATGAATTTGTGACCGGAATCTTGTCCGGCGACAAAGTTATTATTGCCCGAGCCATCACTTTATTAGAGAGTAATGCTCCAAATCAAAGAAATAAAGCACTTGAAATTATGGAACTCTGTTTGCCACATTCAGGTAATTCCATTCGAATTGGAATAACAGGGTCGCCAGGTGTAGGAAAAAGTACCTTTATTGAGGCTTTAGGAAATCAATTTTTGCAGGAAAATAAAAAACTTGCAGTGCTGGCAATTGATCCTTCCAGCAAAAAAAGTAAGGGCAGCATTTTAGGCGACAAAACCCGGATGCAGGAATTGTCGAAACATGAAAACGTTTTTATTCGCCCAACTCCTGCAGGAACTACAATAGGAGGAGTTGCTTCTTCCACCAGAGAATGTATGATAATTCTGGAAGCCGCGGGTTATGAAATAATTATGGTGGAAACTGTGGGTGTAGGACAAAGTGAAACGGCAGTTTATGATATCACCGATGTTTTTATTCTGCTTTTACTTGCCGGCGCCGGTGATGAATTACAGGGAATTAAAAGAGGAATTATGGAAATGGCAGATATTATTCTCATCAATAAAAGTGATGGAGATAATATGGAAAAAGCAAAAATTGCCAGAGCTGATGTTGAGCGTGCAATTCATTTATATCAACCTAAGGATTCTGGTTGGCAAACTACTACGGAGATATGTTCTGCCGTTTCCGGATTAAATCTCGAAACAATTAAAAATTTGATCGATTCGTATATTAAAACCGTTACTCAAAACGGATATTTTAAAACACGCAGGAAACAACAATTCAAGCAGTGGTTCAATGAAGATCTGAATAATAAACTGCTTCAACATTTTCACCAAAACCCATCCTTCCGCACACTTCTCGCAGAGCAGGAAATTAAAATTGAAAATGGAGAAATTTTACCTCCAAAAGCAGTGCAATTGTTGTTACAACAGTTTCTAACCAAGTTATAAAAAGTTGTTTCTCGCAGAGTTGTTTTTTCTATAGGATGTGTTTGTTTCCCGCAGAGGGTGCAGAGGGGCAGAGTTTGCAGAGCTATATTTTCCCTGCCGGGAAAAAAGTTTTTGTGATGGGATTTTAAACTTTGGTCTTATTATTATTTTGTTTCTTTCCATTTATTTCCTCTTAAATCAATCTGATTTTTTTTTAACCAATAACTTTTAAAAAATAAATCTTCAAAATCTCTCAAGAGATTTTATCATCCCACAAACTCTGCGACCCCTGCACCTCTGCCCTCTCTGCGGGAAATTTTTTCCCATTAAATATCACAACAAAATCTCTTCAGAAATTTTTTCACCCCACAAACTCTGCATCCCCTGCCCCTCTGCGACCTCTGCGGGAAATTTTTTTCCATTAAATACCACAACAAAATCTCTTCAGAGATTTTTTCACCTCACAAACTCTGCGTCCTCTGCACTTCTGCGAACTCTGCGTGAAACCCTTCACCATTCTGACCTCTGCAGGAGATTGACGAAAATCACCATTTTGTTTGATTTAGGTCAGTACTTGAGCTTTTAAATCACCGCACTTTTACATCAACAAACAACAAAAAACTATGAACTTCAATCCAAATTTAAAATTCGACGAAATAATTGTCAGATACGGCATTATGATAGTGCTTGGAATTATAGGTGGCATGTTGCACAACTACTGGTTTGTAATGCCTGTAATGGCCATTTTTTTAACAGCCATTTTGGGATGGTGCCCGGTTAAAGCCTATTTTACTGCTAAAAGAGAAAAAACCTCTTCAAAAGATAATACGTTTTTACAACACAAAACGGCGCATTAATAAAAAATTATTGATGACCGTTATGGTTGTCTTTTCTTTGAGTATGCCTGAATAAATAATCCGCCATCCGGCGGATTATTTTTTTGTACAATTTTACCTTACTTTACCTCCAATTATGGATATTTCATACATACTCAATATTTTGGGGGAGGATAGAGAACAGTATTCCAATGCCGTTGCTCCACCCATTTTTCAAACCAGCAATTTCGCCTTTAAAACAGTAGCTGATTTCCGACTTGCCACAAAAAATGAATTAATAAGTCATTTATATACCCGAGGAAATAATCCAACCACAGAAATAGTCCGAAAAAAAATTGCTGCTTTAGAAGGCACTGATGATTGTCTTTTATTTTCAAGCGGAGTAGCTGCAATTTCTGCAACAATATTTCACTGCGTTAAAGCAGGTGATCATATTATTTGTATCGAAAGTCCCTACAGCTGGACCGAATATTTACTCAAAAACATTTTACCCGGATACGGAATTACGTCAACCTTTGTTGATGGAAAAAATACAGAAGAAATTACCAAAGCAATTCAACCAAATACAAAATTAATTTTTCTCGAGAGTCCGAATACATTTTGGTTCGACTTGCAAGATCTCAAAGCCATTTGTGATATTGCCCGATCAAAAAATATTATAACTGCAATTGATAATAGTTATTGCACGCCATTATATCAGCAATCGCATTTATTGGGAGTGGATATTATTTGTCACACCGCAACAAAATATTTATCCGGACACAGCGATGTTCTTGCAGGCGTAATTTGTGCAAATCAGGAACATATAAACAGTATTTTTAAAAATGAATATATGACTTACGGAGCAGTGCTTTCTCCGAACGATGCATGGTTATTTCTGCGAGGATTAAGAACCTTGCCATTGCGTTTAGAAAAAAGTGTTTCCAATGCAGAAAAATTAATCAGCTGGTTGGAAAAACATCCTAAAATTGAAAAAATTATTTATCCTTTTCACAATTCCCATCCACAATTTGAACTCGCAAAAAAGCAAATGAAACGCGGTGGTGGATTATTCGCAGTATTATTAAAAACCCAGGACAAACAAAAAATAGAATCCTTTTGTGATAATTTAAAACGCTTTTTACTTGCAGTAAGCTGGGGCGGATACGAATCGCTTGTGTTTCCTGCATGCATAAAAGAAGGTGGAACTTACCCTGTAAATTTTGTGAGATTTTATACAGGATTGGAAGAGGTGGAGGTTTTGATCGAGGATATTGAACAGGCGTTGGAGGGGGTTTGAAAGGGTTGGCAGGGTTAGCAAGGTTTACAGGGTTATCAAGGTTGCAAAGGTTTAGTGCGGAGGAAAATCATTCGGGTGAGAGTTCCGATTGACTTTTTTATTTTTTGATTGTTATTTATTATTCATCACAGTTAATTCGGAGCGATATCTTCAGGCTTTACTCCGATTATTTTTCATTATTATTCCTTGTTTAATTCTGAGCAATATTTCCTGGGTAGACTATCCGATCAGTGTTCTATATTCCTTGTTCGTTATTCGATATTTTTGATATGGGTTTTAATACGGAGCGACTGAGGCTCTCGCTCCCAGCGAGGGTCTCAGTAGTGGTAATTCCCCACCCGAAGCGACTGAGGCTCTCGCTCCCAGCGATGGTCTCAGTAATGGTAATTCCCCACCCGGAGCGACGGAGGCTCTCGCTCCCAGAGAGGGTCTAAGTAGTGGTAATTCCCCACCAGGAGCGACGGAGGCTCTCGCTCCCAGCGAGGGTCTCAGTAGTGGTAATTCCCCACCCGGAGCGACGGAGGCTATCGCTCCCAGCGAGGGTCTAAGTAGTGGTAATTCCCCACCCGAAGCGACTGAGGCTCTCGCTCCCAGCGAGGGTCTCAGTAATGGTATCACGAAAAAAACGGAGGGACTAAGGCTCTCATTTCGAGCGAGGTTTTTTTGTGGATTTTTACCTTTATTGAGACCTTCGCTGGGAGCGAAAGCCTCAATATTTTCCAGTGATACCCCGAAAAAAACGGAGCGACGGAGGCTCTGGATCTGAGCAAGGTTTTATTTTGGGTTTTTACCTTTATGGAGAACTTAATGGCTTCCAAATCATAATGGAATTAAATTGGTGTTTTGATTATTTTGTTTAAATTTAAAATTAATCCTTCTGTGAAGTAACCCTCCCAAAAGAAAACATCTTCAAATAAACAATTGTCAAAAACGCGGCAAATAAGATTGCTACTGAAAACATTTGCATTACATTATTGGTATTCGAAATAATATTGATGAATTCTTTAAACAGGTTACCGGGTTGAGTAACTATTTCCCAACTGTTCCAGCGCGCATATCTCCCGAAATAAATTCCTATTCCTCCAACAAAAAATGTGGAGAAAAGTATAAATATATTCACTACGGGATTCTTTCGGAAAGCAAATCGTGTGTGCATTTTCTTTAAGGAATAAAAACACAACAATAATCCACACCAGGCAAAAGAGAGCAACATAATGAGATCGTACCACATGGGCATGGAAGGGAATTCTGAAAGATGATAAATATCAGTGATCATATATGCTGCATTTGGAAAAAAAATCAGCCATAGGAAAAATAGTATCATCTTACCAATGGTATTTTTCTTTTTTGGAATTTTTACCAGGTAGTGTGCAAAAATATAAGGCAACCATGCAAGAATCAAATTAATTCCCATGAAACGATATTCAAAGGTACCTGTGTAAACCATGCGCACAATAAGCACGGCAAAACAAAATAGAGAAAGCAAAGGAAGATATAATTTTTCTTCACTTAAGATCACTTTTTGAGAAAGATGAACAATTTTCATATTTAAAATATTTTTGGAATAAAAATAATGGCGCCAATAATTATTGCAATTATCACACAAAAAAACACCGCTCCGGCTGCAATATCCTTTACATCGCGAATTCCGGCATGTTTTTCCGGTTGAACAATATCACTCAGTTTTTCGATACCGGTGTTTAATGCTTCTGAGCCTATCACCAATGCAAATGCGATGCATAAAGAGATCCATTCGATATCGGATACCTTAAAATAAAATCCCGCAAAAACAACCAAAAGCATGATGCCTAGGTGCACTTTTGCATGTCGTTCTTTGGCGAAAAAAATGACCAATCCGCGAATTGCATCACCGAAACTTTTTATTTCTTTCCTGATCATGATCTACCTTTAATTTTATTAGATAAGGTATCTGTATTTTTCTTCGGTTCTTTAAAAGTATAATATCCCATTATTCCCAAGTGATTGGAAGAAGTTTGTTCCAGTGTATTAAACTTTTCGCAAAATAATTGTTGCGAATGGAATATATAATCGATGGGTATTTGAACCGGCGATTGTGCAGGATAAGTGGCAGAAAGATCTTTTCTGCTGTCTTTTAAATTAGTTTCCTTTAATAAACTTTCTATCTGATTGCTCCAGGGAGCGGAATTCATATCGCCCATTAAAATGAGCGGACCATTAATTTTATTTGCATACTCGGTTATAAATTTAAATTGTTTGATCTGCTTTTGAAAATCTTTTTCATTTGTAGGAGTGCTGGTTGTTGCGGAGATAAAATTAAATTCATTACCCTTTATATTAATTCTTCCCACCAACATTGGAAATTCATGTGCAATAATTACTTGTCCGCTGTCGATCGGATATTTTGAATACAACGCAAGTCCAAATCCTTTAATACTAAGGTCACTTAAACAGTAAGGATATTTTGTTCGCATTAAAGTATCTATAACCTGCAGCGAATTTTCTTTTAATTCCTGCATAGATACAATGTCGGCATTCGAATTTAGTGCGGCCTCTGCAACGGAGGTAATACGTTTGTTATTTTCTTTCACATTAAAATGCAAAACAGAAAAGTCAGATTCCGAAACCTGATTGTTTTCCAGATTTTCTTCCAAAGGAGTTTTTTCTGCCGTTTTAAAATATGGCCATATTCCGGGAGCCAAAATGAGCAACGCAATTACACCCGAAGAAACAAGAAAGTTATTTCCCCTGATAAAAAATATAGTAATGAATACAACTAAAAAAACTGCATATGGAATCCGAAGAGAATCAAGTGCCGCAATAAACCAGGCAGGTTCAGTTACCAATACTATACTGCCAATAATGAGCACTCCCCCAAGAACAAGTCGCCAGGTATATCTGTCGACAAAACGCCGCAGCAAGGCAAAAAAAGAAGATATTTTTTCGGAGAAACCCATAATATGCAAAGGTATATAAAAGAACTTTGAATTACAAAGTAAGTATGAACATTCTCAAATTCTTTTTCGGAGGAGCTCTTCCAGAGCATTCAGATGGCTTTCAAAGGCCTTTTTTCCCTCCGCGGTCACTTTATAGGTGGTTCTGGGCTTTTTACCTACAAATTCTTTCTTAACCTCCAGAAAGGCCGTTTTTTCCAATGCGGAAATATGACTTGCTAGATTACCATCAGTAAGGTCGAGCAGAGTTTTAAGAGTATTGAACTCCACCCACTCGTTTACAACCAGAATACTCATTATACCGAGCCGTATCCTGTTCTCAAACTCCTTATTTAAATTGGCTATTATTTCTTTCATCTTTCATAGCGGAAATACATCGCCGCTCCATAAACTATATGTAAAATACCAAATCCCAACGACCAGAAAATGAGTGAATAACCAGGTATTGCCATTGCGATCAACCCTAAAATTATTTCGGTAATTCCCAGATACCTGATCTCCTGCAGGGTGAATTTACTTGAATTTAAAAGCGCCAGTCCATAAAAAACCAGAGTAGAAGGTGCAATTAACAAATACAAATCGTAATAAAAGAGAAAAAGGCAAAAAATACCACCTGCTGCGAGCGGAATTATCAAATTTATAAATGTTAACTCCGCAGCTTTGTTCCATACCGGGAGACCCTGAATACGTGCTTTACGCATTGCAAAATAGGTGGCGCTTGCTATTGCCAACACCAACACGATACCGGCATCAAGCAACAAAAACAGAAGGTCTTTAAGCTCTATAGTGGTGATATTGTTCATAGTGTACATCGATGTTTCCAAATTATTATGGATATACCACCATGCCATAACAGCTCCTGCCAGTGCAATTATACCGGCACTCACACCCGATAAACCACTAAGAGAAATAAACCGCGACGACTTTTCCATCATCGACCTGATTTCTTTCAGATCATCTATATAGGTTTCGTTTTGTTTTTCAGACATAATAAAGCGCTTTGATATACAAAGTTAGACCATTATTTTCATTTATTTTAATAGAGGTGAAAACAGGATATTTAGGTCAGGTAGGGCCAAATTCAGCAAGCTATCTTCTCAACCCATTGAAAATCAGTACATTTTCAAATAAATTTTTATATTAAATTTGAACCTCCATAAAAAATACTAAAAAATGCATTTAAACTCCTCTTTTCGGAATATTACAGTAGCGTTTCTACTGCTTTTTTGCAGCAAAATAAACCTTGCACAATTGCAATGTGATAATGATACGTCTTACTTAAAATCTTTAATTGATCTTCAATTCGGAACTTATTTAGGTTTTCAGGGTGGTTTGTATCCCGATGGTTATAATACAATGCCATATCCTCACTTTGCAGCAGGAATGAATATCAGCCGGCAAGTGCTTCCCCTTGATACATTAGGCAATCTGGATCTTTTGGATGGCAAGGCCGGATTAATTTGTTTGGGCGCATCCACTGCGGGAAATGCCTTCAACCATTTTAAATCAGTGGCTGAAGCCGATCCAACGGTAAATCCCTGTTTGCGTTTTGTAAATGCTGCATTAGGTGCCAAAGGGTTGGAGGTTATGCTGGATACCGTTGTTAATTCCTGGTATTGGGATGATAATGTGATGGTAGATATTGAGGATGCAAATATTTCGCGGTACCAGGTTCAGGTAATCTGGATCATGGTAACTTCAAGGGTGGATACTTTAATGTTATGGCCCTATCAACCAAGACAGGTAACAGATAAATTTGAGGCCCTAATGCCTATTCTGCTTGCCAAATTTCCAAATCTCAAACAAGTTTATGCCAGCGGTTTCGGATATGGCGGATATGCAGATCCTACAAAGGAGTTTTACGAAATGATTGTGGAACCAGCATCTTATTGGAACAATTGGAGTATAAAATTTTTAGTGGAACGACAAATAGATGGTGATCCAGACCTTAAGTATACTTCCCCGGATCGCAAATCGCCCTGGATAGGTTGGGGGCCACATATATGGGCAGATGGTATCAGGAAGAATGTTGTGGATGGTTTGTATTGGTATTGTGCCGTTGACTATAAACCTGATGGAGGCGGTTATCACCTTTCCAATGAAGGAAAAGATAAAGCCGGCGAATTAATCTATAATTTCTTTAAAACTTCGACCGTTGCAGCCGATTGGTTTAGATATAACTCAAGATGGGTATCCTGTGATCCGGAGCTCAGAACCTCAGGATTGGATTTGCCACATAAACCGGAAATAAAATTATTCCCAAATCCAAATAACGGTGATGGATATTTGGAGATCAATGAAATTTCACCGGGTGAACTATACATACGAATAGTTAATGCCTTAGGTGAAGTTGTTTTTCAGAGGTTAAACCTGGTTACCGAAAATTATTATTTACAAGAATTACAACTTAAAGGTCTTCCAGCGGGTATGTATAACCTTATAATAAACTCCGATAATAGAGAAAATTCACTGTCATTCATAATTCAATAAAAAAATGATCTCTTCTCAATTTATCTTTAACTATGTGAAATTTTTCGAATGCATTATCTTTGACAAGTAATTAACTTTAAAAAAAAAACCATGAGAAAAATAATCTCTTTTATTTTCATTTTAATTTGCTTATCAGCTTCAAACAAAATAGCAGCTCAGCTAAATTGCGCGAACGATTCAACAGGTTTGATCCCGATTCAGGATCTTGGAACAGGTTTTTATTTAGGAACTTATCAGGGTGGAATGTATCCCGGCGGTTCGAATGTTCCACCTACCGGTCATTTAAAAAAAGGACTTAGTATCGTTAAGAAATTAAAACCATTAGATACTTTAGGACTTGTTAATTACGAAACCGGCAAGGTGGTACTTGCAGGATTCGGAGCCTCAACAGTTGGTGGGCCATTTAACCACATGATTCAACTTGTAAATGACGATATCACACTTAATCCATGTTTACAGATCGTAAACGCAGCAAATGGTTCTGATGGTTTGGAGTCATTAACTGTCGAGAATTCTGATTATTGGGAATATATCAGAATCTATAAACTTGCTGCTAAGGGTTTAAGACCAAATCAAGTTCAGGTTGCCTGGTTGATGCACAGTTCAAGAATTGATTCCAATTCGGCTGATACGGGTCCATATATCGATTCACTCGTAATGCGCCTTAAAATTGCCTTACAGTCAATGCAGGTAATGTATCCTAATCTTAAGGTAGTATTCCTCAGTGGATTCCCTTATGGTGGTTATGCCGATCCAATGAAAGTATTGTATCATGTAATTGCAGAACCTGCAAGTTATAACCACAATTTTGCTACCAAACAGGTAATAAAAGATCAAATAGCAGGTGATCCATCACTACGATATTTAGAACCGGGTAAAGTTGCTCCATTTTTAGCATGGGGTCCACCTTTATGGGCTGATGGTGAAATTCCAAATGAATACTCAGGATTATCATGGAATTGTGAAACTGAATTTGCTATTGATGGCGGCGGCTACCATATGACGAATCTTGGAAAAGATAAAGTGGGAGAAATTTTAATCGACTTTTTCAAAACAGATACACTCGGAAAAAGTTGGTATTTAAACGGACCAAAATGGGCTGCATGTGGTCCGGGTAGAAATGCCGATGGAAGTATTATAACTCCAAAGGATTTAATTATTGATAAAGATGCCGTTACTATTTATCCAAATCCTTCGTCCGGCGAATTTTATGTTGATTTTGAAGAAGTTTTAACTTCAGGTATTAATATAAAGGTGTTGAACAATATTGGTCAGGTAGTTTATTTTGATAATTATCATTCTGCTACTCCTTATTCCGGATATCAATTTGATCTTTCAGGAAAACCAAATGGAATTTATTATTTTGAAGTTGTGATAAACGATCAAATATTTACACAACCTGTTATTTTGAATAAATAAAATGAATAAAACAGGACAAAAACCTGTGCTAAAATATCAATCGTTAAAAAGGATAAGTGTTATCGCATTTATCCTTTTTAATTTTACGGTTTCTGCACAAATTAACTGTGAAAATGATACTACTTTGCTAAAGCCTTTAGTTGATCTGCAAAGCGATTTTTATTTGGGTTATCAGGGTGGTTTATATCCGGGTGGATTTAATGAAATGCCCGCATCACATGCTGATTCCGGAATTGCAATTGCACAATCGTTGATCCCAATTAATTTTGATGGAGAAGAGGATACCATTTATGGAAAAACGGTTATGCTTGGGTTGGGTTCTGTATCTGCGGGAAAATCTTTTAATAAATTTATAACACAATATAATGATGCAGGTTATGTTGATTCCTGTGTACGCATTATTAATGGTTGTATCGATGCTTTTGGTTTAGAACAGATGATAGATGAAGATGCAGATGATACATATTGGAAAGATATAAATGTTTTTTTACAGACTGCTGATCTGAAAAAAAAACAGGTGCGTGTAGTTTGGGTGATGACAACCTCCTTTGAAGACAGCATAATTACTATGCCCGCATATATTGATTCTCTTACTGATAAATATATTGATCTGATTAGAGAATTAAAAGAACAATTCAGTAATCTCAAATTAATTTATTTATCGGGATTACAATATGGAGGATACGTTGATCTTTCTGCGGATCATATTAATGCATTTGCTGAACCAGCTCCTTATTACAACGATTTTGCAATTAAAGCTGCAATTACTGCACAAATAACCGGCGATACACTTTTAAATTATTCCGGTGTGGATGCTCCTGCTGCTTGGGTTGCATGGGGACCAAACTTTTGGGCCGATGGAAGAAATCTGAGAGATTATGATGAGCTGAGATGGTTATGCCCGGGCGATTATGATGTAAGTAATAACGGAATTATTTTAGCCGGAACAGGAACTCAAAAAGTAGCAGACAGATTGTTTGAATTTTTTACAACAGATGCAACCACAACTCCCTGGATATTTGGATTGCCATACGATTGTTTTACCGAAGTTGATATTGAAGATTCTGTAATTGCTGAGATACCACATGATGAGGTTGTTTACATCACACAAAATCCTGTAAAAGGGGTAATTAAATTTATTATCGATCTGGAAACAAATGAAAAGGCTTCGGTATTTATTTTTAATGCACTAGGGCAACAAGTTGTGGAAGGAACTTTATCCAAAATTGAACCGGAAAAAATTTTCGACATAAAACTTACCGATCATCCGAGTGGGGTGTATTTTCTTTCTGTGTTTGTTGGGGGGAAGGTGTATAATTTGCCGTTTTATTTGAGCCCTTGAAAAGAGTAATGAGTTATGAGTAATGAGTTTTCTCCGATCAAAAGTGAGGCTCCCACTTTTTCAGTGGGGGTCTCACTGGAATGGTGAGTAGTGAGTGGTGAGATTGATTCTCGTGAGCCGAATGAGTTTACTCCTGACTAATGACTATTGACAATCGTGAGGCGTGAATCGTGAGGCGTGAATCCGATACTCGATTGCCGGATGCATTTACTCCTGACTAATGACTATTGACAATCGTGAATCGGAGTCCGGCATACTGCGGAATTAAAATAGAATATTTAATTATTATTGATCGTAAATGTTAAATGGGACGCACTCATTACTCATTACTCATAACTCCTTTCCGTGAAGTGTAAATCCGCCTTTTGAAAGCCGCATATTTTTACTCCTCACTGCCAACCACTTCAACTAAAACTATCCCACCCCTGCGCCTTTAGCTTAAATAAATTATCATTTTTAGTTTTAATAAAAGTTCCGTTTTGTTTTGGGACAATTTTTCCGATAATGGAAATATTATTATTTGAGGCAATTTTTTCGGCGTCTTTTGCATTTATGGTAAATAATAATTCATAATCCTCTCCGCCATTTAATGCACAGATGGTTGGGTCGAGATTAAATTTTGATGCTTGTTCTATTGATTCATCAGACATGGGGATCTGATTTTCATAAATAATTGCACCACAATCACTTTTATCGCAAATATGTAATATTTCAGAGGATAAACCATCTGATACATCTATCATTGCCGTTGGCGTTATATCATTTTCCTTAAAGTATTGAATAATATCTTTTCGTGCTTCGGGTTTTAAAAATTTACCGATTAGATGTTTTTTATTTTCAAGATCTGGTTGGATATTCGGATTTTCGAGGTATATTTTTTTCTCCCTTTCCAACATTTGTAATCCTAAATATGCAGCACCGAGGTCTCCGCTCACGCAAATAAGATCTTCTTCTTTTGCACCACTTCTATAAACAATTTCTCCCTCATTAGCATCTCCTATTGCGGTAACTGAAATAATTAATCCTTTAATACTTGTTGTTGTATCGCCACCAACAAGATCAACTCCATAATATTCGCAGGCATGGAAAATTCCTTCGTATAATTCTTCCAAAGCCTCTACTGAAAATCTGTTAGAAATTGCAATAGAAACCGTAACCTGATTTGGTGTTGCGTTCATTGCATAAATATCACTAACATTTACGGCTATGCATTTATATCCGAGATGTAAAAGTGGAGTGTACATCATATCAAAATGCACTCCTTCTACCAACATATCGGTAGTAACCACGGTTAATTTTCCTGCATTGTCAATTATTGCTGCATCATCACCAATTCCCTTTACGGTGGAAATATTATTTATCTCAAAATTTTTGGTCAGGTGATCTATAAGTTTAAATTCGCCTAAGCTGGATATTTCGGTTCTGTCTTTTTGTTCGTCCATAATAAAAAGGTCGGTTTAAGCCGATCTGCCATGCAAAATTGCATAAAGATTTAACAAAATGTTATTCTTCGTATTATCTTAGTGTTTTGAGGCCGGTTTGGCACCACAGCAAAAGCAAACGACGAAGTATGAAAGCAGACATGAAGATAAATGCCCCATTGGAAACCTTTTATAAATGGGAAAAAGCACAGCCTGAAAAATTATACCTCCGTCAACCCATTAATGGTGTTTGGCACAACTACACCTGGGCTCTATGCGGCGATCAGATCAGAAGAATGGCTTCCTACTTAAAATCGCTGAATTACGAACCCGGAACCCGTATCGCAATTCTTTCAAAAAATTGTGTGCATTGGATGCTCAGCGATTATGCGATCTGGATGGCAGGATATGTGTCGGTTCCGATGTATCCTAATATGTCGCCCAACACTGTTAAACAGATATTATTGCACAGTGAAAGTAAATTGTTGTTTGTAGGGAAACTCGATGACTGGGCCTATTTAAAACTGGGAATACCAGAAAATTTGCCTTGTATTGCATATCCATTTTATGGAATCACCGAGTTTAAAAATTGGGATGATATTATAGCCTCCCAGGTGCCTGTTTCTGATAATCCAACATATCCGATTGAAAACCTATGTTCCATTATGTACACCAGTGGCACCACCGGAGTTCCAAAAGGTGTAATGCATTCATTTTACAATTTTGCATTTGCTGCAGAAAATGCATTTCCAACTTTAGGAGTGGATAATACCGCTTCCTTCTTTTCCTATTTGCCCATGTGTCATATTGCGGAGCGATTATTAATTGAGATCGGTAGTTTATATACGGGAGGTCAGGTTTCTTTTGCCGAAAGTTTAGAAACCTTCCCCAAAAATTTACAGGAAACCTCCCCTACTCTTTTTTTAGCAGTTCCGAGAATTTGGGCTAAGTTTCAGGAAAAGATACTCGATAAAATGCCACAGAAAAAACTGGATCTCTATTTGAAAATACCGATTTTAAAAAATATTGTAAAAAAGAAAATCAAAGCTGCCCTCGGACTTACAAAAGCTGACCAATGTTTTTCCGGTGCGGCACCAATTCCGGTAGATCTTATTAATTGGTTCTGGAAATTGGATATTAAAATTCAACAAGCTTATGCAATGACGGAAGATTGTTGTTATAGTCACACCAATTTGAAAGATAAAAACAAGATCGGCACGGTAGGATTGCGTTTTCCGGGTGTTGATATTAAATTCAGTGAACAGGGAGAAATTTTAATAAAACATGCAGGCTTAATGTTGGGTTATTATAAAGAGGATCAATTATCAAAAGAAGCATTTAACGAAGACGGTTATTTTAAAACAGGTGATAAAGGTGCAGTGGATAATGAAGGATTTTTAACTATAACCGGAAGAGTAAAAGAATTGTTTAAAACAAGTAAAGGCAAGTATGTTGCACCAATGCCTATAGAGATGAAGTTTTCTTCCAATACCGATATTGGTCAGGCACTGGTAGTAGGATATGCTTTGCCACAGCCAATTGTTTTAGTTACACTTTCAGAACTTGGCAGAAAAAAAACGAAAGAGGAAATTGAAAAAAGTTTATTGAATTCTATGCGAGAGATCAACAATACTTTAGATTCATTTGAAAAAATTGAAAAGGTTGTGGTGATAAAAGAGGAATGGACAATTTTGAACGACCTTTTAACGCCTTCCATGAAAATTAAACGCAATGAAGTAGAAAAGTTATTTCAGACTGATTATGAAAAATGGTTTGAAATAAAAACGGATGTAATATGGCAATAATATTTCCCTTAGAATAATACAAAAGTTTAAATTCACCTTTAAATTTAAATGTATGCAATTTTTTTACAAATTATTTCTACAGGAAAAACAACCCACTACTTTTAAAGAAATTATTTATTGGTGGGGCGAACGCCGTTTGGCATTTAATCTTGTGATCGGGACTTCAGGATTATTGAGTATATTCATTTGCTGGATAGCCGGATTTGAAATAGACATCATCAAGTTGTGTATCATTGCCTTTACATACGGCATTGCTGCAAATATTATTTATACAAGTAGTTGGATAGCGGAATATTTACTTCGCAAGGCAAATAATTTTGATACACAGATAAAATATATCGGACCTGTATTTTTTGCAATGGGTTTGGCGATCTCCATTTTGCTCACTTTTTTTGGGGGACTGTTAGTAGGATATCTCGGATTTTTCGGATACAGCGGGATAGATTGAACTTGGTTATATCAGCTACTACATTTCAGCGTGCGCTATTGCCGCAATACTCACTTTAACTCCTTCAATATTGGTGAGAGATACTGCGCATGACTCCAAGGTTGAACCTGTTGTAATAACATCGTCAACAATTAAAATATGTTTATTTCGAATAAGCTCAATATCTCCGGGTTCGAAAATTGATCTTACATTTTCCCAACGTTCGAGTCGCGACTTTTTTGTTTGGGTATCGGTATAAATATTTCGCTGTAAAATTTCAGGATTAAAAGGGATAGATAAAACTTCGCTTAATCCTTCGCCAATAACGGCACTTTGATTATATCCGCGTTTTTTTTCCTTATCCTTATGCAAAGGAACGGCAGTAATACAATCAACATCCGGAAATAAATGAAATTGTTTTATCTGGTATCCCAATAAATTACCCAAACGCAAACCAACATCTTTTCTACCCTTGTATTTTAAGGCGTGCATTAAATGCTGAATGCGACCTGATTTATGAAAATGGTATAACGCCATCGCCCTTTCCACAGGAACCTTCCCCCAAAACTTTTTTGCAATTGGATTATCAGCGTATTCCGCATGGTCGGTTTTGGGCAAACTGATCTGGCATTTAATACAAATTATTTTTTCATTTTTATTGAGCGGCGCACTACAGGCTAGACATAAGTTGGGATAAATAACGTCGCACATTTCGTTAAACATTTTTAAGGGAAACATATGGAGAGATTATTTGGTTACATAAACGATTGTTTTGAAGAAGTTATAAACCAAAGAATGGTTTAACAAACAGGAGGAGAAAAAAAAAGTAAAAATTTAATTTCTTTATCGATACATAGAGTCTGACTAATTTTTTGTTTTTTAAGGAAATAAACATCCTAAAAATAATATCTAAATCCTTATTTCCAAATAAATTCGCGAAAATTTATCCGTGTGAAAATAATACACGGGTAGAAGTTGATCTACATTATAAAATCCTGAAATAAAATTAATTCAAAAATCTTATTGTATCTTATCTCCTGCAAGTACAGGAAAAAGTTTTTCCATAGATTCAACAAATTCATGAAAGGCTTTATCTTGTCTGATGTCAGGTCGCCATGCAAGGCCGAGTTCCACAAGATTATAAAAATGTTGAATACTCGCTCCACCGCTGAGTTCTCCTTTATTATCGCGGTTTTTACCCATCAGCCAAATACTATCCGAAATTGCTGCAGCGGAAATTATATCATGGGTTACTACAATAATGGTGATATATTCGTCGGAAGCTGCAAGTTCAATTATGCTGTTACACACTTCAGCCTTTGCTTTTGGATCGAGTCCTGAGAATGGCTCATCCATTAATAATATGCTCGTACTGCATAATAATTGTTGGGCAATGGCAACGCGCTGACGTTGCCCACCTGATAATTGCACCGGATATTTTCTCGCATGCTCACGCAAACCGAATTTATCCAGATAGGAAAGAATTTTTGTTTCTATTTCTTTTCCTTTTATTCCCCCTTGTTTTGCACCTAAATGTAAATTATCATATACACTTAAATGTTCGAACAACGGATAATTTTGATATACAACTCCGATTGTTCCTGCTCTGTTTGGCATTAAATATTTTTCGGGATCAGGTTCAGTTTCGATGAGTTTTTCATTTGCTACGAATACCTGGCCGGAATCGGGTTTAATTACTCCGGAAATAATTTCAAATAACGTTGTTTTGCCAATACCCGATGGTCCCAAAATAGAACATATTTGCCCTTGCACCTGACCTGGTCTGCGAACATCATAAATTTCACCATTAATATTTTTTAATACCGTATTTAAACCAAAAGATTTAGAAACATCTTTAATACGAAGTATTGTTTTTTGTATCACTCTATTTTCGAACATATATTTAGATAGATATTATTTTTTATTCAATTTCATGTATGCATATGGAAATAATTTCCTGCTGATAACACCAATTAAAACGTGTATAAGAATACCCATTAAAAGAATGGCAAATTGAATGGCAAATACTCCATTAAAATTTCCTGCAAATCTGTTTTGATCCACCAATAAAGCTCCAATGCCCCCGTTTTCTCTGTTTGCACTTTCCACCATCGTTATCATCATCCATGCAATGGCAAAATTTTGACGAAGTATTTCCAATGCTCTGTGTAACATTCCTCTTATTACAACATGATATAAGGCTTGCCAGTTACTCATACGCAAGGTTCGGGCATAACTATATTTTTGCCATTCCATGGAATCCACTTCACTCGCCATTCCTGTTACAAAATAGGGTAATATTCCAAATATCAATAAAGAGGTTTTATATTCTTCCGCTGTGTTTGTATATAATAATTCAAAATCGTTGCTCAATAAATTTTGATGGATGGCATTAATAAGATCTATAGATGTCCAACCCGTTTTTGCCACTATTTCAGGTTTGTCGAATTCGAGCTTTTTTTGCTGAAGAAATTTTACTGTTTGTTCCGGAAATCTTTCCTCTGTTTTAACAGATTGGCCTATGGTATATGAATCGCCCAAACAAAGTATTGTTTTATCTTTTGCCGGATTCGTATTCATTTGCAATAATATATAAAGCAGAAGAAATTGCATTGATATATATACGATTAAAAAATGTGATCAGCTTTATTTCTTTAGTTTTTTTTGGGTATTTTTGTATTGAAACCATGGAGGTTCAAAATAGAGTTGTGTATTTAACTTTTAATTTTTTCTATTTAATTATTTCGAAAGCACTCACAAAAAAATAATTTTGACCGACGAATTGATCATTCAACAAACGCAAAACTGGATCAAAGAAGTTGTGATAGGATGCAATTTTTGTCCTTTTGCCGCTAAAGCGATGTTGAAACATAATATTCGATATACAGTACTTACATCCGTAAATATTCAGGAAAGTTTGGAACAAGTTGCAAAAGAAATGTTATTACTGGATGATGAACCGGAAAGCGAAACGAGTTTTATTATTTTCGCAAACAATTTCACAAGTTTTAGTGAATATTTATTGCTGGTAGATAAAGCCGAACAATTACTATCGAAAACAGGATACGACGGCATTTATCAATTGGCAAGTTTTCATCCCGATTATTGTTTTGCCGGATCAGATGAAAATGACCCTGCCAACTATACAAATCGTTCCATTTTCCCTATGTTGCATTTATTGCGGGAGGAAAGCATCACCGCTGCGTTGGAGAATTTTCCATCCCCCGAAAAAATTCCTCAGAACAATATTTATTTCGCTGAACAGAAGGGATTGTTGTATATGCAGATGTTGCGGAAAGGGTGTATACGATAAAAAATATTTCACACAGAAAAATTACTGGTGAAAAAGTTATACTAAACTATATATTTAATTTATACTCTTTTAAAAGTGTTTCATAAGAAATATTTAATTTTTCATGCAGATTTCGAATCATATCCAAATTTAATTTTCTTTTTTTATTTAAGATCTCACTGACTCTGGTTTTATGTCCTATTATTTCAGCAAGATCATTTTGGTTCATTCCCTTTTCCAACATTCTTAGTTTGATCACTTCAATTGGGTCCGGAACATCAATTGGAAAATGTAGTTCTTCATAATTATCAATTAATATCCCCAAAACTTCTGCTTCATCTCCATCTTTGGTTCCTGGTTTTGCAAAAAATATTTCC
The DNA here is from genome assembly GCA_016706865.1 of Bacteroidota bacterium. Taxonomy (NCBI): domain Bacteria; kingdom Pseudomonadati; phylum Bacteroidota; species Bacteroidota bacterium. The sequence goes on along the minus strand of JADJIS010000002.1, from coordinate 604,332 downwards.
TCCAACCTCTTCAGAGCTTCTTCATAATCCTTTTTTGTTTTAATTGCTTTAATGTTCATGATAATTAAATTTTGTTTGCGTCAATTTTATCATAATCTGCATGTGTGCCGATAAATTTAACAAATACATGTTTTCTCTCTAATTCAACCCAAACTATTAAACGATATTTATTACCTTTTATATTAAAAACAACCCGATTGTTCTTTAAGAGACTTACATTTGAAAATTGATGAATTATTTCATTAAGATTATTCCATTCCGCATTCTTCACCTGATTGAACCAATCAGCTAAAGCAATCTGACTATCAGGATGTGTCTCCCAAAAATCCCTTAATGTACTTCTTGAAAATATTCTCAATTGAGTGTAAATATAGCAAATAGTTACCAAATTGGTAACAAAAATCTAAACAGACTGCATTTTCATCTCCGGTTGATACACATGATCCTCATCCATAACGCGGTTCGGATATTTAACATGGTATTCAAATTCGTGGCGGAAATGGCGAATGGCTGCAGCTACCGGCCAAGCGGCGGCGTCACCTAAAGGACAAATAGTATTTCCTTCAATTTTGCGCTGTATATCCCATAAAAGATCTATGTCTTCCATTTTACCGTGACCATATTCAATATTGTGCAGCACACGTTCCATCCAACCCGTTCCTTCTCGGCAAGGTGAACATTGTCCGCAACTTTCGTGGTGATAAAAACGCGTAAAATTCCAGGTGTTGCGAACGATACATTGTTTTTCATCATAAACAATAAATCCGCCGGAGCCCAACATGGATCCTGTAGCAAATCCTCCTTCACTTAAACTTTCATAGGTCATTAAACGAGGGTTTCCATCACTCATTTTTAATAATAAATGTTTAGGCAAAATTGGCACTGAAGATCCGCCGGGAACACATGCTTTTAATTCGAGATTATTTTTTATTCCCCCACAATATTCATCGCTGTAAATAAATTCTTCCACAGGTAAACCGAGATCAATTTCAAATACTCCGGGTTTATTAATATTACCTGATGCAGAAATCAATTTTGTTCCGGTTGATTTTCCTATTCCGATCTTTGCATATTCATCGCCTCCATCATTAATAATTGGAACAACTGCTGCAATACTCTCTACGTTATTTACAATTGTTGGGCAATTCCATAAACCCGAAATTGCAGGGAACGGAGGTTTAATTCTCGGATTTCCTCTTTTACCTTCCAGCGATTCTATCAATGCGGTTTCTTCTCCGCAGATATATGCTCCTGCTCCCGGGTGAACATATAGATCGAGTGAATACCCTGAACCCAAAATATTATTTCCTAAAAAACCTTTTGCATATGCTTCTGCAATTGCCTTTTCTAAAATGCGCAAAATGAACATATATTCACCGCGTATATAAATGTAACTCGTTCTGCAACCCAATGCATAACTGGAAACTATCATTCCCTCAATTAATAAATGAGGAATTTTTTCCATTAATAATCTGTCTTTAAAAGTTCCCGGTTCACTTTCATCTGCGTTACATAATAAGTATCGAGGTTTATCGGTTGATTTATCCAAAAAACTCCACTTTAATCCTGTTGCAAATCCCGCTCCTCCACGACCACGTAGTCCCGATTTTTTTACTTCCTCGGTAACTTCATCCGGAGTCATTTTTTTTATTGCTTTTTCCAATGACCTGTATCCACCATGCTGAATATAACCATCGATGGTATTAATATTCGGTTTGTCGAGATGTTCTAATAATAATTTTCTGCTCATGGTTTATTTATTACCGATTGAGATATTTAATTTTTCAATTTTGCGTCTCCGCGTTTTTTTCATTTTTTAAACGCTCTAAAATCGTATCGATCTTTTCTTCTGTTAAATGTTCATAATAGGTTTCGCCTATTTGAAACATCGGTGCATATCCGCAGGCACCTAAACATTCCACTGTTTTAATGGTAAACATTTTATCGGGAGTTGTTTCTCCAACTTTGATCCTTAATTTCTTTTCCAGGTAGGAAATCATTTTTTCTGCACCATTCAAACAACATGGTCCTGTTTGGCAAACTTCAATTAAGATCTTTCCAACAGGTTGCATATTATACATGCTGTAAAAAGTTGCTACTTCATACACTTCTATCGGTTGAATATGCAATAAACGCGCAACGTAATCCATCGTTTCAGAGCTCAGCCATCCGCCAAATTCTTTTTGGGCAATATGTAAAATTGGAAGCAAAGCGGATTTTTGTTTATCCTCCGGATAATGACTCAGAATGCGGGAAACTTCCTGCATGGATGTAATGGAGAACTCAGGGTGCTGTAAATCGGTCATAACGATTGCGGTAAAAAAGTCATAAAATGTAGCACAAAATTAAGCAAAACCAGTGAGATAAATGAATGAAGGAATTAAAGAATGAAAGAATGAAGGAATACAGAATGAGTCAAACTGCAATACTTATTCATTCAACATTATTTCCCTGATAAATTTTACCGGAGCACTTCCGTAACTTAGAAATTGCTCATGAAAATTTTTTAACTGAAAATTATCGCCCTCCTGATGTTTATATTCAGCAAGCAGCGACTCTATCTCAGTTACACCGGTAAAATAGGTATAAAGTTGCACCTGCGTTACTTTGGCTCTATTGTATTTTTCCTTCACCTGCGCTTCTTCCTGAAAGGCTTTATGCACAAGCAGGTCGTATACATCTTCTTCTGAAAACTGAAGGCAGTGAATACCATAATCAATTAACACATTGGAACATTCACGTAAAGCGGATTTATAGAACATAAGCCACATCTCATCCGAATTATTTCCCCATCCGTTTTCGAGCATCATGCGGTGACAATAATTTGCCCAACCTTCTATCATGGCTCCGTTTCCAAAAACAGAAATTAATATTTCAGAGGAATGTTTTTTATTATAAATACCCTGAAGACAATGCCCCGGAATTCCTTCATGAATGGAAAGTATCTGCAGAGAATAGTTATTATATTCTTTTAATATACTTTCGGTTTCCTCCTTCGGTAATTTTGAGATATCAGAAATATTATAATACGCAATGCCATCTTTTTCAAACACAGGCGGAAAACTTGCAGATGCAATGGTTACTCCGGAAGCAAAAGCAGGCATTACCCGTACATTCACTTGTGCATTAATATCAAAATCAAATAAATTTTTATTAACTATAAAAGCTTTAAGGTTTTTAATATGTTGATGCAAGGTATCAATAAGATCTTCCGGTTTTGCATGTTGCAGAGATACCGCATCTATCATTTGTTTTATCGCCATTAAAGTATCTGAAGGAATTAAATTATTGTTAAAATATTTTGGCCAAAGTTTTTGGGTAAGGGAATACATTTTTTCGTAATAACTTAATCTTGCCGCTTCAGCTTTATTATAAATTTCTTTTGCAGATAATTCAGAATTTACCTCATAGGAAAATTTTTGATCAAATAATTCTTCTCCAATTCTATAACTTCGAAAAACAAAACTGCTATCATCAAGCATTGAATGCAAATAACTGATATACTTTTTTATAGCTGCCACCGATTCCCCCGACCTTTTTAATAGCACCTCTTTTTCCGCAGATGGCAAAGTGCTTTTCTGAATGGAATCATTTAACATGAATTCAAATATTTCAATACTACCTTCATTTTGTTGCAATCCTATCAAAGTATGCTCCTTTACAGGATTATGTAATACATTAATGGTTGCATCATAAAATTCCGCAGCATTTACCAGGTATTTTGACAATATTTTTAATCTTGCATCTAAGGTAAGTGATGTTCTTGTCAGCAGATCATAAACATCCCATCCAATATTATATTGTGACGGATCCCATTCGTAATCTTTAAAAGTATCGATTTGCCATTTCTGTTTTTTTAATTCATTTTCCAGCACTCGATAGGAAATCTTATTCTGCATATTCAGTTGATCGAATGAATAGGTATCAAGTGAATCGAGATAATTGTTCAGCCAGATTATTTCTGAATTAAAAGATTTTTCGGTAGGAATTATTAATGTATCGTTATATAAAGGATAGGCCTCAAATATGGCATACCCCGGATGCTGCTTCATAAATGCATCCATAAATCTTTCGGTAAATGCATCAAACAGTAAATTCTGATCTTGACGCGGCTTGGATCCTGACGGGGTACAGGAAATATTTATAATGATTATGGAGAAATAAAGAAATATGAATTTGCATTTCATACTTATAAAATTAATATTAATCGACAAATTAAAATTGGGCTCAATTGTCAATTATCAATTGTCAATTATCAATTATTAAGCATCGAGCTCACCTGCTATCACATTTAAACTACTCAGCGTAATAATAGCATCACTCAACATTGCA